>NZ_JACONT010000009.1 GCF_014358075.1 Sphingomonas albertensis | reverse complement strand
TCCCGATCGATCGGCCATCATCGCCGACAACACGCCGACCCGCTACTTCGCGAAAGCGTTGATGGCCGCACGGCCGGCTGGCCGGACGATCCGCGAAGTCAATGCAGCCGTCGGCGGTTCATTCGACGACCAGACTCCCAACCAATATGCCGGCGTGGCAGGAAAGCCATACGACGTCGTTGTCCTCGGTCTCGGGATGAACAGCGGGTCGGCGTATGGCGTGCACGGCCGCGGACCAAATGCTGCTTATACCAAGGAGCGGCTTCGACCGCTTCTGCGCGAGATCAAGACGACGGGTGCCGTGCCGATCGTCTGCAACACGATGCATCCCTGGCCCGAAAGGACTACGCCAGCGTCAATTCGTAACGCGCTGAACGAAGGAATCGCATGGCCAGCCGAGCAGGAAACCCTGCGTTACGGGGGGACATTGGCGTTTGACCGAGAGGCCAATACGTTCGGCTCACCCCTTCTGGGTGTGGATGGGCAAGGGCTATTCGAGCGCGCCGGGGGGCAGGCAATACGCGCCGGTAGCAAATTACGTATCGACGACCGCACCGAGCAGAACGCTGGGCAAAACGCTGGACCAAATGCTGGGATCGTCATGACGGTGACCCGCAGGGTTGGCGGCAATACGGTGCAGGTCGAACCTGGATCGATCCAGGAAAGCGGTGTCTTCAATAGTGTCGTTCGCCACTTCGATCCGCCGATCGACGAATTCCTGGTCCCGCCTTCCACGCAGCAGGTTCAGAAGCGCGATTGGACTGGGGGCGGCGTGATCGTCGACGGCTTGGCAACCTATGCGACCTGGAACGGGATACTTGCGGACCTTGCCCGCGAGGAGGACGTCAAACTGATCGACTTCGAATATCGCGGGTTCAAATGGGTGGAGCGACGCGGCGGTTGGCCCAGCGTTTATACCTCCACCCATCAAGGCGTGGTGTTCGAGACCTATAATCACCCGCAGTTGGCCGCCCAAAGCGTCATCTACGGAGAAATGATGACGTGGCTGGCAGGCGTGCTCGATACGAATGGGCTGAGCGGCGGCTTCGAACGGCTTATAGGCCCGCCCATACCCTGAAAACGCGATCGGATCTGGTAGAGCATGGGTGGCCGATCAGGCAGCGGTTGTAATACCGCGCCCACCTGATTGGTCTCGTTCCAGGAACCCTTAACGGTTGCAATCGTTTGGGCGGGGCAGCCGAACTGGCTGATACCTGGGAGTGACCTATGATTAAGAAACTGACCCTGGCCGCATCGGCCATTGCCCTGACTGCATTGCCAGTCGCAGCAAGCGCCGCCCCTGTTGCAAGCTCGGCTGGGTCGCTCTCGTCGGTTCGTGCAGGCACGCCTACGTCGAAGTCCAGCAATCTCGCTGGTCTCCAGGATTCGAGCATCGCTCCGATCGTCATCGGTATCGGCATCCTCGCGGGTGTGACGTACCTGATCATCGATCATGAGAACGATGACGACTCGGACAGCAACTGATTGAAATGGGCCGGTAATTCCGGCCCATTTTTACAAGAGGCACAGTTTTCACAAAAGGCCTTGCGGCGTATCGCGACGATATGAACCCGCTTAGTTGAAGCGATCAACCGCCAACCGCATCCGGTTGCCGGGTTATAGCAAACCCGATTTAGAGGTTTGCTGTTTATCTGGCCTTGACCCGTCGGGCTTCGAACCCGATCGAGGGGTCTGGCTGGGCTCGGACGTTGTTTTTCCCAACGGCTTTCCCGGGGAAGATGCATCGCCGCCCACCTTCGCCTCCAATGCCTCCACACGATTGGTCAAAAGTTCGAGATCGAGCTTTTCCGGTGTCGCCTGCAACGCACCGACTTCTCGCTCTAGTTCATCGATCCGCTTGTTGGCAGCGGCGATACGTATCCCGGCTTCCATCCGGTCGACGTCGGCCGCTATCGGATCCTCCGCCGCCTTCGCCGCTTTGGGCGTGGGCGTCGATGCCTGATCGCAACCTGCCACAAGGATCAGGCATGCCAGCGACATGATGGTTTTACTGAAATTTGTCATGCTCTCTGCCTACGCCTTTGCCAGCGCGTAATCCTGCACCAACACCTTTTCGGGAACGTGCCACGCTCCGGCGATCTTGCGGATCATCGGTAGGGTAAGCGCACGGTGACGCGCCAGTATCTCGGTCGCACGCGACTGCCCGATCAGTGCGGCGAGTTCGGCGCGGGTGTAGCCGTTCATCTCCATCGCCGCCTCGATCGCGCGCACCGGATCCAGCGGCTCGATCGGCCAGCGCCGGCTTTCATAGGTCTCGACCAAGGTCGCTAGCACGTCGAGCCGATCGCCCGCCTCGGTGCCATCTTCCGCGCCCCACAGCGCCTCGATCTCGCGCAGCGCCGTTTCGTGATCCTGGTCGGTCCGGATAGGACGAATGTGCATCGCGCCACCTCCAATTGGCATACTCAAAACAGGCTCACCGTCAGCGCATCGATCTTGTCGTAGTCCGCATGCGTGCCGACGAACTTGATGAAAGCGATCGACCGCTTCCAGTCGAACGCGACCACCATCCGATAGTCCCCGCCGGCAACCTCGAACCGCACCCGCTCGCCGTCGAGCGACTTGGCTTTCGAAAAGTCCGCGACGACCTCCAGCGGACTCTTCCACGCAGCCGCGTTGGCGACCTCATGCCAATGCCGCAACGAGGCTTCGGTCGTCGGATGCCTCGCCCAGAACGCGATCAACCTGTTCCTGGCGATGATCCTCATGTCGGACGAGCTAGCATTTCCCATGATGGGAAGCAAGCCGTTTTCCCGCCATGGGAAGCATGGGGCTTCGTGCCTCGTATATATAGACATATATATAAGGCCGGATCGCTACCGCTTCGCCGCTACAAAAAGCGTTCGCCGGCATGGTCGCGGAACAGCTCGTGGTTGCGGACATAGTCGGACAGGATCTCGAGCGACTTGTGCCGGCTGACTTCCTTCATCTTGAACACCGTCGCGCCCTGCCGCGCCGCCTCGGTCAAAAAGCCGGCCCGTAGCGAGTGCCCGGCAACCTGCGCCGGGTCATAGCCCGCGGCCGCGGCGCGCGCCTTGACCACCAGCGCCACGCCGCGGTCGCTCATCGGCTTCGCCGTGATCCGCCCCTGCGGCGTCAGCTTGCGGAACACCGGGCCGTCACCGAACCCGGCGCAGGCGATCCACGCCAGCAACAACGCCTTGGGTCGGATCCGACGCCCTTCCGGCACCGCGATCGTCGCGCCTTCGCCCTCCTGGTCGGTCTTCGATTTGCGGATCGTGATCAACAGCCCGTCAGGCGTGATCGCGACATCGTCGATATCCAGCGCAACCAGCTCGGATCGCCGCAGGGCAGCAGCCATGCCGATCGCGAGCAGCGCGCGATCACGCACCGCACGCACGCTGTCGCCCTCGCAGCCACGCAGCATATCGCGCAGCATGTCGCCGTCCGCCGCCCGCTTCTGGACCTTCTTGATGCCGTGGGTGCGCCGGATCCCGGCGACGACATTGCGGATCGCGACCGCGCCCGGCTGCTGCTGCGGCGGATCATACCCGGCCTGCGCATGCATATAGCCGATCGCCGCCAGGCGCCGCCCGATCGTCGATGGTCGTACGCCGGCGTCCGCTTCGGCCGACAGGAAGATCGCCACCGCGCCGGGCGCGGCGGGCAAAGGCTCGATCGCCCGCGCCGCGCACCAGGCGAGGAATATCCGCCAGTCCGATTCATACGCACGTCGCGTCGCCGGCGCCCGCGCCGCAGCGACATAGGCGCGTGCCGCCTCGATCTCGTCGTCCAACAGCAACGGGATCAACGGTGTCGACGCAATCCGCGTGAGCGCGGTGTCGTCGAGGTCGTCGGTCATGGGTCGTTGCTCCAACAGTTCGGACGAGCCGAAATTCCCGCAATGGCCAAAATTCGATCGGACCAAATTCGACCGAACGGCCTGTGATGCACCGGACACCGCATGGCAATTCCACCACGCCGAACCGATGATTCTTTATTCCGAGAATAACATTTATCGGAATAAACCGTCGATCCCTATTATCGGAGCGAGCGCTCGCACATTCCAAAGCGCCTGCCGCGTCTTGATCGCGAAAATTATCGATGACGGACACGCTCCCACAAATCCGTTCAAACTCTTTTGCAGAGCGCTCGGCCATATTCTGTAATTAACGCAACTTGTCGTTACCTTGGTTGGCGGTAAGACCCCGATTTTGATGGAACGGGCAAAGGTGTCGCACATGGCCGGAAACACGCGCGTAATAGTGGTCGGGCTCGGCTATGTCGGGTTGCCGCTCGCTGTCGCGCTGGCCAAGTCGTTCGAGACCTGGGGGCTCGATGTCGATGCCGGCCGTATCGCCGAACTCGAACGCCGGCATGACCGCACCGGCGAAATCGACGCGGATCGTCTCACCGCATCGACCTTGCAGCTGACCACCGATCCCGCAGCCTGTCCGGATGCCGATTTCTATATCGTCACCGTGCCGACCCCGGTCGATGCCGACAACCGTCCCGATCTCGGCATCGTGATGGCCGCGACGCGCACCGTCGGCAGCATGCTGAAGCCGGGCCGGCGCTCGATCGTCGTCTATGAAAGCACCGTCTATCCCGGCGTCACCGAGGATCTGTGCGGTCCCGAGTTGGAGCGCGTCAGCGGGCTCGTCTGCGGCGAGGACTTCTTTCTCGGCTATTCGCCCGAACGGATCAATCCGGGCGACCGCGAGCATACCGTCGACCGGATCACCAAGGTGATCTCCGGCCAGACGCCCGAGGTCCTCGAGGCGATCGCAGACCTGTATAACAAGGTGACGACGGGCGGCGTGTTCCGCGCCGCTTCGATCAAGGCGGCCGAGGCGGCCAAGGTGATCGAGAACGCCCAGCGCGACATCAACATCGCCTTCGTCAACGAAATCACGCAGATCTTCGCGAAGATGAACCTCTCGGTGTGGGACGTGCTCGCCGCGGCAGGCACCAAGTGGAACTTCCTTAAGTTCGAGCCGGGGCTCGTCGGCGGGCACTGTATCGGCGTCGACCCCTATTATCTCGCCCACCGCGCGACCGAACTCGGCTGCGATCCGCGCATCATCCTGGCAGGTCGCGACATGAACGACGGCATGGCGGCTTGGGTGGCGAAGGACGTGCACGACTGGCACGCGGGTTCGGGCGACGCGCGCGCCTGCAAGGTGCTGATGCTCGGGCTGGCGTTCAAGCAGAACGTGCCCGACCTGCGCAACTCGAAAGTCGCCGATCTGGTCGCCGCGTTCCAGGGACTCGGCCACCATGTCGACGTCCATGATCCGCTCGTCTCAGCGCTCGAAGCCCTGCACGAGTACGGCCTGGAGATGGTTGCAGTACCCGACACCGCGTACGACCTGATCGTCCTTGCCGTGCCGCACCGTGAGCTGATCGAGGATTTCGCGCGCTTCGCGACGCTGCTGGCACCGGGCGGCGGGATCGTCGATCTGAAGAACGCACTGGCCGGTTCTGAACGGATGCCCATCGGAATGAAGCTATGGACGATGTAGCGAACGCGCCTACAGGCTGTCGGGACGGTCATCGTGCGGCCGCCTGGGTTTGCGTTCGAGGGTTTCGTGTTTTCCAAGCTGTTCCGCCGCATGTCGGCCAACCTATCATCGACGCGCAGCTTTGCCGGCCCCAGCGGCAAGCGGCTCTATGCGATCGGCGACGTCCATGGTCGCCTCGATCTCGTCGATGAACTCCTCGGCCGCATCGAGGACGACATCGCCGACCGCCCGGTCGAAACCGCGGCGGTCGTCTTCCTCGGCGACCTGATCGATCGTGGTCCCGATTCCGCAGGCGTCATCGAGCGGTTGCAGAGTCTCCGGCATTTTCCTGCCAAGACCTTGTTCCTGCTCGGCAATCACGAGGAATTCCTGCTGCGCGCGCTGGCCGGCGAACCCGGCATCGCGCATGACTGGCTCGGCTTCGGCGGCGATGCCTGCGCGGAAAGCTATGGTATTGCGCCGTCCGCATTGAAGGCGATAGACGAACGGCGGATCGCCGAGCTGCTGCATGCCGCGATCCCGGTCGCACATGTCGAGTTCCTGAAGACTTTCGGCGATACCTTCGCGTTCGGCGACTATCTCTTGGTCCATGCCGGTATCCGGCCGGGCGTGCCGATCGAACAGCAACAGCCCCGCGACCTGCGCTGGATCCGCCAGCCCTTCCTGTCCGATGCGCACGATCATGGCTGCATGGTGATCCATGGCCACACGATCAGCGACGGCGTCGATCAGAGGCTCAACCGCATCGGCATCGATACCGGCGCGTATCGGACCGGGATCCTCACTGCCGCGGTAATCGAGGAAGAGGATCTTCGCTTCTTGGCGACGGGAACTTCGCAGTAATATGATCCGATTTTCTATTTTCACCAATTTCACGGTTATTAAGATTTAATTCAACGCAAGAAAGACTTCCTCACCTTTCTACTTGCCACTCTTCTTGAAAAGAACACCATCGCCATCATTAGCGTAAAAGGAAATAGCCAGATATAATTTGAAAGAAACTTAGTTATATCTTGGAATAATAGTCCCCTGTAAGGGCCTCTTCCGTTTATATCGATAATCTTTATCTTACCCTGCTTAGCCAGGTCGTAAAATTCTTTACCGATCTTATTCGAGTCCCAACTCTTATCTTGGTATATGCTCAGAAATCTATCGGTTTCTATGAGTTGCCTGAACGGCACGCCTTGTTCGACCGCCTCGTATGACGCATCATAATACCGCCATACCCCATCCGGCCTTGCCGCCACTGCAGAGTGAGGCGGCGGCCCACCTACGTTAAATCTGACAGTGGCGTATTCTATGCCTTTTCTTCGAAATAATTCTTGGAGAATCAAAGATACCTGCGAACAATAGGCTATATTGTCCTTAATTAGATCCTCAGGTCGCATCCGGCCGGAAAATGATGAATTTGGAATACCAAATTTATCGATTAAGTTTGCTATCCAATTTTCTCTCCAACTCTGCCTCGAAATTCCATGGATCGTATGGAGCTGGACAACTTCGGCTAAAGCACGAGCATAATCTCTGTCGGGATTTCCAGTATCCTTTATATATTTCGGAACAGCTTTTTCAATTCCGTCCAAAGTATCTAATCGGCCGATCTCTTTATCGAATTTGTCGCCAATTAATCCAGTTGCTACAGAGCCGCCCTCGACAGGCAAGAATGGCATTAATAACAAAATAAATGCCGCTGCTCCCAGCAGCCAAATTAATAGTTTGTTAGCATTTAAGTTCATTTTTGTACGCCGCGAAATTTCGAAAGTATTGATTAGACACCGCACATCAAACGCGGCGAATTACCGAATGGGTAATTAGCGCAACCGCACGACCTGGGATGTAGTTTACCTTAACGACATATATTTTAACATTTGTCAAGTTTATCGGCGATGCGTAATTTACAATTCTGTCGGACCTACAGCTTCCCATTCAATGTCCGCATCTTGCACCTGTGCTCATCTCCGCCTGGGGGTAGGGGAAATTTCCGGACTGATGGCTATTAACTGGGGGAGCGATATATCGCCGCTTCGCATTAGACATTGTGTGAGACCGGAAGATGTACTTCGAGAATATCAGCCGAGCCTGCCCTAGCGCGCGTAGTTTACGCTACGGTGATAGCTAAAGCTTGCCGCGCTAGTTTTGGGAGATATGTCATTACGGCCAGCGCAATGGTCCTCTTATATCACGTCTGTAAGTAGCGGCCGGCTTGCGACAGTCCGGGGTTAATTGTAGATGAGCACATTGGCATCACAGCGATGCATTTCGGTTGCAGGGCGATGACATGATAAAAATCGGATCGACGAGCCGGATGGTTATCATCGGTCTAGCCTTGCTGCTGGCCGCCTGCGCCTCGACGCGGGGCGGCAAGATTTCCTATGACTCTAGCAATTTCGGTGCGCCGGACGCGCCGAAGATCGTTGCGGTCGACGATACCTACAAGCTGGCACCGCTCGATACGGTGAGCGTTATGGTATTCCAGGTCGCCGACCTCAGTCGTGATTACGATATCGACCAGAGCGGACGCCTCACCCTGCCGTTGATCGGTCGCGTCGATGCGGTCGGGCTCAGCACGACCGAACTCGGCACCATGATCGCGCGCCGGCTGGACGAGAAATATCTGCGCAACCCGAGCGTGACGGTCTCGCTGAAGGCGTCGGCCAGCCGTGTCGTCACGGTCGACGGATCGGTCCGTCAGCCCGGCATCTATCCTGCAACCGGTCCGCTTTCGCTCGTGCAGGTCGTCGCGCTCGCCCGCGGCACCGACGATCTGGCCAATCCCCGCCGGGTCGCCATTTTCCGGACGATCGGTGGAAAGCGCATGGCAGCTGCATTCGACCTGACCAGCATCCGTCGCGGTGAGGAACCGGATCCGCAAATCTATCCTGGCGATACGGTCGTCGTCGACGGTTCGGCCGTCAAGAAGACGCAGCGCGACCTGATGCAGAGCCTGCCGCTCGCTTCCATCTTCATGGCGCTTTGACGCCCCGCCTTTAGGACCTTTGTACATGGCAAGCCCAGGGGCCGCGGGTCCCACGAATCTGACCGTGCAACCGGATCAGCGCCGCGATCTCGCCCCGATGTCCCCGGAAAGCGGTTACGGCAGCTATGGGACTGTGGGTGGCGGACGTGAACTGTCGCTGTCGCTTCTGTGGCGGATCGCGTTCGAATGGCGATGGCTGATCCTCGCCGCGGTCGGCACCGGGATCGCGGCCGCAGTCCTCATCACGCTGCTGACGCCGCTCAAATACCGCTCCACCGCCTCGCTGGAACTCAATCCACCCGAGGTGGAGATCATGGTCGACGAGGGCAGCAAGGGGGGCAGGCAAAGCAGTTCGCGCGGCGATGCCAGCTTCGTCGGTACCCAGCTTGCGTTGCTCGGCAGCCGGGCCTTGGCAGAACGCGTCGCGCAGAATTTGAACCTAGCCGCGGATCCGACGATCGTCGGCGAGGGCACCGACCGCACCACCAACACCGCGACCGCGGCAAGCTTCGTGCAGGGCGGAACCCAGGTGCGCCTGCAACCGCAGAGCATGATCGTGACCGTATCGTTCGTCGCGCGCGACCCGCAGATCGCCGCGAAGATCGTCAACGGCATCACCGACGCCTATATCGCCACCAATCTCGAACGGCGTTACCAGTCCTCGTCCTACGCGCGCGACTTTCTCCAGCGGCAGATCGCCACCACGCGACGCGATCTCGAGCGCTCGGAACGCCAGCTGACCGCTTATGCGCAACAGGAACGCCTGATCAGCACGGGCAGCAGCGAGGAAGGCGGCGACACCAATTCGCTGACCGGCAGTTCGCTGGTATCGCTCAACACCGCGCTCGCCGCCACGCAGGCGCGTCGTATCGCGGCCGAGCAGAAGTATCGCGAAGCCGCCTTGGGCGGCGCCACGACCGAGGGCAGCAGCAACGCGGCGCCGTTGCGCGCACAGATCGCCGCGCTCGATGCCGAATACCAGCAGAAGCTCCAGGCCTTCCGCCCCGACTATCCCGAGATGGTCGCGCTGAAGGCGCGGATCGATGCCCTGCGCGCCTCCGTCGTCACCGAGACGCGCACCGCCAATTCGGATCGCATCGGCACGCTTCGCCAGGACTTCCAGGCGGCGCGCGCCGAGGAAGACCGGCTGCGCTCACAGGTGGCAGGGCTGAGCGGCACGGTGCTCGATCAGCGCGGTCGCCTGATCAAGTATAATATCCTCAAGCGCGACGTCGACACCAATCGAACACTCTACGACGCACTTCTGCAGCGCTACAAGGAGATCGGCGTCGCCGGCGGGATCGGCACTGCGGTCGCATCGGTGGTCGATCGCGGATTGGTGCCGAAGGGTGCGTTTTCGCCCAATCTCTACTTCAACCTCCTGATCGGAGCGCTGCTCGGTTTGGTGATGGGCATGCTCGCGGCGATCGCGCTCGAGTTCATCAACGACACGATCAAGTCGCCCGACGATATCCGCGACAAGCTGCAACTGCCGTTCCTGGGCGGCATCCCCACCGCCAAGACTGCCAAGCCGATCGACGAACTGCGCGATACGCTGTCGCCGGTCGCCGAAGCCTATCTGTCGACCGCCTCGGCGATGCAGTTCATCACCGAGGGCGGCGCGCCCAAGACTCTGCTGGTCACCAGCACGCGTCCCGCCGAGGGCAAGTCGACCTCGGCCTGGGCGCTGGCCTACAGCTTCACCCGCCTCGGCAAGTCGGTGCTGCTGATCGATGCCGACATGCGTCGCCCCGCCTTCGTCACCGGGCGCGAGAATGTCGGGCTGTCGCACATCCTCACCAACACCGGATCGCTCAGCGAGCATGTCCTGCAGACCGATATTGACGCCTTGTGGGTGATGCCATCGGGCACCATTCCGCCGAGCCCGCCAGAGCTGATCGCATCCGCGCGTTTCGCCGCGCTGCTCGCCGATGCGTCCGCGACGTTCGATGTCGTCGTCATCGACGGTCCGCCGATCCTCGGCCTTGCCGACTCTCCGTTGCTGTCGTCGATCGTGCAGGCGACGCTGATGGTAATCGAATCCGGTCGCACCCGGACACGCGCGGCGGTGGAGGCGCAGAACCGCATGCGGACCGCCGGCGCGCACATGGTCGGCGCCATCCTGACGCGCTACCAGCCACAGTCGTCCTACGGGTACGGTTATGGCTACGGCTATGGGCAGAACAAGGACCAGTATCGCTATGTCGCGGACGGCAACGAGAAGAAGCGCCGGATCATGCTGACGATGCATGACGAGCCCTGAACGATGAGCCCTGAACGATGAGCCGTAAGCGGCGCGAGCCCAGCCGCAGTGCAAGCCGCGCCGAGGGCCGTAGCGAACGCGGGACCCCACCCCGCGGGGGCCTGGGCAGCGTTCGCGGCTTTGCGTCCGCTGCGATCCTGGTGGTTGCCGGCGTGTCGGTGGGCTGGCTGTCCTTCCAGGCGGCGATGGTGCGGACGTTGCCGGCGACTGCGCCGGCAATCGTGCGGTTCGCGCCCGATTACCCCGACGCCGTGCTTGCCAGGACCGCGGCGATGCTCGTGGCGCAGCGCGGTCTGCTCGACGCCGCCACGCTCGACGCCGTCCGGCGCGCGGCTGCGGCTGCGCCGCTCGATGCCCGCGCCTATCTGATCCTCGGCCACCAGCAGTTGCTCGACCGCATGCCCGACCGTGCCGTCGCGACACTGGAGGCCGGACAGCGGCTCGATCCCCGCCAGCGGCTGATCCACCTGCTTCTGCTCGATCGCTATCTGCGCACCGCGCGCTACGCCGATGCCGCGGCGCAATTCTCGGTACTGGCGCGGATTCTCGGCGCAACCCAAGCCCCGATCGCGACCGCGATGGCGAAGATGACGATGGCGCCCGAAACGCGCGACGCGGTCCGCCATACGCTCGCCACCGATCCGGTGCTCGAACGTGGCGTGCTGACCGCGCTCGCCAAGTCCGACACCGCGCCCGCTGCGATCTTCGCGCTCGCTAGCCCCGCTGCGCGCGTCGATGCGCGCGCGAAGGATAGCTGGGGTCCGGTCCTGGTGAACCGCCTGGTCGCCCGCGGCCAATATCCGGTCGCGCGATCGGTATGGCAGCGCATCTACGGCGTCGCGCCGGCGCAGTCCGCAGCACTCATCACCAATGCCGGTTTCCGCAAGACCGCCGCGTCGCCCCCGTTCGACTGGACCCTGACCGCCAGCGGCCTCGGCGCAGCCGATATCCGCAACAATAGCCTGATGGTGGACTATTACGGCCGCGACAGCGGCGACCTCGCGCGCCAGTTGCTGGTCCTGCAACCGGGACGCTACCGGTTCGCGTTCACCGTCGACCCCGGCAAGACCGACGCGGCTGCCAAGCTATATTGGTCGCTCGCCTGCGGCACCGTGGCGTCGAGCGACCAAAACCAGCTGATGAACGTCGCCGTGACCGCGACAGCCAAGCCGCACCGCGTCGCGACCGAGATCGTCGTTCCGGCCAGCTGCCCGGCGCAGACGCTGACGCTGCGCGGCGAGGCCGGCGATTTCCCCTCCCCGCTGGGCGTGACGTTGCGCGACCTCGATCTCCGCACCCTGTCAGGTCCGGCATCGGTAGGCCCTCGGGAAACCACATCGGCTCCCGCATCGGAAACCACGCCATGATCCGCCATGCGGTCGTCCCCGTCTATCTGCTCGCCTGCCTGCTGCTCGGGGGTGCGAGTGCGGCGGGATTCATCGCCAATTTCATGCTCCAGATCGCCAGCCTGCCGCTGATCGGCTGGGCTTTGTGGCAGATGATGCAGGAACGCCCCTCGGCACAGATCCGGGCGCCGCTCGGCCTGCTCGCGATCTTCCTCGTCATCGCGCTGCTCCAGCTGGTGCCGCTGCCGCCCGAACTCTGGACCATGCTGCCCGGTCGCAGCGCGGTGGTCGAGGGCTATCGCCTGCTCGGCATACCCCTGCCCTGGCTGCCGCTGACGCTGGCGCCCGACGTCGCGCTGTCGAGCATCCTCTGGCTGCTGCCGGCGTTCGCCGTGCTGCTCGGTGTCGTCGTGCTCGGCGCGTTCCGTGGACGCGGTATCGCCACGGCGATCGTCGCGGTCACGCTCGCCTCGGTCGCGATCGGCGCGCTCCAGGTGATCGGCGGGACCGGCGCCTATCTCTACCGGATCACCAATTACGGCGTCGCGGTCGGATTCTTTGCCAACGCCAACCACAATGCGACGCTGCTGCTGGTCTGCATCCCGTTCCTTGCGGCGCTTCAGGCGACCCTGCTGCGACGCAGCGGATCGCAGCGCAGTGCCTCGGCGATCCGCCTGCTGGTCGGTGCCGCCTATGCGATCATCTTCGTCGGCCTGCTGATCAACTCGTCGCTGGCCGGCATCGGCCTCAGCGTGCCCGTGGCGCTCGGTTCCTGGCTGGCCTTCGGGCACCAGCGCCCCGCTCTCCGGCGCGGGATCGTCGTCGCGACCGTCGTCGTATCGCTCGCAGCGGTCGTCACGATCGTGATCGGCCCGTTCGGCAATAACCTGTTCGGCGCGCAGACGAGCAACGTCGAGCTGTCGCGCCAGACCTCGTTCGCGCTGACCCTGCGGGCTGCCCGCGACTATTTCCCGATCGGCTCGGGCACCGGCAGCTTCCAGCCGGTCTATCACATGCAGGAGCCGCTTGGGTCGGTCACCACCACCTTCATGAACCACGCGCACAGCGACTGGCTCGAACTGCTGCTGGAGACGGGCATCGTCGGGGTCGCGTTCGCCGCGCTGTTCCTGGCTTGGTGGGTCGTCCGCCTGCGCGCGATCTGGCGCGCCGAGGAGCCCGATCCGTTCGCGCAGGCGGCCGTCATCGCGACCGCGGCGATCATGCTGCACAGCGTGGTGGACTATCCGCTGCGTACCGCGGCGCTGTCGGCGGTGTTCGCGGCCTGTCTCGGCCTGATGTCCGGCGTCCGTCCCTATACGCAGCGCAGTCGCCAACCGTCCTCGGCGCGTCATCTGACGCTCTAGTTCTGGATAGCGTTGGGTAGCTCTCTGGGTAGCTTGGGCGCCCGCTACGCCGTCGCCCGCGCGATGGCGTCGAGATAGCGGGCCTCGACGACCGAGACGTCGAACTCGCGCTCAGCGATCTCCCGGCTGCGCCGCCCCATTGCCGCGCGTCCGTCCGCGCTCAGATCGAGCAGTCCGAGCATCGCGTCGGCCAGCGAACGCGCGTCGCGCGGCGCGCACAGGAAAGCGTTTTCGCCGGCGCGGGCGATCTCGGTGCAGCCGGGCACGTCGGTGGCGATCAGCGGGCGTCCCATCGCGGCCGCCTCGAGCAGCGACCGCGGCATGCCCTCGCGGTAGGACGGCAGCACCACCGCGGTCGCGCGCGCCAGATACGGCCGCACGTCGTCCGCCTCGCCGAGATAGTGCAGGATCCCCGCGCGCTCCCACCCCTCGACGGTGTCGCGGTCGATCGCGGTGCGGTTCTGGACGTCTAGGAAGCCGAGCAGTTGGAACCGGACGTCCGGCCGGATCTCGCGAACGATCCGCGCGGCGTCGGCGAACTCGACCACGCCCTTGTCGCGCAACAGCCGCGCGACCATCAGGAACACCGGCGTTGCAGCCTCGCTCGCGGGATCGGGCACGAACTGGCTGAGGTCGATCCCCGAACCGGGCAACAGCGCGGTGCGCGGTGCACGCACCAGCCGCTGCGCGACGAACAGGTCGCGATCGTGGCGGTTCTGGAAGAACACCGTCGCCGACCGTGCAAGCGCCGTACGATAGAGCATCCGCACGATCCGCGTCAGCAGACCGACCTTGATGAACGCGGTACCGAGCCCGGAGATGTTGTTGACGACCGGGATACCGAGGGCATGGGCGGCGAGCGAGCCATAGACGTTGGGCTTGATCGTCCAGCCGAGGAACGCGACCGGACGCAAGCGTTTCAGGATGCGATAATAGTGCGCGGCAAGCTTAAGGTCGCGAACCGGCGACAGGCCCTTGCTGTCGATGTCGATCGGAAAATAGCGCACCCCCATCGCGACCAGCGCGTCGCTATGCGCATCGCGCGGCGCCAGCGCGACGACGTCATACCCCTCGCGCTGCAACCGCACGATCAGGTTGCGACGGAAATTGACGATGTTCCAGCTGGTATTGATCGACAGGACAATCGTCTTGCTCATAAGCTTGGCAGACCCTCTCCGAGGTGAGCGGCGCTTTATGCGCTGGACCGGGCCATGGCGAGCGCTATATCGCCAACCTTCCGCAGACTAGCGGTACATTACGCGATAGGAATGTTTTTGCTACCGTATTGGCTGATGTTCATACTGTGGGCGGCCGGTGCCGCGCAGGCAGAACGGCGCAAAGCCAACGACGCAAGAATTTTCTTTTTCATTCCGTTGGTAATACTGACCACGCTAATGATTGGCCTCCGCTTCGAGGTAGGCGGAGACTGGGGTTCGTATATGATATTGTACAATTCCATATACTTCCTTTCTTTACCAGCATCCTTCTCGATAACCGATCCTGTTTATGCCATGTTCAATTGGCTATCAGCCGCCTTTGACTTAGGTATCTCCTTTGTTAACCTGTGTTGCGCTGCTTTATTTATGGGCGGACTTGCTCGGCTGGCATGGAAACAGCCAAATCCAGCCCTCGCCATTTTGGTCGCAGTACCGTATCTTATTATCGTGGTTGCAATGGGCTATACCCGGCAGGCCGCAGCGATCGGTGTGATATGTTTCGCGATTGCAGATGCCTCGGAACGCCATTTGATCAAGCTGGTGGTGCTGATCGGCATCGCCGCGTTGCTTCATAAAAGCGCGATCCTGATTTTGCCGATCGCGTTGGTTCCCATTTTTCGACGCAATACCCTTCTTGGCATTATCGGCGCATTATTGTTTGTTGTGCTGTTTGTTCTCGTTCTCCGAGACACCTCGGATATCCTCGTCAAAAATTATGTAACTGGTAATTACGATTCACAAGGGGCGACAATACGCGTCGCCATGAATGTCGTGGCTGCCGTGCTCTTCTTACTTCTCCGTAAGAGAATCGACCTACCGCCATTTCTCAAGAGCTTTTGGACAAGCTGCGCCGTCCTCGCCCTGGTATCGGTTTTTGCCTTGGCCGCGTCGTCGGCATCATCCGGCGTCGATAGGATATCGCTTTACCTCATACCTCTTCAAGTAATATGCTATTCCCGCCTACCCTATTTGCTGAGCAATACCAAAAAGGCACTGCCGTCCGTACTGATCGGCGTGATAGCTTATAGCTTTTTCGTTCAGTTCGTCTGGCTTAACTATGCAGACAATGCCAATTATTGGATTCCGTACAAAATTTCGCTGTAGTTTTAGCATTGCCGCTAATGACATGCAGTTTAGCTACAGGGATTAAATGGTTCTGCATGGATACGAGATGTGAGAGGCACGATATTCGTACAAATTTTCGCCGAATTCGAATGTTTGTGAGGAATTTACAATTACCTCTCGCATGCCCGCGTAACTGACGCTGATTGGACACAGTTGCAATTCCCACAATCGCTTGGGCAGGGATAAGGTTGGGTTGAGGTTACCGCGCGACTACTGCTAAGCGAACCCCCGGCAACGCCGATCCAGGCAAAGCCTCTCGATCAAGGGCAAAGATGAAAACGATCATTGACGAGGTGGCGGCGACCGTCACCGTGACCGATGCTGCAGGACGCGATGCCACCTATGCGATGGCAAGCGCCGAAGGTTTCAAGGCCGCGTCCGATGCTTGGTTACGCGTGGGTTGGGATGCGAAGCACGTCTACTCCTTCACGTGGATGGGCCGCCCGATCATCCAGTTGCCAGAAGACATGGTAAGGTTGCAGGAAGTAATCTGGTCTCTGAAACCCGATGTGGTGGTCGAGACCGGCGTCGCGCATGGCGGTTCGCTGATCTATTACGCGTCCCTGTTCGAAGCGATGGGCAATGGTCGCGTCATTGGCATCGACATCGAAATTCGTCCGCACAATCGGGAAGCGATCGAGGCGCATCCGATGTTCAAGCGGATCGATCTGGTCGAGGGATCGTCGACCGCGCCCGAGATCGTCGATCAGGTAAAGGCCTTGATCCGCCCGGACGAGCGCGTGCTGGTCATTCTGGATTCGAACCATAGCTACGATCACGTACTGAACGAACTCCGCGCTTACGCCGACCTTGTGCCCATCGGCAGCTATATCGTCTCCACCGACGGCATCATGCAGCAGGTCGTCGGCGCGCCGCGCAGCCAAGCTGACTGGGCCACCAACAATCCCCAAGAGGCGGCTCGCGATTTCGTCGTCGAAGATACCCGCTTCGTCATCGAAGAACCGGAATGGCTGTTCAATGAAAGCGTGGTAACCGAACGCGTGACCTATTGGCCGTCCTGCTTCGTCAAGCGGGTTCGCTAGACGCCAAGGGCTGATTGAGGGGACGGCACGTGAAAGTGGTGCTTCTGGCGGGCGGTCTCGGATCGCGCCTTTCCGAGGAGACGCATCTGCGTCCCAAGCCGATGGTCGAAATCGGTGGCAATCCGATCTTGTGGCACATCATGTCGATGTACGCCCGCCACGGCTTCGACGATTTCATCGTCTGCCTTGGCTACAAGGGCTATTACATCAAGGAGTATTTCACCAATTTCGTGCTGCATCGTTCCGATCTGACGGTCGATCTCGCGAGCGGCTCGATCACCTATTCGCGTGGCGAAGACGTCCCCAAGTGGAAGGTGACGCTGGTCGATACCGGCGCGGAGACGATGACCGGCGGACGACTGAAGCGTATCCGTCATTTGCTGCCGGACGACGAGCCGTTCTGCATGACGTATGGCGACGGCGTGTCCGATGTCGACATCGGCAAATTGGTAGCCTTCCACAAGGCGCATGATCTCGATGCCACCGTCACCGCCGTGCGCCCGCCCGGTCGCTACGGGGCGACGGTGATCGAGGACGACCGCGTGCTGCGTTTCGAAGAAAAACCGGCCGGCGACGGTGGTCGGATCAATGGCGGTTTCTTCGTGCTCGAACCCCACGTGCTCGACCGGATAGCGGGCGATGCCATGCCCTTCGAAGCCGAGCCGCTCACCGGGCTTGCTGCCGATGGCCAACTCGCGGCCTTCCTCCATAACGGGTTCTGGCAACCGATGGACACGCTGCGCGACCGGACCCAGCTCGAAGACCTATGGGCAGGCGGGCAGCCGCCCTGGAAAACATGGTGAGCGCAGACGGACAGCTCGATCCCGGGTTCTGGCGCGGTCGCCGCGTGTTCCTGACCGGGCATACTGGATTCAAGGGCGCATGGACTGCGCTGTGGCTGTCCCGCCTGGGAGCGCATGTTCATGGCTATGCGCTGTCGCCAGAGACCGATCCGGCGTTGTGGCCCTTGCTGAGCGACGATCTTCTGGCGGGTGAAACCATCGCCGACATCACCGACCGCAGCGCGCTTGCCGCGGCGATCGACGCAGCGCGGCCGGAGATCGTGCTCCACCTCGCGGCACAGGCTCTGGTCCGGCGCAGCTATGCCGACCCGCTGGCGACGATCGCGAGCAACACGATGGGCACCGCCTGCCTGCTCGATGTCTTGCGCCATGTGCAGGGGCTGGCAGCGGTCGTCATCGTCACCACCGACAAGGTCTATGCCAACAACGATGGCGGGCGCGACTTCGTCGAGGACGATCCGCTGGGCGGACACGATCCCTATTCGGCCTCCAAGGCCGCGGCCGAACTGCTGACCCGCAGCTTTGCCGCATCCTATTTCGACAAGGCCGGCGTTCCGGTCGCGACCGCGCGTGCGGGCAACGTCATCGGCGGGGGCGACTGGTCGGCGGATCGGCTGATCCCCGACATATGGCGCGCCATGCAGGCCGATCGCCCGCTATTGCTGCGCTATCCCGACGCGACCCGCCCTTGGCAGCACGTGCTCGAGCCGATCCGCGGATATCTGCTCCACGCGCAGGCTCTTGCGCGCAATCCCGTCGCGCCGCGTGCGATTAATTTCGGCCCCGTGCCGGGCACCGCGATGACCGTCGCGCAGGTTGCCGATACGATGACCGCTGCGATGCAGGTCACACGCGCCTGGCAACGCGACGATGGCGATCATCCGCCCGAGATGAAACTGCTGTCGCTCGATCCGGCGCTGGCCCGTCATGCGCTCGGCTGGCGCCCTCGGCTCGACGATGCCGCGGGCGTGGCATGGACTGCGCGCTGGTATTCCGACTTCGCCGGGGGCGCCGATGCCCGTGCGCTGTGCGAAGCGCAAATCGATCAATACGAGGCTCTTCCATGACGTCCGACACCCCGTCTTCCGGTCACCCGTCTCCCGGCCAAGCGGCCATCTGCCAGGGCTGCGGCGCGATGCTGACCCGCACCATGGTCGATCTGGGCCTGCAGCCCCTGGCCAACAGCTATATCCCGCCCGAACGCGCCGATGCACACGAGCCGGTCTATCCGCTGCACGCCCGGGTCTGCGATGCCTGCCTGCTGGTCCAGGTCGATGCGGTCGCGCCGCCCGAAGACATCTTCGTCGATTATGCCTATTTCTCGTCCTTCTCGGATAGCTGGCTGGCGCATTGCAAGCGCTATGCCGAGGATATGGCCGCGCGCTTCGCCCTCGATGCGCAGTCGCGCGTGGTCGAGATCGCCAGCAACGACGGCTACATGCTCCAGTATTTCGTCGCGATGGGCGTGCCCGTGATGGGCATCGAGCCCGCCGCCAACGTCGCGGCGACCGCGATCGCCAAGGGCGTACCGACCGAGGTCGCGTTCTTCGGCGAGGCGACCGCACGCCGGATGGTCGAGAGCGGCTGGGCGGCCGATCTGCTCGCCGCCAAGAACGTTCTTGCGCATGTTCCCGACATCAACGATTTCGTCGCCGGCGTCCGCGAGATGCTCAAGCCCGAAGGCGTCTTCACGGTCGAATTTCCGCATTTGCTCAACCTGATCCAGCAGGTCCAGTTCGACACCATCTATCACGAGCATTTCACCTATCTGTCGCTGCTCGCGGTCAGGACCATCGCCGAGCGCCAGGGCCTGCGCATCTTCGACGTCGAGAAGCAGCCGACGCATGGCGGCTCGCTGCGCGTGTTCATGGCTCGCCCCGACAGCGCACATGCGGTGACGCCCAACGTGCAGGTGGTGCTCGACGAGGAGATCGCGGCCGGACTCGATCGCCCCGAAGGCTATGAAGGTTTCGACGCACGCGTCCGCGCGGTACGCGAGGGACTGCTCGGCTTCCTCGCAGGGGCGAAGGACAAAGGCGAACGCGTGGTCGCCTACGGGGCGGCCGCCAAGGGCAACACGCTGCTCAACTATTGCGGTGCTACCGCAGCCGACATCGACTTCGTGGTCGATCGCAATCCTGCCAAGCAGGACCGCCTGCTGCCGGGTAGCCGCATCCCCGTGCGCGCGGTCGAGGCGCTGGTCGAGGCGCGTCCCGACCATGTCCTGATCCTGCCGTGGAACATCAAGGACGAGGTGATC
Source organism: Sphingomonas albertensis (assembly GCF_014358075.1). Taxonomy (GTDB): domain Bacteria; phylum Pseudomonadota; class Alphaproteobacteria; order Sphingomonadales; family Sphingomonadaceae; genus Sphingomonas; species Sphingomonas albertensis. The sequence continues at coordinate 95,204 of NZ_JACONT010000009.1, read as the reverse complement.
CGCCAACTGCCGGAGGTCCACGCATGGGGCGGCGACTTCGTGATCGCGGTACCCGAAATCCGGGTCGTGACCGGTGCAGTTTGAACGTACGCGGATCGACGGCGTCGTCCTGATCAGACTCGACGTGAAGAAGGACGGACGGGGGGCTTTCGCCCGGACATTCTGCACGAACGAGATGGCGGCAGCGGGGCTGCGGTTTGTGGTTGTTCAGACCAACATATCGCGCAACATCGCACGCCACACGTTGCGCGGGCTTCATTATCAACGTGCACCGCACGGCGAACCCAAGATCGTGTCTTGCCCGCGAGGCCGGATATGGGACGTCGCGGTCGATCTGCGCGAGGACTCGCCGACCTATCGCCAGTGGCAGGCGTTCGAACTCTCCCAGGACAGCGACAGCGCGGTGCATCTGCCGGCAGGCGTCGCCCACGGCTTCATCACGCTGGAAGCCGACAGCGAGGTCCATTACCTGATGGGTGCCGCCTATGTGCCGGGCGCCGCTACCGGCGTGCGCTGGGACGATCCGGCGATCGGCATCGACTGGCCGGCGGCGCCTGCGGTCATGTCCGACGCGGACCAGGGCTATCCGTTGTTGCTCTGAACGTCCCGCGCGCGCGCAGGCATGCCGATCACGGTCGCGCCGTTCGCGACGTTACGCGTAACGAGCGCTCCAGCGCCGATCATGGCACCATCGCCGATCCGTATACGCGGCAAGATAATGCTTCCCATGCCCACAAAGACGTTCCGGCCGACAACGACTTCGCCCGCGATTGTAGCGCCCGGCGCAATGTGGCTGCCTTCACCCACGATCGTATCATGATCGACCGACGCGCCTGTGTTGACGATTACGTTCGCGCCGACCTGCACTCCGGCACAGATGCGCGCGTGCGCCAGCACTTGGCAGCCTCTTTCGAGCGTCGCATTGCGTGCAATCCATGCCGTGTCGTGAACGAGCGTCACAAGCTCGACACCCAAATCCTCGAGCATGCGGCCTAGCGCAAGCCGCGCATCCGAAACCCAACCGATGGCCAAGGTTCCCGCTGCACCGCTGGAGCGAGGATCACGTCTCATCCAGTCGGCAAGTTCGCTCGCATCGCGCAGCATCGCCGCACCAGTAACCGGCGGCTCCGATACAGTCCGATCCACGAACGCGACGGGATCGTAATCCTGTCCCATAACCAGTTCGCATAGAACGCGCGCCTGCCCGGAAGCGCCCCACATGATAAGCCCGCGCCTCTCGGTCATGATACTCAGGAGTGCGAAAGGTAACTGCGCACCACGCCGCAGACCCGTTCGACCTCATCATCGGTCATACCCGCGAAACTCGGTAGATTGATCGCCCGCGGATAGACGGAATAGGCAATCTTGTTCTCCGGCCTTGCTTCGAACATGTCGAGCATCGAAAGCGGCCAGAACACTATTCGACTCTCAATATCGGCGTCGGCAAACGATCGCAGCAAGTCGTCGCGGTCGAATGGAACGCCTTCATCGACGATCATGGACGGCATCCAAAATCCGTTCTGCGTTCCCTCGGGTTCCGGATTGAGTTGCAACGGCAAACCAGCCAACCCCCGTTTATATGCAGCGAACACCCGTCGCTTGCCGTCGACCAACTCGTCGATCCGGTCGAGCTGACCACAACCAATGGCAGCCTGAACATTGGATATCTTGTATTTGTAGCCAATGACTGCAGGCCAGAACTGCCGGTTCTCGCCCTGTTCCCGCCCATGATTCGAGAGCGTGCGCATGCGTGCATACAGTTCGGCGTCGGAGGTAACGAACATGCCGCCCTCCCCCGTGGTCATCGTCTTGCTACCGTGAAACGAGTACACGCCGAATACGCCCAATGTTCCTGCCCGTTTACCGTGCCAGATCGATCCGATCGCTTCGGCCGCGTCCTCGATCACCGGTATGCCATGGCGCTCACCGATTCGTAGCAAGGCATCGATGTCCGCGAGATTGCCGTACAGGTGCACCGCGATGATCGCCTTTGTCCGCGGCGTGATCGCCGCCTCGACTGCTGCGGGATCAAGGCACCAGGATACCGGATCGATATCCACCAGAACGGGCTTGGCGCCCAAGTACGTCACCGGGGCAACCGAGGCGATCCAGTTCATATCACCCAGAATCACCTCATCGTCGACGCCGATTCCGAGCGCTGCCATTCCCATGTGAAGCGCGCCGGTCGCGCTGCTTGTCGCGATCACATAGGGCGCACCGATAAATTGTGCGAACCGCTCTTCGAAGAGGTCGATATACTTGTAGCAGTTCGTTCCCCAACCGTGCCGGACCGCGTCGATGGCATAATCGACTTCGTGTTCCCCGACATTCGCTTTGACATAGGCAATACGCGACATTTCAATCCTCAAAAGGCTGCAATCGACGTCCGAGTACTAGTTAGGATGTTTTCCGTGCAGCTATATCGTGCCGAATGTAAAATTCAGACACTAATAATTGCAGTTATAAAACATGATCATGCCGACTTGTTCTCTACTCATACGGTCCTAACCGCTACGACCTAATTATGTATAGGCCTTGAGAAGTTTTTTCGATACGCGCCTGGTTCCCTTCCCGCAGGACCGAAATTCCATGAGTGCCCGCCCAATCCGGCCGTCCAGTATGTCCCGCGACGTCATCGCCACCTATGGGACCCAAGCCTGGACCGCGATCATGGGTATCGCATTCGTGCCGGTTTATATCCGTTATCTGGGGATCGAGGCTTATGGCATCATCGGTCTGTTCGCGACCCTGCAAAGTATGCTGGTCATTCTCGACTTGGGCATGACGCCGACGCTGACGCGGGAGATTGCCCGATTTTCCGGCGGGGAACGTGACTCGGCTGAACTGCGCGATCTTCTTCGCAGCGTAGAAATTTCTGCCTCGCTGATCGGCCTTACCGCAGCGGTGGGCATCTGGGCCGCCTCTGATTGGCTAGCACATTCATGGTTGCAGTCGCAGTCGATACCGCCGGCCGAAGTTGCGCAGGCACTTGCCATTATGGGGGCTGTTTCGGCGCTTCGCTTCGTCGAGGGGATATTTCGAGGCGCGATCCTGGGGCTTCACCGGCAAGTTCTGTACAACGGCATCGTCGTCGTAACATCGACGTTGCGCGGCATCGGCGCGATCATCATTCTCGCGAAGATTTCACCGACGCTCGAAGCCTTTTTCGTTTGGCAAGGATTGATCTCGATAACGACGGTAGCCGCGCTGGCATGGGCAACCTATGGCGCGCTGCCCTTTAGCGAACGCCCCGGGCGTTTTTCCTGGTTGGCATTGAAATCGGTGTGGCGGTTCGCCGCAGGCATGCTGGGCATCTCTCTTTTAGCGCTTTTGCTGACTCAAACCGACAAAATCCTGCTTTCTCGCCTTCTGAGCCTGTCGGACTTTGCCGGATACATGCTGGCGACCGTCGTGGCAGGGGCCCTCGAACTGGTCATCTCCCCTTTGTTTCAGGCAATCACGCCAAGAATGTCGAGACTACATGCCGCTGGCGACGGAGCGGGCTTCGTCAATCTTTATCATCTGGGCGCACAAATCGTCACCGTGACGGGTGGCGTCGCGGGGTTGATGCTGTTCGCCTTTCCAGATTGGGTCATACTGGCCTGGACTGCGGATACCGCATTGGCAGCACGTGTTGCACCCATTTTGCGGTGGCTTGCATTGGGATACGTCTTCAATCTTCTCATGTGGATGCCTTATCAGGCACAGTTGGCCTATCGGTGGACCGGCCTCGCGCTTCGGATAAACCTGGTTGCCGTCATCGTTCTCGTGCCGGTGCTTCTATGGACAGTCCCTAGATTTGGACCGACGAGCGCGGCAATGATATGGGCGGCCCTGAATGCATCTTACGTGCTGATCGGGCTCCATCTGATGCACCGACGCATCCTGCATGCCGAGAAGTGGCGCTGGTACATACAGGACGTGACCATTCCCCTAGCCTACGCCGGCGCCTGGATCGGCACGATACGCTGGCTGGTCACTACCCCGCCATCCAGCAGGATAGGACTTGCCGTCCTGTTGGCTGGGATCGCTGCCCTTGCATTTGCAATGGCCTGTGCGGCAGCGTCGCTTCTACGGCCCGAGGTGCTTGCGTTCTGGCGCAAGCGCATGCTGTCGTTGCAATGAAACCGCGTCCGGCCGACACGCGATTTTCACCTGCTCGCCTCGCATGGTCAATTCCCGTGCCTCGCAATGTGCCGGCAATCGCGCATCGCGAGGTGGTTTTGGTTTCATCGCTCGCCAAGCCGTAATCCACCGCCGGATAACGGAACCATTGGCGATCCGCCTGAGAGTACGACGCCGATCAGCTTGTCGCATCATACCGACTTCGTTCGCATATACGCTGGCGGCAAGGCGACTGGCCTCCTGCGCGTCCAGGCCGATCACCTCGACCAGGAAGGAGCGTGTACACCGATCCAGTTCGACGATCGCCGATTCATGGTCCGCCAAGCTCATCGGATCCACGCGCCAGCTCTGTTGTGCCGGATCTATATCCTCTTGCCGCGCCAAGAAGATATGTGGCGAGAAAAGTGTCCGACCGAAAGCTGCCTGGGCTACCGCATAATATCTTTCGAACAGAAGAAGTGGTAAATCGAACCGAGCGCTATGATCGAGGATACGGGTCAAAACATGGGTACGATGCAACGCATACCACGTCATGATCTGAATACCGTTTGGATTAGCGCCCAGCTCGCCCAATCGATCGGCCGGCGTCTTGCCACCCAACCAGGGTATCTGGAATTTTTCGGGACCGCCATCGGCAACAGTAACGGTGTCGGAAAACGCGGCAAAGCCACCCAATCCAAAAGTTAGATAGTTACCTATCGCCGCAACAAGATCGTCTTCACTATCGAACTCGGCAACGATATTCGACACCCAGTCCAGGAAGTAAAAGTCATCGTCGGCTGCCAGCATGACGAATTCCGTCTCGACGGCTGCGCAAGCTTTTCGCAACCGCGTCAGAAAACTGACATCGGACGGGCTCGTGTCGATTTGGTATTCGACGGAAAACTGCGCATTGCGCATCATCGAATCGAAAACATCACGGTTCTCGGGTGTACTACCGTCCGCAATCACAAGCGTGCAGGCATCTATTCCCGGCGCTTCGGAATAATAGCGCAATAGTCGATAAAGCTGATCTGGGCGATTGGCCGAATGCACCAAGATGGTGACGCGGGACAGCGGACTATTGGACCCCGCCAGAGGCGATGCAAGATACGGAATAATCGCGTCGGACATGATACCAGTTTTCAGAAAAATATGGTGATAGCCGCCTATGATATGCACCAGATCGATGCAAGCCGCCCAATCTGGTGAACTGAGGATTGATGCACTAAGAAGCGCCGAAGTTCATCAAGGAGTTTGGCATGTTGAAGCCGATCATCAAAAGAGCGCTGCGTAAGGCGGGGTATCAGCTTTCGGCCCGCAAACCCGGGTTTGCCGATCTCATGCGGCATCATGGCATTGCAACCGTTCTGGATGTCGGTGCGAACGAAGGCCAATATGCCGCAGAATTGCGCGAACATCGGTTTGCGGGCGATATCATCTCGTTCGAACCAATTGCCGCGGTGTATGATCGTCTCAAGTCACGCGCGGCCCGCGATCCACGGTGGACAACAGTGCACAAAGGCGTTGGCGACCGGGACGAGCGGCGGTCGATCAATGTCTCGGACGCAACCGTCTTCAGCTCGTTCCTAGGCCTCTCCACATATTCCGCAGACAAGTTCGAAACGGCGCGCACCCTGCGTACCGAGGATGTCGATGTCGTTCGTCTCGATACCTATCTCGCGCAGGCCCCGCTGCCACCTGGCCCGGCCTATCTCAAAATCGACACGCAAGGCTTCGAAAAGGAGGTCCTCTTCGGAGCAGGCGACAGCCTTGGCCAGTTCAAGCTCGTTCAGGCCGAACTCGCGGTGCGACAGCTCTACCAGGATCAGGACGACTGGCTGTTCATCATACGCTGGATGGAGGAACGCGGCTTCCGCGTCGTGGCGGCGAAGGAAAACGGCTTCGATCACGACCGTGTCGAGCTGCTCGAGCTCGACATCGTTTTTCTCAACGCTCGCTAGCGTTACAATCATACTATGCGCCTGATATTCGTCACGCCTACCGACATCGCCGATCCACAGGGCGGTCGTGCGATGCTGGCGCGCCTGCACCGCGATGCGTTGCAGGCGCTGCTCGGCGATGATCTGCGTGAATACCGAGTGACGGGTACGGCAGGCATGCTGGCGAGCCTCGCCGGGCAGGTCGACGGCGCCACGCCCGCGCAGGCCGAGGCGATCGTCGCGGCGATCGACGCGCATGGCGCGGACGCGCTTTGGCTGGACGGCTCCAACCTCGGCCATATCGCGCGTGCGGTAAGCCGGGCTCGGCCCAACGTGCGCATCGTCACCTTCTTCCACAATGTCGAGGCGCGTTTCTTTTGGGGAGCGATGCGTGCGCGGCGCAGCTTGAAATCGGTGGCGGTGCTCGCGGCGAACTGGCTGGCCGAGCGGATGGCGGTGCGACGTAGCGACGTACTCGTGACGCTCAGCGATCGTGACTCAGCAGGGTTGCGCCGCCTCTACGGCCGCGGTGCCGACACGGTCGCGCCGATGGTGCTGGAGGACCGGGCACCGCCCGCGCCTGCCCCCGCCCCGCCCCACGACCCTGCCCACGCGCCCGCAGTCTCTGGCGGCTATCTTCTGTTCGTCGGCGGCGGCTTCTACGCCAACATCGCCGGCATCCGCTGGTTCGCGCAGCAGGTGGCACCACGGATCGCTCTTCCCGTGAAGGTCATCGGACGCGCCATGGACGAACTCGCCGGCGAGTTCGCCCCGACTGATAACGGGACTGATAACGCGGCTGGTAACGTCGAACTGATCGGCGCGGTCGACGACCTCGCGCCGTGGTATGCCGGCGCGACGCTGGTGATCGCACCGATCTTCGACGGGTCGGGGATGAAGACCAAGGTCGCCGAGGCGCTGATGCATGGCAAGCGGATCGCCGCCACGCCCGAGGCCTTGTCGGGTTATGCCGACGATGTTGTCGCCGCGAGCTGGTGCTGCGCGGACGCCGATGCCTTCGTCCGTGCCGTGGCCGAGGCGGCAGCCGCGCCGCCATTACCCTATGATCCGGCGATGCGCGCGCTGTACGAACGCGACCATTCGCCAGCGGCGGGTGCTGCCCGGCTCGCGCGGATCATGGCGCGATAGATCGACACGACACTTGCACAATGTTCGACCGTCACGCACTGTTCTTGCATGCTCTTCGCCGTAATTACGAACGGCCGGGCGGCAAAGCAGTTTGCAAAGAGTAAAAACAAGAAGATGAAAATCTGCGTCGTCACCCCGGTCTGGGGCATTGCCGGGGTGCCGCTGGCACAGCGACGTCTAGCGCTAGCGCTCGTCGCGCGCGGGCATCAGGTCGACTTCATCATCGGCTGGCGTGATCCTGCGCTGACCATCCCCGATACGCCGGGGGTGAACGTCATCGCGTGGAACGTCTCGGGTATCCGCTATATCATCCCGCCGCTGATCCGCTACCTCAAGACCGCAAAGCCCGACGTGGTGTTCTCCGCCGAGGATCACCTCAACGGCGCAGTGCTGGTCGCAGCGATGCTGGCGAGGTCGAAGGCCAAGATCAGCGGCTCGTCCCGGGTACCGCCCAAGGACAGCTACTCGAACACCCCCTTTACCAAGGGTTGGCTGCGCAAACAGACGATGCGCCTTGCGATGCGTCGCGCCGACGCACTGACCTGCGTGTCCGAGGACATGGTGACCAACTATCGCACCTATTTCCCGGACGGACCCCACGTCGCCGTCCACAACATCATCGACGACACGACCACGCGCGCGCGTGCGGCACAGCCGGTCGACCATCCCTGGTTCACGCAGCGCGATCTGCCGCTGGTGGTGGCGGCAGGGACACTTACCGGGCGCAAGAACTTCAAAATGCTGGTCGCGGTCATGGGCGAACTTAAGCGTCGTGGCCGTGACGTACGGCTGGCGCTGTTCGGCGAGGGCTATCGCCGGCCCGAACTGGAGGCGCAGATCGCCGAACTCGACATCGTCGACCGATGCTGGTTGCCTGGGCGGGTCGACAATCCACTCGCGTATTTCGCACATGCCGACGTGCTGGCGCTGACCTCCTATGCCGAAGGACTGCCCAACGTGCTGGTCGAGGGGATGGTCGCCGGCTGCACGCCGGTAGCGACCGACTGCCCGACAGGTCCGCGCGAGGTGATCGAGGGCGGCGGGGTCGGCTATCTGGTGGCAATGGACGATGTGCCGGCGATGGCCGACGCGATCGAGCGTGCCCTCGCGGCCCCGGCGACCCGCGCCGCACTCGACCGCGCCATCGCCTCGTTCCGCGAGGAGGTGGTGATCGCTCGGCACTTCGACATTCTGGGCATCAGCGGACCATAGAGTTTTACTTTGGGCAGCTTCGATCCATGATGACGCTAGCACCCACAATGTATCGGTGATCAGGCAGGAGAATGTAGTGGGTATAGCGTATCACGAGCTCAAGTTCTTGCAGATGGTTGCCGCGACCAGGGGGTTGGGTGCCGTGGTGACGTTCGCGCGTCAGAACCTCAACATGTCCCGTTCCGAACTGCGCCGGGAATATGGCGACGAGCCCGAATTACCTGGTAATTCGGAATTCATCGAAGACCTGCTTACCCATAGGATGGGTGCGACATCCGTGGCGTCGATCGACCGGTCGAACTTCGAAGGCGCGACGCACATTCATGACCTGAATGACGCGGTGACGACGATGCCGCAGTACGACACCGTGCTGGATTTTGGGACATCCGAGCATATCTTCGATATCGCGCAGGCTTTCCGTAACGCGATCGCCCTGTGCAAGGTCGGTGGCCGGATCGTTCACGCATTGCCCTCGAACAGCGAATGCGGCCACGGCTTCTATCAGATTTCGCCCGAGCTGCTCCTCTCCCTCTACAGCGAGGGTAACGGCTTCAGGAATACGGAAGTCTACATAGCCAAGATCATGGACGAGAAAACATGGTATCGGGTCGTCCCCGATACGGCCGGGGGGCGGATCACAGCGAACTCACTGTCGGCCACCTACGTGTTGAGCGTCACCGAGAAAGTGGCGGAAGTCGACCACCTGCAGGTACAGCAATCCGACTATGTCGCGGCATGGAATGCGGGGGTGGCGACGCGCCAAGGCCCTAGCCGCCTGAAGGACAAGGTCCGGTCGATGCTGAAAGGCTCAATCGCGGCGGGGGCGGCAACGACCGTCTACCGGAGTTTGTTGGCGCCAACCGGTCTCACGCCGATGAACCGGAACCTCCGCAAGGTCCTCATCCGGGACAAAGCTCGGCCCGCCGGTCGCTAAACCGACGGGGAAATGCCGAGGGGGGGGATGCCGCGACCTTACCTCCAGCGCATCCGCTGGAGCGTCGTCCCGCCCCACTTCACCAGCCGGACTCATGAGTCGCTCATGGACACCAATGAAAGCGTGTGATCCGTCATGCGCTTGATGGAGTAATCAGGAAAATCTCTCATATCGGGCCTCGCCTCGACCGAGAGAATTTGCGAACTCCAGTCCGCTGGATCGAATGTCTCGAAACCCAAATCTATGAATTCTTCTGGAACCTCAAGGTTTGCGAGGGCGCAAGTCGTCAAGCCAGCCAGCTTTGCCTCCAGTAAGGCAAAGGAGAACGATTCCTTCAAAGCCGTATGGATATAGATATTATGCTTGGGAAGTTCCTTGAGAACCTGCTCATGGGACAGTCGGCCCAAGAATGTGACGTTTAAGTTATGCTCCGCAGAGTATCGTTTCAATCCTTCACGATCGGGACCATCTCCGACAATCGTAAGGGCTGCCATAGGATCCGCAGCCAGGATACGGGCGAATACCTCGAACATGAAATATACGTTTTTTCGAGCTTCCAAAGACCCACAGTATATCAGTGAACGAATGCCATTCATTTCAATCTGCGCAGCCCGCAGACTCTCAATATTCACATCAAGACCTAGCTCTACTACCTTTAGGTCCCTGATCCCCATATTATGCAAGTGCACCTTTTCTATGAAGTTCTTGTAACGGCTTGATACCGTTATAACTTCATGCGATATATTTTTTATTGCAGCGACTTCTTTACGCTTCAACCTGTCTATCTTGTGATCGGTCAAATTATATGCCTGAAGATTGTCGCTCCAAACTGCATGCAAAATACTGACCGATGGATTTTTTGAGTTCCATGCCAGATAGATATCTTCAAAAACTAGCAAATCATTCGGTTTGCGCTCGATAAAATGCTTATACAATAACTTAGTAACGCGGCCCTTGTAGTAAAAACCAAGGGGAGGGAATAGGACGTTTATCAGCTTCTCTACGATGTGAGGCAGATAACGGACAAGCAAAGGTAGGCATTCCAGTGTAATCGTGGTGACCGACCACCCACGAGCGCGAAGCCCTGCCGAAAAGGTCGTCGTATGCATGAAGGCGCCGCCCGCCTGGGATGCGAAACCGCCATAAAACAAGATCGCGCTCTTAGGACTTACCGTACTAGCCATCATTACGAACAATCACCGTCATTACGTGCACGTGCCTCTTTATAGTATGTCCGAACCGGAAATTTCGTCGTGCATCGGCCGAGCCATTGAGCGGGATCGATGTGCCGAATGCCTTGAAAACCCCGGCAGCGACCGATGAATCGTTCGGCGCGACGGCCTGGCATGGCCAATTCATTACGAGCCGAGCGCCGGATTCGAGCGACACGGCACGAAGCCCTGGCTGAAAATCCCTAGCGGATCGCCATGTCATGCCGATGTCACGCCTTGCGCCCGCAGGCGACCCAATACGGCACGCCATCGCGGAAGCCGATGTCGATCAGCCCGCTGCGCTCCATCATCCCCTTGATCTCGGACCGGGTAAACCGCTGTTCCAGCCGCGTGCCAAACCGGTCGAGCGCATCGGTACGCATCGTGTAGAAGCTGTAATGCCGATAGGGGGCAAGCGGCAGGTTGTCGACATTGACGCCAAGCCGCTCAGCCCCCAGCGCGACGCGCGTAAGCGGCCAGTATACCGTAGCGGCAAGCGCGGTGGTACAGGCCTTGCGCGCGCCGAACGGCAGGCGCGCAACGACCTTGCGGATTTGATCGCTCGCCTTCCAGACGCCGCGGAACCACAGCGGCTTGTTGTCGAAACGATAGTAGAGATAGACGAGGAAGGGTGCCCCCGGCTTTAGCTTGGCGACGCAGTCCTTGAGCGCTGCCTCGGTATCCGGGATGTGGTGCAGCACGCCTAGCGAGTAGCCGAAATCCTGACTGCCGTCGGCTAGCGGAATGCTGTCCACCCCCGACAGGTGAAAAGTGACGTTGCCGCGCGCGGCCAGACGGCGGCGTGCAACGCCCAGCGCCTTTTCCGACGGATCGATGCAGTGAAGCCTGCCGACATGTTCCGCCATCAGGTCCGCCCAACGGCCCGACCCGCAGCCAAGATCGAAGCCTTCGGCGTTTGCAGGGAGTTCGGCAAAGGGAAAGACCGAGAAATAATCGTTGAAGATGCGGCGTTGTTCGTCCGCCGGCAAGTCGGTCTGGTCAAACGCGGCCCATTCCTCGCCGAACCCGTCGACAGTCTTGCGATCGATATTGCCCGTGTCAGTCATGCGCTTTTCTCCGGCCTGTTCGGGCGTCCGCCCCTTTACCTTGGGCACGCAATCGCACAACAGCGTGTACTAGGCACGCGTCTTAGAAGAGCAAGTATAGTATGTGCGGAATAGCCGGTTTTTGGAGTAAGGCGGGCGGGCTGCTCGACGCGACCCCGATGGCCGATGCCCTGCTGCATCGCGGGCCCGACGCGGGCGGCGCGTGGAGCGATCCGGAGGGAGGTATCGCGCTGTCGCATCGACGGCTTGCGATCATCGACCTGTCGCCGGCGGGTGCGCAGCCGATGGCCTCACCCGACGGGCGCTTCGTGATCGTGTTCAACGGCGAGATCTACAATCACCTCGATCTGCGCACCGAACTCGAACAGGCGGGGCCGATCCCGTGGCAGGGGCATTCGGATACCGAGACGCTGGTGCACGGCATCGTCCGCTGGGGGCTGGAGGCAACGTTGCAACGCGCCGTCGGCATGTTCGCGCTGGCCGTGTGGGACCGGCAGGAGCGCACGCTCGCCCTCGCCCGCGACCGGATCGGCGAGAAGCCGCTATTCTACGGCTGGGGCCGCGATGGGCTGATCTTTGGGTCGGAACTCAAGGCGCTGCGCCAGGCACCTGGATTCGACAATGTGGTGAACCCGGACACGCTGTCGCTCTATCTACGCTTCAACTACGTGCCCGCGCCCTGGTCGATCCTGACCGATATCTACAAGCTGGAACCCGGCGTGATCGCGACGTTCGCACGCGACGCGCTCGACGGCGCGCCCCCTGCCCCGCCGGTCGCCGACGGCGTGGCGTATCGGGGGATCACGGTGCGGCGCTACTGGTCGCTGGCCGAGGTCGTCGCGGGCGGTGCCGACGACAGGATGACCGAGGCAGAGGCGCTGTCCGGCCTCGAGACGCGCCTGTCGGAAGCCGTGCGGCAACAGGCGATCGCCGACGTCCCGGTCGGCGCGTTCCTGTCGGGCGGCGTCGATTCCTCGGCGATCGTCGCGCTGATGCGCAACGTCACGCAGGCGCACGTAAAAACATTCACGATTGGTTTCGCCGAGACCGGGTTCGACGAGGCCCCCTATGCGCGCGCGGTCGCCGAGCATCTTGGTACCGATCACCACGAGATGTACGTGGGTGCCGAAGACGTCCGCGACGTGATCCCCGATCTTGCGCGGATCTACGATGAGCCGTTCGCGGATTCGTCGCAGATCCCGACTGTTCTGCTCAGTCGCCTGACGCGCCAGTCGGTGACGGTCGCCTTGTCGGGTGACGCCGGGGATGAGTTGTTCTGCGGCTACAACCGCTATCTCATTTCGCGCCGCACCTGGGACAGAGCAGCGCGTATCCCGGGGCCGGTCCGCCGCAGGCTAGGCAAGGCACTCACGTCGGTGTCGCCATCGCGCTGGGACAGCCTGACCACGCTCCCTGCGGTACCGAACATTTCTCAACTTGGCGACAAGATCCACAAGGTCGGGCGGATGCTGCAGACCCCATTGGGCATCGCCGACATCTACCGCGCCTCAAGCGAGGAATGGGCCGGCAGGCTGCCGCTGGCATCAGCCGCGCGGCTTGCGGCCGGAATCGATACCCCGCCCATGCTGCGCGACACCGCGCAGGAGCAGATGATGCACTGGGACATGATGTCGTACCTGCCCAACGACATCTTGGTGAAGGTCGACCGCGCGGCGATGTCGGCGAGCCTCGAGACGCGCGTGCCCTTGCTGGATCACCGCGTGGTGGAACAGGCATGGGCGACCCCGCTCGAGTTCAAGATGCGTGGCGGGCAGGGCAAATGGGCGCTGCGGCAGATATTGTACCGTTATGTGCCCAAGGCGTTGATCGAGCGCCCCAAAGCGGGGTTCGCGATCCCGATCGGCACCTGGTTGCGCGGGCCTTTGCACGACTGGGCAGAAGACCTGCTGTCGGCCCGGGCGCTGGCCGAGCAGCCTGCGCTCGATGCCGCGGCGATCCGGCAGCGCTGGGCCGAGCATCAGGCCGGCACGCACGACCGCACCGCATCCTTGTGGGGCGTACTGATGTTCCAGGCGTGGGCCAGGGAATGGGAGCGGCCGTTATCGGCCTGACCATGGGGTCGGGCACCATGCACTCCGCTGCGTAGCCGACAGCGACTATCGGACTGACAATGGCAAACCTCGACCTTATGTACAGGCCGAGGCCAGAGCGGGCCAACCGAGAAACGGCGCTTACCGATCCTTGCGCCGAGCTCTCAATTCGCAACGAATTTTAGGAAGTTGAACATGCGCGTTCTCGTTACCGGCGCGGCCGGGTTCATCGGCTTCAACGTCAGCCGCCATCTGCTAGCCCGCGGCGACACGGTGCTCGGCATCGACAGTCTCAACGACTATTACGACGTCACACTGAAGCATGCGCGCCTTGCCGAGCTCGAAAAGCTGGGGGCCGGCTTCGCGTTCAAGCAGGTCGATTTCTCCGACCATGTCACGCTCGATGCGGCACTCGACGGCGAGCAGTTCGACCGGATCGTACACCTGGGCGCGCAGGCCGGCGTGCGCTATTCGATCGAGAACCCGCGCGCGTATCTGCAGGCCAATCTCGCCGGCCACCTCAACATGATCGAGATCGCCCGGCACCGGAAGGTCGAGCATATGGTCTATGCCTCGTCCTCGTCGGTCTATGGCGGCAACGACACGCTGCCGTTCCGCGTCGAGGACCGCGTCGACCAGCCGCTGTCGCTCTATGCCGCCACCAAGAAGGCGGACGAGCTGATGAGCGAGACCTATGCACATCTGTACCGGATCCCGCTGACCGGGCTGCGCTTCTTCACCGTCTATGGCCCTTGGGGTCGTCCCGACATGGCGATGTGGCTGTTTACCAAAGCGATCTTCGAGGGCCGACCGATCGACGTGTTCGGCGAGGGCCGGATGCGCCGCGACTTCACCTATATCGACGACATCGTCGCCGGTATCGTCGCCTGCGTGGACAACCCGCCCGCCGACGACGGCGCGCTCAAGGCAGGCGGCAGCGTCAGCCCGCACCGCATCTACAATATCGGCAACAGCCAGTCGGAAGATCTCGGCGAGATGATCTCGCTGATCGAGCAGGCCTGCGGTCGTCCCGCCGAGCGCCGTCTGCTGCCGATGCAGCCCGGCGACGTCCGCGATACCTTCGCCGACATCAGCGCGATCCAGCGCGACCTGGGTTTCGCGCCGCGCACCACCATCGCCGACGGCGTGCCGCGTTTCGTACAATGGTACCGCGAGTATCACGGACTCTGAGGCCGCGGACGGGCAGAATCGATTGGCGCAAACCTACGCCGAATACTGTCGAGGTGGCGACGAGGCGGTCGTTTTACCTCGGTGGAGGCGGATGGGAACTTGGTTACGGAAGTCCCGGGTTACGCGGTTGCGTGTCGAAGATTTCCAATACCGTGATGTCGCGGTGATTTTTCGTGACAATGCAACCTATTCCGGTTTATGCCGTTCGCGATATTAGGTTCTCTGGATCCTAAAAAGGGGATGACGGCGTGAAATTGAAGAGTCTTTATACGGCTATGGCGGCGCTTTCGCTCGTCGCAGCGCCAACCATCGCAGCCGCGGCACCCGTTGCCACGCCGCTGACCCAGCCTGCGACCGAGTCGGTCGATGGCGATAACGCACTTGCCGGTGGCGGCTTCCTGATTGCTGCGCTCGCAGTCGTCGCGATCGGCCTCGGCATCTATGTCGCTGCAGATTCGGACGATTCGCCCAACAGCCCGTAAGCCTTCTGGTCATCGGTATAGAAACGGCTCGGATGGTATGCCATTCCGAGCCTTTTTTATGATCTGTCCACGCCCCCAACGATCGGCCGACAGCTATGGCTGACGCTCTGCTTGCATTCGGTTTGCTGGCACAGATCATGCTCGGTTCGACGGGTTCGATGGCCACGACCGGCAAGCTGCAAGCTGAGAGCAGCACCGCTGCGCGCGTCGTACCGGTCACGACCGCTCTGCCTGGTCGCGAAGAGGATGGCCGGGTCGCGGACATCGCATTTCGTCTCGCGGTAGCCGGCAGCAAATGGTGCGAAGTGACCGAACCCACGCTCGGGCTCGTGCTGCAGCATCTGTCGCAATTCGAGCCGGGCGACCGTGCCGGGCTGGTGACGGGCTATGCACTCGACCGCGGACCGGGCGTCATCGTCGTCGTGCCAGCCGGCCCAACGGCCGGGATCGTAGAGCCCGGCGACGTGCTGCTCGCGATCGACGGCACTGCGCTGCCACCTGAAGTCGACCTGCCCGCACGCTTCGATGCGCGTATCGCGCATGCCCGTGCCGATGCGATCGCCGATCCGCTCGCCGCCAAGACCGCCCCCTTCACGATAACGCTGCTGCGGCGGGGCGTCGTATCCACCGTTCGAGTCACGCCCGTGTCCGGCTGCCCGTCGTATGTCCACTTGGCGCGTTCGAGACAGCGCAACGCCTATGCGGACGGACGGCATGTCTTTCTTACCACCGGACTGGTTGCGAGGATGCGCGACGACGACGAGCTTGCCTTCGTCGTCGCGCACGAAATGGCGCACAACATCCTGCGCCACGCGACCCTCATGCGCAGCGACAGCGTTAAGCATGGCCTCGGCCATACCCTTGGGACCAGTGGCCGGATCGTGCGCCAAGCCGAACGCGACGCCGACACTTTGGCCGGCGCACTGATGATCGACGCCGGTTTCGATCCGGTCAGGGGAGCGGCCGTGCTCGCGCGGCTCGGCAACGATCTCGGTCTGTTCGCCGCGCACGATTCCGCCGGTCGGCGGATCGCGGCGATGCAGGCGCTCGTAGCGGCGCAACGCATGCCATGACACAACGCGATTTCTATCAGGTGCTCGGCGTCGTTCGCGAGGCGACGCCCGCCGACATCCGCGCGGCGTTCGTCCGGCTGGTCCGGCATCATCATCCAGATCATGCGCCGACCGTCAGCGACCTTACGAACCGTCTGGCCGACGTTCAGGAAGCCTATCGCTGCCTGTCCGATCCGGACGCGCGCGAACGGCACGACCGCGCCTTGGAGGACAATGAACGACGGCATTTCGCGCGGCAACGCAGCGTCCAGCGCCGCCTGCGCAGGTACGATATGCGACATCCCCGCCTGCAGCCGACTTCTTATCGCCGGTTTCGCTGGGGGCCCCTGCTGATCGCACTGGTAAGCGCCGCGATCGTTACGCGAATAACTCTGACATTCATCGGCTAAGGCCGGTCACGCAATCAAGGATCTCACCCGATGCGCGTTCTTTCAGTATTCGGAACCCGTCCGGAGGCCATCAAGATGGCCCCCGTCGTCAACGCGCTGGCCGGTGCGGACGGCGTAGAGGCGCGCGTGTGTGTCACCGCCCAACACCGCGAGATGCTCGACCAGGTTCTTGGACTGTTCGACATCCGACCCGACTATGATCTCGACTTGATGAAACCCGGTCAGGACTTGACCGATATCACTGCCAACGTGTTGCACGGCCTGAAACCGATCCTGCTCGATTTCCGACCCGACCTTGTGCTGGTCCATGGCGATACCACCACCACGCTCGCGGCCACGCTTGCGGCCTATTACCAGCGCATCCCTGTCGGCCATGTAGAGGCGGGCCTGCGCACGGGAAATATCCTGTCCCCCTGGCCCGAGGAGGTAAACCGCAAGGTCGCTGGTGCGATTGCCTCGCTCCATTTCGCTCCTACCGAACGTTCGCGTGCGAACCTGGTCGCCGAGAATGTGGCGGTCGACAATATTCATGTTACCGGCAACACCGTGATCGACGCGCTTCAGCAGGCGGTCTCCCTCATTGGTGCCGACGCAACGCTGGAGCGCGATCTGGCGAACAGGTTCGCGCTCGATCCCACCAAGCGCATTATCTTGGTGACGGGGCACCGCCGGGAAAGCTTCGGTGACGGGTTCAATCGGATTTGCGCAGCGCTCGCCCGCCTCGCCGCGCGCGACGATGTCGAGATCGTCTATCCGGTGCATCTCAACCCTAACGTCAAGGGCCCGGTTTCCGACACGCTAGGCGACCTCGGCAACGTCCATTTGCTTGAGCCACAGGATTATCTACCGTTTGTCTATCTGATGAACCGGTCGCATCTCATCCTAACGGATTCGGGCGGTGTCCAGGAGGAAGCGCCGTCGCTCGGCAAGCCGGTGTTGGTAATGCGCGAAACGACCGAGCGGCCGGAAGCGGTCGAGGCGGGAACCGTCCGCCTAGTAGGAACCGACACCGACCTGATCGTCGCGACCGCAAACACGCTTCTAGACGACGTTTCGGCTTATGACGCTATGAGCTTCGCGCACAATCCCTATGGCGACGGACGGGCGGCCGCTCGAATCGCCCGGATCGTCCAAGACATGGCCCGGGGCACAAACAACCATTGAAGCAGTCGGCAGTCCCCGACGTCTTCTTGCGCTAGCGCCTGCGTGGCCACTATTTCGCGCCGAACCCGGTCACCATGATCCCGACGGTGCGAAGCGCGATCAGCAGATCGAGCCACGACGAGAAGAACTTGATGTAATAGAAATCATAGTGGAGCTTGACGTGAACGTCGTCGAGCCCGGCGACGTGCCCCTGGTTGACCTGCGCCCAGCCCGTGATCCCCGGCCGGACGATATGGCGATAGGCATAAAAGGGCAGCTCGCTCTCGTACCAGGTCGATAGCGTCACGGCCTCGGGGCGCGGCCCGATCCAGCTCATCTCGCCCCGCAGGATGTTGATGATCTGCGGCAGTTCGTCGATCCGCGAACGCCGCAGGAAGCGCCCGATATCGGTGACGCGATCGTCGCCATCGCGGGTCATCGCCGAGTGGCGTGCCGCGGCGTCGTCGATCGTCGTCGCCTGCTCCACCATCGTCCGGAATTTGATCATGTCGAAGGGTATGCCGCGATACCCCATCCGGCGCTGGCGGAACAGGATCGGCCCAGGCGAGCTTGCCCGTACCAGAAGCGCCACGACGATCAGCGGCAGTATCAGGATCGGCAACAGCACGATGCTCGCGACGATGTCGATCGTCCGCTTGACCCCGCGATAGCCGAGTGCCGGCAACAACGACCCGAAGCTGTTCTCCGACAGATGCTCGATCTGGACGCGCCCGGTCAGCGATTCACGCAATTGCTTGGTGTGATAGACGGGTATCCCGGCGAGCGCGGCCTGCGCCAGCATTCGCTCCCACTCGGGCGAGTGGCTCGAGCGGAGATCGACGACGATCGCGGCATGGGGATCGTCCGGGACGACCGGTTCGATCATTCTGACCCAGTCGACGTCGGGGGCGTCGTTGACGATGCCGGTCTTGCCGGCCGGGACATAGTACATCCGCGTGGGTTCGGCATGCTGGTTGAAATAGCCGAGCAGGAACGTGACGCCCACCGACGCGAGATAGCCGGCGAGCAGCATCGAGCCGCTGTAGCTGATGCGCGACACCAGCAGCGCGGCCGCGGCGACACCGAAGGTCGTCGAAAAGGCCGGCAATATGAACCCGAACGCCCGAGCACCCGGGTAGATCGTCACCCGGCGAAAGACGAGCAGCGCAACGATGGCGGCAATCAACGAGGTAAGCTGAGTATTTACGGTACTCGGGAGGTCCAGAGAGAGGGTGTCGGACGCTAGCAAGGGTGAAACAAGCGGCACGAAATACGATGCCGTCGCCACCATCAGAAGCGGTTTCAGCAATCGAACGCTCGTGTGGTTCGCGCGCGTCGATCTTCCATGAACACCGTGCAGCAACACAAGCCACCCCATACCAGCCCTCGGCTCTAGCCATCTCTTCGTCAGGAGCTGCGGCCAGGCCAGCTTACATATTGCGCGAACCGGCGAACTATGCCGGACACCGCCCAAGAGCAAGCCATGGAAATTTACAATTATTCTTGTTGCATAACCAACTGCAATCGACTGGATCGAAAACGGGTTGGATTGCGAAAGACGTTTTCAACCGCTGCTGCAGACCGCTCGAACGCGTGTCATCTAAAGAATGCGAAAACGATTTTCTATCGCCCGGGGAAATGCTGCGCCTTGGTCCGACGCCGCATCTTTCCTTTGGCGTCGATCGGCTTTTGGCATGTTCGACGGACTGAGAAGTCGGCAGCGAGCAGCATAAGCGGCTTCCCGATGCGATCGTATCATAACCGATATTATTTTGGTCGACGTCTTGATCGGGGTGGTGGTAGCAGACCGACAACGACGCGTATCGCGTTGTATGTACCGGGGGGTTTCAAATGGTTGGTAAGCTTGCGCCGTGGCCGATGCGGTCGCGCTTGGTGTCGTTCGCGCTCGGCAGCAGCGTCCTCGCGATCGTCGCAGGCGCCTCTCCCGCCTCCGCGCAGTGCGCGCCCGATCCGACCAGCGTCAACGGAACCACCAACTGCAGCGGCGTCGATAGCGACGGCCTGAACGTTCCGACCAGCGGCACCCGCGTCGTCGTCCAGCCGGGTGCGACCGTATTCGCCGGCAGCAACGGGGCGGGCATCGCGACCTCCGGTAGTAGTTCGACGCTGACGATCGGGGGCAGCGTCGTCGGTGGAAACCGGCCAGGCATCAGCGTCACGAACGACAGCTCCTATTACGGCTATCTGGGCCCGTGCGATCCCTATGCTGGCGCGACCGTCACCGTGTGTGGGAGCCCTTACGGCTATGTCTACCCCTCGAACGCGACTGCGATCGGCGTCGACGCAGCCGGCGTGGTCAGCGGGAGTTCGGCAATCCGGTTGCAAGCCAATCCCAACAATAGTGCGGGTACGCTTACCGCGACGATCGTCAACGCGGGCACGCTGAGCGGCAGCGCCGGCGCAGCGCTGGTCGCCGATACCGGGGCTTATTTCACGCAGATCACCAATCAGGCCGGGGGCACGATCGGCGGGATTTCCGGCGTGTCGCGGACGATCGTCAACGCAGGAACGATCAATGGGGGCATCATCACAAGCACCCCGACCGGTTTCGCGCCGGGCACCGTCATCACCAATTCCGGCGCGATCAATGGCGGCATCTCCGCGGTGATCCAGTCGATCGCCAACACCGGCTCGATCGATGGCGGTTCGGGTTCCGCGATCGGGGCAAACACCAACGCCGCACAATATGTCTCGATCGCCAATAGCGGGCAGATCGTGTCGAACGGCAGCGCCGCCACGTTCACGACGCCGGGATACGCCTTCATCCAGAATAGCGGCTCGATCGTGAATGCGGGCAGCGGCAGCGCAATCGAGGTAGGCAACAGCCTGACGCTGACCAATGCCGCGGGCGCGACGATCGGCAGCGCCGGCCCGGTCGCGATCCGCGCTGGCGTCCTCAGCCTGACCAATGCCGGCACGATCAACGGATCGGTCGTGTCGACCGGCACCGCCAACCAATACGGCATGGTCGACATCACCGCCGGCACCATCAACGGCGACCTGTTGCTCGGCGCGAGCAACGACACCGTCGCCGCACGGTTCGACATCGCCGCTGGCCGGATCGCCGGCGTCAGCGGTACCATCGACGCAGGGTCCGGGATCGATACGCTCGACCTGTCGATCGACGGTGACGCGACGCTCGGCGCCGGTACGATCCCCGCCAGTTTCGAGCGGCTCGGGCTCGACCTCACCGACGCCACGGTGACGCTCGCCAATGGCATCCAATTGCCCAACGGCGTGTCGGCGACCGGCACCGGAACACTCGTCAACGACGCGACGCTGGCGACCACGGGTCAGGCGATCATCACGTCCGCCGGCTATCCCGGCACTTTGTCGGTGGTGAACACCGGATCGATCACCGCGAACCTCGCCAACAGCTATGGTTCGGCCGTGTCGGTCAATCTCGGCGCCCTGACAAACAGCGGCACGATCACCGCGCTTGGTGGCAGCGGCGTCAGCGTCACCAACTATGACGGGACCGCGCTGACCAACACCGGCACGATCACCGCATCGGGCTTCGGCGCGCTGGTCTATTCGGGGCCGCTGGTGAACAGCGGCACGATCCGCTCGACCGGCAACATCGGCGCGATCATCAGCAGTTCGCAGTCGAATGCCACGCCGTCGAGCAACAGCGGCCTGATCGAAGGCGCGACCAGCGGCGTGTCGCTGTCCTTCGGGCGCTTCGTCAATACCGGCACGATAATGGGCGGAGCCACGGGCACCGGAACGGGCGTCGACATCACCTATTACGGTATCGTCGACAACCAGGCGGGCGGGACGATCACCGGCGCGACCGGGATCAGCGCGCGCAACGGCTATAACAGCATCGTGCTGAACGCCGGGACGATCAACGGCGGTGTGAACTTCGCGAGCGGATCGAGCTACGACCAGTCGCCCGACGTTTTCGTCGATACAGGCGGCGTGGCGAACGGCGCAGTCCGGCTCGGCGGAGGGGACGACCTGTTCGTCACCGACCTGGTGCAGCCGGCCGAGCGCGCCTTGGGCGGTGCGACCGGGGGAGTCGATGCCGGCGACGGCTATGACAGCATCGTCTACCGCGTCGGTGCCGACGCGACGACGCAGATCGCACGGCCGACCGGCTTCGAGGGGGTCGGTTACGAGCTGGCGAACGAAGCGGCGCTGACGCTGACCGCAGCAAGCCCGCTGGCGAATACGCTGACGCTGTCGGGCGTCGGCAAGGTCGATCTGACCGCGGACATCACCGCGGCGGACCGGACGCTGATCGACATGACCGCGCCGACCGTCGCGCAACGGATCGGCGATCCGGATGCGGCGGCGAATGCGCTCGACGTGATCAGCCGCGGTACGCTGACGGCCTCCACCACCGGCGATGGGTATTATTATAGCCAGATCTCTGCGGTGAACGCGGGCGAAGGCCGGTTCGAGAATGCCGGGACGATCAACGTCACGGGCTTCGCGTCCGACTATTATTACTATTACGCGCCGCTGGCGATCGTCGGGAACGGCGCCGTCGTCAATTCGGGGACGATCAACCTCGCGGGTCCGTCCTACGGCATCAGCGCGCCGACGGTCGTCAATTCCGGCACCATTCTGGGCGCGATCGGCGCGCAGACCTACGGCGTGGTCGGTGCACAATCCGTCCAGAACAGCGGCAGCATAATCACCGACGGCACGGCGATCGCGGGCGCCTATTACGCCCCCAGCCAGATCATCAACACCGGGCTGATCGAAAGCCGCCAGGATACCGCGTTGGTCTTCTACGAGGGGGCCGACATCCTCAACGATAGCAGCGGCGTCATCCGTGGCGCATCGCAGGCGATCACCGCCTACGGCAGCACCGTCGTCAACCGCGGTACGATCGTCGGCGACGTCTATCTCGGCAGCTACCCCGGTTACAGCATGTCCAGCTATACCGCCGATGGTGGCACGCTGGCCGGCGACCTGGCGTTTGGCGAAGGCGACGACGTCTTCGTCCAGACCGGCGCGACCACCGGGATCAGCGGCGTGATCGATGGCGGCGACGGTACGAATGCCGTGATCCTGCAGCGTAGCGGTGCCGGCAGCTTTACCGGCGCGACCAACTTCGCGACGCTGGCGGTGAACGCCGGCACCTGGACGCTGACCGGCGCACAGACCTATGCGGGCGGCACCACCATCGCCGCGGGCGCGACCGCGATCGGCAGCGGCGCGGTGTTGAACGGCGCCTTCGCCAATGCCGGTGCGCTGGTGTTCGACCAGTCCGTCGACAGCGGCTTTACCGGTACGATCACCGGCAGCGGCAGCGTCACGAAGGCCGGCACCGGCACGCTCACGCTGGGCACGCAAACCTATACCGGTGCGACCA
Source organism: Sphingomonas albertensis (assembly GCF_014358075.1). Classification (GTDB taxonomy): domain Bacteria; phylum Pseudomonadota; class Alphaproteobacteria; order Sphingomonadales; family Sphingomonadaceae; genus Sphingomonas; species Sphingomonas albertensis. The sequence goes on along the minus strand of NZ_JACONT010000009.1, from coordinate 71,908 downwards.
ACGTGACCGGGGGCACGCTCGCGCTGACCGGTACGCTGGGCAGCACGACCTATGACGTGGCGACGGGCGCGACGTTGACCAGTGGCAACGCGGCGACGATCGCCTCGACCGTATCGGCGCTGTCGATCCGCAACGCCGGCACGATCGAGAGCACAAGCGGCGCGGCGATCGCGCTGGGGCTTGGCGACGACCTGATCGTCAATGCCGGGCGGATCGTCGGCGCCAACGGCATCGCGATCGACATGGGGGCGGGCAACGACACGCTCACGCTGATGCCGGGCTCGACGATCGTCGGCCGCGTCGATGGCGGCGCAGGCACCGACCAGGTGATCCTGGGCGGAACGGGAACCGGCAGCTTTGCCGGCGCGGTCAATTTCGAGCGGCTGAACGTCGCCTCGGGCAACTGGACGCTGGGCACCGCGTCGAGCTTCGCGAACGGCACCGGCATCGCCGCAGGCGCGACGCTGACGGGCACCACGACCACGCTCACCGGCGGGATCGCCAATGCCGGCACGCTGCGTATCGACCAGGCTAGCAACGGCGCCTTCACCGCGACGCTGACCGGTACGGGCACGCTGGTAAAGGCAGGCACCGGCAATCTGACGATCGGCAACCAGCTCGGCTTTACCGGCGCGACCAGTGTCCAGGGCGGTCGCCTCACGCTTGCCGGCACGCTGCCGTCCGCGGTGACGGTCCAGTCGGGCGGCACGCTCGGGGGCAATGGCAGGATCGCCAGCGCGACGATCGCCAGCGGCGGGACGATCGCACCGGGCAACAGCATCGGTACGATCGTGATCGCGGGCAATCTCGTCCAGCAGGCGGGGTCGACCTATGCGGCCGAGATCGACGCGGCGGGTCGGTCCGACCTGATCGCGGTCGGTGGCACCGCGACGCTGCAGCCCGGCGCGCAACTGGCGCTGTCGGGTACCGCCGGCGGGATCGGCACCCGCTACACCGTGCTGACCGCGGCAGGCGGGATTTCGGGCAGCTATACCGTCATCCAGCCGATCGGCACGGTCGCCGGCACCGAGGTCCGTCTCGCCAATACCGGCACGACGCTGTTCGCCGACGTCGCCCGCAGCGGGGCCGGCCTGGTCGCACTGGCTGGTACCGGCACGGCCAACCAGCGTGCGGTGGCCCCTGCCTTCGCCGCGCTGGGCACCGGCAACGCTGCCTATAGCGCGCTGACGTTGATCCCCGACAACGCGACCGTCACACGCGCATTCGACCTGCTGTCGGGCGAGGTCCACGCCTCGTTGCGGACCGCGATGGTCCGCGATGCGCAGTTCGTCCAGGGCACCGTCCTGGCGCGCACGCTGGCGGACCAGCCGAGCGGCCTGTGGGGCACGCTGCTCGCCAACAGCGGCGACGACGATGGCGGCCGCAATGCCGGCGCAGTCGATCGCACCACGCTGGGTGGCGTCGGCGGATTCGATATCGATCTGGCCGGCGCGGATGCCGGCCGCGTCGGCATCGCCGGAGGCTATACGCGCACCAAGGCGTCGATCGACGCGCGCGCCAGCGATGCGAAGGCGAAGACGGTGCATCTGCTCGGCTATGCGGGGGGTGCCTATGGCGCGATCCGCATCCGTGCCGGGCTCGGCTATGCCTGGTCGAACGCGCGCACCGACCGGTTCGTGGCGTTCCCCGGGTTTGCCGATCGCCTGCAGGGCGACTATGACGGCAACAGCGCGCACAGCTTTGCCGAAGCAGGCTATGCGCTGCCGCTCGGCGGAGGCACTCTCCAGCCGTTCGGCGGACTCCAGGCGTTCCGGATCCACACCGACGGGTTCACCGAGACGGGTGGCGCGACCGCATTGACTGTCGCCAAGCGGACCGAGTCCTTCGCCTTCGCGACCGCCGGCCTGCGGTTCGACACGCCGATCGTCGAGGGTCTGTCGGCCCGCGGCGTGACCGCGTGGCAGCGCCGCATCGACGGCAGCGCACCGACCAGCGCGGCGCGGTTCGCGACCGCCGCCACGACGTTCGACATCGCCGGCGCACCGCTGTCGCGCGATGCGATGACCGCCGGGCTCGACCTCGTCTGGGCACCGGCCGCGAACATCCGGATCACGTCGAGCTACGCCGGCCTGATCGGCAGCCAGGGCGAAGACAGCAGCTTCAAGCTATCCGCCAGCATCGGCTTCTGATCCCGGGGGCTTATCGTGATCTTGTGTTGAAACGCCCCCGATCCGCCGATGATTTCGGCAGATCGGGGGCGTTTCACAACTAACAAAACCTCGCGGGATCGCCCCGTGCGCCCTTACTCCGTAATGGCGTTGAGGATCGCGCGGCCATAGGCGGTCTTGCTGAAGCGCTCGCCGGCCGCGCGGGCCTGGTCGATCGTGATGAAGCCCTGCTGGTAGGCGATCTCCTCCAGGCAGGCGACCTGGATGCCCTGGCGGTTCTGGAGCGTGCGGACGAACTCCGAGGCCTCCAGCAGGCTGTCATGCGTGCCGGTGTCGAGCCAGGCATAGCCGCGGCCCATCTGTTCGACGAACAGGTCGCCAGCGTCCATGTAGAGGCGGTTGAGATCGGTGATCTCGAGTTCGCCGCGCGGCGACGGCTTGAGGTCGCGGGCAAATTGCACGACGCGGTTGTCGTAGAAATACAGGCCGGTGACCGCATGGTGCGACTTGGGCTTTGCCGGCTTTTCCTCGAGGCTGATCGCCTTTCCGCCTTCACCGAACTCGACCACGCCGTAGCGCTCGGGATCCTCGACGCGGTAGCTGAACACCGTGGCGCCGCCCTTGCGCGCGACCGCGCTCGCCAGCAGATCGGTCAGGTGTGCGCCGAAGAAGATGTTGTCGCCGAGCACCAGCGCGACGTCGTCGTCGCCGATGAAGTCCGCGCCGATCGTGAAGGCCTGGGCTAGGCCCTCGGGCTTGGGCTGTTCGGCATAGGAGATGGCGAGGCCGAACGCCGACCCATCCTCGAACAGCCGACGATAATTGTCGATATATTCGGGGCTCGAGATGATCAGGATGTCGCGGATGCCGGCGAGCATCAGCACCGACAGCGGGTAATAGATCATCGGCTTGTCGTAGACCGGCAGCAGCTGCTTGTTCACGGCGAGCGTCGCCGGATGAAGCCGCGTGCCCGAGCCGCCTGCGAGAATGATACCCTTCATTGGGAGATGTCCTTCTTGGGGGCCCCGAGCAATTCGTCGAGGATGTTGCCGAGCGCGGTCTGCCACGCCGGCGGATGGATGCCGTAGTCGCGCGTGATCGCGTCGTGGCTGAGCAGTGAATTGGCGGGGCGCGTCGCCGGTGTCGGATATTCGGCGGTGGTGATGCCCTGTACTTCGGCGCTGGCCCCTCCACGTGCAGCGCTCTGCGCGAAGATCTCGCGGGCAAAGCCTGCCCAGGTGACTGCGCCGGCGTTGCTGAAATGATAGGTGCCTGTTGGGGCAGCAGAATCCTCGACGAGGCGCATCGTGATCTTCGCCAATGCAGCTGCGAGATCGGTCGCGGACGTCGGGCTACCATGCTGGTCGTCGACCACGCGCAACGTCGGATTGGTCGCGCCGACGCGGAGCATCGTCTTGATGAAGTTGTTGCCGTGTGCGCTGACCACCCAGGCGGTCCGGACGATCGCGTGGCGTGCGCCCGAGGTGCGGACAGCGAGCTCGCCCCCGAGCTTGGACGCGCCATAGACGCCGAGCGGTGCGACCGGGTCGGTTACGTCCCAGGCGCCATCGCGCGCGCCGTCGAAGACGTAGTCGGTCGAGACCTGGACGATCGGGATACCGGCCTTAGCGCACGCCTCCGCAAACGCCGCGGGCGCCATTGCGTTCACCGCCCAGGCGGTGACAATGTCGCTCTCGGCCTTGTCGACCGCGGTATAGGCGCCGGCCGAGATCACCGCGGCCCATGACTCGGACGCGACCATGGCCGCGATCGCGGCGGTGTCGCGCAGATCGAGTTCGTCGATATCGATCGCGGTGACCGCCCAGCCCTCGGGCCAGGCATAGCGCTTCAGTTCGGTGCCGAGCTGGCCGTTCCCGCCGGTGACGAGGACGTGTTTCACCCCATCGCTCATACCGACAGCCCGCGGCGCTGGTCGGCCTTGTGCTCGGCGACGATCGCCTGCCACCAATCCTGGTTGTCGAGATACCAGGCGACGGTCTTCTCGATGCCGGTCTCGAACGTCTCGGCCGGCTCCCAGCCGAGCTCGTCCTTGATCCGGCTCGCGTCGATCGCATAGCGCTTGTCGTGGCCGGGCCGGTCGGCGACATAGGTGATCTGCGTCGCGTAGGATTGGCCATCGGCGCGCGGGCGCAGCCGATCGAGGATCGCGCAGACGGTCTTCACGACCTCGAGGTTCTGCTTCTCGTTGTTGCCACCGACATTATAGGTCCGGCCGGGCTCACCCTTTTCGAACACCGCGTGCAGTGCGCGGACATGATCCTCGACGAACAGCCAGTCACGGACCTGATCGCCCTTGCCGTAGACCGGCAGGTCGGCACCGGCGAGCGCCTTGACGATCATCAGCGGGATCAGCTTTTCGGGGAAGTGATACGGCCCGTAATTGTTCGAGCAGTTGGTGATCAGCACCGGCAGGCCGAAGGTGTGACCCCATGCGCTGACGAGGTGGTCCGAGCCTGCCTTCGACGCCGAATAGGGCGAGCGCGGATCGTACGGCGTCTCTTCGGTGAACAGTCCGGTATCGCCGAGCGACCCGTACACCTCGTCGGTCGAGATATGATGGAAGCGGAACGCCGCCTTCGCCTCGTCGTCGAGCCCGAGCCAATAGGCGCGCGCTTCGCTCAGCATCGTGAAGGTGCCGACGACGTTGGTCTGGACGAACGCGCCGGGGCCGTCGATCGAGCGATCGACATGGCTTTCGGCCGCGAGATGCGTGACGATCTCTGGCTTGAACTCGGCGATCGCGGCCTTGACGGCGTCCGCGTCGCAGATGTCGCCCTGGACGAAGCGGTAGCGGTTCGAGCTTGCGACGCGCTCGACGGTCGACAATGTGCCGGCATAGGTCAGCTTGTCGAAGTTGAGGACCTCATGGTCGGTGTTCTCGATCAGGTGCCGGACGAGGGCCGAACCGATGAAGCCGGCCCCGCCGGTGACGAAGATACGCATGGGTCTGTCCTTCAGACGAGCGGGCCGAGCGGGCGGCCGTCATAGGGGAATGGGCTGTCGAAATCGGCGAGTAGCGGCTGAACCTGGTCTTTCGCGCTCAGTTCGGGGGCGGTGCCGGCCGGCATCGGCCAGTCGATGCCTCCCGTGCCGATCGCGGGGTCATCCCAGCGGATACCGCCATCGGCATCGGGCGCGTAGGTGTCGGAGCATTTATACGTCACTTCGCAATCGGGCTCGAGCGTCACGAAGCCGTGCGCGAAGCCGATCGGGATGAAGAGCTGGTGGCCATTCTCTGCGGACAATTCGGCGCCGACCCACTGCCCATAGGTCGGCGAGCCGTTGCGGATATCGACTGCGACATCGAAGATCCGGCCGCGGATGCACCGCACCAGCTTGTCCTGCCCGCGCGGGGGAGTCTGGAAATGCAGCCCGCGCAAGGTGAAGGCGGGGACGGACAGCGAGTGATTGTCCTGCACGAAGGTGCAGGTGATGCCCAGCTTGGCGAACGCCTCGACGTTGTAGGTTTCGGTAAACCAGCCGCGGGTATCACCGTGGCGCCTGGGGCGGATCAATTGAACGCAAGACATGGGCAGGCGACATAGCCCTGCACTCGGCAAGGAGCAATCGGGCGAGCAGCTCGGGTTCGCAGCGCGCCGTTCGCCCTCGACGACTATGCGACCCGACGCACCCGCACCAGATATTGCATGATCATGAACCGGCCCAGCATGCCGAAGCTCAGCGCATTGAGCAGGCCCTTTTTCCTGCCGAGATACCCACCGACGGTTTCGAGCTTCAGCCCCGATTTCGTCATCATCTCGACCGCACTGGCCTTGGTGAACCAGCGCAGATGCGTACGATCGAGCAGCCCTGCATCCTGCAGTTCATACCGACCGCGAAGAACCAACGGCAGCACCAGGCTGTGATGATTGACGTTCGGAATGCTCGCGACGACGACCCCGTTGAGTGCCAGGCCCTTGTGGAGTTCCTCGACCGTCGACCACGGATCCCGCAGATGCTCGAGCACGTCGAGGCACAGGATCGTGTCGAACGGTCCATGGTCTTCGAGAAGCTTGCGCAGGAAGGTCGGGTCTTCGAGGTTCCCGCTGACCGCCACGTCGACGCCGTCTGCGGTATCTCCAGCGACCAGATCGGCCACCACCACGAACGTCGCGCCGCGCGTACGCTTCAGTGCGGCGCCGGTCGCACCGACCCCGCCCCCGAGATCGAGAACACGTCCGGCCGGCTCCGGAACGATGTCGAACACGTCGCTCCGAACGTGTTTATGGTATTGATCTACAGCCTCGACCATCGTCGCACTCCCGTTTGCCGGGCGGCAGTATCGGATAGCATGCCGCAACGCAATCACCTGCCGTAGCGGCATATGGTTGCGCAGTTGATCCATCACCAAATAGAAGTATAAATATCTATTATCGAACTAAGCGCATATATTACCTGGCATACACATAGAGCGCGCTCGGTTTATTTTTCTGCTTTATCTCTTATACGGAAATATATGTGTTTTAGATCGAATTTCGTGCCACCGTTATACTTGCCGAGATCGGCATATCGACAAGGATTTTGGCATGCGTTGGCCATATCCGACGCGACAAGCTTCGAACCGATCGAGCATCGCGCTTGTCTGCAACGCCCTTTCGCGTCAAAGACGCTTTCAGTCTTGCGTCGCGCGGAACGATAAACCGGATCGGCGGTGAACCCATATGCCGGATCACAGGCGTTGGTCCTGCGCTCCGGCGATCGGGTGCGTGCCGATGCGGCGCCTGCGAACGACGCACTACGGCATCGTCGCGAAGCGGTGCGACGAGACACCATAGCGAGCCGACAACGCCGCTGGCAGGAGACAGATATTGCGAGATGGTATCGATCGGCGATGGATGATGGGCGGCACGTTGCTGGCCATGGCATCCGCAGCGTGTGGGCAGACCTCGAAGTCGAACGACACCGGGAGCGGCGCCGGTAGCGTCCGGGCTTTCGGTGCGCGGGGTGACGGGGTCACCGACGATGCGCCGGCGATCCAGCGTGCGATCGATGCGGCCGCGAAGGCCGGCGGGGGCGTGGTGACGCTCGATCCGGGCACATACCTGCTGCGCTATCGTCCCTCGGACGACGGCGATGGCGGCAGCGCCTTGACGTTGCGATCGGGCGTGACGCTCGAAGGGACGGATCGCGCGCGGTGTATCCTGAAGCTGGCCGACGCGCAGTTGGGCCCCGGCAGCTACGCGCGGATCATCGCCAGCAAGGGCGAGATCAGCCGCGCCGTACTCCGCGGCTTCACGATAGACGGCAGCCGCCAGGGCCAGGGACAGTTTCGCGACGGGTTCGGCGGTGCCGCTGTGCTGCTCGGCTGGAAGGGGCGCTGCGTCGACGTGACGGTCGAGAATCTGAACGTTCGCGATGCCGTCGGCCAGGGCATCATGCTGCAGGGATCGATCGAGTCCCTATCGCGCAACCTGCGTATCGCCAACAACCTGGTCGAGCGGACCAGCTTCATCGGCATCCAATGCTCGCAGTTCGATGGTGTCGAGATCGTCGGCAACCGGATCAACGACTGCTACGACAATGCGATCGACGTGTATGGCGACGACACTGCCGGCCATTCCACGGTCGCCACGTCGCATCGCGCGACGATCACCGACAACCAGATCCGCGGATGCAGCATCGGCGTGTTCCTGGAAACCGTTGCGGACTGCGTCGCCGCCCGCAACGTGATCGCCGACTGCAAGATTGCGGGCGTACGCGTCAATCGCATCCACGGCGAACCCCGTAACCTGACGATCGAGCGCAACAGGATCAGCGGCACGCCGATCGGCGTCGCGATGGGCGGGGATACGGGCGGCGTCGTCATCCGTGACAACGACATTCGCAGTTTCGCAAAGGCCGGGATCGAATTCAGCTATAATGTCAGCCGCGTGACGGCGACCGGAAACCGCTTCCTGCCCGAGAACCGGACGACCCCGATCATACTCGGCCAGCCGACAAAGCTCGGTTCCACGCCCGAGGAGCAGCTCGCGCATATCCGTGTCCAGGACAACCGCGTCCCGCGCGGGCACGATCCGCAAAAGCTGTTCGTCAACCGGTATCGCCGCATCGCCGAAGTCGAGGTCGGCCGGTTCGCGAGCCAGTGACGACGACGCACCAGCCGAGGTGAACCGGCGGGCGGACGCGCGCCCACACGGCGCGGCATTCGTCTGTGCCGATGCAGAACCCGGTGATTTGAGGAGGCGGGGCTCGCCCGCGGGCAGTCCCGCTTCCGATCGATGATCCGCATGGGGGCCGCACCGATGACCCGCCGGCCTGTCTTGCGACCGTAACCTTGCCGATGCTAGGCGATCGAATGCATTGGTTGATTGGACAGGCTTCTCGCCATCGCGCACTCGCGGTGGGTCTCACGGCACAAATCGTCCAATACGGGTCGGCCTTGCTGCTGGTCCCCTTCATGGTGACGCGTTTGTCGGCCCCGACGATCGGCATCTGGTACATCTTCGTGGCGGTGCAGTCGCTCGCCATGGTCTGCGATTTCGGATTTCAGCCAAGCTTCACGCGGGCGATCGCGCTGGCCTTGTCGGGCGCCAAGAAGCTCGAACGCTCGGGACTGGGCGAGGTCGTGCCGCAGGGTCAGGCCCCCAACTACCGTCTGGCTGCCGAAACCGTGGCTGCAGCCCATCGCTTCTATCGGTTGCTGGCGATCGGCGTCTTGGTGCTCCTGCTCGCATTCGGCCTGCCCTACGCCACGACGCTGGCGCGCGCAGGTGGCGTACCCACGGGATCCGTCCAGATCGCCTGGCTGATCCTGTGCCTGAGCATCGCCCTGACGCTCGCCTTCCTGTGGATCAGTCCGGTCCTCATGGGATCCGGTCGGGTGGAGCAGAACTATCTCTTCATCATCGCCAACCGCGCAACCTTCTCGATCCTGGGAATACTGGTCCTGGTGGCGGGAGGCGGGTTGATTGCCCTGTGCGTGACGTTGATCGTCACGCAAGTTTTCGCGCGACTGGTCGCACACCGGTTCCTGCGCGGCATATTGGGCGACCATGCCGATCGCCCCGCCGATCCGCGTGCGGTACGCGAGGTGCTGAGCATGATCTGGCCCAATGCCGGGCGCATGGGCGCGGTTGCGATCGGCGGATTCCTGATGACGCGCTTCAGCCTGTTCGCCATTTCGAGCTTCGTCGGGGTGGTCGCAGGCGGCGCCTATGCCTTGTCGGTGCAGCTGCTGATGGCGCTATGCGCAGCCGCCCAGCTGCCGATGCAGGTCGCGATGCCACGACTGATCGCAGCGCGGGTTGCGCATGACGGGCCCGGACTGCGACGCCAGTTCGGTGGCGCGATGGCGCTCTACACGGCAATCTTTCTGACCGGTGCGGCCGTCATCCTGTTCGCCGTTCCTGCGTTTCTGGCGCTGATCGGCAGCCATATCGCTCTGCTCGCGCCATTGACCTTGGCCTTGCTGGCGGTGGTGCTCTTCCTGGAGGGATTTCACTCGAACGCCGCCTTCTTCATCACCACAGCCAACAACGTGCCGTTCCTCCGCCCCGCTTTGCTGTCGGGCATAGCCGTGGCGATCGGAGCGACGCTGTTCGGCTGGAGCGGCGCGGGGATAACGATGATCGTCCTGTGGCAGGGGATCGTGCAGCTGTCCTACAACAACTGGCGCTGGCCATTGATGGCCTGGCGGGAGATCGCACGTACATGACCCGGGACACCCCGAACGCCGACGGCGGTTTCGTCTGGCGCCCCGAACCCGATGCGCCGATCGCGGGACTGAGCAGCGAATGCCTGTTCGAAAGCACGGTGCGCATCGATCCTCGGGGCCCGAAACCGACGCTCACGATCGCCATCCCGACGTATCGACGCCCCGGCTTGCTCGAAGAGACCGTGGCGAGCGTGCTGGCCCAGACCGATCTCGACGGCGTCGAACTGGTCATCGTCGAGGACGATCCCGGATCGGCCGATGCGGACCGGCTGCTCGCCGCGCTGCCCGGGCTCCGCGACATCGCCTTTCGCTATTACGGCAATGCCATCAACGCCGGGCTGTTCGGCAACTGGAACAGGAGCCTGTCGCTCGCACGCGGCGAATGGGTCACGATCCTCAACGACGACGACCTGCTCGACCCTGTCTTCGTCGCGACGATGCGCCGGACGCTGTCCGCCGATCCGGCGATCGACGCGGTCGCGTGCTCGCTGCGGTTTCTCGACCAGCGTGCTGGCGTGGGTGACCCCGCTGCGCCGCTGTCCCGCGCGGAAAAGCTGCGCAACCTGTTCCGCTTCGGACTTGGCAAGACGCGCCGCCTGCCCCCTGCGCATATGTTCTTCGGGAGCCTCGCCGGAAGTGGCCTGGGGCTCATCGTCCGTACCGAGGTGATCCGGGCGCTCGGCGGGTACCGCGCCGCGGATTATCCATCGGCAGACTATTTCTTCATGACGCGGCTCGCGCGCTATCACCGCTTCGTCCAGCTGCGGGCACCGCTCGCGATCTCGCGCGTCGATACCAACGTTTCCTCGCGCCCGGAGACCCAACTGGGCTTCCTGCGCTGCCAGGCCCGGCTCCAGGATGCCTTGCTCGACAGCGGCATCGCGCCGCGATGGTGGCGCCATATCCAGGCGTCGACGATGGGCATCGCCTTGCGCCATACCAACCGGTACTGGAACCAGGCTTTCGATCGCGAGGATGTCGCACGGGCGATCGATGCGAAGATCTCGTTTCGCCATTTGCGCCCCGTGCGGTGGTACCGCCTGCTGATCGGCGCAGTATGAACGCCGCCATGACGACCGCTACAGCCCCCTCCCCCACGCTCGATCCGGTCGATCGGCCGCTGCGCATCCTGAACGTCAGCCAGAATTATTACGTCCGCGGGGGGATGGACGTCGCGATGTTCCGTCTCGAGGACATATTGAAGGCACACGGCCACCAGGTCATCCCTTTTGCCGGCGCCGACCCAGCGAACCGGCCGAGTGAATACGCACGCTATTTCCCGCCTGCACCGCCCACCAGCGATACCGGCTCGGCCGATCTGCTGCGGACGCTCTACTCGCCGGCCGCGCGGCGCGCGATCGGTCTGGTCCTCGACGAACAGGCGATCGACCTCGTCCACCTCCACAGCTATTTCAAGCGCCTGACACCCGCCATCCTGCCGGAGATCGCACGGCGCGGCATTCCGATCGTGCAGACCATGCACGAATATCGCGCGGTCTGCCCGATCTCGCTGCTCTACCGCGACGGCCATGTCTGCACCGACTGCCACGATCGCCGCTACACGCAGGTGGTGCGGCATCGCTGCGCCGGGGGATCGCTGACCCGGTCGCTCTGGAACATGGCGGAGATGCGGTTGTCGGACATGCTCGGTCACAAGCGCGACATCGCCCGCTACCTGTCGATCAGCGACTATCAACGCGATCGCCTGATCGAGATGGGCATGGCGGGCGAGCGCATCGAGACGATCCATCATCCGGTGACCTTGCCGCCTGCGGCCGCGGAAACGTCGCGCGACTATGTGCTCTTCGTCGGACGGCTGGAACGCTACAAGGGCATCTTCCCGCTGGTCGACGTGGCGCGCGCGCTGCCCGCCATCCGCTTCGTCTTCGCAGGCGAAGGTCCAGACGGCGATGCGGTGCGTGCCCATGCTGCCGGCCTCGCCAATATCGAATGGCGTGGCAATCTGGACGGTGCCGCGTTGGCGACCGCGAGGAACGGCGCCTTGTGCGCGGTCGTCCCGTCGCTCGGGCCCGAGCCGTTCGGGCTCACCTCGATCGAGGCACTGGCGCACGGCACCCCGGTGATCGCATCGGCGATCGGTGGGGTCGCCGAGACCGTCCGCGATGGAATCGACGGTTTCCACGTCGCTCCCGGCGACCGCGATGCGCTGATCGACCGCATCCTGCGCTTTGCCGACGCCCCTGACATGGCGCGCCGGATGGGGTTGGCGGGCCGCGCCCGCGCTGCCGAGGACTTCTCGCCCGAGCGCTATTATCAACGGACGATGGCCGTCTATCGGCAGGTCCTGTCGGCAACACGGAGTGACGCGGCATGATCGCAAACGTGATCGCAAAGCTTACCGGGCGGACCTACGCCATCGATGCCGGCGACATCGGCTATCTCGTCGCGAAAGGCGGCATCCCCTTCCTGCGCGGCCTGATGTGGAGCCTGGTCCGGCTGCGGCGACCGAGCGGCCTGTTGCTCGGCCCCGGCATCCAGTTCGTCCAACCCGGTCGCCTGAGGCTCGGTCGCGGCGTCGCGATCGGTGGCTATGGCTATGTCGACTGCGCCGCGAAGGACGGGCTGTCGCTCGGCGACCGCGTGACGTTGCGCGAACGCGTGTGGATCCAGAGCCGCAGCGGCCTCAACAGGCGTGCGGCAAGCCTCACGATCGGCAAACGAAGCTATATCGGCCCGAACGCCGTCATCGGTCTTGGCGGTCCGGTGGTGATCGGCGAGGACGTCCAGATCGGCGCCGGCCTGACCATCACCGCGGAATCTCATGAGGCCGGTCCGGACGGCAGCTTCGTCTCGGGCGCGGTATCGCGCAAGGGCGTCACGATCGGTCGCCGGTGCTGGCTGGGCAACAACGTGTCGATCCTCGACGGCGTCACGATCGGCGAAGGCGCGGTGATCGGGGCGGGCTCGGTCGTGACCCGCTCGATCCCCGCCTTCTCGGTCGCGCTCGGCGCACCGGCGCGCGTCACGCGATCGATCGGCCCTGCAGATCAGCTCGGTCGGTAGGACGGCGCCCCCACGCGCGGACCCGCTTGCGGCCCAGCTTGCGGCCCCACGCCTGCCGCCATACCGACACGCGCAGGGTGTGGCGCCGGCAGCCGGCGCTTGCCACGCCGGAACAGCGCCTTCGCCTGTCGGAACGCGAAGGGATGACCGGCATGTTCCAGCGCGAGGAACGCCCAGAGGATCGGCATCACCTTCGACGAACTGAAGATGTCGATGAACACCGCAGCCACCACGAGCATCACGAGCGAGAACTTGCCGATGCTCCTCTGCTTGAGCGCGCGCAGTGAAACCACGATCCAGCCAAGGAACAACACGACGCCGATCAGCCCGGTTTCCCCGAACACGCGCACGTAATACCCGTCGACCGCGTTGCTCCACGCACCCGGTCCCCAGCCGACGAACAGCGTGACCCAGGTCGCGGCGGTCGACTTGATGATGATCGGCCAGCGGACGGCACGGTATTTGAAACTCAGATCGCCGCGCGTGTTGGGCATGTAGCGGAAGATGAGGATGCCGTTCAGGAACCGCTCGCGATAATAGCTCGGTCGCGGCACCGTCGGAACGCGCTTCCACGTATATTTCAGCAGGCTCCCCATCGCCAGCGGCGTTTCCGATTCACCAAGACGCGACTTGCTGATCGCCGTGTACAAGGGCTGTGCGGCGACCGTCGCGACGACCGCACCGGCAAACCCGATCGCCATCGTGCGGCCAGGGCGTGCAGCCGCAAAGCTGACAAGGATACCGAGCAGCGTGACGCGCGCCTGGGTCAGGAAGATGAGCACGATCATGAACGGCGTGAGCCACAGGGCCGGTGCCGCATAGGCCAGCATCGCCAGCATCGCCGACGTTTCGAACGGTCCCGAGGTATTGATCGTCAATCGTTGCGATGCGCCGGCAAACTTGCCGATCCGCCCGATCACACCGAAATATTCCGCCCCGCCCCATATGATGAAGACGCTACAGACGATCAGCAGCGCGGTCCGCAACGCGCGCGTGCTCAGCCGCGGCGCAGCCTCGTAGATAATGAAGAACCACGTCATGTATTGCGCCAGCCGCAGACCATAGACGATCCCGACAAGCCCACCCTGGGCGATGTTTATGACCGCGGTGAGAAGCCCGAAACCGATGAAGATGAGGTACGCGCGGGCATAAATGGGGATCGACAGGCGCCGGCGCGCGGTGACGATATAGATGAAGAACGCGAACGCACTGATGAGGTCTTCGGGACGGATGGCGGCGGCGCCGATCGCGTACAGGTCGATCTTTGGCGCCAGAACGTACAGCGCGAAAAGGACCAGATAGATATTCATCGCACGGTTCCGGGGTGAAGGACGCCAACGTCGGATCGGCTGGGCGACAGCGGCTATGTCACAGGCGATCCGCTGCTGGCAACTCCGCCGAACGGGGCCAGCAGACGCGGGAAGAAGCGGGCCGCCTCGACTTCGGCATCAGCGTTGATGGCGCGCGCATGCGCGATGCAAGCCTGCCGGATAGCGGTCCAGTCGCCGGCGAGATCGGCGACACGGTCTTCGATCAGGGCGAAATCCCGTTCGCGATCGAGCGTCATGAGATGGCCGGGCGTACGGATGCGGTCGCGGATACATCCCGTATCGCTTGCCACCACGTCGACACCCCGCGCGAATGCTTCGAGCATCACCAGCGGCTCGGCCTCGTCGATCAGCGTCGTCGGCAGGACGAACAGGTCGATATCGGCAAAGAACCGCTCCTTTTCCGCGCCCTCGACGGATCCACGATACTCCACGCGGGCCGGTCGCCCGTCCGGCCCGGCGACCGTCGCGGCGGCCAGGGCCGCGCTCAAGACGGGATCCGCACACGGACCGGCGATCACAAGGCGCCAGTCATGCCCGCGCGCCGCAAGACCCGCGAACAGATCGAGCAGATAGGGCACCCCCTTTTCCCGCGTCAGCACGCTCATATGGCCCAGCGTGACCGGCCGTTGGGGGCGGGCCCGAGGACGGTCGTCGTCGATCCGCGGGCCGAACAGATAGGCGTTGGAGAGGCTGATCGCGCAGTCGTCCGTTTCACCGTCCAGATAAAGTCCGGCGAACCGACGCCGCATGTCGTTCGACAGCAATATGTGATGCTGACGGCGCCCGCCTGCCGCGACCAGCGCCCGCATCGCCTGCGATGGGCCGAGGTTGATCGGGCGGAAACTGTGATGGTGAACCCAGTGTTCGATGCCGCGCAGCCGCAGGATCGAGGCCAGCAGGACGAAAAGCCAGACGCCGCGCTGTCCAGGGACCGAGAGATAGGCGCGGTCGCGGCGTTTTCCGCCGACCACCAAGGCAAGCGCAGCCCTCATGGTACGCTTGAGCTTCGTTGCGCCTGCCCCCCCGGTATCGCGCAAACATACCGGTGCGCCGTGCGTGACAAAATACTCGAGCATTGCCCGATTGCAGTTGGACTGACCGTGAAGCGGAGGCGGAAGGGCGCCGACGAACCAGAGACGGGGGCCGGATTTGGCCTTGGTCTCGGCCGGGACGGGAGGGCGCAAAGCTGCGGCGATGGGCATGAATCAAGCGAGCCTATGGGGAAAGCGGATCGGTGGTCGACGTTGCCATCCCGAAACCCGTATGCGAGACGCGCACCTTACCGACGATTACGGGCGAGGAAAAGTGACCGCATCGTACACCACGCGTCACGACGACGTCACCGCAGCGACGGGCCAGCCCACGCACCGCGACGACGTTATCGCGAAGACCGGATATACTACACGTCGCAGCGACTTCATCGTGGCGGCCGGATTGCTGTGCCTGGCATTATTGCTCGGGGGCGGCAGCCCGATCTCACCGATCCAGCGCATGATCGTCGAGATCGCCGGCGTCTTCACGCTCGGATGGTTCTTCGCGCGCGGATGGCACGCGCCCCGCAGCCGCTCGGTCACGACCGGCCTGATCCTGATCGGGGCCCTGGTGCTGCTGATCGTCGTGCAGGTCATTCCGCTTCCACCCGGCACCTGGCGGGCGTTGCCCGGACGAGAGATGGTCATCAACGTCCTGGACGTCATTGGCGCAGGCAGCACATGGCTGCCGCTCAGCCTCGATCCGACCGCGACGCGCGAAGCGGGGTATTTCCTCATCCCGCCGATCGCGATGTTCGTCGCGACGCTGCATCTCGATCGTGACGCACAGATCAAGCTGATCCTGCTCATCGTCGCCGCGGCGGTCGTCAGCGCCGTGCTGGTGATGATCCAGGCCCAGGGCGCGATGTGGCTGACGCTCTACGACGCCCCGCATGCCACCAAGGGCAAGGGGATCTTCGCCAACAAGAACCACAACGCCGCCTTGCTGGTGGTGGCGATCCCGCTGGCGGCCATGCTCGGCCGAAGCGCCCTGCGGTTCGCGCAGCAAAGCACGCAGCGTGCGGTGACCGGTATCGTGATCGCGATCCTGGCGCTGGCGGTGCTCGGCTGTCTGTCGCGGGCGGGTATCGCGTTGCTGCCGATCGCGCTTCTCGCCTGCGTACCCGTTCTCGGGGGCTATGCACTGGTGAAACGTCACTGGAAGATCGCCGTCGGCGCGGCCGTGGCCCTGGTGGTCGCCGCGATCCTGATCGCGCAGTCGTCGATCGTGAAGGAGACGCTCGACCGGTTCGGTGCCAGCCAGGAGGGCCGGTACGTCTTCTGGCCCGACGTGATCGCCGCGATCCGTCAGTTCATGCCATGGGGATCGGGCTTCGGAACGTTCGTCCCGGTGTTCCGGATGAGCGAGACGCTCAACGCCGTGCACCAGACCTATACCAACCATGCGCATGCCGACTTCATGGAAATCGCGCTCGAGGCTGGCGTACCCGGCCTGTTGCTGGTGGTCGCATTCCTTATCTGGTTCGGCGTTACCGCATGGTCGCGACTGCGCGGCCGGATCGACGCGCCGGACTTTTCGCCGATGCTGACGGCCGCGACGGGTATCCTGCTGTTGCTGGCCGCATCGATCGTCGACTATCCTCTGCGGACGCTGTTACTGGCTTGTGTATTCGCAGTTTTGGCAGCGATCCTCGCGTCTCCGCTGCGGTTTTCCGCCACGTCCAATCCTTTTGGTACTGGACGCGATACAGCACCGCGCCATCCTCGCCGAAAGGTCAGGCTCTAGCCAATCGGGCAAACCCCGGGTAAGCGCCCAACTCGGTTGCGGAAACAGTCTGTAGCCCGGTAGTATCTTGATAGAGGCCATAATGAAGGCTGGTTGTTTCCTCCTGCTGTCGAGCATGTCGCTCAGCGCTTGCGTCTCGTCCGAAAACTGGAAGAAGCTGCCGGCTGGTCCGGCTGCCTACAACACGATTCCGGCGACCATACCTGTGGATGCGCGGCCCGAGTACCGCATCAATCCCCAGGACAAGCTGACGATCACGGTGTTCCGCGAGCCCGACATGTCGGTCGAGGAAGCACCCGTCGAGACGGGCGGCACGCTGGTGCTGCCCCTGATCGGCCGGATCCGCGCGGCGGGACAGACGACAGCCGCGCTCGCCAATTCAATCCAGTCGCAGCTTGCAGCACGCTATCTGGTCGATCCTCGCGTGTCGGTGATCGTCGCGGAATCGCGCGCGCAGAGCGTCACGGTCGATGGTGCAGTCGGTATCCCCGGGGTTTACGGATTGCAGGGCGATACGACATTGCTTCAGTCAATCGCGCTGGCACGAGGCGTGACCCGCACCGCGACATTCGACAAGGTCGCGGTTTTCCGCACCATCAATGGTCAGCGCCAAGGCGCGCTCTTCAATATCAGCGATATCCGCAATGGCGATGCAGAAGACCCCGTGTTGCAGAGCGGCGACTATGTCGTCGTTGGCAATTCGGCGATCAAGGCGGTCGGATACGACCTTCTGAGCCTTGCCCCAGCCGCGGCGCTCTTCATTCCGCTCGTGAACTGACCCTTGCTTCGCGATCAAATACCCTCGTTCGTCCGGATCTCGCATGAATAGTGTCACCCCTAGCCTTTCGCGTTTCCCGGATGCGGATGCACCGCTGCTCAACGACGTGCCGGACGAGACCAAGGGTCCGATCGATCTGCGCGCCGTCTGGTCGGCAGCCTATCGCAACCGCGTCAAGCTGCTCATCACGGTCATCGTAGCGATGCTGCTTGGCCTGCTGATCACGTTCCTGAGCACGCCGATCTTTCGTGCCGACGCGCTCATCCAGATCGACCAGCAGGCGGCACAGATCCTGGCGGGTACCGATGTCGAGCCGAGTGAATCGATCCTCGACGGCGACCGGTTTCTCCAGACCCAGATCGACGTGATCAAGAGCCGCACGCTGGCGCGCCAGGTCGCGGAATCGATCGGTCTCTACCGGAACAACAGTTTCCTCGAGAAGATGCACATCACCCCTGCGGCCGAACCGCGGGGGTCTTATAATCTCGTGCAGACGCGTCGCGAGCAGGTTGTCGACGCGCTCCAGAAGAATCTCGACGTCGAGCTTCCGGTCGACTCGCGGATCGTGACGATCTCGTTCTCGAGCCCCGACCGCCAGCTGTCGGCGCAGGTCGCCAACAGCTTTGCCGACAGCTTCATCGTCAGCAACATCCAGCGCAAGTTCAACACGTCGGCCTATGCCCGTCGCTTCCTCGAAGGCCAGCTGGCCCAGACCCGCCAGCGCCTGGAGGAATCCGAGCGTGCCCAGATCGCCTATGCGCGTTCAGCCGGGCTGATCGACGCGAGTTCGGGTTCGTCCGAAGGCCAGTCCTCGGGACCGAAGTCGCTGACGACGGCGAACCTGATCCAGCTGAACCAGGCCTATGCGCAGGCCGTCAGCAACCGCATCATGGCCGAGCAGCGGTGGCGTGAAGCGTCGGGAACGGCGCTGCTGAACCAGCCCGAAGTACTGAGCAACGCCGCGGTCCAGGTCCTGATCCAGGAGCGCGCCAAGGCACAGGCGGAATACGCCCAGAACGCCAAGCGCTATCTGTCGGGCTACCCCGGCCAGACCCAAGCTGCAGCGCAGATCGAGACGCTCAACAACCAGATTTCGCGCATCGCCAGTGGCATCCGGGACGGCGTCCGCCAGCAATATCAGATCGCCTTGAGCCAGGAAAAGGCACTCGAACGCGATCTCGACAGGCTGAAGGGCACGACGCTCACCGAGCAGGGTCGTGGCGTCCAAGCCAACATCCTGCGTCGCGAAGTCGATACCAACCGCGCCCTCTATGATGCACTGCTCCAGCGCTACAAGGGCGTGAGCGCAACCGCAGGCGTGTCGTCGAACAATGTCTCGATCATCGACCGTGCCGATCCGCCGATCACGCCTGTGTCGCCGCGACTGCTGCTCAACCTCGCACTGGCGCTGTTCACCGGCCTGTTGCTGGGCGTCGGCTATGTCGTGCTCCGCGAGCATTTCGACGATGCCATCCGCTCGTCGGAGGACGTCGAGACCGAACTCGGCACGAGCATGATCGGGCTCGTGCCGATGCTCGCCGCGGGCCAGAGCCCCAATACCGAGTTGCAGAAGGTGCGCTCGGAGACGTCGGAGGCTTATTACGCGCTGCGTGCGGCACTCGAACTCGCAACGCCGACCGGCGCGCCGCACAGCCTGATGGTAACCAGCACGGGGCCGTCGGAAGGCAAGTCGACCACGTCCTATGCGCTCGCCCGCGGGTTCGCACAGATCGGTCGCCGCGTGATCCTGATCGATGCCGACATGCGCAAGCCGGCCCAGCATCGCAATCTGGAGCTGCCCAACAAGTTCGGCCTCGCCAATTTGCTGGCACGCCAGGCGACGCTGCAGGAAGTGCTGCAGCATACGACCACGCCGAACCTCGACTTCATCTCGGCCGGGCCCCTGCCCGTCAATCCTGCCGAGCTGATCGCAGGACTGGGGCTGGCGAAGCTGATCGATCAGATCAAGGACGACTACGACATCATCCTGGTCGACGCCCCGCCGGTCCTCGGCCTCGCCGATGCGCCGACGCTCGCCTCGCATGTCGATGCGACCCTGTTCGTGGTCCAGGCAAACCATGCCCGCGGTCGCCAGGCACGGATCGCCCTCACCCGGCTCAAGGCCGCGCGCGCCTATGTGGTCGGTGCGCTGCTGACGAAGTTCGATGCCAAGGTGATCGGGCATTCGACCGATTACGGCTATTCGTACAGCTATGGTCAAACCGATCCGCGGAGCTGAATGCATGCCGGATACCGGTAAAACCATCCGCAAGACGTCTGGCAAAACGGGCCGCATAGCCCGTACGCTCGTCGCCGTACTGCTGGGGACGGGACTTTGCTGGCAGATCAGCGCGGCTGGCGTCGCGTCGTTGGCGGCCCGATCCTCCGATCCCCGCCTGCTGACGGCGACCGGATCGGCCGCGCATCCCCAGGCCGGGTCGATCATGGCGCAGAGCCTGTTGGCAGCCGGGCAACGCGCCCCGGCAGCTGCGCTCGCCCGGTCCATCCTGCTGGTCGATCCCACCAACGACCGGGCCATGCGCGTGCTCGGCCTCGCGACCGAGGCGCTCGGGCAGCGCGACCAAGGCGCCATGATCATGCGCCAGGCAGCCGCGCTCGGCTGGCGCGACACGCCGACGCAATTGTGGGTCCTGCGCGATGCCGTCATGCGCGACGACTATGTCACGGTGATCCAGCGCGCCGACGCGCTGGCCCGCCGCAACCGTTCGGGCGAACTGACGCAGCCGCTTTTCCGGGCCGCGGTCACCGAGCCTCATTTGCGTGGTGCGCTTGCCGACAGTCTCGGCGACAAGCCGATGTGGCGCGGTGCGTTCTTCGCCGATATCCGCCAGAACCTCCCCGCGACCTCGACCGCAGGCATGGAAGCGCTGTTTCGCGACATGAAGGCGCGTGGCCAGACGATCGGATCGATCGAATGGCTGAGCTACGCCGAGCGCCTGATCGATCTCGGCCAGTTCCAGCGGGCGCGGCAGGTCTGGGCGAACGCCTTCAAGGTTCCCGCCAGCCGATTGTCGACGTCCCCCTATGACGGCAATTTCGCACTCGCGGCTGCGCGGCCCAACGACGCACCGACCAGCCGGTTCGAATGGGTCTTCAACCCCGATCTCGCCATGACCTTCGCCGAAGGTTCGGGCGGGTCGTCGCTGACCATTCCCACCGACATCGCGGGCGGTACGCCGCTGGCCTCGCAGGTGGTGATCCTGCCTGCCGGCGAACATACCCTGACCGCCAAGATCGACGGGTCGCCAAGCGCCGCGGCTGCCGGATGGACGATCACCTGCCTGCCGTCCAAGCAGATCCTGCCGCGCCGCCTGGCGCGCGGGGCGAGCGACGAATTGTCCAGCGTGACGTTCGACGTCCCAGGCGACGGCTGCGTTGCACAACAGCTCACGCTGATGACGCGCGACCGGCTGGATGCGCAATCGATCACGATCGGCGACGTCCGCATTCGCTGACCCCAGGCTCGGCTACCGGTTCGGTCGCCGCCCCAGGGTCACCATAAGCGCGCCAACCGTCGTGTATTCGGCGTGTCGTTATTCGGCGTGTCGTTATTCGGCGTGGACGGGGGGATTGGTCACCAGCGCTGCCTTGCGCCGCCTGCGACCCAGCACGCGAAGCAGGTTTCGCTCGATCAGCCGATAGCAGAGATAGCCGACGGCGATCGCGAACAGCGATATCACCGGAACCCCGATCGCGGTCGACAGGTTCGGCATCACCACCGAGGCGACCTTGCAGACGCACGATATCGCGATCACGTGGACGAGATAGATCGAATAGGACGCATTGCCGAGCTCGGGCAGTACAAAACCCGCATAGGGTTTGCGAAAATCGGCATAGATCGCGAGCGAGACCAGCGCGGCCGACGGCACCCCGAAGGCCCAGACCCGCCACGCCGCACCGCTCATCGGCAGGGTCAGCAGGACCAGAACACAGCCGAGCAGCATCCAGGGGAACAGCCGGCGATCGTAGAGGAACGTGCCGATCGTCATCCCGAACACGAACTCGATCATGATCGGATTCTGCAGGAAGAAGGACGTTCCCCGCCCCGACAGGACCAGCGCGAGCATGACGAACGCGGCCGTTGCCCAGGCCCGCTTGGTCAGAGCCATCGACGCCGCGGCGACTGCATAGAACAACACCTCGTATTCGAGCGTCCAGCCGACGTTCAACACCGGATAGGTCTCCGGTCCATTGACCCACGACATGAACAACAGCGACTGGAGAAGGTGGCCGGGTCCGGAGACCTCGTTTCGTGCCAACCCCGGGATATGCGTCAGAGCAAACGTCGCGGCGGTCATGATCCAGTACATCGGAACGATCCGCTCGACTCGGCGCTTCACGAACACCGACGCCGTAGTCTCCCGGCTCGAGCCGATGAAGACGATGATGAAACCCGAGATGACGAAGAACAGGTCGACCCCGTAGACCCCCAGTTCAAGTACACGGTAGGGATCATCGCCCCCGAAATAAGATATCGTCGTGATCTGTGCGTGATAGGCGACAACGACCGCAGCAGCGATGAACCGCAATATTTGGATACGCAGGAATGTACGCTTGTCTTGCACTGCTAACGGATCCGAATTATGGAGGGCTGTGGGCCCGCCGGGTATGCAAAGACCGGGGTGGTGGCAACGGAGGCGATCGACATAATATCCCGTATTTACCGCAGGCTAGGTCGGGGATCTGCCATCGCGAAGGCCGCTTGGCTTGCCACCGGCCTTGGCCTCGCCGCTGCGACCGGATCCGCATCAGCGATATCGCCATACATCAAATCGCAGCGCGACCAAGTGGTGTTCGTGGGCGACAGTATCACTTTCGGGCAGGGGTCTTCGGACCCCGCCACCAAATCCCGACCCGCGCTTTTCGAGCAACGCTTCGGGACAAAGGTCGATGTCGTGAACAAGGGGATCAACGGCATAACGCTAGGATCGATCGCGGGGATAAACGATATCGGCGCGATCAAGCGACCTGGTGTCCGCAACGTCGCGATCGTTCTTGCTGGCTCGAACGACCTCGAACAGGGCGACAAGGCGCCCGCGCTGTACGGAACCTTGCGGACCTATGTGACGGGACTGAAAGCCAGCGGCTGGAAGGTCGCCGTCGGGACCATCCTGGCGCGCCATTTCCCGCCCGACAAAGAACGCGAACGCCTTGCCCTCAATGCGATGATCAAGTCCGGCGAGATCGCCGCTGCAGGGATCGTCGTGATCGATTATGCCCGCGCGCAGGACAAGGGCGGGATTCCGCTGGCGGATCCCGTACATCCCGACGACACCGGTTTCGTCACGATGGCCGCGCTCGAACGCCCGGTGATCCTGCGCCTGCTGCGATCGAAGTGATCGAGCGCTGCGGACTATCGGGCGTGACGATCGGCAATGTGCCCCCGCCGGTCGACCTCGAGAGTTGCGCTTGCCGGCGCCCTTTGGGGTGACCTGGGCATCACGATCCGGGGCAAGGTTTGGCAAGGCGAAGTACGCCTAGACCTTGCCGTTCGCCAGATCGGCGTACCGACGGGCGAGTTCGAGATGCGCGGCTTTCGCACATCCGTCGCTGGTTATTTCTGCGATGGACCGCTCCTCGGCAGCCCTGGCGACATAATATTGGCGATCGTTTTCTGGCATGGGGTTTGGCCGAAAATCCTTGAAATCGATGCGTCAAAAGCTGCACCGAGATCTTTGTATCGCCGGTAAGTCGCGGAATACATGGTACATATGTACGTGTTTCAGGGTAGATTCCGACGGCACCCCTCAGGTCCGGTCACGTTTTGCAGGACAGCCGAGCCCCGCTGTCCTGCCGTTTCGACACGGAAATCGCCGATCTAACTACAGCCCGGACGACCTGACGTCGCTCAGGCCTGTCGCTCGGCGCGATCGCGCTGCCGCCAGTAGAAGGGTTGCATCGACAGGCGCTGCTTCCAGCGGTTCGACAATTTGGCCTCGCGGCTGCCCATCTTGTAGCCGGCATATTTGGCGAAGGTCCGCGTGACCGCCGAGGGCAGTTGCAGCGGGTCGTGCCGCGCCAGATAGGTCAGCTCCGAGCGGATGAAGCGAAGCCCCTCCCCCTCGGCCCTGCCGAAGGTGTCGAGCAGCCAGCGATTGCGACCGTGGAACACGCCGACGTCGAAATACCGGCGGAATTCCTCGGCGATCGTATAGCCGTGGCTGTGGATCACCTCTGCGTCACCGCGATAGGCGATCCGCCAGCCCTTAATCAGCATCTGGCCGGCAACCAGCTGGTCCTCCGCGAAAAAGGCATCTTCGGGGAAGCCACCCACCGCCGCCAGCGCCGCAGTGCGATAGGCGGCGAAGGAATCCGAACAAAATACCGTCTTCACGCCGCTTCGCGCGCGATCCTCGAGCGACCGCGTTTCCGATGCCGGGGGATAGTTGGTCAGTCGGGCGTGCCGCTCGATACCGCGCGCGACGGTGCGGGGCAGCTGCCGGCCATAGGCCATGCCGACTTGCGGGTCGGCAAATGCATCGACCAGTCGGGCAATCGTATCGGGCGCCTGCGGAATGGCATCCTGCGTCAACATGACGACGACATCGGCCTCGGGCCGCATCTCGACCGCGCGTTGCCGGGTTCCGCCATGATTGAACGTGCGACGCTCGATGCCCACGACCGTCGCACCGAAGGCGCGGAACGCCGCGCAGCTGTCATCGTCGGACTCGGAATCGACGATCAGGAACTGTGCGGGGGCAAGCCCCTGCCCTGCCAGCGCCGGCAACAGCGCCGGCAGATAGGCGCCGGCATTGAGCGTCGGGATGACCACCGACACGCGTGCCGGATCGATCGTCCACTGCTGGGTTCCGGGCTGGGTTTCCGGCTGGGTTCCGGTTTCGAACATGGTGACGGTCGGATCAGAAGGCATTGTCATGCCGGATCACGAAGAT
Organism: Sphingomonas albertensis; assembly: GCF_014358075.1. GTDB lineage: Bacteria > Pseudomonadota > Alphaproteobacteria > Sphingomonadales > Sphingomonadaceae > Sphingomonas > Sphingomonas albertensis. The sequence goes on along the minus strand of NZ_JACONT010000009.1, from coordinate 47,279 downwards.
GGTCCTGAACAAAATCCACATATCCTTACCCATCGACCAGTCGCGCAGATATTCGAGATCGGACGACAGCCTGTTCGTCAAGTCTGCGGTCAGAACCGTCGCCCCGCGAAAGCCGCGGATCTGCGCGAGCCCGGTCACGCCCGGCTTGACCGCATGACGGTGCCGATAACGCGCGTCGATTTCCCAATAGAGCTGTTCGGCCGCGCGAGCCGACAACGCATGCGGCCGCGGCCCGACCATGCTCATGTCGCCACGCAGCACGTTGATGAGCTGGGGCAATTCGTCGATGCTGTTGCGCCGGATGAACTGGCCGATCCGGGTCACGCGACTGTCGCTCCGGGTCGTCAGCACGCTGGCCGTCGCATCGCACTGGTCGTCGAACATGCTGCGGAACTTGAGCATCATGAACAGCGTGTTGTCGCGGCCGATCCGCTGCTGGCGGAACAGGACCGCGCCGGGGGATTCGAGACGGATAGCGATCGCGATGCCCACCAGCAACGGCGACAGCAGCACCAACGCGATCGCCGAGACGACGATGTCGAAGAGCCGCTTCATGATGCGATCGCGCAGATGCAGCGGTCCTGCCGATACCACCAGCGTCCGGTGGTTATGGTAATGGCTGACGCCGATCATGCCGATGCGATCGACCTCGGGCGTGAGGATCTCGCCATCGACCGCCATGCTCTTCAGCACGTGCGCCCAGGCGACCACGCGGTCGTCGCGGCATGCGATCACCACGCGGTCGGCATGCGCGACGAGCTTGGCGAGCCGGTGATATTCGAGCGGATCCTCGGTTGTGGGATCGAACCCGATATGGGCGGCATCGAGGATCATGCCATGCGACGGCGCAGTCCAGGCGATGCCGTCGACCACCACGACAGTGCTGAACGGCGTCCCTCCCAGGCGGCGCAGCATGATCCGACCCAAGATCAGCCGTTCGCCGATGATCAGCCCGGCCGCGCTCAACGTGCCGGTCCAGAAGACAAAGCGGGAAAACGCTGCGCCGACCTTGAAGGAATAGGCGATGATCAGCATCGCCGCGGCCGCGAACGCGATCGCGCGGATCGCGGTGAATGCACCGACCCGCGGATCGCGCAGGACTGCGCCGTTATACGATCCGTTGATCGCCGCGACCCAGAGATAGATCGGCAAGAGCACGCTCAGCATCGTCGTGCCGTGCAGCGTGGACCATGTGCCGAGATACAGCAGATTGGCGAACAGAAATCCCAATCCGATCGCAACGACGTCGGCACCCGCCAACGCCGCGTAACAGCGGATCCGTCGCGTCTCCATATTTTTGACCGAGATCATGGAGTCTGGGAGGATCAGGGATTCTGTAGCGTTGGCGACGCTGTCGTAGCGGCGATTGCTCTGGATATTCATCAAGTCTGTTCCGGTGGACCAATTGAGTGGCTTGCCCGCCAGCGTCGGCCTATGCCACGGATATCCAACGACCGTTAGTCTCGATGTGGCCGGCGGTGAAGCGGGCGGAGGTAAAGCGGGCGGCGCAGACGGAGCTGATCCTGCCGCCAAGTAATTTAGGCCTTTGGTGCAGCCGCTTAGCTTTGATCCCAAACCGCAATCGTCAGCATTTCGTCAGACGGGCATAGCGCCAACACGTCCCGCCTTATGATGATCTCGCGCGGGCGACGCATTGGTACGTCCTCCCCCGGTGGCAGCTCCTCGCCGAGAAGCAACGGCACGACCGATCCGGCGGGTGCTGTATAAAGATTGGGGTACCCACCAGTCTTAAGACATCGGGCCATCCCGCGTTCCACCAGCTCCTCGATCCAGTTGATGCCCATCGCGCCAACCTTCCAGTTCGCCAGCACCGCGTCGCGATCGAGTTTTAGCGGGTAATCTTCGGGAGCCTGCCAAATGATGGTGATCGACCAGCCTGCCATGCCTGTCTCCTGTTTCCCACGTTTGCCATTGGCGTCACGCCCCACGCGAGCACGATAAAGCTATCACCTGCTCGACAAACCGGATGGGGCGCGTTTTCGGTGGTATCTCGTATTCATAGGCGCCTGGGCATCATCGCGCGCGTGACCGCTTATTGATTCTGGCGGTTCCCGTTTGCGATATCCTAGAGCCTGGTTTGGCGTTGCAGTACCCGCAGAACGAGCACTTCGACGCCGACGTCTATGAGCAGGATATTGCCTATTCGGACCTGGCGCCAAAGGTCCGTCATAGCCGCACGAATGCAATGCCCCGATCCCCCCTTTAGCAAAATCCCGGCACTTTCCGGCGTCACTTTTCCTGCTCGCATTACAGCGATCCGGCCAGCATCCGGCAGCCGTTTGAACACATCGGTTCCTATAATTTATGACGATCCACAATCCTCAACGGATCCTTGTCGGTGGCCCCGGTATCTTGAACGGTTTCAGTCCCTGTCGCTCGATTTCGGCCGTAACCATCTGCAATTTTTGCGGCGCTGAAAGGGCGCGCAATAGCAGCAGGGTCTCGACCTCAATGGCACTGGGCTCGCTGGTGGCCTGCGTCTCCTGGGTAGGCGTACCGGGCCGGTCCGTTACCTGATCGCGCATTTCGTCCATCGTTTCTCCCATGTCGATCATGGCAGCACGGAGACTCGCAAGCTCCTCACAAATCCTGTCGGCGTGATCGAGGCGATCACGTATGTAGGCCGCGACACCAACCCCCCGCTGTTCGGCCTGGGCGGCATATACAAGCGCCTGGCCCTCCCTCAACCGGATCTTAATGGAATCTGACAGAGCCATATTACCTCCGACTACAGCTTGGACCCCAGATATTTTACAAAATTCTCATATTAGCAAATACTTACTGAATTATAGGGTCCGCTTGGGGTCCAGCCGACTAGTAGCATCCTGCTAGTTCTTGTTTTTTATCAGTGACTTACCTGCACCGGAAGGTGCGTATGGTGTACGACCCGAAACCACGGATTTAAGGGTTGTGATTGAAGCTCTGGCAGGCCGAAAACGGGGTGGCCAAGCTTTAAGGGGGTTCAAACTATCCTGATGAGCGCAGCTCAGCAGGCACTACCGATAATCACGCAATGAGATCGCAAAAAGATAGCACCTGGATAGCGATTATGGTGCGGACGGTGTGCGTTTTGATAGCAGATATTGTACATATCAATTTATGCGCGGCCGTGATTGCCACGATCTAGTCCGGGATGACGAGATGAATGAACTGATCGAAGGAATTCGCGCGCTATCGGTCCGAACCAAGTCAGGCCGGCTACGCGCTCTAATGCCCGTGATCGAAGACCGCTTGGCAGACGGTGTCCGGCAACAGGACATCATAACCGCGCTCCGGGAGGGCGGCATCGATCTGACGCCGGGAACCTTCAAGAGCTATCTCCACAGGTATAGGGCCAAGCAACGCAGTCACCTGACGAGCGTGCCAAAACTCAAATCCGAGCCATCCCGATCAGAACAGGATCGACCGCATACGGACCTGTCAGTGAACACCGATCGCACGCCCAGCGTTAACGGCGGCATGGATGCGGAATCGACAGATCTGATTCCTAGTCAGCTAACGCTGGCGGATATCCTAGACAGGAAAAACAGTGATGCCCTTACAGACCAGTATATGAACCGCCAGCGCCCGTTAATTGGTCGCAATCGCGGAAAGCCTTAGTACCGGATTAGAATGCGTTAGCTGGCTTCGATACGTCGGCGTATTTCCTGTCCGTCCCGTATCGCCAACAGGAGATCGTTGGTGAACCGGTCCATGTCCTTTCGGAAATTGCCGAGAATTTTTTCGAATAGCTCACGCTGTGGACTTCGGAACGCTTCAAGTATCATGGTTCTCGAGATCGATGTGAAATCCTCCAGTTCATCGATCACGAACTCGACACGAGCATCCTCACATTTGATGACTCGGGATGGCCGGTTCAGAGGTATCTCTAATTCGGTTATCGTTGGTGCGTTATCCTGCCCATCAAGAGCCGATGCGCGCTGCTGGCGTTTGCGCAAATCCCGCAGACCAAGCATAAACTCCCGGGTCTTGTATTCCAGGGCAGCCAATTCGAGATCAGGTTTGTCCAGCTTTTCGGTCATGCCGCCTCCTCGTTTGAATGAGAGGCAGACCCGGCTCGATGAGCCGGGCGTTGGAAACCCTGCACAAGCACAAGGCGCTGCCACCTTTGGGCAAGCCTTGGACATGCGTGACAGCCGCCCGGCCGAATAGCTCGACCGGTGCTTGTGATTCTCGGGGTTTCCACGCCCCGCGGCCGGGATTGACCGAACCGCATCCTCTCGATTGCAAAAGCAGCCGCTGCGCGCAAGGCATGCTTTCAGTGGCGAGAGTTAGGAGATTGCCGAAGCTGTCCGTCATCACCCCTTTTCGCGGGAACGGCTACGCCCGCGAGCCCGGTTTTATCATCGCCGACCGACGCGGTCGCGATCTTCGCTACAAATGGGGATACTGCCCTGCGATCGGACGCCCCTTCCCTCGCTAATATCGATCTTCTCCCGGTCCGATCCATTCCCTGTCATCGGGCTGCTGGTTCGCTTGGGACTATCGCAGGGCGTCACAAACAATGGGCACACGGATATACGTTTAGTATACGTTTAGGCGATGGCCTCTGATCGTGAAGATAGCTGGCCATCCGCTCTTGGACGTCATCGCCCCTGCTATCGCAGTCGCTGTGCAGCGATAATGTCGACACGCATTTTCTCGTGATCTCCCAAACGCCGATACGCCGCAGCTCTCATCGAAAGTGCCCAAGCGTCACGCGGATCTTGAGCGATTGCCTTGCCCAAAAGCCGGATCGCTTCACGCGTTTCGCCGCGCACCATGGCAAGAACGGCCTCTCCATGCAACAGAGTTAGGTTGGACGGATCGCTCTTCCTGACGACCGCGAAGTCCTGCTCGGCGCGTGCCCGATCGTTCTTCCAAGCGTAAGCAACGCCGCGATTGGCGAGCGTGAACACGTTTGTGGGCTGCAGTTTATCGGCCTCGGTGAAGTCGGCGATCGCCTGATCGAACCTGCCCGAGTCCAGGTGAATGAAACCGCGGTTCTGCAAGGCTTCGACGTTCTCCGGGTCGATGCCGAGTGCCGCGCTGTAGTCCGTAAAGGCCCGCCGGCGGTCGCCGATCTGCTCATGTACGAGGCCGAGATTGTAGTGGGACGAACTGTCTTTCGGATCGAGGCGGATCGCGTTTGTGTAGTCCACGCCCGCGCGTCGGTAGTCACCTGCGCGGTAGTAGGCCGATCCGCGCGAGGCGATCACGCCAGACCGGTCGTCTTCCGCGTGATCGGCCAGCAATCGATCACAGGCCGCAATCTCTTCCTGCGGCGTGCGCTCGTTTTTCCAATCATGGCAGCGGTCACGAAGCGCCTGGACTGGAGCGTCGACAAGCGACTGCATGCCAAAGACGAGCATGAACGCCGCAAGCAGCGCGTTCCATGTCATGGAGGCCCAGTAGCGTTTCGGCTGTTCGGTGCGATCGAACCGCCAACTCGCTCCGCGGACCATAGGCTCGACGCTGCCCGTCATCACACCCTTGACGACCGACCAGAGCGCGAGGGCAGCAAAACCGACCAACAGGATCGGCATGAAGCTCGGCGATCGCGCGAATTCGGCAGCGGCATCGGTGAAAATGAAGATTGCGAGCGCCGCCAAGCCGATCAGGATCGCGCTGTTCTTTATGAATGCGCCCGGTGATCTCCAGCTAAGGTCTTCCGCGGACTGCGTGATGTCGCGCCTCGATGGCGACCACACAACATGCCGAAGGACGTAGCGTGCTGGCATCCAAGCGATCGCCCCGATGAGAAGCAATAGCCAGACTTTGACGGGAACAGCATCGAACATCGACTATGATGCTGGCCGACTGATCCTGCTCGCGCAATAGCTCGCTCGATCCATCCGCAGACAGGTGGCGCGATCGGCACGGCTTGCCGCCCGCTGCAACGTTCACACTCGGGCGCTTCCCGTATACGGGTCTCTATCTATCTACCGACCGCCAAAATCAGTCGCCGATCGGGCTTTCGCCGTGCTTGCGCAGGACGTCGTTGAAGGCTTCGGCCATCAACGCCTGCAGGCTTCGACCTTGGCGACGCGCGAGCGTGTGCATTGCGAACGACATTTCGGGTGAGAAGAAGCCGGCGATCTGCTTGCGGCCCTGGCGGCTGGCGGGGCCGGTGGTAGCCCCCTGCCCGCCTGTTCCCTGGCCGTTCTGGCTCTGAGCGGTCTGGGCCTGCCCAACCGGAGTCTGGCCGACATGGCTGGGTGGCACCGCGGCGACGGGTGCGGCGATAGATGCGGGAGGCGTGCGATCGCGCAGATTGGCGAACGAGGGCTTGCGGCTCATGCTGCGACTTTTCCTTTTCGCGCAGGTTTGACGGTTGGTGTCGAAATGCCGACCTGTCGACATGTCCACTCGTAGATCTGTCGAACATCGTCGGCGGCCTTGCCGGTCGGCTCGAATTCCATGACCGTCCGCCCTTCGGCACTGGCGTGGCGGAACGCGGCGCGATCGGGAATCTGGATCGGACAGGCGGGCGTCCCGAAGCTCTCGACCAGTTCGCCGGCCTCCTGATAGATCCGCGGCGCATTGGGCGAGCCGGCGGTGAAGACGACGAAGGCCGGCTTGCGCAGCAATTGTACCAGCTTTGCAGTCGTCTGGATCGCCGAGAGATCGAATGCGCTGGGCCGGCACGGGATCAGGACCAAGTCGGCGATCTCAACCGCGGCACGCGCCGCGCTGTCGGCATGCGGGGGCGTATCGATGACGATGAACTCGGCGCCCTGCTCCTTCGCCTGCGCGACCTTGGCCGCGAGCCTTGGCGGCGGGCTGTCGATCACTTCGGGCGGTGCCTCCTCGCGCCATGCCGCCCATTGGCTGGCGGTCGCCTGGGGATCGGTATCGATGACGAGCGCGACCCGCCCGGAATCGTGCGCGGCTGCGGCAAGATGGAGCGCCAGCGTCGTCTTGCCGGCCCCGCCCTTCTGGCTGATGATTGCGATTGTCGTCATGTCAGACCCCCTACATGTCTACATGGCGACAAGGCAACAGGACTGGCAAGCGATTTGGTCCCGGGAACATCCCCTGCCCTTCCGTCGACACTTCCCCCGGCCGACATGTCCGCCGCATGAAACGCGCCGCCAACCGCTTGCTCCAGCTAGGGAGCATATGACGGCGAAGCCGGCATTCCAGGTTCGTCCTTTTGCATTTTGGTCGTTTGGGTTTCGGCCAATCTTCCGGCGTCGTCAGACGAATGTACCGGCCGGCTAGGTCGGTTCGATATAAAGAAATCATATTAACTTCGGAGCGGTTGCGGATGGTTATGAGACTCGCACTCACGCCGGTCGATGCTCGCCCCAAGCTTGGCGAGCATCTTGCCCAATTGCCCGCCGACGGTCGCAATCGCCATGTCCCGGCACGATAATCCCGCGACCATCGCCGCGACCTCGCTGGCGCGGTCGATTTCGTGCTGCACCGCATCGTCGGGCAGGGGGGCAGGCCGCATCCAGCGCGGCATGAAGCCGAGCACGCGCTGAGGCAGGGTCGGGCGGTACGCGTTGGACGTCTGTCGATACCGCGGCCCCGGGCCGTCCGCGTCGATCCGCTTGAAACGGCGCTGACGAACGAGGAATCCGATGTCCTCGAGGATGTCGAGGGCGCGGGCGATGGTCGCGCGGCCAAGGCTCGTCGCATCGGACAGATGATCGTAGCTCGGGAAGACCCGCCCGCGATTGAGCCGGGCCAGCGTGAGGATCTCCTCATAGACGCGTACGGCGGCTGCGGTCAGCGTGACGATCCGGCGCTCGGCCGCAGTGAGGATACGATCGCCGGCGCGGGCTTCGCGGCGCAGCTGGCGGCCCGCATCGAGCGTCCGCCGGGCGATCCGCAGCAATGTGTCGGTCTCGCCCTTGGCCGGCACCGCGAAGAACATCTCTTCGAACGTCCCCGCCTCGATGCTGTCGCGCAGCACCGGCGCGCCGGTCCGATGCGGCTTGCGAGCGCGCCCGGTGCCGGCATCAGGTGCCACGCCCCGCGTGCCCCTGCTCTGGCCCATGCCCGGGTCCATACGCGCGCCCATGCTCGCGCCCGCCTTGCCCAGCGCCCTTGCGGTCGCCTGGCTCAGGGTAAAAACCGTCATCTTCCATCCCCTTGTCGGGGCTGGGACCAAGTCAAAAAGGGGCGTGGCGCGAAACGCGCATCCTTGAACCGAAGTTCGTGTCCGGCTATATGAAGGGGGTCTGAGAGTGACCCCGGATCGACGTTTGGCGACGTCGCTCCATCAAAGCTTGGGATGCCCGGCCTCGTGCCGGGCTTTCCTTTATGGGGTCACAGCCGCTCCATCTTCGGTCGTGCCAGCATCAGCGCCGACATCTGACGATTTTTGCAGCAAATCCCGAAGAGCGAAAGCACCTACGGTTCGTGCTTTCGAGTATCAATTACGAATTACTTTACATTTCGACGTCGAAAGTTCGTGCTTTCGAGTATCAATTCATGCGCGCATTCGTGCTTTCGAGTATGAATTACTGGGCATGTTCGTGCTTTTGGATATCAATTCCGATGCAAGTTCGTGCTTTCGAGTATCAATTCACGATGCCCGATCCGAATCGGGCGCTGCCGATTCGCGTCGCGATTCGGAAATCGAGTCGCGCATCGATTCCCGCGCGCCTTCGCGGCCCCCTTCGTGCACCGATTCCGTCGGTGGACCGATCGCCGGCGCAGACTCTGCGAGCAAGACCGGACGCCGGGTGATGACGACCTTGACCGGGTTGCTCTTGCGGCCACGCTTGGCGGTATCGACTACCGCGTCGGGGTCGCTGACGGTCTCGATCAGCTCGAGCCGATAGTCCGGGATCGTGTCCGCGCCCGCGATCTGCCGCAGTGCGGCACGGAAATTGGCGAGTGGATTCTGGTACCCAATCTGCAACCGGAAGGTCGCAAGGTCGATCTCGAACCCGTCGCCATCGCCGGTCGAGCGTGCGACTTCGTAGATCCGCCGTTCGATCGGCCCCAGTTGAAAATACGCCGCGGCATAGTCGAGGACATGCCGATCGAGCAGGATCGCCCGAAACAGCCAGTCGCAGAGCCGTACCTTAACCGCCTTCAACCGCCGTTCGCCCGCCCGCGTCTTGTTGTAATGCAGCTTTGCTTCGGACAACCACGAGAAAAATCCTTCCTCGCCTTCGCCACCCGCCTCGATATTGGTCTTGATCTGCGTGCCCTGCAGCCGCTCCAGCGCCTCCGACAGCCGGCCATAGGAGCGCGCGCTGTGGTTGCTGCCGGTCACGCTGAACAGATCGTGCGCGGTGAACACGAAATCCTGCGCGACGTCCTCGCCCGCCTCGAGCTTGGCGGCCATGAGGCTGGCGATGTAGAGCACGATCTCCTTGTCGTAGATCGTCGCCACGCCGCTGGCGCTCGGGCGGACCTCGATCGTGACGGTATCGGTCTGGTAGCTGAGCGGCTTCATCCACGCATTCTTGCTGAGCGCGAAGAACGGGAAGGCCATCAGCGATCGCTCGCCGCGGATCTCGCCGTACAGCGGGCTGTCGAGCAGGAATAGCTCGCCCTGGGGAATCCTGGACGGCGTCGTCTTGCCATCCTTGGTGCGCTTTACGGTGGGCGATCGGGTCATCCGCTATTCCTACTCGAAAGCACGAACTTTTGGCATCCCATCTCCTGTCATACGGGGCAGGGGAGGCGTTACCGCTCTCCAGTTCGTGCTTTCGAGTAGAAATTCACCCGGCGCTCCAGACAAATCGACCAAGCCAACAGCGCGGCTCTCGCTGGTCCCGGATTGCGTTAGAACCAATTCTCAGTGTCGACATGTCGGTGCGTCGAGGTTTCGACAAATTGCCGCGGCGCGACATGGCGTGGGTTGCATTTGGCTACGGGCGTCGCTCGGTCGCGTCCATCCGGATCCGTTTCCCTCCATTCGATACCGACGACGACGCGCATACATTCCGACACGTCGTCGTTCCAACACGCCGACAGTCATACTTATAGACATGTATACATGAATAGATATCGTCATGCGGTGGTGCTGTTACCGCAGGCTGATCCGCTCCTCGAACACGTCCGGAACAGGACGGCAACGAAAGGCGAAAAATTTCGCTTTCCTTCGAATCGGCGGTGACTCATAGAATCACGATGCCGATCCGCCCCGAAAACCGCTGGCTCTATCCGATCGACTGGCCGCAGCTGTCGGACGCGATCCGCTTTGGCAGGGCAGGGGCGCGCTGCGAACATTGCGCGCGGCCGCATCGGCGTTTCGTCGCGCATCTCGGCGACGGGCGCTGGTGGGACGCCGAAGCGGGCTGCTGGCGTTCCGAGCGCGGTCGGCGGATCGCCGTCCGCGACCGGTTCGAGCTGGCTGGCGTCCGCACCACCTATGTCGTCCTCGCGTGCGCGCATCTCGATCACGATCCGGGACACAACATGCCGGCCAACCTCGCCGCCTTGTGCCAGCGCTGCCACATGCTCCACGACGCGGCCGAACATCGCTGGCAGCGCTGGTGGAACGCGTTCCGCCTGCGCGCGCTACGCGACCTCTACGAGGATCCGCGCCTTACCCGCGACCGCCTCGCCTCGGGTCCGCGACTGGCCTGCAGCCGGGCGCATCAGTCGAGTGCGCTCGCACGTTGAGCTCAAACCCCGTGTCGATTCGTCGACACGTCTACATGCCGACTAATAGACATGCCTTCACCGCGACATGTCGAGCGATAGCCGTTCCACGAGGGCGGATGCCTCGGCGAGCCGATCGAGTGCGCGTGGGCGAACGAGGCGGTGGACTCCCGCAGCGTTGAACAGGTCGAGACACTGCCGCCAGTGTGCCGCCTGACGTCCCATCGGCGCGACCAGCTGGCCACGGAAGGTGTTGGCGATCAGCGCGCCGACCGCTTCCGCACCGGGCAAGGACGCGATCGCCGGTTCCTCTCCCCAGCCGAGCAACACCACCGCGGCGAGATCGAAGACACGATCCCCGGTCGGCGCATCGACGGGGACGCGATATTTGTCCATGTCGGCAAGGACCGGTTCCAACCCGTCGGGGGTTCGCGCGATCGCACCGAGCGACGCACGCCATAGCTTGAGATTGCGCAGGCCGGGCCTGAGCCGCGCGACCCCGTCGCCGACCTCGACCGCGCAGATATCGTCGCAGATCACGCGGTGCCCACGATGCTGGAGGTGCATCGCGATCGTCGACTTGCCGCTGCCTGCCGGGGCGATGAAGGCGACGGCCCGTCCGTCCACTGCCACCGCCGACGCATGCAGCGGTAGCAGCCCACGCTGCTGGAGAAGCGCCCCCATCGCCGATCCGAGCAGATAGGCGCGCACGTCGCCGTCCGGCGCACCTGGACACGGCTCCACGATCATCTCGCGCCCGTTGCGGACCAGGAAGCGACCGACGCGGGGAACGTCCATCCAGAAGTGATTGGCGTCGACGCGGACGGCAGGCAGGATTTCGGGAGCGTCGGGGGGCGGGGCGGGGGCCAGCCTGACATCGACGTCCATGGACCCGTCGACGGCCACGCACGCGGCGTCGTCCGGGTGAAGTTCGGGAAGCGGTAGCGCAGATTGCAACCGGAGGCCGAACGCCCGATAACACGACGAAGAGGGTGGCGAAGAGCGGGGTGACATGCGCCCGGCTTATCCCCCGCTCCATGCCCCGCCAAGGGCGAGAACGCGCAAACGGAGAGACAGGTGGACGGAATGACGCTGGTATCCCGGCAACCCGGGATGATCGAGGCCGATGCGGCCGGCGAACTGGTCGGCCTGCATGTCGAGCGCGGTACCTGCTACGGCTTCAACGCGACCGCGACGCGTGTCTGGCAGTTGCTGGAACAGCCCCGCACGGTCGACGGACTGGTCGCCGACCTTCTCGCCGAGCACGCGGTCGACGAAGTGGAATGCCGCGTTGATCTCCAGGACCTGCTTCGGTCGTTGGAGGCTGAGCAGCTTGTCAGCTTGACGCCCGCATGACGGCGCTCGCCGGCCTGTGGAGCCGGCGTGGCGAGGCGATGGAAACGGCGGTCGGGCGGATGCTCGATGCCCAGGCAGCGTTCGGGCCGGACCCGGCGATCCGCCGTACGCTGGACGCCGCGACGCTCGGGCGACGACTCTACCCACTCGTGCCCGAAGACGATTTCGACCGGGGACCGGTCCTGGGCGGCGACGGCACGCTGCTGCTCGTCGCCGATGCCCGCATCGACAACCGCGACGAGATCGCGAGCGCGCTCGGCCTGTCCGTCAATATCGCGCGCACGGCCGAGCCGCAGCTGTTGATGGCGGTCGTAGAGCAATGGGGCATTGCAGGCCTTGCCCGCGTCGTCGGAGCCTTTGCCGTCATGCTGTGGGATGCGCGCCGGTCCGTGCTGACCCTGGCGCGGGATCCGATGGGCGAGCGACCGCTCTTCTACCACCGCGGCGACGGCTTCGTCGCGGCGTCCTCGATGCCGCGCGGCCTGCACGCTCACCCCGACATCCCCTATGCGCCGAGCGAGACCGCCACGGCCGACTTCTTGGCGATACTGCCCGAAGGCGAGGAAAGCTTCTTTGCCGGCATCGCGCGGGTGCGCCCCGGTCACGCGGTCGCGATCGATGCGGACGGTATTGCCGAGACTCGGCTGTGGACCCCGGCGCGCACGATCCTGCGCCTCAAGCCCGACGACTATGCGGAAGGGTTACGCGCCGAACTGGATCGTGCGGTCGCCGTCAGACTGCGCCGGATACAGGGGGCGGTGGGATCGCATTTGTCCGCCGGCCTGGACAGCGCCAGCGTTGCCGCCACGGCAGCGCGGTTGCTGACGCCCGAGCCTCTCCACGCGTTTACCGCGGTACCGGGCACCAGCGCGCCCGTGCCCGGCGGCACGATCGGCGACGAGGGGCCGGTCGCCGCACGCGTCGCGGCACTGCACGCCAACATCGTCCATGTCCCCGTTCAAGGTGACGGGCGCTCGCCGCTGCGGCTGCTGGACCGGCATTTCGATCTTTACCAGCGACCGGTCATGAACCCGTGGAATGCGATGTGGGGCGAGGCGATCAACGATTCCGCGCGGGCGCGCGGCGTGAGCGTCCTACTCACCGGGCAGCTTGGCAATTTTACGCTGAGCCATGACGGCGTCCAGCATCTGGCGCAGCTGTTCGGCACCGGGCGGTTCGGCGCGCTTGCCACGCTGGCGCGGCAACTGCGCGCGCAAGGCTGGCGGCGGCGACGGATCGGCGCGGCGACGCTAGGGCCGTTCGTACCGCCTGCCGTCTGGACCTGGCTGGTCGATCGCTTCGGCCACTCGCTGGCACTCGAGGGCTATAGCGCGCTGCGCCCGGGCGCGATCGCCGACTTGGACAGGCGCGCCGCAGCGAGCGGCACCGACCTGTCCTACCGCCCCTGGCGCGACGGCCGCGCGATGCGGCTATGGGGGCTCGATCGTGTCGACATGGGATCCTACAACAAGGGCACGCTCGCGGGGTGGGGCATCGACCTGCGCGATCCCACCGCAGACCGGCGGCTGATCGAATGGGCGCTGAGCGTGCCGGACGAGCAATATATTCTGGAGGGAAAGCCTCGGTCGCTGGCGCGCCGTGCCTTTGCGGATCGGCTGCCGCCCGAACTCATCGGCGAGCAGCGGCGCGGCTATCAGGCGGCGGATTGGCACATCGGCGCAACCGCCGCGCTCGAGGAGCTTGCCGCGGAGTTGGACGGCATCGAGCGCTGCCGGCCGGCGGGGGCGGTGCTCGACGTGGAGCGGTTGCGCACGCTGATCCGCAACTGGCCGGACTTTCCCGCGGACGATCCCCGCTGGAACCAGCTGGCGATTACCGACCGCTATCGGTCGATGCTGCTGCGCGGGACCGCGGCCGGGCATTTCCTGCGCCGGGCGGCGCGCAGCAATTGATCCGCCGCCTGCCCCTTTTGGCCGAGGCCTTGGCCATGCTGGGGCTCGCATCGCTGCTGATCGCGGTCCTGTCGTTCCGGCGCGTGGCCGCGCTGTCCGCGGGTCGGGCGTCGGGAACCCCCGCCACGGAACCCCAGGCGCGCGCGATCGCCCGCGCGGTTGCCGCCTGGGGTCGGCGCGTACCGTGGCGTGCCGTGTGTTTCCAGCAGGGCCTGGCCGCCCAGCTAATGTTGCGCCGACGAGGATTGGCCGCAGCGCTGCATTACGGAGCCGCCCGCGATGAGAAGGGACTGTTGATCGCGCATGTATGGGTGCGCTCGGGCGACGTCGACGTGATCGGTTGCGAGGAGACGGAACGCTACGGCCTTTTGGCAGTGTTCCCCCGAACCTGACGTCGCCCCCGACCTCGACCATCGTTGAGACCGCGATGGTTGAGGTAGCCGTCTACAGTGTCTTTTACGCTGGCGTAACGCCTGGCCGGGCTGCCGCGACATCGGCGTATCCACCGCAATATTGCGCTCCGGGCAGGCCATCGATGACTTGTACACCGCAATATTTCCGGGCGCGCATGACCACGTCGCGAAGAACCAGCACGCGTCCGCTGCGGAGCTCCACCGTCAGATGCCCGTCGGGCCCCACCCTGACGAACGCCGTGGACAAGGTGCGGCGTCCCAGCGCCTCGGTGGGCGAGTCCACCGGCAGGGTCGGGGAAGGGGCGGGGGGAGCGGCCGGGCCGGGGGCAGGGGCAGGGTTCTCTGCCGCGGACACCGAGTCCGGGATCGGTCCCTGGGCAGCGTGTCCGCCATGACCCGCGGCCTGCCCGACCGCGTTCGAAGTGGCCAGGCCCCGGCTGTCGGACCCTGCCTTACTCAAGGTCTTACTCGAAGCCTCGCTCGAACCTTGGGCGGTGGTTCCGGGGACCGGACTGGGACTGCGCATGGCGGCATCCTGAGGTGAAGGCGTGCAGGCGGCGAGTGCTGCGCAGAGAGGTAGCAACATGCGGAGCATCGCGTTTTCCTATCGGCCGGAAGGGCTTTCGATACGCGAACCGCGACCTCGAGTCACGGCTGTTCGGGGCGAGATGAGGGGGGACGCGGTACACGCTCCAAGAGGGCGAGGGGGGCCGGAATTCGACAGCGATTTAGCCTTTATCTGCAACGGGTTCCTCAACTCGCCTCCTGCCGCAGCGCTTTGAGATAACTTTTTGCGGCTTCTGTACGAACTCGACGATCTTGCGCTTGACCAACGTGAACATTCGATGACAGGATTGAAATAATTAGAGCCGATTACGAACGAATCTGCCTGCCTAAGTGCGCATTGCACAGCATGAACGATGCGATCGTGTCACAAAGGGGGAGTCTCGATGAATATTTCCGACCTAAGCGGTATTGCACCCACCGATGGCGTGGTTAACGACGTGGTAATCGGCATTCGGGAACCGCTCGCGGAAATCGACTCCGTACCGACCGAGACTTTTCTGGCAGGCTCGCCAACCGGCGTGACAGGCATCGATCGCGCACCAGGCGACATGGGTCCGGGCTCCTGGGATCCGCTCGCGGAAATCGATCATATGACGGTCGTCGCAGGTTGCGGTTGCGCCGCGTGCCAGGGCTTTCGCGAGGCGGATGGCGGCGGCAAAGACGTAAACCCGATCGACGCCAACCCCGAAGGCAACAACATCGGCGAGCTGCTGCCGCTGGTTACCAATCCGGACGGAAGCCGCTCGTTCACCGGCAACCGCAACATCGACGCAACCCTGATCGGCGCCAAATGGGGCACGCTGAACCTCACCTACAGCTTCCCGACGTCGGGCTCGAACTATAACGGCAGCGGCTACGACACCAATGGCGTCAGCCTCTACCACGTAGACCTGGGCACGCAGCAGCAGGCGGCGGCGCGCGCGTCCTTCGCGCAGCTCTCGGCCGCAACCGGCCTGACGTTCACCGAGATCACCGACACCGACACCGTCCACGCCAACATCCGTATCTCGCAGAGCGGCGACCAGGACGTGGGGTCCGCCTATGGCAACTTCCCGTCCGACACCCGCGGGCTTTCGGGCGATATCTGGTTCGGCCGTACCAGCCAGCCTTATTACGATCTCGCCTTCAAGGGCACCTGGGGCTACGCCACCATGATGCACGAGATCGGCCACACCATGGGGCTGAAGCACGGGCATCAGGACTATACGAACAGCGACCTGTCCTTCTATTTTGGCGGTACGCCGCGCTTCGGCACCCAGTCGCTGACTCCGGATCGTGACGGCCAGGCCTGGTCGCTGATGACCTATACGCCGGCGCCGTTCACCAACAGCAACTTCGCCGGCGAGAAGATCAACCAGCCGCAGACCTACATGCAGTATGATCTGGCCGCGCTCCAGTACATGTACGGCGCCAACTACACGACCAATGCCGGCGACAGCGTCTACACCTTCAGCCAGACGACCGGCGAGATGTTCATCAACGGCGTCGGCCAGGGCGCACCGTCGGGCAATAAGATCTTCCTCACCGTCTGGGATGGCGGCGGCAACGACACGATCGACGCCAGCAACTATTCCAACGGCATCACCATCGACCTGCGGCCGGGCGAGTTCTCGACGTTTGACCAGTCGCAGCTTGCCAACAGCCTGGCCTATCAGGGCCTGACGTCGCTGGCGCCAGGCAACATCGCCATGTCGCTGCTCTATAACAACGACACGCGGTCGCTGATCGAGAACGCGACAGGCGGCGCGGGCAACGACATCTTCGTCGGCAACGTAGCCAACAACGTGCTCGACGGCGGTGCCGGCAGCGACACGGTGATCTTCACCGGCGTCACGGGCGTGAACGTCACGCTGAACGACACCGGCGCGGACGTCATCGTCAGCCACGATGGCGAGACGGACACGCTGCGCAGCATCGAGAACATCCAGGGCACCATCGCCAACGATGTCTTGGTCGGCAACAGCCAGAACAACACGCTGAGCGGCGGTGCCGGCGGTGCCGACACCCTGTCGGGCGGCGCGGGCGACGACCGCCTGATCGGCGGCGGCTTCACCACCACCACGACCGTCTCGGCCCCCTCACAGCCGGATATCGCCAAGCCGCAGACGACCAACAACGGCAGCATCGCGACGGCGGTGAGCATCGCCGGCGCCTATGACGTCGACGCCGCTACGAACATCACGAACGCGACCAGTATCCCGCATGCGACGATCAACGCGGTGGCGGCCGGCGGCGCGCTGGAATATTACCGGATCGACGTGACGGTGGCGGGGTCGCAGGCGATCTTCGACATCGACGGGACCGGTACGCTCGACGACAGCATCCTCGAGCTGGTCAACAGCGCCGGTACCGTGCTGAGCAGCAACGACACCGGCCCGGGCGACGTCGGCACGACGATCAACGACGATGCCTACATCACCTATACTTTCGCCACCGCGGGCACCTATTACATCCGCGTCGGCCGCTACACGAGTGCGACCGGAAGCGTGGCTCAGCCGCTGGTGGCCGGGCAGAGCTATCAGCTGAACGTGTCGCTCCAGAACGCGGCAGTCGTGACCAGCACAGTTACCGCCACCAACACCAGCAGTGTCGTGATGGACGGTGGCGAGGGCAATGACTTCCTGCAGGGAACGATCGGCAACGACATCCTGAACGGTGGTATCGGCAACGACACCGCGTCGTTCGCAACCGCTTTCAGCGGCGGCTCCACGACGGGGGTGACGGTCGACCTGACCATGCAGGGCGCCGCGCAGACTACGGTCGCAGCGGGCACCGACACACTGACCGGCATCGAGAACCTGATCGGTTCGCAGTATAACGACACCCTGACCGGCGACGAAAACGCCAACGTCATCGAAGGTGGCCTGGGCAACGACACGCTGAGCGCGGGCGCAGGTGATGACACCGCGTCTTATGCTGGTTCCGCAGCCGGCGTGACGGCAAGCCTTGCGCTGCAGGGCGCCGCGCAGAACACGGGTACCGCGGGCACGGACACGCTCACCGGGTTCGAGAATCTGCTGGGCTCCGCCTTCAACGACACCCTTAGCGGCGATGCCACGGCAAACACCGTTTCGGGCGGCGCGGGCGACGATACGCTGGGCACCGGTGGAAACGCGGGCGGCACCGTGGACCTGCTGGATGGTGGAACCGGGTCGGATACGGCGTCGTTCGCGGGTTATACCGCCAACGTCACGGCGCGACTGAACGGCGCGAACGACGGGACCGCAAACATCGCGGGCGCGGCGATCGCCACGTTGCGCGGCATCGAGAACCTGACGGGCGGGGCCGGCAACGACATCCTGATCGGTGATGACAATGCCAACGCCCTCGAAGGCGGCCTTGGTGACGACGTCCTTGACGGTGGCGCGGGCGTCGACACGCTGCTCTTCACGGGCACGACCGGGGTCACCGTCAACCTCACTGCCCTGACGGCGCAGGGCCTGGGCAACGACACCGTTCTCGGCTTCGAGAATGTCCGGACCGGTTCGGGTGCCGACAGCGTTACCGGCGATGCGGGCAACAACGTCCTGTTCGACGGTGGCGGCAACGATATTTACGATGGTGCGGCAGGGGCGGACACGGTCGACTATTCCGGTTCCACCTCGTCGGTTACCGTCAACCTCAACACGACCACCGCTCAGACGATCGGTGTGTCCGGGGGCAGCGACACGATCACCAATGTAGAGAACGTGATCGGTGCGGCGAACTTCTCCAACACCCTCGTCGGCGGCAACACCACGGCGAACCGGTTGGTCGGCGGCACGCTTGCCGACTTCGTCATCGGCGGCGGTCTCGCTGACACGCTGATCGGTGGTACCGGCAACGACGTCATGTTCGGCGACTACGTCAACACGTTCAACACCAGCACAACGACCGCAGATGGCGGCGACGTCCTCGAAGGTGGTGCCGGCAACGACACCCTTGTCGGCGGCATGGGTAACGACATCCTGCGCGGGGGCGACGGCGACGACGTCATGGTGGGCGGCATCGCCAACGGGACCGCGGCCGGGCTGACCGCAGTTTACACCAACGACGGTGGGAACGACACGTTCGACGGCGGCGACGGCACCGATCTGGCCTACGCCTATTACACGGATCGCGCAGGCGGGGTCAGCTTCGACCTCGGCAACCTCGCAGGCGATAGCGCGATCACGATCGACGGGGTCGCTGCAGGCTCCTTCACGAGCGTTGAACGCGTCGTCTTCCGCGGCGGTCTCGGCAACGACGTCGTGCGGGGCGGCGGTACGCTCGACACGCTGGTGGGCAATGCCGGCGACGACGTGCTCGACGGCTGGTACGGCAACGACACGCTGTCGGGCGGTCTCGGCAACGATACGCTGATCGGCGGCGAAGGGCTGGATACCGCGACCTACGTGAACGCGACGGCGGCCGTGAACGTCGACCTGCGGATCCAAGGCGTGGCGCAGGACACCGGCGGCGAGGGCATCGACACCCTGGTCGGCATCGAATACCTGACCGGCTCCGGCTTCGGCGATACGTTGCGCGGCAATGACGACTTCAACCTGATCACCGATAACGCTGTCGCCACCACCACGGCGGCGCTCAGCCAGACCGACTCGCTGTTCGGCTATGGCGGCAACGACAGCATCCTGGTGACGCGTGCCAACGCGACCACCGCCGGCACCGCGACCGCAGCGACCAACATCAATATGGACGGTGGTGAAGGCGACGACTTCATCGAACTGCGCGGCGGTACGCTATCGACCGCGCTGGCGACGAACACGGCAGGCCTTTCGGGCACGACCTATCTTGCGCTGGGCGCGACCTCGAACGATCGGAACGTCGATGTCGTGACCGTCGATGGCGGTGCGGGCAATGACCGCATCGTCCTGACCGGCGTTGCCAGCGCCACGGTCAACGCCGGCGCTGGTGCCGACATCGTCAGCATCAGCATGCGCGGCGCATCCAGCGTCAACAACTACCAGCTCACGCTGGGAGCCGGCGCGGACATCGTCCAGTTCGGCGTCGGCGCCACGGCAGGGGCCTCGGCGGACGTGGCAACCACGGCTCGGACCAACCGCGTGACCGACTTCGAGGGCGGCAGCGCCGGCGACAAGTTCGAGATGACGGACTTCCTCAACCGCGGGCTGACCAACTACACCGCCAACAGCAACGCATTCGCCAGCGGCCATCTGCGGCTGGTTCAGCTCGGCGGGGACCTGCTTCTGCAGGTGGATCGCGACGGCGCGTCGGGCACCGTCAACGGCTTCGTGACCATCTTTGCGATCGGCAACGGCTATACGGGTGGGTTCTCTGCCTTCAACTTCGACGGCTTTATCGGGGACCTCACCCTGTCGGGCTTCTCCGCCGACGAAACCATCACCGGTGCGGCCGGCAACGACGTTCTCAACGGCGGCGACGGTAACGATACGCTGATCGGTATGGCCGGGAACGACACGCTGGACGGCGGCAACGGTAACGACATTCTACGCGGCGGTGCAGGCAACGACACCCTGATCGGCGGTGCCGGGATCGATACCGCAAGCTACAGCGAAGCGACGTCCGGGGTACGCGTTAACCTCCTCGTCAGTGGCGCACAGGACACGGGCGAAGGTACCGACACGCTCGTCGGTATCGAGAACGTGACCGGGTCGACGTTCAGCGACGTCATCACCGGTAGTGCAGGAGCCAACGTTATCGATGCGGGTGCCAGCAACGACGCGGTCGACGGCGGTGCCGGGAACGACACAATCTTCGGTGGTGCCGGCGACGACATGCTCATCGGCAATCTGGGCGCCAACACGATCGATGGCGGCGACGGCATCGACACGGGCGTGTTGCTGGAAAAATACGCCGATTACACCGTCACGCAGACGGGCGCAGGATCGGCGACCATCGTCCATAACGGCGCGATCGAGAGCAACAGCTTCACCAATGTCGAGCGCTTCCGCTTTGTCGACGGCGTGGTGCTGACGCTCGGCGGTGCCGGCAACGACCTGTTCGATCTGTCGCAGAAGACGGGCGCGGTGGCGCTGGCGACGGGTGTAGGGAACGACGCGATCCTGGCAGGCGGCGCGCTGATCGCTGCAGACCGGATCGACGGCGGGGCCGGCACCGATGAGATCGGTCTCAAGGGCGACTATACCGGTGCCAACCGGCTGGTGCTCGACGCAGCCACGCTCAGCAATGTCGAGGTGTTGGCCGTCTTGGCGGATGGCAGCTACGACATCACCAGTGCGGACGCTACGGTCGCGGCCGGCCAGGTGTTCACCGTGTTCGGCGGCAACCTGACCAGCGCCGACAGCCTGAGCTTCGACGGTTCGGCAGAGACCGATGGCTCGTTCCTGATGTTCGGTGGCCTCGGCACCGACGCGCTGACGGGCGGTGCCGGCGACGACGCGTTCTTCTTCGGCCCGGGAGGGTTCGGTGCGAACGACGTGGTCGTGGGTGGCGCCGGGATCGACCAGCTCGGGCTTGACGGCTTTGCCGGCAACCTGTCGCTGCGTGCCGACAACGCCGATGTCGAAGTGGTGGCCCTGCTGCGCGGGCCGAATGGCACGAACACCTATGGGACGCTGTTCGTCGAGGACAGCTGGGTGTCAGCCGGCGCGACCAAGACGATCACCGCAGTAACCAGCTTCCAGGGGCAGGCGGGCTCGGTCATGGCCGATCTGGTCATCGACGGCAGCCAGGAGACGAACGGTAGCCTGCGCATCCTCGCAGGATCGGGCAACGACACGATCTTCGGCGGTGCTGGCGACGACACGCTGTTCGGCGGTCTGGGTCGCGACAAGATTTCGGGCGGTGCGGGTGCGGACACCTTCGTGTTTAACGCCGCAGCGGAATCGAACGTCACGGTTGGCAATGGCGGGGCTGCGGTCCTGAACTACGATACGCTGTTCGGCTTCACGCAGGGCACCGACGTGATCCAGGTCAACGGGCAGACCTACGGCACCGCCACGGCGGGCCAGAACGGCCGGCTGGACGATGCCACCTTCAACGACGATCTTGCCGCGGCTTTCGGTAATATCGGCGGCAATGCGGCCGTGACGTTCACTGCAACGTCGGGTAATCATGCAGGCGAGACCTTCATGGTCGTCAACACCGATGGCGTCGCTGGCTATCAGGCCGGCAGCGACCTCGTCCTGCATCTTGCCCCAGTGGGCGACCTGACGCCGCCTTCCGTTATCCTGTAAGCATCATCAAGGGAGTTCAACCATGACCAAGACCACCAAGACACCCGTCGCCCGCAAGCCTTGGGTCCGCCCTGCGGTCCAGAAGATCGCAGCCGGCCAAGCCGAGGTTGGTACCCGTACCGCCGGTGACGGTACGTTCACCACGTCCTGATCGATTTACCATCAGCAAGAGTGGCCGGCGCGATACCTATCGCGTCGGCCACTTTCGTATCTACGTCGTGAGTTACGGTAACGGTGCAGAGCCGATCTCGAACGCCATGATGAATTATTCGGGGCGAAGTCAAAGGGCAGTATATCGTGCCCGACAGCACCTGACCGCCAGCAAGTATCGGAATCGCCGCGGGCGCCATTTGTGTCTGTTTGGGAGTCGCTCACTGCTCCGCAGCCCTCGCCACATGGGACAACAGCAACAGGGCGAGCGTCTCGCGAGCGCTATTGATGCCGCGCCTAGAAAATGGGGCGAGTAATCTCACAACTGCCTTCTATTAACTTCAGGACTCCGGGTAAAACCCGGATACGAACCGGATAAGGAGCGCGTTACGTAGCCGAACAAAGTGGCAAGGCACATGCCTCGATAGATCCTGACGTGCCCCAAATAGGGTAATTACTGTTGGCAACGATCATATCTACTACGGTAGCGGTAGGCGCCCTGGTCGTTGTCGGCGCCGCGTATCGAGTGTTTGTTGCCAAGCGCCAGCGACGCCAGAAGGAACGTTGGCTGCGCTGGCGCGCGGAAGTCCAGAGGAACTGGGACAATCGGCCAAGCGCCTAGTTACCGTACCGCTCCATGATCTCCCATCCAAGACCACCCCTTTCCCATTTGCCACGCCTTTGCACGCACCGGAATCGGTGCGGACGGAATGCTGTCGGAAATTCGAGAAGATCCGACACGCCGCGCCGATGTCTTCGTGCAGCGCTGGCAGGGGCTCGAGCAGCAGCGTCGTGCGCTAAAAATCTACCATGAAGACACGAAGGTTCGGGCCATCGAGAACACTATGATCGGCATGGCCAAAAGCCTGGAGCGCGACCCACAAGTGGAGTCGATCCTTCGCAATCGGAAGGTCCAGCTGGGAATAGGAGCGACCAGCGGCGCAAGTGTCGGCCGGGAACTGGCGGATATGATTGGGCGCGGACGTAGCCGCGGGTTGGGTATTGGGATGTGAAATCCACTGACAAAGGCAACCAACGGTGGCTGCCCCCCGCCCATAGAAATCGAACAGGCCATTGACGGCGCGTTCAGTTCCTACGGTAGTGAACCGGCCACTACTAAATTGATTCCGGGTAAATAGCGGATCGCTCCAAAGCTTTACGCTGATATGGCTCACATCCAAGGGGCCAGCCTCCCATCTATTATTTCTTCGCCTTTACCTCCGGTACGCGGTGCCGGCTCTTGTTCTGGCTCGTCCAGCGAAGCGGGTATTGAGTCTTTATTGTCTTTTGCAAATCGTATTGGCTGCCCGTTGATTTGCGCCGGCGATACCATTCATCCTAGCAGCGGCGTGATGTACTTCTTTAGGTCGTCACCGATCAGATCAATACTTATTGACGCTCGCAATCGTATCGACTCCGTTCGTGAACGGCGACGATGGCCATAATGAAGGACAGAGGGACGTCCGATTATCTGCATTGAGGCGCCGTAGTTGCCATTCAGCTGTCAGCTGACAGCGTATGGGGACATCGCTTTCCAAAATCGTCTGGTGGTAAGCTAAAGGGGAGGCTCGAAAACCTCCCCAGCCCATTACTGTCTTTCCGCATGTTTATGATGCGGACCAGAGCCAATGCGGTTTACGCGTTGTGACGCGCAAGACAGTCTTTTCGAACAACGCCGGACATGCGCCTGTCATTGGAGTCGGCCCCGATACATTTTGATTAACGGAGAATGCCACTCAAATGTCCATACCCAGACCGCTAATGCGACGATTTCGCTGCCATGGAGGCGCTACCTCGAATAAATTTGAAGGCCCGCATCGGGAGTAAGGCCAATGGCCGGGATGGGAGGACAGCAGCCTGTCCGCTTACGGGCGACGATCCGCGATAGCGGAATGGCCGGTTTGGGGAGAAAAGCGGTCAGGCTGCCTTGGAGCGACAGTCGGTCAAAGTTGTCATCCGTTTAGGAGCGCGCTTTGTGATTTGACCGTTCAGTCGTCCCCGTTTGGACTAGCCGAGCGGCTGGGCTTTGCCGTCCGAACATGGTCCGAGCTTTTCTAACGCCTCCATGATCTGGATAGCCACCAACGGTAGGTCCAAGGCATCTGCTTGCACCAGCGCATCCTCTAAGTCTTCTCGCAGGCGCTGTAGAGGTGAGAGGGCGGCACGCGGCATAACGTAAATGTAACATGGATCAACATAAAGCCAGCCCTATTATTGCATGCCTGAGACCAGCCGGACCTTAATCTATCCACTAAGCGGTGTACTCGACCAATTGTCGCGGGAGATAATGTCTAGCTGGGAGAAAACCTTCCCTCACGCGGGTGACGTGTCGATCGTTGGGTCGCCATCCGCTTGAAAAGCCCAAACACTTTTCCCGCTGTCCTTGGCCCGGTACAAAGCTTGATCAGCAACGCGCAGCGTCGCAGCGACGTCCGACCCTGTCGCAGCCCCCAAGCTGCAGGTCGCGCCATATTTCGTTCGATTAAGCGCAGTCCGTACGGCATCATGGATCTTGCCGATCCTTCTTTCCGCGGATGCTGTGTCACGAACGGCGAGACAGAACGCAAACTCGTCGCCGCCCAAGCGTGCAGTCACGTCATAGGGCCTGACTGCTGACAGAATGGCATCTGCAATTGTCCGCAGAACATCGTCTCCTGCGGCATGACCGTGGCGATCGTTCACCGACTTGAAGTCGTCGACATCGATCAAGCCGCACAGAAGAATTTGATCGTTACGTGTACTGGCTAACTCCAGTCTGTTGCACTCGCTTTTAAATGCCCGGCGGTTGCCTAGCCCGGTCAAGGGATCGATTCGAGCGCTTGCCCGCTCCTGATCAAAGGTTCGGCGAAAGGCTCCAACAAACAGAATGATAAATACGACGCCAAAGACTCTCGCCCCCGCATTCCACGCCGCCGTCGACACCGGGACGGTTGAGGCCTGCGCCGAAAGCCCATCGCCGAAGCCGTTGAGATACAGGGTTACAACGATTGCTATGACGCCCGATACGAGGCCGGCCATCCTGCCTAAGCACCATACGGTAAAGCATAAGGGTACCAGATAGGCCGCGTCTAGGGATACACGTGGCCCTGTCGCACCATCGGCAACCAGGACCGCACTCCACATTAGGAAAAGCCAGACCATGGCTACCGCCTTGTTCAGATCCGCTGATCCGCGCAGAGCTGCTTCAAATGGCGACAATCTGGCCCGCAAACGATAGCGAGCAGGCGGCATTGGAGCGTCAAGGTTCAGCGGGCTCTTCACGGACACTGTGACCTCGCCGGAGGTACCAGTAAGCCTACGATTAGCGGTTCGCTTGAACCAACCCTCAACCACCTATGCAAGGTGAGCTGCTCCTGTTGCAGCGTCAGGTGGGCTCATGTGCAAATATCGGCTGTTGAAGCCAGCTGCCGTCACAAGCGCCTCCCAATCGGGAATCGTCACGCCCCGCTTGCTGTGGGCAATTAAGCCATCGTTCACGAGAATTTTTAAAGTCCGGTTGATATGGACGGCCGTCAAGCCAAGAGCATCGGCTAGTTGCTCTTGTGTCATCGGCAGTTCGTACGCCTGGCCGGGCGGTAGGCCGTGTTTGTCGAGCCTGAAGGCAAACTCACATAGGAGATGAGAAATGCGAGTGCGGGCGTCGCGACGTCCGATATTTAGCATCCATTCCCGCGCCATCGACAGCTCAACGATTGTCGTCACGAAAAAAGCGTGCGCTACGGAAGGGCGCTCCTCCGCAAGCCGACGTAGCGCCCCATGAGATATCGTCACGACCTCACACCGTGTCAGGGTCTGTACGTTACTGTCTGCGGTAGCGACATGCAGTTGTTGCAGGTCATAGACCTCACCGGGAATGTGGATCGCGACGATCTGGCGTAGGCCATCCACCCCGATTTTATGTCGGTAGGCGAGGCCCGAAACCAGCAAACCGGAGTGATTGGGCGTATCCCCGTCCCGGAGTAAATAGCTACCGGCCTCAAAAAATCGTGATGTATACGGTAGTTCAAGAAGACCTACCCGATCCTCTACCGATATTGACGTATGGAGAGCAATCTTGTCGACCATGCGACTAAGTTGGTTGATTTTTTTCTCGGTCAATATTTTATTCCTGCGAATGCAGGGCTTGATCGCGCGCACTCTTGATTTATCGCAGAGACGCTAAATCTTGCTACAAATTAATATAGCATTGGTCGGGTTCATTTACTAGCACCCAAACTTATGATAGTTTTGGTCCTAAGACCATAAAACAAAGAGTTTTGCAAACACGATCAATCTCTTCAACATATGTTAAAGGACGTATCATAACATATATTAGATAGATTGGATGGGTTTGCCGCGCAAGAACGCCGCTTTGGCTGACAGCCGAATATGATTTAAAGCGTCATCTGATTCTGTTCGGCTATTAGGTAGTATTTCTCCAAGGTATCGTAAATGCACCTTAAGGTATGATTGGGCTGGTGTCAGGAGATGACACGGACGCCAAGGCTTTCTTTAGAAGTCGGGACTCAGATCAGCCATGTGCGCATGATGAACGGATGACCGCTTTCGGAAGTCCGAATAATTATCGGAACGTTCGGGTGAGGCGTAAGCGTAATGGCCGGATTGCACGTAAACGGAAGTACCGCTTTAAGCACATCCGAAGACAGTATTAGGTACCTCGTTCTACCCCATTAAGGCCACGACCGGACTTTGGGACATTGCGGACCGGTATTTACCGGCGCAGCTTCGTTTCCAGCGAACGGCAAGTTCGCCGCATCAATATGGAGGAAGCAATGAGCGTTTCGGTCAAATCCAACGATCTGCGTACCCGCCTTAACAGCCTCGACCAAATCGTGGTCCGCGATGGAGAAAGCGCGCGCGCGCGGCCAATCGCGGCCAAGGTTTTCGAGGGCGACGACGCCGTATTTGGTTCGCGTAGCTAATTCAGCCGCTGTCGTACGATCGGCATGTTCGAAGCCGACGTCCATCTTCATGACCTTGGCGCTCCCCCCGCAATCGTAGGCGGAGCGCTAGTCTTTGGCGGCTCGCACGTCCGCCCGCTCGCGCATCGGATGGTGCAATGGTATGCTCTCGCCGGTCCGGTTCGATTGCTAGTGATCGCGCGGGAGCGCTTCTCGGACGACGACGCTGTGTCGGGCACCTGCCGCGCCGCAAACGAACGCGAGATTGACACGGTACTGGCTGACCTTGACAACTATCTCCTCGACTATGCCGCGTTTATCCTCGACCGGGATGAAACGGCGATCCGCTATCGAACGTCGCCGATCGTGTCGATCCCCGCCTATATCCACACGAACAGTGGGTTGGTAATGGTAGACTGGGACTACACCCGTCTGCTCCGCAAGATGACGGTACGCCCATCGATCGACATCGTACTGGCCCAGATCGCGGGACGTTCGCCATATGGCAGTCGCACCATAGTGGAGAACCTATATCGAACGGTTGCCGACTCTGTGACGACCGTGAAGTTATCCGGTGTAGCCTTTTGCTATCCGCCGCCTATCGAGCACGAGGGACCTCGGGTAGTCGCCCCCAACGTCGATCTGGAGAGCGTGCTCCTCGAAACCATCGGTGACCTTATCGCGGCGCGCCGACTGTCGCCGGCTCAGGTCGCTGTGGAAGTCAGCGGCGGCATGGACTCGGCACTAACTGCAATGGCAGCGGCCAGTGCGTTAGACGGACGATTGCTGAGCATCGGCGCTCAGTTCAGTGGCGCGATGGGGCGGGCACAGGCCGAACGACGCTCCCTTTTAGTGGATCGAGGCGGGTTCGACGACCTCTCCGTGCCTGCGGAACGCTACCCGCCGTTCTTTCCAGGCACCGCTAGGCGGACCGGCCTGAATGTCTTGCCTGACGACGAGAACTATCCCGAACTGTTCGAAGTAATGTTCGCTGCGTTGCGATCAGCCGGGATTGATACGCTTGTATCTGGCTTTGGCGGCGATGAACTTTACGCCATATACGAGGACGAGGAGGACGGAGACGGTGTCCCACGCCAACCCTTCCCATCTCCCTTTCTTTCGCCCGAAGGTCGGCGACGCGCGCAGGCAGTTCAAAGCGACTATCCAGCATCGTGGCTGCAGCCGTCCTGCTGGCAAAGCGCGGCAGCACGGTCGCAACGGCTGCTCCGCTTCGGGCTTTGGCCGGTCTACCCGTTCATCAACGTGTCCTTGGCGCGCTTCGTTGCCGCCCTACCTTATCCGCACCGACGCGATCGCAATCTTCTACGTAAGACGCTGACCGGAGTGCTAGGTAGCTCTGTGTTCGAGACTGATTATCAAAAGGAGGCGTTCGGGTCGGTAGCGCGGCGTGGGATTGAGGAGAACAAGGCCTATCTCCTTGACCTTGTTCGTTGCAGTCCGCTGATCGAAGGTCATGGAATCGATGGTGCAGTCCTCCTGCGTTCACTCGAGGTTCCAGCTATCAGCCTCGACAAACCGACCTTCGAAGGCCTGTTCAGGTCGCTCAAGGTTCTCGCATTCTTCGCGTAGGGGCGGGATTGACGAATGCCGAAAGTTGGGCGGCAGGTCGGGCCCGAGAATGTCCGCAAAGCAGCCTTGGCGGGATGGCACCCGCCGAGTTTACGAACCGCCCCCGGCAGGGGCATATGGACACCGAAGCTAAGTTATCAGCGGCCTGAAAACGGGGAGCAGGTCAGTCCCTATCGCGTGGTTTGCACCATGACGCCGTGAGCATTCAACCTGCCATGATCCCTGCTCCCACGGTCCCCCGCGACGTCGCTACTACGGTCGTTGGCACCCGACAGCAGTAGACCTTCGAAGCCGAATCAGCCGATAGGCAGGTGGACCGCAACGAGGTCCAGCATCATCGAGTGGGGAGCGATCATTTCGACTGGTGCCGCGGCCATCTGGAACGCGGCGGGTGGGACGATCTGCATGACAAGATCCTGTCCGGCCTGATAGCCATCGATCCCGTTGGCATCGACCACCAGGAACGTCTCGCCCTGATGATTGCCGGCGTTGGCGTTGAAGAACACCGCCGACCCGCTGGTCAGGCTGCCGCGTACCGCGTTGCCGAGATCGGTGTCGAAGCTCGCATCGTCAAGCCGGCCGGTGACATCGGTGCCATAGGTGTTGCGAACGATGCCCGCGGCCTGGACGACGTCTGCACCACGGGTGAAACCGACCAGCGTGTCGTATCCCGTGCTCGAGGACTCGCTGGCGGCATTGTAGACGAAGACGTCGTTGCCCGCCCCGCCGGCCAGCGTGTCGCGACCGGCTCCGCCGAACAGCAGGTCGTTGCCGCTGCCACCCGTCAGCGTGTCGTTGCCCGATCCACCAAAGATGTTCAGATTGCCCTGCGCGACCGCGCGTCCGTCGACGACCAGATCGGTCGTGACCGGCAGCCCCCAGACCGTCTTGGTCGCGGCCCCGGTAACG
The DNA here is from genome assembly GCF_014358075.1 of Sphingomonas albertensis. Lineage (GTDB taxonomy): Bacteria > Pseudomonadota > Alphaproteobacteria > Sphingomonadales > Sphingomonadaceae > Sphingomonas > Sphingomonas albertensis. The sequence continues at coordinate 17,748 of NZ_JACONT010000009.1, read as the reverse complement.
AAGCTGTCGGCGATGGTGATGACATAGTCGTTCGCGGCATTGCCGGGCTGTGCCGGACCTGCGAGCAACGCCACCGTCTCGACACCGGCACGGCTGTCGAGCGTGATGGTATAGTCGCCGTCGAGCGCCAGCTGATCGTTACCGGCGCCCCCGACCACGACATCGGCCGCGCTCCAACGATCCGCCCCGAACAGGAAGCCGTCATTACCCGCGCCCCCAGTCAAAGTGTCGACACCTAGACCACCATACAGCGTCAGCGATCCCGACGTGACGGCGGACCCGTCGACCGTAAACGCATCGCCCGCCGCCAGATTGGTCCCGAACACCGTGAAACCGCCCGCAGCGCCGATGACGCCGTCGTTGAGGACGATATCGTAGCTGAAGCCCGACAGAGCAGCGAGAACCTCGACGTCGTTCAGCGTGGTGGCGGTCAGCACCAATCGATTGGCGCCGGTATAGTCACCCTGCAGGCCGACCTGATCGCTGCCCGATCCGCCGTCGATACGGTCTGCACCGGTCAGCGTCGCGCCGACGAAGAACGCATCCGCCCCGGCTCCAGCACTCACGCGATCGACGCCGCCATTCGACAGATCGAAATAATCGGTGCCCTGCGTGCCGCCATACGTGTCGTTGCCGGCGGTCCCGAGGATATGGCCGGCCCCATCCGGGGCAGGGGTCGCGACCCCGCCGATCGTGATCGTCGCGGTCGCGGTCGACCCGCCACTGATGGTGTAGGTGAAGCTGTCGGTGGTCGTCGCGCCCGCCGCCAGCGCGCTGAACGCGCCGTCGGGATTATAAGCGAAGGTACCCCCCGACAGCAGCGTGACGAGTGCACCCGACGAGAGGCGCACGGCCTGACCGACCCCGGCCGCGCTGCCGTTCAGCGCGATGACGCTGAGCGACGCATCACCACCGGTGTCGTTGGCGAGCACGGTGCCGCCATAGACCGAGATCGCTGTGATCGCGAACCCGTCGGCGACCGCAACGGCCGGACCGGTGCCGCTCCGCACGATCCCGATCAGCGCCAGCGCCTGGTCGTGATCGGTCGTCGACAGCCCGTCATTATAGCCCGCATTATAGTGGACGATGTCGAAGCTCGAGCCGGCATACAGGCCGGTCGAGACGATGATGTTGTCGAACGACTGGTAATAGCCGTCGAAATAATAGGTGTACCGCTCTTCGACCGGCAGTTTGTAGATCAGGTTCGACAGCGCGCCGGTGTTGCCCGCGGGTGCCAGCGTCTGCAGCGCGGTTTCGTAGTAGAATCCATTGAAGTCGCCATTGACGACGAACTGGTGCGACGGATCGCGCGCAAGGATCGCATCGACATAGGCCTTGGCCGCGGTCGCCTGCGCGGTGCGGGCGGCGTCGCCGGCATTGTTGGGAGGCTGGTTCGCGCCGTACAGTGCGTCCGACCCGCCGCGCGAGGTCGAGTGCATGTCGATCGCGGTGAACACCTGACCGTTGAACACGAAATCGGCCACGGCGGGCTTGCGCGTACCGTTATAAGCGTCGGCCTGGATCGCGGTCGCCGATCCCTCGACATAGCTCACCCGCTCGGTGTTGAAGAGGAAGCCGTTACGGATGTTGCCGTTGGGCGCCCCGCCGCTGATGTTGGTCGCGGTCGGCGCGACCTCGACATAGCGATAGGTCGCGCCGCCCGCCGCGGCGATCGCGTCGATCAGCTTCTGCGCGGTCGCAGCGCCCGACAGGTCGGTGCCGGCATTCTCGCCATCGGCGTCCTGGACCTCCTGCACGCCGATGATGTCGGGATTGTGCAGCGCGTTGACGACCTCGTTGGCGTGGATCGTAAACCGCGCATCGACGGCCGCCTGCTTGACCGCATAGGTCGCGTCGGTATCGCCGGTTGCCCGCGTGGCCACGGGCGACAGGTTCTCCAGGTTGAAGCTGGCATAGCTCAGCCCCGATGCCGTCCCGACCAGAGTGGTCGTCTCGCGGGGCAGGGGCGTCGCGGTGGTCGCGGCACTGACCGGGCCGGTGGGGTCGACCTCGTATTCGCCCCCGAAATAGTTCACGATGCCCGTGACGTCGTTCAGCGTGTCGCCCTGATGATAGGCGCCCGCGGCCGATGTGCCCTGATAGATCTTGATCGTCTCGGGGTTCACGTCGCCCGCCGAGATCGTCATGCCGCCCCGGCTGTTCAGCCCCGTAGCGCCCACGCCCAGCGACGCGACGACATAGGTCTCGCCATTGGCATTGGTATCGGCGACGACCCGCGGCCCGCGGACGGTGACGCGCATTCCCTCGAGCGATTCATAGAAATCGGCGCCGTCGGTGGTCGGATCGTAGCTGGTGAGACGATCGTCATCGATCACCTGGGTGGGCGGCGCGCGACCGGTGCCGTCGGTTGTAATCAGCACCGCGGCCGGCAGCGCGACTGATGGGTTGGTGACGGTGATCGCGGTCGGGCTGTTCAGTTGCGTGATCGTCAGGTTGGTCGTCGCCGACGCGAATTCGGCGACCGTGCCCGACAGCGTGATCGCATTGCCGACGGAGACCGTCGGCGGGGTGGTGCCGGTCGAGACGAAGATCGCGTCCGACGTGCCGTCATTGCCGTCGCCGTTAGGATCCTGGATGTAGAAGCCGTTGCTGCGGACCGAGGTGACGATGCCGCTGGTAGCGACGACCTGGCCGGTGAACAGCGAGCGGTGGCCGAGCCCCTGGATATCGTAGATCGCGATCGGGCCGGTATCGTCGTTGAGGATCGTCGCGGTCGCGCTTGGGGCGGGAACGACGAAGCCGACCGGGTTGGTCAGGTTGACGACGAAGGTCTCGTTCGCTTCGTTGACCCTGTCGCCGTTGACGAGGATCGTGATCGTCTTGCTCGTCTCGCCGGCCGCAAAATTGACCGTGCCGGTCTGCGCGACATAGTCGCTGCCTGCCTGCGCGGTGCCGTTCGCCGTGGCGTAGCTGACGCTCGCGGTACCGACGCCGCTGGAACGCGTGACCGTGAAGACCGCGGCGGTGGCGCCGCCATCGCCCTCGAGAAGGCTGATGTTGCTGATCGCCGCGGTGGGATCGGTGCTCAGCCGCGCGGTGACCGAAACATTGTCGATCCCCACTTCGTCACGGCTGCCGCTGCCGACCGACGAGACATGGATCCAGCGCAGATAGAGATAGCCGCCATCGGCGACCGTGCCGGCGATGCTGACCTGTTCGTTCTGGGTGGTGAAAGTGGCGGTGGTGTTGTCGATCGCCGTCGGGGTCGTGAAGCTGGCCGCGGCCACGCTCGTGAAGGTCGTGCCGTCGGTCGAATAGGCGAGCTGCATGTTCTCGCCGCGCGTCGCATTGTTGCGATACGCCCAGTCGAACCCGATGTCGAAGCTGGTCGCGGTCGCGCCGCTCGTGTTCTGGATGCGCGCCTCGATGAAGCCGCCCGCTTCGAGCTCGGCACCGGTCGGCTGGAGGATCAGCGCACGGTCGTTGACCGGGGTGTAGACGCCCGCGGTCACGGGATCGCCGCTGATCAGGCCACGACCAAAATCGCCCCCCGATGCGCCGGTGAAGCCGTATGCCGGGTTGGTCTGGTCCGATAGGCCGACGACGCGCCAGACGTTGGAGTCGAGCTGTCCGCTGCTCGCTGCGGCGTTGGGGGTGAAGCCCGATGCGGCAAAATCTGCAAAATTGGTCGTGAAGATCGATGCGGTCGCGGGTACCGCGTCGTCATTGGCGATCGTGCCGATCGCCGGGCCACCTGCGATGATCGCATTGGTCGGGTTGGTCAGCGTCACCAGCAGCGTTTCGTTGCGCTCGAACACCGTATCGCCGTTGATCACGACGCTCACGGTGGTGCTGGTAGCGCCGGCCGCGATCGTGAAATTGCCCGCCAGCGCGACATAGTCGCTGCCCGCAGACGCCGTGCCGTCCGACGTCGCCGCCTGGAAACTGATCCCGCCGGTCGGAGCAGGCGCGCTGGCGGTCACCGTGAAGACCAGCACGCTCGTGCCTGCATCACCCTCGATGATCGAGGCGTTGGCGATCGACAGCCCGGGCAAATCGTCGTTCAGGATCGTGCCGGTCGCGGTCGCGGTGGTGATCGTCTGGCCCGCGCCGGCGCCCGACAGCGTGACGGTGAAGGTCTCGTCGGGTTCGCTCACGGCGTCGTTGTCGACCGGCACCAGGATGGTGGCCGTGGCGGCATTGGCGGCAAACGTCACCTGGCCCGCAGGCAGCGTTCCGCCCGCGAAATCATTCGCCAGGGCGGTGTCGCTGCTCCCGAGCGACACCGCATAGGACAGGGTCGCGGCCTGGCTGAGATCGCCGGTGCGCGTGACGATCAACGGGATGCTGCCGGTCGCTTCGCTGGCGCTGCCCGCGGCGATCGCGAACGCTGAATCGTCGTTCAGGACCGTGTTCGTCAGCGTGGCCGGGCTGACGTCATAGCCGGCGCTGGGGGAGGACAGGGCAAGCACGAACGTCTCGTCGGTCTCCGTCAGCGTGTCGCCCGCGACCGTGATCGTCACCGTCGTGCTGCTTTGCCCTGCCGCGAAAATCGCAGTGTTGGTCGTCGCACCGACAAAATCGGCCGCATCCGCGGTGCCGCCCGCGACGACCGCATAGGTCACCGTGGCAGCCGCGGCGGTGCTGCCGGTCCGGGTCAGCGTGAAAGAGTAAACGGTGTCGGTGCCGGTGCCTTCGCTCTGGCTGACCGTCGTCGTCTGCAGCGCGATCGTCTCGTTCGCGACCGGAGCTGCCTGCGGTGCGAACGCGACGCCGCGAAAGGCGGTATTGGTCGCGGCGGTGGCGAGGCGTGTGCTGCCCCCCGTCAGGACGCCGTTATAGCCGGTCGCATCACTGAACAGGTCGAGCGCGGTCGCGGTCGTGCCGAACAGCGTCACGGTGCTGCCACTGACCGATCCGGTGAGCCCTGTCAGCCCGCTGTCGACGATCGAGCCGTTCGAGGTCCACAGCCCCCCGACCAGCGAATATTTGAACAGTCCGCCGCCCGTCCGGCTGTCGGCGACATACAGCGTGTCGACGCCGTCGACCGCCGCGGTGAGATCGGCGAAGAAGAAAGCGCCGGGCGCCGATGCGGTTGCGCCGGGCGACGTCGCCGAGCCGTCGCCCGCGATAGTCGTGATGGTCTGCCCTGCGGTCGTCGGCGCGCCAGTTCCGACAGTCGAGATCCGGAACGTGCCCGACATCGAGCTTTCGTAGAGCTGACCGTCATAGATGCTCAGGCCTCGCACGTTGACGGGGCCGGTCGCACTGGTGTTGAGCTGCGTCACGGCCGTGCTGCCGAAGGTGCCGTAGGAGACGCCGGTCGTCGACGTGCTGACGTAGAAGCTCGCGCCGTTGTCGCTCGCGATGCCGCGCACGTTGCCCGAACCGATCGCCAGCGCTGTCGACGTGTCGACCAGACCATCGACGCCGACGCGACCGACGACGCGGCCGGTTGCCGACGACAGCGCAGCGGCGTTGGTCGTTGCGACCGCGGTGTCGTAGCCGGTCAGCATGAGGAAACGGCCGTCGACGCTGCGCGTGAGAAGACCTTCCAGCGCCGAGTTGCCGATTGCGGTCAGCGTCTGATTGGTGATCCCTCCGGGGGTCGTATCGACGGTCGGCAGCGCGATCGACTGAACCAAGGTCCCGGCCGAGGTATATTCGTCGAGGAACACCGCGGCGGTTGCGTTCGACAGCGCGGTGGCACCCGACCCGACCCGATAAACGACGACATTTCCTGCAGTAAATGCACCCACGACCGATCCCCCCGATTATGCCACGCGATTCGCGCCCCTGTACGCAAAATCTCGCAATTTCATGCACCTATTGCCGTTAAATGACGGCACCATGACGAACGTGTCAGATTCGGCAGCGGAGGAAAGACAAATCGCGCGCGAGAATGCTGTCACACCAAGTATTCGCCGCCATGACCTGACTGCCGCCTTCGATCATTGCGGCGCCATCACGTTATTCGCGTAACGCCTCTTCGCGCAGCCGGGTGAAGGGCGTCAGGATATACGCCATGATCGATCGCTTATCGCCGATCAGGTTCACGTCCGCCGTCATGCCTGGACCGATCACCAGACGCTGGCCTCCGGGGCCGCGGAAGTTCTGCGCGTCGGCGCGTACCCGCACGGTGTAATGGCTCTCGCCGGTGCGTTCCTCGAGCGTGGCGTCGGGCGAGATGGTAAGGACGCGGCCGTCCATGCCGCCATAGACGCCCGATTCATACGCGGTGATGTTGACCCGGGCGCGCTGACCGATGCGCACCGCAGCGATGTCCTTGGGGCTGACGAGCGCTTCCACGGTCAACGTCTCGGCGCTCGGCACCACTTCGACGATCGGCTGGCCCGCGCCGATGCTGCTGCCGACCGTCGACACGAGCACGCGGTTGACGCGACCATCGACCGGGGAGGCGACCGTCGCGCGCCCGAGCTTGGCGGCAAGCGCCGGCATCGAGCGCTGGCGCGAGGCCATCTCGGATTGCGCGGCGGCCAGATCCGTTCCCGCCTGCGCGCGCCAGCTACTGCGTACCTGGGCAAGACTTGCGCGCGCTTCGGCGACGGCGGATTGCGCGCGGGCGATCGCTGCCGAGGCCTGGGCGGCATCGGTTCCCGCGACCGCGGCACTGTTCTCCAGTTGGATCAACGTCAGCTGCGGCTCGATCCCGCGCTGGACGAGCGGACGGATCATCTCGAGCTGACGCTGCGCGGAATCGCGTGCCGATACCCGCGAGGCATAGGCCGATCGCGCTTCGGCGACCGCACGCTCGGCTTGGGCTGCGCGCGCGGCACCGGCCGCGCTGAGGCTGGCGAGGTCGCTCATGCGTGCCGCGTGGAGCGAGCGTTCGATGCCGATCTGCTGCGCAACCTCGGGCGTGGCAGCCACAGGATAGACCGGTTCACGGCCGGCGATTTCCGCCTGCAACCGGGCGATCTTGGCGTTGAGCGCGCCGACCGTGATCTCGCTACTGCCGAATTCCGCCCCCGCCTGGGTCTGGTCGAGCCGGACGAGCGGCTGGCCGCGCTTCACGAGATCGCCGACATGGACGAGGATCGCCGAGACGACACCGCCTTCGAAATTGCTGAGCACCTGCAACCGGCTGCTCGGCACGACGCGACCCGGCGCATGGACGGTGCGATCCAGCTTCACGATGCTGGCCCAGACGATAAAGGCGACGATGAAGCCCAATATCAGCCACAACAGCAGGTTCGATACCGCCTTGGGCTTGATGCGATCGGCGAGGTCTTCGAGATGCGTGTCGGTCATGGGTTTCGTACTCAGGCCGCGTTGCGGGGACGCTGGAGCGCTTGCAGGACGGCGTCGCGCGGTCCGTCCTGGACGACCTTGCCCGCCTCGACGACGACGATGCGGTCGACCAGCCGGACGAGGGCAGGGCGGTGCGTGATGAGCACGAAGGTGCGGCCTTGCAACTCGGCCTGAAGCCGATCGATCAGCTGCATTTCGGTCGTCTGGTCCATCGCACTGGTGGGCTCGTCGAACACCAGCACCTGCGGACGACCGGCCAGCGCGCGTGCGAGACTGATCGACTGGCGCTGGCCGCCCGACAGGCCTTCGCCGCGATCTGCGAGCATCAGGTCATAGCCGTTGGCGATCCGCCCCATAAAGCCATGCGTGCCGGTCAGCTCGGCGACGCGCAGCATCTCGGCATCGTCGACGCCGGGGCGGCCGAGCGTGATGTTCTCGCGCACCGAACCGCTCAACAGCACGCTTTCCTGCAGCGCAGTCCCGACCAGCGACCGCATCGCGTGTGGATCATATTGGCGGATGTCGGTGCCGTCGATCATCACCAGCCCCTCCTGCGGCTGGTAAAGACCGAGGATGAGGCGCGCGATCGTCGATTTGCCCGATCCTACCCTGCCGAGCAGCGCGACGCGCTGCCCTGCCGGAATGACCAGATCGAGCCCGTCGAACGTCTTCTCCGCGGCGCCCGGATAGCGGAACGAGACCCCGCGCAACTCGATCCGACCATCGAAGCGGGCGGGCTTGAGCGCGGTGCCGCGCGGCTCCTCGGACCCCGTTTCCATCATTGCGTCGATCTGCTTGTACGCCGTGCGCGTCGCCGACAGCCGCGACAGCAGCGCCGCGATCGTCGCCAACGGCTGCACCGCGCGGCCCGACAGGATCGAACAGGCCACCAGCGCACCGGTGGTCAGCTTGTGGTCGGCGATCAGGAACACGCCGACGACGACGGTACCGGCATAGGCCAGCGTGTTCGCCGACGCCGCGACCGTAGTTGCGATCGTCGAGACCAGGCGTTGGCGCGTCGAGCTGTCCGAATGCTGCTGGTTGGCCCTTTTCCAGCGCTGGCCGAGCAAATTGCTCGCACCGCTGGTCTTGACCATTTCGAGCGCGCCCACGGTCTCGACCAGCACGCTCTGCTTGGTCAGCCCTTCGCTCATCGAGCGCGCCGACAACCGATCGAGCGCGGGTCGCGTCAGCCAGCCTGCTCCAATGACGATCGGGATCGCCGCCAGCGGCACCCACACCACCGCCCCGCCGAGGATGGCGATGAAGATCAATGTGATGACGATGAACGGCACGTCGACCAGCGCGGTCATCGTGGCCGACGCGAAAAAGTCGCGTAGCGTCTCGAGCTCGCGCATCATGCCGGTCAGCGCGCCGGTCGATCCCTTTTTCTGGTCGAGCCGGATCGCGACCAGGCGGCGGAACACCCGTCCACCGATATCGTGATCGATATCGGCGCCCGCCAGGTCGGTGAAATAGGCGCGCAGTACGCGCAGCACGAAATCGAACACCACGACGATCGCGAGCCCGATCGACAGCGCGACCAGCGAGGAGAACGCATTGTTCGGGACGACGCGGTCGTACACCGTCATCGTGAACAGCGACGTGATCAGCCCGAAGATATTGATCATCGCAGCCGCCAGAGCGACCTTCAGATAGGTGCCCTTGTTGCGCAACATCGGCTCGACCAGCCACGGCGCGAAGCGCGGCCGCGGATGCTCGATCATGTCGTGACCGGACCCGTCATGGGGCATGGCGTGAGGAGGGGTCATTGGGGTTCCAGCGCGGCAGGTTGAATGCCCAGTGCCGGCAGCAGCCGGCCGGTCCGGGCGAGAAGCGCATAGCGCGCGGTATCGAGTTCGATCACGGTCTGGACATAGCGGGCAGCGACACCGAAATAATTGCTCTGCGACGCGAGCAGATCGAACAGCGTGCCGCGCGAGACGCGGAACCGTTCCGCCAGCACGTCGCGCGCGCGCCGGCTCGCCAGGTAATTGGCCTCGATCGCCGTCTGCGCATCCTGCAATGCGGCCACGTCGGCCAGCGCGATCTGGGCATCACGCTGTGAATCGAGCCGGGTGCGCCGCAACCGGGCATCGGCACCATCGGCACGCGCCTGCGCCTGGTCGACGCGCTGCGGCCCGCCGCCACCCAGCCGCATGCTGAGCGTCAGGCTGCCGCGAATGTCGTAATCGCGTGCCGTCTCGATGATGCCATAGCGGCCGGCATCGATCCCGCCGGATAGCTGCGGCAAGAGATCGGACTTCACCGCGCGTACGTCCGATCGCGCCGCATCGACACCGAGCTTGGCAGCGCGGATCGCGGGCAGCGTATCGATATCCGCGGCCACGGTCGCAGTGCCGATGCCGGCCAGCGATGGCTCCGGCGCACGGGCCAGCCCGACAGGCGGCGCATGACCGATCACCGCGGTATATTGGGCTTCCGCACCGGCCAGCTGTCGCCGGAAATCGGCAAGCTGTGAATCCGACGACGCGATATAGCTGTCGACCTGCGCTACGTCGCCCGGTGCAGCCGCGCCCTGAAGGATGCGATCCTCGATACTGCTGCGCAGACTGCGCTGGCTGATCGCGAAGGCCTCGCCCAGCCGGACGAGAACACGGTAGCCATAGACGCTGTACCAGGCCGAGACCGCGCTCAGCGCGACCTGCGTACCGATATCCTCGACATTGGCGCGCGCCGCGTTCAGCCGGGCCTCGCTCGCCCGGATCCGGCCGAGGCTTGCGCCGAAATCGATCAACGGCTGCTGGATGCGGAGCAGGCCATCGGTGCGACGGCTCGGACGCGAGCGTTCGAGGACGTTGTTCGGATCGTTCGAAAACGCCCGGTCGATGATCCGGAAGGTCGAGATCGACAGATCGGCGACGGGCAGCGCGCGCGCGCGCGCTTCGCCGCGCACGCCCTTGGCTTCGTTCGTCTGCGCGATCGCCTCGTCGAGCGAGGGATTGCGCGCAACCGCCTCACCGATCACCTGCTGGAAGGTCGCAAGTGGCGACTGCGCATGCGCCAGCTGCAGGATCGGATCGGCGGTCGGATCGATGTGCAACGGATCCCCACTCGGCGCCGGCAGCCCTCCAGGCACGCCTTGCGCCCAGGCGCCGAGCTGCGGCGTGCCTCGCAGCGGAGTCGGCGGGCCATAGGAAGCGCTGGGCGGCCGCACGATTGGCTCGCTCGGACCCGCTATGCCGATCGTAGGTACGGGAGCGGGCGATACCGTCACCGGCGCCGGGACGGACGTGCTTGGCAGGGTGGGGGAGGGCGGCAACGGTCGCGGTGTCGCGCCCTGCTGCGGATCGACGACCAGCGACCCTTGGGTCGCCGAGGGCGCACGCTGCGCATCGATCGGCGCCGCAGCGAACGTCAATCCTGCAGCGACAGCGGTACAGCAGCCGAAGCGACGTCTGCGCGTCATCCGTCCTAGCGCCTGCATCGTGACGATGACCCACATGACGAGGACCGACGTACCGATGACCGGCGATCGCCGTCGCACCCTACCCGCGTGCAGCCATCGCGAAGCACGATGGCCGTCGATCCTGTCATGTCGTCGTACCCCAGCCCCGCATTCGGGTTCGGCTGCACTCCACCGCGCTCGCGGTCGGGACGGCCGATCCCTTGCTCCCCTAATATTGCGGCGGCACCTTTTCAGGTCTCCGCCCCCCTACATTCCCATTCTTCTATTTCGCCGCTCACGACAAGGGCATCGCGTCATCATCGGAAGGAGCGTTTCGTCGACGGTGCAGTATCTTGTGCCGATGTGACCCGGCCGGCGGTGATCCTCCGCGCGGCCGTCACGATCCACGGCTGCGGCCGGTCTGTCGCGTGGGTAAAGCAACGCTGCCATGACGCCCGGACATTCGACGGACGTCGGTGCCAGTACGGTGGTTGACCCGGGCGGTCGTCGCTATGCATGTCTCGGCGATCGTTCGATAGCGCGGCCGGGTTCAGCTCAGCACGCGACATCCCTATTCCCAGGCAGACCAAATTGTGATGCTTCGCAACCGACCTGACGACCGCGAACTGGCGCTTCTCGCCGCCTGCCTGTGCCCGCCGACTCTGCCGCACCGGGCGGCGGGCATCGCGCGGATAGCTGCACTCCCCTTCGACGCCGACCGGCTGGTGAATCTGGCACATCGACACCGGGTCAGTGGGTTCGTCGAGGAAGGTCTGAAGGCGATCGGCCATGCGCTACCCGACGCGGCTGCGGCCCTTCTTGCGCGGCGTGCGGCAGCATCGCGGATGCAATCCCTACGCAACGCGGGGGAGGAGATCCGCGTCGGGCGGGCACTGGCCGCGGCCGGGATCGATGCGGTGTTCGTCAAGGGATCGACGCTGGCGATGCATGCCCACCGCACGCTGATGCTCAAGACGTCCTGGGACGTCGACGTCCTGGTTGCGCGTGGCCAGCTGGATGCGGCGTGCGAAACCCTTACGGCGCTTGGCTATCGCCTCTCGATCCTGGGGGGGATCACCGATCCGGTGCACATCCGTCGCTATCTCGCCGCACACAAGGAGTCCGAATGGTACCATGACGACCGCGCTACGGTCGTCGAACTGCATACCGAACTCGGCGACAATCGCGCGGCCATTACCTCGATCGGCCTCGGCTCACCGCGCATGCTGGTCGAACTGATGCCCGGCACGTCGCTTGCGACGCTCGCGCCGGCGCCGCTGTTTGCCTATCTGGTGTTCCACGGTGCCAAGCATCTATGGGCGCGCCTGAAATGGCTCGCCGACGTGGCCGCATTGCTGCACGATGCGGATGTCGAGACGCTGTACCGCGAGGCCATCGCGCTGGGCGCCGGGCGCTGTCCCGGGCTGGCGATCATCCTGGCGCACGAGCTGTTCGGCATCGCCGTACCTCATGCCTTGCTGGAGGAAATCCGCCGCGACCGCGTGACGCGGCGCCTCGTCCGTTTCTGCTACACCGCGATCGTGGCGGACGAAGACGCAGAAGGCCGGCTGATGCGCCCGATGCGCGAGTTGATCGCGTTCGAGCGCGCACAGCTCTGGCTCGTACCCGGTCTGGCCTATCGCTGGGGTGCGGTTCGTAGTTTGCTTAGCCGGCCCAATGCCGTCGCGCATCTACAGGTGCCGAGCTGGGCGGTTCCCGCCGCCATCCTGACCGGATTGCCGCTGCGCCTGCTGCGCCGCCCCGCGCGGTTGCGGCCGCAAAGCGCCGGGAAGACTGCCAAGACCCTGTAGCGCCGGCGCGGTCGATCACGACACCAGCTTGCTCTCGGTCCGCCGTCCCCGCATGCTTCGCTGCATGCCGTTCCTTCGCAATCCGACTACCGCCCCGGCAGCCGATGGCCCCACGGGATCGCTGGTCGCGGACGGGAAGGCGCTGGTCGGCGATTTCGTCCGCTATGGCGGGCGACGACTGGGCGCGGCGCTCGCGCTGATGCTCGCAGGCGGCATTCTCGAAGGCGTCGGTCTGGCGCTCCTCGTGCCGATCTTCTCGCTGCTCGCGCCGCAGACCGGTGGACGCTGGCGGGCGATGATCGTCGACACCCTGTCATCGGTCGGGCTGGTCACCCGGCTCGAGCAGCTGGCGGCGGTGCTACTGGCGTTCTGCCTGCTGGTCGGCGTGCGCGCGGCCGTGCTGTCGGCGCGCGACCGTCTAGTCTCGGACCTGTCGCTGGGATTCGTCGATCATCGCCGGCTGATGGTCGTCACCGATCTGGCGCACGCGCGCTGGTCGTCGCTGGCGCGGCTGCGGCACGCGCGGATCGCGCACATCCTGTCGAGCGAGATCACCCGGCTGGCCTTTGCCTGTTCGGTGCTGCTGCAGATGATGACGGCGAGCATCATGCTGGTGACCCAGGCTATCCTGATGATCCTGCTGTCGCCGGTCGTCGCGGTGCTGATGATCGGGTTCGCGCTGCTCGGCCTCGTCGTACTGGTGCCGTTGTCGCGGCGCGCGGCCGATGTCGGCCGATCTACCGCGCGCTTCGCGTTCCGCATTGCCGGCGAGACGGCCCATTTCCTCGGTGGCCTCAAGATCGCCGTCGCGCACGACATGGCGGATGCCTTCGTCGCGCAGATCGGCGAGGAGGGGACACAATTGCGCGCGCAGCTGACCCTCCAGCAACGCTTCCAGTCGCGGGTTGCGATCGTATCGGCGAGTATCGCCTCGCTGGCCGGGGCGATGATGATCTTCGGTGCGGTGCTGTTCGACATCCCGACCGTGACGCTGCTCGCCGCGCTGGTCGTGCTGGTGCGGATGAGCGGCCCGGTCCGGTCGCTCCAGCAGAGCGTGCAGCAATTATTCGGCGTGATGCCCGCCTTCACCGCGTTGCACGATCTGAAAGTCGATCTCGGCCCGCCGGTTGCGATCACCAGCGGTGCCGGCGCGCAGTCGGTTCGACACGGAACGATCCGCTTCGATCGCATCACCTTTCGCTATCCGGACGCGAGCGCGGCCGTGTTCACCGGGCTCGATCTCGCGATCGGCGCAGGCGAGCTGGTCGGGCTGTCCGGCCCGTCGGGCACCGGCAAGACCAGCTTCGTCGATCTGCTGACCGGACTGCTGGAACCCAGCGAGGGCAGGATCATGATCGGCGACGCCGTGCTGGGTCCGGCCACGCTCGCGAGCTGGCGGCGTCGCCTCGCCTATGTCGCGCAGGATTCCTATCTCATCAACGACAGCATCCGCCGCAATCTGACCTGGGGCAGCGACGTCCGCCCCGATCCGGACCTCTGGCAGGCGCTCGCGCAGGCGGGGGCGGCCGACATGGTCGGGGCGATGCCGCAGGGGCTCGATACGCCGATGGACGATCGCGGCACACGGCTGTCGGGCGGCGAGCGCCAGCGGATCGCGCTCGCCCGCGCGCTGTTGCGCGATCCGCAACTGCTGATCCTCGACGAGGCGACCAATGCGATCGATATCGCGACCGAACAGGCGGTGATCGCCAATGTGCGCCGGGCACTGCCCGAAGCGACGATCCTGATCATCGCCCACCGCGAGGAAACGCTCCGCGCCTGCGACCGCGTGATCATGCTTGAGACGACTCAGACCACCATTTCGTAGCAACATGCTGACACGTCGACATGTCGACGTGTCAGCATGTTGCCTAGTCGTAACTGAGGTCGCACCCTGGATCGGAACACATCGGTACGGCCCGCTTCCGGCCTACCGACAGCAATTCTCTAGTTCGGCTTGCGACGACAGGACAACCCGTTAAGCGTCATGGATATTGCCGTTTTATCGGAGCTTTCGATGCGTCTCACCCTTGCTGCCGCTCTCCTTGTTGCAACTGCGGTCCCGACATCAGCTCAGTCGCTTCACCAATATGGCGCCCTTGCCCTCTCACCTGCAGGCGATCGGATCGCCACGGTCGAGAACAACGGTACGCGCGGCGTGGTAACGATCCGCGGCGTCGCGGACGGGCGGGTGTTGCGGACGATCGATCCCTGCGCGACGTGCAGCTATTCGGGGCTGACCTTCACGCCGGGCGGCGACCTGATCTTTCTAGTACGCGACGGCACCGCGGGCACCGTCCGACTGACCTATGCCGATGCCAGGACGACGCGCACCGTCGCGACGATCGCCGGCATCGCACAGACGCCTCGCGTATCTCCCGACGGCAAACGGATCGCGGTGCTAGTGACGCTGGGCGCCGCCAAGGAATCGGGGGCGACGCAGGCGGGCGTGCGGATGATCGGCGAGATCGGCGAGAAGAGCGACGAGCAGCGCCTCGCGGTGTTCGACATTGCTGCCGCAACGCCGGCTGCGACGGTAACGCCGCTATCGCCCGCGGGTCGCTATATCTACGAATATGACTGGACGCCGGACGGTCGCGGCTTCGTCGCGACGACGGCGCTCGGCAATGGCGACAATAACTGGTGGGTGGCGACGCTTGACGCGATCGATGCGCGGACCGGCGCGGTGCGCTCGATCGCAAAACCAACGACGCAGCTCAACCAGCCGCGCGTGTCGCCCGATGGACGGACGGTGGCCTATGTCGGCGGGCTGATGAGCGATTTCGGCTCGATTGGCGGCGACGTCTTCACCGTGCCACTGGCAGGTGGCAGTCCACGCAACATCACCGCCGGCGCCAAGTCGACCGTGACCACGATCGACTGGACCAAAGGCGGCCTCAGGACGGTGACGCTGGCGGGCGATCAGGTCCAGCTCGGCACGCTGACACCCGGTCAGGCGGTCGTGCCAGGTTTCGCCAAGCCGGCAAGCGTGAGCGCAGGCGACGGTCGCGCGGTATTCTCCGCCGATGGTCGCATCGCCGCAGCCGTGGTGCAGGATTACGAGCATGCCCCCGCTCTCTATGCCGGACCGATCGGCGCGCTGCGGCAGCTCACGCACGACAACGACGCGGCGCCCGCGCTCGTGACCGCGCGCAGCATCACCTGGAAGAACGAGGGGTACGACGTGCAGGGCTGGCTGCTTGCGCCTCGGATTACGCCCGTGGGCAAGGCGCCGATGATCACCCTCGTACACGGCGGGCCCTCCTCGGCATCGATGCCGGGCTATCTGTCCGAGACCTCGCTGAATGCTGCGCTGCTGAAGGCGGGCTATTACGTCTTTCTTCCCAATCCGCGCGGCAGCTACGGCCAGGGCGAAGCGTTCACCGCCGCCAACAAGCGCGATTTCGGGGGAGGCGACCTGCGCGACATCCTGGCCGGCATCGACGCGGTCGAGCGGCTCGCGCCGATCGACGACACACGCCTCGGCCTTGGTGGGTGCAGCTATGGCGGCTTCATGGCGATGTGGGCGAATACGCAGACCGATCGCTTCAAGGGCATCGTCGCGGGCGCCGGTCTGTCGAACTGGGTGAGCTATTACGGCACCAACGGCATCGACCAGTGGATGCTGCCGTTCTTCGGCAAGTCGATGTACGACGATATGAAGGCCTATGAGGACGTGTCGGCTATCTACCAGGCCAAGCGGGCGAAGACGCCGACGTTCATCTATGTCGGCGAGCGCGACATCGAGGTGCCACCGACCCAGTCGATCGAATGGTGGCATGCGCTGAAGGACCGCAACGTGCCGGTCAGCCTCGTGATCTACCCCGACGCTGGCCACTGCGTGACAGGACCCGAACAGTCCGCAGATGTGCGCCAACGCGCGATCGCCTGGTATGATCGGTACGTGAAGACGCCACGCTAGGCACTATGTAGCCGGCCCCAAAGTCAGATCCGCGCGTATTCAGTTGGCCGAGATCCTGCGGGATGTCGGCGTGAAGCTGAGCGGATCTACCAGAAGCGCCCGACGTGAAAACGCCAGACCCGCATGGTTGTGGTTTGTGGTGGGCGCGCGCCTGCGTTCGATCGCGGTTCACCCCAGTATTTGTCGTCAGATCGCGCGCATCTAGCTAAATAAAACCCAGGCCTTTCAAAATTGATCTGTTTCCGGTTACCACCGGATGAAGGCGGGGGCACGCCAGGGGGATGTCGAAATTATGAAGATAAAACAATTGCCTGAATGCCTGTTCGGCCGCCACTTGCGCGATGCTCACGGCGTTCGGTTCCGAGACGACATGGCTTTCAGTCGGTGCGTCGGCTGTCGCGTTGCGATGGTCAAAGTACAGGGACGTTGGCGACCGGTCGGCCGCAGTCCATTGTGGCAATATCTCGCTCTGGCTGCGTTGCTGCTGCTTTTGGCCTTTGGTTTGCAACGATGGTATGCCGCAGCCCACCCCAAACACGACATCGTGGTCTTCGTCGGAGACAGCATCACCGAGGGCGTTGCCGCGAGCGATCCGCTGACGACCTCTCGTCCGGGCCGGTACCAGGTTCATGCCGGCAACGATGTGATCGTCGCGAACGAGGGGGTGAACGGCATCACGCTGGGCTCGTTGGCCGGGCTGGTATCGCTGAAGGATTACTACCAGTCGGGACGCCGCAATGTCGTGGTCCTGGGGGGCGGTTCGAACGACTTCGCCCAGAACGCCAAGGCCATTCCGTTGTTCAAGACGCTGCAAGACTATGCCATGCGGCTCAAAGACGATGGCTGGATCGTCGGGGTCGGCACGGTGATGGCGCGCAACGGCCTACCGCCCGAGCAGGAACGCGAACGGCTGGCGTTCAACCGGATGATCGTTCACGGCCCGTTGAAAAGCCAGGGCATTGCGGTGCTCGACTTCGACGCGGAGCACCGTGCGGGACGCGTTCCCCTGGCAGATGGTGTGCATCCCACCGATGCCGGCTATGCGGGCATGAGCAAGCTCGATGTCGCGTTCGTCGACAAGGCTCTCGAGAAGCATTGAAGCCCTCGCGCCAAGTGGATCACGACGACATGACACTGACCCGGCGCGCGGCCGTAAGCGGCATAGTCAGCACTGTAGCGCTCGCGGGATGTGGCGGCGAGGGCGGCGCCAGCGACGCCCCTATCGCCGTCGTGCCCGTCACACCTGCACCTGCGCCGACGCCTTCTCCGACACCCACGCCCTCGGCGCCCCCGCTCCAATCGCGCAGCACGCTCGGTATCTTGACGTTGGGCATGTCGGTTTTTCTGGGCGATGATCTGGTGAGCTTCGGCAA
>NZ_JACONT010000008.1 GCF_014358075.1 Sphingomonas albertensis | reverse complement strand
GGCCGAAGAGGATCGTTGTCCGGGGTGACGGGGGGTGTTCTTGAGGGGCGCCGCGGCTAAGCCGCCCTTCGACTGCCTGCGAAGGCAGGCGCTCAGGACAGGCTAAGTCGGACGGGGCCGCGGGCCCCGCCGGCCGGGCGTGATGCGGGATCCGCGCCGGAGCTTTCGCTCCGGCTTGGGCATCACGCCGCGAATTGGTTCATCGTGTTGTGCGCGCCGCCGGCCTTCAGCGCAGCCTCGCCCGCGAAATACTCCTTGTGGTCGTCGCCCAGGTCCGAGCCGGACATGTTCTGGTGCTTCACGCAGGCGATGCCCTCGCGGATTTCCTTGCGCTGGACGCCCTTCACATAGCCGAGCATGCCGGCGTCGCCGAAATACTCCTTGGCGAGATTGTCCGTCGAGAGCGCGGCCGTGTGATAGGTCGGCAGCGTGATCAGGTGGTGGAAAATCCCCGCGCGCTTGGCAGAATCCGCCTGGAAGGTGCGGATCCGTTCGTCGGCTTCGTCGGCCAGCGCGGTGCCATCATAATCGACGCTCATCAGGCGCGCGCGATCATAGGCCGAGACGTCCTTGCCCTCTTCGGACCAGGCGTCGAACACCTGCTGACGGAAGTTCAGCGTCCAGTTGAAGCTCGGAGAGTTGTTGTAGACGAGCTTGGCGTTTGGAACGACCTCGCGGATGCGGTCGACCATGCCCGCGATCTGCTCGATGTGCGGCTTCTCGGTCTCGATCCAGAGCAGGTCGGCGCCGTTCTGCAAACTGGCGATGCAATCCATCACGCAGCGATCCTCGCCGGTGCCGGCGCGGAACTGGAACAGGTTGGAGGGCAGGCGTTTCGGGCGGAGCAGCTTGCCGTCGCGATTGAGGATGACGTCGCCGTTGCGCGCGGTCGTGGGATCGATCTCCTCGCAATCGAGGTACGAGTTATACTGGTCGCCGAGATCGCCGGCTTCCTTGCTGACCGCGATCTGCTTGGTGAGGCCGGCGCCGAGCGAGTCGGTGCGCGTGACGATGATGCCGTCCTCGACGCCGAGTTCGAGGAACGCGTAGCGGCAGGCGCGGACCTTCGCGAGGAAGTCCTCGTGCGGCACGGTGACCTTGCCGTCCTGGTGGCCGCACTGCTTCTCGTCGCTGACCTGGTTCTCGATCTGGAGCGCACAGGCGCCCGCCTCGATCATCTTCCGCGCGAGCAGGTACGTCGCCTCGGCATTACCGAAGCCGGCGTCGATGTCGGCGATGATCGGCACGACGTGCGTCTGATGGTTTTCGATCGCGTTGAGCAGGCGCTGTTCCTCGATCGCGTTGCCGGCGGCGCGGGCGGCGTCGACCTCGCGGAACATCATGCCGAGTTCGCGCGCGTCGGCCTGGCGCAGGAAGGTATAGAGTTCCTCGATCAGCGCGGGGACGCTGGTCTTCTCGTGCATCGACTGGTCGGGCAGGGGGCCGAACTCGCTGCGCATCGCCGCGACCATCCAGCCGGACAGGTACAGATACCGCCGGTCGGTGGTGCCGAAATGCTTCTTGATGCTGATCATTTTTTGTTGGGCGATGAAGCCGTGCCAGCAGCCGAGCGACTGGGTGTAATTCGCCGGGTCCGCGTCATAGGCGGCCATGTCCTTGCGCATGATCGCGGCGGTGTAGCGGGCGATGTCGAGCCCGGTTGCGAAGCGGTTCTGGAGCCGCATCCGCGCGACCGATTCGGGCGAGATCGCGTCCCAGGTGCCGTTCCGGTCGGCGATGAGGTTGGTCAACTGGGCGATGTGAGTCTGGTAGGTCACGGGCGATCCTTCGCTGCTGCGTTGATCGTCGTGTAGGGTTGTTGACAGAGTTTTTACTGGGAATATGGCGCGACGGCGGGTGTTGGTGTCGGTTGCGTCGGGGTAGGGGATGTCGCGTTGTGAAGAACGTTACATGCTCAATGCTGTTCTCCCGCGCACGCGGTAGTCCAGGACTCACACGTGGTTCGCTAAGTAACCCTGGGCCCCCGCTTTCGCGGGGGAACAGTCACGTCGCTGTTCCTCTCGGGGGCGTCAGTCCGCTTCCGGGACCCGATCTGCGACAGTCGCCGTAAGTGGCTCTGCCAGCGCCGTTTCGCCCAGCGATGCCAGCACCGCGGCCGCCAGCGCGTCGAGGCCGTACGGCTTCTCCAGCATGATCGCGTCGGTTTCGTCGGCGACCGATGCCGTATCCCCGGTCGCAAACACGATACCCACGCCCGGACGCAACGTCCGTGCCGTCCGCGCAAAGTCCGGCCCGGACACGCCCGGCAGGTTCACGTCGGTCACCAGCGCGTCGATCGGCACGGTTTGGAGTGCCGTCATCGCGTCCTCCGCGCTCGCCGCGTCGACGACGACGAACCCGCTGCCCTGCAACATCTCGGCGGTGTTCGCGCGGATCAGTGCGTCGTCCTCGACCAGCAGGACGGTGCGGCGGGCGGGGGTGTCGAGGCGGCGGTCGGCGTCGATACGGGCGTCGCGCGCGGCCTTCGCCGAAGGGCTGCTAGAGCGCTGGCGGTTGGCGAGCACCTGACGGAATTTCCGGGCGAGCGCCTCGCGCGTATACGGCTTCGACAACAGGTCCAGCCCCGCATCGAGCTTGCCGCCATGGACGATCGAGTTCTCGGTATAGCCCGATGTGAACAGCACTGCGAGATCGGGGAGGCGCTCCTTGGCTTTCCGCGCGAGTTCCGGGCTTTTCAGCGTGCCGGGCATCACGACGTCGGTGAACAGGATATCGATCGGCACGCCGCTCTCGACCACGTTCAGCGCACTGGCCGCGTCGACCGCCTTCAACACGCTGTAGCCGAGATCGGTCAGCAGCTCGACGACGGTACCGCGGACCTCGTCATCGTCCTCGACCACCAGCACGGTCTCGCTGCCGCCGGAAATCGGGCTGGCATCGGCGACGACTTCGACATCCTCGCTCTCCATCGCGCGTGGCAGATAGAGCTTGATCGTCGTGCCTTCGCCGACCTCGGAATAGATCTTCACATGGCCGCCGGACTGTTTGACGAAGCCGTAGACCATCGACAGGCCGAGGCCGGAGCCCTTGCCTTCGCCCTTGGTCGAGAAGAACGGTTCGAAGACCTTCTCGATGATCTCCGGGCTCATGCCGGTGCCGGTGTCGGACACGGCGAGCATGACATATTGCCCGGCCTCGACCTCGTCATGGCCCTGTGCGTAGCTGTCGTCGAGATGCGCGTTGCCGAGTTCGATCGTCAGCTTGCCCTGGCCGTCCATCGCATCGCGGGCGTTGATCGCGAGGTTGAGCAGCGCGTTCTCGATCTGCGCGGGGTCGATGAAGGTGTTCCACAGGCCACCGCCGACCACGGTCTCGATCTCGACGCCTTCGCCGATCGCGCGGCGCAGCATGTCGTCCATCCCGCGCACGAACCGCGTGACGTTGACGACCTTGGGCTCGAGCGCCTGGCGCCGCCCGAACGCTAGCAGTTGCGCGGCGAGCTTCGATCCGCGCGTGACGCCAGCCATCGCATTGGCGACCCAGCGTTCGGCGCGCTCGTTGCCCTCCAGATTCTTGCCGAGCAGCTGGAGGTTGCCCGAAACGACCTGGAGCAGGTTGTTGAAGTCGTGTGCGACGCCGCCGGTGAGCTTGCCGACCGTCTCCATCTTCTGCGACTGGGCGAGCTTGGCCTCGGCCTGGCGGCGCTCGTCGATCTCGCGGATGACGCGCGCTTCGAGCGTCTCGTTGAGCTGGCGGAGCTGATCCTCGGCGCGCTCGCGGTGGCGGACCTGGCGGGCAAGCGCCTCGGCCTGGTCGCGCAAGGCGGCCTCGGCGGCGCGCTGGTGGGTGATGTCGGTGTGGACGCCGACCCATTCGAGCACCTCGCCGGCCTCGTCGAGGATCGGCAGGCCGCGGACAGCGAAGGTACGCCACGTGCCGCAGTGGCGGCGGACGCGGTGTTCGAACACGAACATCGACTTGCTAAGGACCGCGGCGGTCCAGGCCTTGATCGTAGAGGCGACGTCGTCGGGGTGGATCGCGTCGGCCCAGCCGAAATTCTGATATTCGTCGATCGACTGGCCGGTGAGCGTCGCCCAGCCGGGTTGCTCGCCGATCATCCGGCCGTCCGGGCTGTTGGTCCATAGCACACCGTGGACCGCGTCCATCGCGGTGCGGAAGCGGCCGTTGCTGATGCCGAGTTCGGCCTCGCGTTCGGCACGCTCCTCGACGTCGATGCCGAGCACGTAGATGCCGGGGATCGAGCCGTCTGCGGCGGTGTGGGGCACGTAGCGGAATTCGGCGCGGCGGGGGCGCCCGTCGCGGTGCGGGAAGACGGTCTGCGCGATGAAGCTTTCGCCCGCCAGCGCGCGATCGAACGAGGAGCGGCGATCCTGATAGACCGTGTCGCCCAGCACCTCGCGGACCGGCTTGCCGATCATCGCCTCGGGCGCGACGCCGAGCCACTCCTCGTACTGCGCGTTGGCGAGGCGGTAGACATGGTCGCGGTCGACGTACGAGATCAGCATCGGCACGGCGTCGGTGACGCGGCGCAGCTCGGCTTCGCTGGCGGCGAGGCGGTGCTCAGCTTCGACTCGCCCGCTATTGTCGACCATCGTGCAGAGGACGCCGCCGACCGTACCGCCGGCGCAGTAGACGGGGGTGTAGAACAGGTCGAGCGTCAGCTGCTCGGGACCGTCGTGGCGCTGGAACAGGATCGGCTGGTCGCGATAGGCGACGGTCTCGCCGCGGAAGCCCGCTTCGAGGACCGCGCGGTTCCAGTCCCAGACTTCGGGAAACGCGGTCGCGACCGGGCTGCCGAGCGCGGCGGGGTGGCGATCGCCGGCGACCGGGCGGTAGCTGTCGTTGTAGAGCATGATGTGCTCGGGCCCCCACATCACGACCTTGGCGACCGGCGAGTTGAGGATGTTGGCGAGCGTGATGCGGAGCTCGGCGGGCCACGAGTCGATCGGCCCGAGCGCGGTCGCGGCCCAGTCGCGCTGGCGGACCAGCATGCCGCATTCGCCGCCGCCGATCAGGATCTCGGTTGGCTTCTGCAGGGCGTCACGCGCGCGCATCTGTTCGAGCGCGGTACGGACGATCGCAGTGGCGTCGCCGTGGCCGGCGGCGGCGAGATCGTCGATGTAGCTGCCGAGGTCGGAGGGCAGGGAAATGGTGCGCGACGAGACTTGCGACGAGTCTGGAGTTGTCATGCCGGACTAGTGGGTTTGCGGGGCACGCGTGTCAATGAATACGCGTGGTTAGGTTCGGCGCGCCATACTCTCACGTACCACCCCGGCGGAGGCCGGGGTCCAGTTGGGGGACGTCGCTAACTGAGCGCTGACCCCCATTTCAACCACCTCTCCAACTGGGCCCCGGCCTTCGCCGGGGTGGTGCCTGGTGGCGGTTACCGAAACTTGTGTCCCCGCGAAGGCGGGAACCCAGACTGGGCTCCCGCCTTCGCGGGAGAACAAGGAAGGGCGCCCTGCCGTTCGGTAGCGCGCCCTTCCTTCTCTCATTCGATCAGCCCTCGGTGCGCGGCAGGCCCAGCGGGTTGCCGTGCTTGACCGCCTTTGGCAGCAGCGCGTCGGGCAGGTCCTGATAGCACACCGGCCGCAGGAAGCGCTCGATCGCCGCTGAACCGACCGAGGTCGTGCGCGGATCCGACGTTGCCGGGAAGGGACCGCCATGCACCATCGCCGGGGCGACCTCGACACCGGTCGGCCAGCCGTTCGCAAGAATGCGGCCCGCCTTGCGCTCCAGCACCGGCAGCAGCGCCGCGGCGTCGGCATGATCGCCCTCGTCGATCTGCAGCGTGATCGTCAGCTGGCCCTCGATCTTCTCGAGCACGCTGCGCACTTCGGCGAGATCGGTGCAGCGGACGATGATCGAGGCCGCCCCGAACACTTCGTGCGACAGCGCGGGGTCGGCCACGAACGCCTTGCCCGTGGTCGAGAACAACGCCGCACGACCGCGGTTCGCGCCCTCGGCCTCGGTGCCGCGCGCCAGCGTCTCGACCGCGTCATGGCCGGCCAGCGCCGACACGCCCTGCTCATAGCTGGCGTGGATGCCAGGCGTCAGCATCACTTGCGGCGCGGCTTCACCCAAGGCGGCGGCAGCGGCAGCGACGAACACGTCCAGATCCGGGCTATCGACCGCAACGACGATGCCGGGGTTGGTGCAGAACTGGCCCGAGCCCATCGTCAGCGAACCGACATACGCCTTGCCGAGCGCCTCGCCGCGCGCCGCGAGGGCTGCCGGGAACAGGATCACCGGGTTGATGCTGCTCATCTCGGCATAGACCGGGATCGGCTCGGGACGCGCCGCGGCGAGCGCGACCAGCGCGAGGCCACCGCCACGCGAACCGGTGAATCCGACCGCCTTGATCCGCGGATCGGTGACGAGCGCCGCGCCGAGTTCGTTGGCAGGTCCCTGAACCAGCGAGAACACGCCCTCGGGCAGCCCGCATTTGGCGACCGCGGCCTGGATCGCCTTGCCGACCATCACCGACGTGCCGGGATGCGCAGGGTGGCCCTTGACCACGACCGGGCAACCGGCGGCGAGTGCGGAGGCGGTGTCGCCGCCCGCGACCGAGAAGGCGAGCGGGAAGTTCGACGCACCGAACACCGCGACCGGGCCGACCGCGATGCGACGCTGACGCAGGTCGGACCGCGGCATCGGCTTGCGGTCGGGCTGCGCCTGATCGATCACGACCGACGCCCAGGTGCCGGCGCGCAGATGCTTGGCGAACAGGCGAAGCTGGCCGGTGGTGCGACCGCGCTCACCCTCGAGACGCGGGCGGGGCAGGCCGCTCTCCTGGATCGCACGCGCGACCAGCGGCTCGTGGATCGCCTCGATCTCGTCCGCGATCGTCTCGAGGAACACTGCGCGAGCCTCGGGATCGATCTCGCGGAATGTGTCGAAAGCAGCCGCTGCGAGCTTGCACGCGTCGGCGACGTCCGCCTCGCTCGATACCGCGAAGGCGGGCTCGATCTTCGCGTCGGTCGACGGGTCGATCGCCAGGAACGTGATGTCGCTGTCAACGGCGCGCGCGCCGATCGGGAAGGTGCCGTCCATGTCAGTTCTCCAAATCAATCAGGGCAGACCGCACCCGCAGGGTCGGTCGCAATTCTCAGGTCCGCGAGCGCGAAGCCCAACGGTCCGGTCGCCGTCATCGCGAACGGCGCGGCGACCTTCGTCATGTCGGCGCCGTGGCTACGAAAGCATTTAAGCGTGACGCGGACCGTCTTCCAGTCCGTACCCGCGGTTTTGAACAAGGATGTGACGGTTACGCCGGTTCCGCCGCTGCCCATCGCAAGCGTTACCGGGCCCGTCGCAGGCTGCGTCACGCGGTAGGTGAGCTGCAGCACCAGGTCGGCATTGGTCTCCCGCGACAGATCAAGCGTCGGCCCCGCGATCTTCACCGTCGCGGTGGCTTGCTTCGGCCAGGTCAGCGACAACGCGCCTTCCTGCGTCTGCGGGCCATCGACCGGCGCCTGCGCGATTCCGGCATCCGCCTTCAACGCGAACGGCGCCGGCACCTTGCCGCGGCTGTAGAACAGGCTCGTATTGGCGAGGCTCGCGTCGACGCCGGACACTTCGCCGAGCGTGGCGACGCTGCCGCCCTTCGCATAGCTGAGGCCATAGCCGAGCGCGAACAGCGGGTCGTAGCCAGGCTGCTCCTTGTTCAGCACGAACTGCCCGGCGGTCTTGGGCCAGCTATACGACAGGCGGCCGGCGAAATCCTTGCGCGGCGTACCGTCGGGCGTCCCGATCAGCACGTCGGCGATGCCGCCACCCTCGGTGCCCGGGAACCATGCGCCGACGAACGCATCCGAGGCGTTGAGTTCTGGGTTCACCCACATCGGCCGCCCCGACAGAAAGACCGAGACGGTCGGAATGCCCGCCGCCTTGAGTTTCTTCAGCAGCGCGAGCGCCTGCTTGTCGCCGGGCTGGAATTCGAGCGTGCGCAGGTCGCCGCGCATCTCGGCATAGGGCTGTTCGCCGAACACGACGATCGCCGCGTCGGGCTTCTTGGCGAAACTGCCATCGGCGCTGAGCATGGCATTGCCGCCGCCGGCCTTCATCGCCGCCGCGATCCCCGCATAGATCGACTGCGCGTTGGGGAAATCGGCATTGGTGTTGCCGTCACCCTGCCAGCTCAGCGTCCAGCCGCCCGACTGACGCCCGATATCGTCCGCGGCATCGCCCGCGACGAGGATGTCGGCGCTCGCCTTGATCGGCAAGACGCCCTGGTTCTTCAGCAGCACCAGCGTCTTGGCGACCGCTTCGCGGGCCAGCGCACGATGCTCGGGCGAGCCGATCGTCCCGGGCTTGCTCTCATATGGCCGCGCGGTGTCGAACAGCCCCATCTTCACCTTCACGCGAAGGATACGGCGAACCGCGTCGTCGATCCGCGCCATCGGGATCGTGCCCTTCTGCGCGGCGGCGAGCGTGGTGTCGAACAGGCCTTTCCAGCTGTCCGGCGCCATCGCCATGTCGAGCCCGGCGTTGAACGTCGCGGGGCAATCGGTGTTGGTGCAGCCGGGGATCTGGCCATGGCCGTTCCAGTCGCCGACGATGAAGCCGTCGAACCCCATCCGACCCTTCAGCACGTCGGTCAGCAAGCTCTTGTTGCCGTGCATCTTCTTGCCCTGCCAGCTGCTGAACGACGCCATGACGGTCAGCGCGCCGGCATCGATCGCAGGCGGATACCCGGCCGCGTGGATGTCGATCAGCGTCTGCTCCGAGACGTCGGCATCGCCCTGGTCGAGCCCACCCTTGGTGCCGCCGTCGCCCAGGAAATGCTTGGCGCTCGCCGCGACGTGACCGGTCTGGATCGTGCCCGTCCCCGTCTTGCCCTGAAGCCCCTCGATCATCGCGCCGGCATAGCTGCGGACGACCGCGGGATCTTCCGAATACCCCTCGTACGTGCGGCCCCAGCGATCGTCCTGCGGCACCGCCAGCGTCGGGCCGAACGCCCAGTCGATCCCGGCGGCGGCGGTCTCCTGCGCGGTGGCGGCACCGATCCGGCGAATGAGATCGGGATCGTGCGCCGCCCCCAGCGCGCTGTTGTGCGGGAATAGCGTCGCACCGACGACGTTGTTGTTGCCGTGGACCGCATCGACGCCGAACATCAGCGGGATCGCGACATGGCCGGGCCGCGCGGTCATCGCGACCGCGTTGAATGCGCGCGCGGTGGCGATCCAGGCGGGGGCGGGGGCGCGGTCCTTGGCGCCGATCGGAGCGGAGCTGCCTCCCGCCAGGACGCTGCCGAGCGGATAGCTGCGCAGGTCTTCGGGCGTGATCGCGCCGATATCGCCCTGGATCATCTGGCCGATCTTTTCGCGAAGCGTCATCTTCGCCATCAGGTCGGTGACGAACGTCTCGGTCCGCGGATCGATCAGGCCCGGGCTCTTCGCCTTCGGCCACAATGCGGGATGCGCCACGCCAGCGGTGGCAGCCGAACTCGCGCTCGGTACGACGGCGGGCCTGGTCTGCGCGACGACCGCGACGGGTATTGCCAGCGTTGCGCTCGCGAGCAGAAGCCCTCGTACCAGATCTCTCGTCATCCGCTTATCCTCCCCTGGGCCATCCTCGCCCCCTGTGTCGGGGACCCGCGGAAGCCCTGTCTGATTAATGTTGGGAGCGGTAACACGCAAGCCCGCGTTCCCGCCCATTTCCGGCCGTTCCGCCCGTTGTCCGATCATCTAGCACCGGATAACGATTGCAGGCTGATTATGTCGTAATCCCCTGCTAAACATCCGGCATGGGGAAAGAACCGCGCAAGCCGCGCACCGCAACCGGACGCCGGAGCGGCGCACCGACGATATCCGATGTGGCGACGCTCGCCGGCGTATCGCCGATGACCGTATCGCGCGTCATCAACGGCGAGGCCAAGGTCCGCGACGCGACCCGCGAGACGGTCAACGCGGCGATCGCGACGCTGCACTACGCGCCGAACCGCGCGGCGCGCAGCCTGGCGGGCGGCGGGCAGATGCGGATCGGACTGCTCTACAGTAATCCGAGTTCCGCCTATCTCAGCGAGTTCCTGGTCGGCAGCCTCGAACAGGCGAGCCGCAGCGACGTGCAGCTGGTCGTCGAGAAATGCGATATCGGCGATCACGAGATCGAGGTGGCCGAACACATGATCCGCAGCGGCGTCGATGGCGTGATCCTGCCGCCGCCGCTGTGCGACTCGCGCGGCGTGCTCGACACGCTGATCGCGGCGGGCGTGCCGACCGTCGTCGTCGCGACCGGATCGCCGCCTGCCGATACCGCAGCGGTGACGATCGACGATTTCGAGGCGGCGCGGGCGATGACCCGCCACCTGATCGAGCTCGGCCATGCGCGCGTCGGTTTCATCATCGGCAATCCGAACCAGACCGCCAGCCAACAGCGCCACCAGGGCTATCTCGCCGCGATCGCGGATGCGGGACTGCCCGAGGATCCGTCGCTGATCGTCGGCGGCCTGTTCACCTATCGATCGGGGCTCGATGCGGCGGAGCAGTTGCTCGACGCGAAGGATCCGCCCTCGGCGATCTTCGCGAGCAACGACGACATGGCGGCGGCGAGCGTGGCGGTCGCGCACCGGCGCGGGCTCGACGTGCCGGGCGACCTGACGGTGTGCGGGTTCGACGACAGCGCGCTCGCGACGACGATCTGGCCCGAACTGACGACCATCCACCAGCCGATCGCCGATATGTCGCGCGCGGCGGTCGACCTGCTCGTCTCGGCGATCGTGCACCGGCGGGGCGGCGGCAAGGATGCCAACCGGCATGTCGTGCTCGACTATACGTTGGTACGACGACAGTCGGATGCGGCGCCACGGCGACGTCCGCCGGCGCGGGTCCGCGCTTGACCGAGCCCCGCCTCGCAAGGTAGCGCTCCCACAAGATAATTCGTCGCGTTCAGGAGAGTTTGCAGTGGACCGTGTACCGGTGAAGCCGTTCCGATCGCGCGACTGGTTCGCCGATCCCGCCCGCTCGGACATGACCGCGCTCTATCTCGAACGCTTCATGAACTACGGGCTGACCCCGGCGGAATTGCGCTCGGGAAGGCCGATCATCGGCATCGCACAGTCGGGCAGTGACCTTTCGCCATGCAACCGCATCCATCTCGAACTCGCCAAGCGGACGCGGGACGGGATCCGCGACGCCGGTGGCATCGCGATGGAGTTCCCGGTTCATCCGATCTTCGAGAATTGTCGGCGGCCGACTGCGGCGCTCGATCGCAATCTGGCGTATCTGGGGCTGGTCGAGACGCTGTACGGCTACCCGATCGACGCGGTCGTTCTGACCACCGGCTGCGACAAGACCACGCCGTCGGGCATCATGGCGGCGTCGACCGTCGATATTCCGGCGATCGTGCTGTCGGGCGGGCCGATGCTCGACGGCTGGCATGACGGCGAGCTGGTCGGCTCGGGCACCGTGATCTGGCGCAGCCGACGCAAGCTGGCCGCGGGCGAGATCGACGAGGAAGAGTTCCTCAACCGCGCCACCGACAGCGCGCCATCGGCCGGGCATTGCAACACGATGGGCACGGCATCGACGATGAACGCGGTCGCCGAGGCGCTTGGGTTGTCGTTGACCGGATGCGCGGCGATCCCAGCGCCGTACCGCGAGCGCGGTCAGATGGCGTATGAGACCGGACGGCGGATCGTCGAGATGGCGTATGAGGATCTGCGTCCGTCGAAGATCCTGACGCGCGAGAGCTTCCTCAACGCGATCCGGGTGGTCAGCGCGATCGGCGGGTCGAGCAACGCGCAGCCGCATATCATGGCGATGGCGCAGCATGCCGGCGTGACGCTGTATCCGGACGACTGGTCGGATCATGGCTATGACCTGCCGCTGTTGGTCAACATGCAGCCGGCGGGCAAGTATCTCGGCGAGCGGTTCCACCGGGCGGGCGGCGTGCCCGCGGTGCTCCACGAACTGATCGCGGGCGGGAAGCTCGACACGTCTTGCCTGACCGTCACGGGACGGTCGATCGGCGAGAACATCGCCGGGCGCGAGACGCGCGACCGCGAGATGATCAAGCCGTTCGACGCGCCGATGATGGAGCGCGCTGGCTTCCTGGTGCTCAAGGGCAATCTGTTCGATTTCGGGATCATGAAGACGTCGGTGATCTCCGCGGCGTTTCGCGCGCGCTATCTGTCGACACCGGGGGCCGAGGACCGGTTCGAGGCGCGGGCGATCGTGTTCGAGGGCTCGGACGATTATCACCACCGGATCAACGATCCCGCGCTGGAGATCGACGAGGGCTGTATCTTGGTGATCCGCGGGGCGGGGCCGATCGGCTGGCCGGGCTCGGCGGAAGTCGTCAACATGCAGCCGCCCGACGCGCTGATCCAGCGCGGCGTGCTGGCACTGCCGACGCTCGGCGACGGGCGGCAGTCGGGGACGTCGGACAGTCCGTCGATCCTCAACGTGTCGCCCGAGAGTGCGGTCGGCGGCGGGCTGTCGTGGATCCGCACCGGCGACACGATCCGGATCGATCTGGTCGCGGGGACGTGCAACGCACTGGTCTCCGACGAAGAGATCGCACGGCGGCGGGGCGAGGGATTCCCGCCCGTGCCGGAAAGCAACACGCCTTGGGAGGAACTCTACCGCGAGAAGACCGGGCAATTGGCCGAAGGCGGCGTACTCGACTTCGCGGTGAAGTATCGCGGGATTTCGGCGAAGACCCCTCGGCATAATCACTGAGGTCCAAGGGGAGGGCGCGTGTTTAAGTGCAGGCCGCCCTCCCCCGTCATCCTGGACCTGATCCAGGATCCAGAGCCAAACGCGCTGTGCTTGAGTTACTCTGGATCCTGACTTTCGTCAGGATGACAGGGGTGGGACGAGGCTCGGGATCACCCCGCGACCTCATGTCCCTCGCGCACCCTCCAGCATCATGCCATTCCCCAACCGTCATCCCAGCGAACGCTGGGATCTCCTCGTGTGGCGAGCGTCATCTGCTCCGCGGGATACCCCAGCTTTCGCGGGGGTGACGGATTTTGAGAGCGGGATCGCCGGTAACTGACCTGGTTAGGCAATCGCTGTGTTGTCCGCGCTGCTCTTTCAAAACGCACCACCCCGGCGAAGGCCGGGGCCCAGTTAGGGGACGTTGCTGACGAAGGGCGGTGCGTAGGTACTGCGACCATCCCAACTGGGCCCCGGCCTTCGCCGGGGTGGTGCTCCACAACGATATAAGCAGGTAGCCCGACTAGCCCAGAGCCACCGTGAGCCCCATCGCGATGGTCCGCGTCTCGCCCGGTGCCAGGATCGTCGGGTCCGCCAGGTTCAGCGCGTTCGGCATGTCGCTCACCGGTTCGGCGCAAAAGAAGCCGAGCCCCGGCGGCGTGAAGACGTGGAGATACGGCGTGCCCTCGCCGGTCAGCATGATCGTGTCGTCGGGTGTCGCGATCGTCGCCGCCTTGTCCCACCCCTCATACGCGTTGTCGATCAGCGACGACCGCACCACGCCGTCCCCCCGCGACCAATCCGCGAAGTGCGTCGCCCCGGTCCGCTCGGTCGGCAACATCGCGTCGTCGGCCAGCCAGACGGACCCCGCATCGAAGCTCAGCCGCGTATCCTCGCCGGCCGGAAAATACGGATGGAACCCAAGCCCGGCCGGCATCGCCCGGTCGCTGTCGTTTCTGACCGACAGCGATACGCGCAGCCCGGGTTCGTCCAGCGTGACCAGTTGTTCGGCGCGGTAGGACCACGGCCAGTCCGCATCGGCTTCGTGCGTATGGACCAGCACCGCCGAGCCCGCCTCCGACGCCTCCACCGCCCAGCCACGCAGCCAGCCGACGCCGTGGAGCGGATGATCCTGCCCCTCCATGTTGCGCGGCAGCGCATACGCCTCCCCCGCAAACACGAACCGGCCTTCGGCGATCCGGTTCGCATACGGCACCAGCGGGAAACAGGCGGTCTCCAGCGGGTTGGTCGCGCCCGCTGGGGTCGGGCGCAACACATCGCGGGCCTGGTAGGTGAGGGCGGCGATCGTGCCGCCCAGTTCCGGCTGGAGCGCGACCTTCCAGTCGCCTGCTTCGAGATGCAGCATCAGCCCGGCATGTCCTCGAGTTCGCGACCGCGCGTCTCGGAGACCATCTTCCACACGAAGAAGAACGAGACGAACGCCGACAGCGCATAGAAGCCGTAAGTGAGCGACAGGCCGAGCGAGATCGCCATCGTCGGGAAGCTGACCGAGATCGCGAAGTTGGCGAACCACTGCGCGAAGCCCGCGACCGCGAGCCCCGAACCGCGGATCTGCGTCGGGAACATCTCGCCGAGCATCACCCACATGATCGGGCCCCAGCTCAGGTTGAAGAACACGACATACGCATTGGCCGCGATCAGCGCGATCAGGCCGTTCTGGTCGGACAGCCGCAGCGTACCCTCGACGATCGCGCCGCTGGCAAAGCAGATGCCGACGATCGCGAGCGTGACGGTCATGCCGGCCGATCCGATCAGCAGCAGCGGCTTGCGCCCGACCTTGTCGACCAGCGCGACGGTGAGCAGGCAGGCTATGATCGACAGCGAGCCCGACAGGATGTTGATCAGCAGCGCATCGCTCTCGCTGAAGCCGACCGACTGCCACAGCACCGAGCCGTAATAGAACACGATGTTGATGCCGACGAACTGCTGGAAGATCGCGAGGCCGATGCCGGTCCAGACGATCGGGCGGATCTTGCCGCTGGCCTTGTCGATTAGGTCCGACAGCTTCGGACGATGCGCGTCGGCCGACAGCGAACCGCGGATCTCGGCGACCTTCCGCTTGGCTTCGGTGACTCCGAACAGGCGGGTGAGGACGGTTTCGGCCTCGTCGTAACGCCCCTTGAGGACCAGGAAGCGCGGGCTTTCGGGGATCAGGAACAGCGTCACAAGATAGATCGCGGCGGGGATGACCTGCATCCAGAACATCCAGCGCCACGCCGGATAGTCGAGCCAGAACAGCGCGGTCGACGAACCGGCGATGCGGGCGAGATACCAGTTGGCGACGAACGCACCGGTGAGGCCGGTGATGATCATGATCTGCTGCACGCTCGACAGCCGGCCGCGGACGTTCGCGGGGACGACTTCGGAGATGTAGACCGGCGCGAGCACGCTGGCGGCACCGATGCCGAGCCCGCCGATGATCCGCGCGAGGACGAACATGGTGGCCGAAGTGGCCGCACCCGCGCCGAGTGCGCTGACGATGAAGAGTACCGCGGCGATCATCATCACGTTGCGGCGGCCGAGATTGTCGGCAAGCCGCCCGGCCATGAATGCGCCGACCGACGAGCCGATCAGGATCGCGCCGACGGTGAAGCCGGTGCCGAGCGACGACAGCGCGAACGTGCTCTCGAGCCCCGCCTGCGTGCCGTTGATGACGCCCGAATCATAGCCGAACATGAACCCGCCGATCGTCGCGACGATGACGATCATCGCGATGAGCGCTCGGTTCACATGTTGGCCGGAATCTGCCGCAATGGTCATTATATTTCCTCTCCGGTACGACGCTCTGGCGGCATCGTTGGCAATTTACAGGGTGACGGGATCGACGGGCACGCCGGGAATGGCGACGCGGAAGGTGAACAGATTGCCGGCGAGCGGTTGGGCGGCGCGGGCGTCTTCGTCGAGGCCCTTGGCGGCGGTCGTCGCATAGGCGGTGCGGCCATCGGGACCGCCGAGCGCGATCTTGGTGATGTTCGCGACCGGGAAGCGGACGATATCGGTCAGGCTGCCGTCAGCTGCGTAGCGGCGTGCCGCCCAGCCGCCGAAGAACCCGACCCAGACGCCGCCTTCGGAATCGCAGATCGCGCCATCGGGATGACCGTCGTCGGGACCGACCGTCAGGAACACGCGCGGCGTACCCAGCCTGCCGTCGGCGTCGACCGGATACGCATCGATCCGCTTGCCGAGCGTGTCGACGGCGTAGAGCGTGCGGCCGTCGGGCGCGATCGCCGGGCCGTTGGTGATCGCGACCGGCGGGATGTCGGTCTTGGTCAGCGCGCCCCGATGCCAGTGATAGACATGGCCGGTCTCGTCGGATTCGGCGTTATCCATCGTCCCGAACCAGACGCGACCCGCGGAATCGCGCGCGGCGTCGTTCAGGCGGTTGCCGGGAGTTTCTGGGTGGACGGCGGCGAGATGCTCGAACGCGCCGGTCGCCGGATCGAACCGGTGGAGGGCGCCGCGCACCCCGGCCAGGAAGCCGCCATCGTCGGCGGGGATCACCCAGCCGGTCTGGTCGGGCGCGTCCCAGCTGTCGAGCGTGCCGGTCTCGGGATCGAAGCGGTACACGCTCGGCGCCTTGA
The DNA here is from genome assembly GCF_014358075.1 of Sphingomonas albertensis. Taxonomy (GTDB): domain Bacteria; phylum Pseudomonadota; class Alphaproteobacteria; order Sphingomonadales; family Sphingomonadaceae; genus Sphingomonas; species Sphingomonas albertensis. The sequence continues at coordinate 109,521 of NZ_JACONT010000008.1, read as the reverse complement.
TATCGACGAACCACAGGGCCGCGTCGCGCTCGACCCAGATCGGGCCTTCGCCGAGCGTCGCGCCGACCGCGCAGATGCTCGTCGCCTGGATCTCGCGGGGCATGTCAGCGCCAGCCCGCATCGACGAAATAATCATGGCCGGTGCACATCCGCGCATCGTCCGAGGCGAGGAACAGCACCAGCGCCGCGACGTCGGCGGGCTGGACGCGCGTCTTCAGGCACTGCGCGGCGATGATCTCGGCCTCGCCCTCGGGCGTGTACCATTTCAGCTGGCGCGGCGTCTCGACGTTGCCCGGAACGATCGTGTTCACGCGGATGCCATCCCCACCCAGGTCGCGGGCCATCGCGCGGGTCATGCCCTCGATGCCGGCCTTGGCCGTCTGATAGATCAGCAGTTCGGGCAGCGCGAGATGCCACGAGATCGAGCCGAAGTTGAGGATGACGCCGCCGCCGGCGCGCTTCATCGACGGCACCACGGCTTGGCCGGCAAAGAACAGGTGGCGCAGGTTGGTCGCCATCCTCTCGTCCCAATATTCGGGCGTGATCTCGTCGATCGTGTGGCGATCGTCGTTGGCGGCGTTGTTGATCAGGATATCGATCCCGCCGAGCTGATCCTCGATCCGAGCGACCGTGGACTTGAGCGCATCGATGTCGCGTAGGTCGAGGGGCAGGAAGATCGGTGCGGTCGCGACGTCGGGCGTCAGCGTTTCGATCAGCGCGTTCGCTGCGTCCTCGGCCATGTCGACGAACGCGACGTGCGCACCCTGACGCGCGAATGCCTCGACCAGGCCGGCGCCGATCCCCGACGCCCCCCCGGTGATCAGGACGCGTTTGCCCTTCAGGCTCGGATAGATCGCCGTCTGGTCGGTGGCTTTGGTCTTTTGCAGCACGTGGTTACGCTCCCTGTTTCTTGGTGTGCGCGAGCAGGCCACGACCTGCCAGATTGCGCATGAGATCGCTGATCCCGTAATTCCACGGTGCGGCATCCTTCGACGTCGTCACCGGATTGACCAGCGCGCCAAGCTTCGGATTGGAGATCGTGACGACGTCGCCGACCGCATGCGTGAAGCCGCGGCCGGGCTCGTCGCGGTCCTGCGTCGGTGCGAACAGCGTGCCGAGGAACAGCACGAAGCCGTCGGGATATTGATGCTCGCTCATCGCCTGGTGGACGAGATCCTCGGGATCGCGGCTGATCTGGTCCATCGAACTGCTGCCGTCGAGACGATAGCCATCGGCGCCCTCGATCGTCAGCGCGATCTCCGCGGCGCGAATGTCGTCCATGCCGAATTTGTCGTCGAACAGGCGGATGAAAGGCCCGATCGAGCAGGACGCGTTATTGTCCTTCGCCTTGCCGAGCAGGAGCGCGGAACGCCCCTCGAAATCGCGCAGGTTGACGTCGTTGCCGAGCGCCGCGCCGACGGTCTTGCCGTCGCGGTCGACGATCAGCACGACTTCTGGCTCGGGGTTGTTCCAGGTGGAGTCGGATCGGATGCCGATCTCGCCGCCCCAGCCGATCGTCGACAGCGTCGGGCTCTTCGTGAAGATCTCCGCGTCGGGGCCGATCGCGACCTCGAGATATTGCGACCACATGCCGTCTTCGATCAGCGCGGCTTTCAGCGCGTCGGCTTCGGGCGATCCGGGTACGACCGAACGGATGCTGCCGCCGACGCGCTCCTCGAGACGGGCGCGGACCGCGACCGCGGCGGACGCATCGCCGCGCGCCCGTTCCTCGATCACGCGTTCCAGCGCGGACACGGCGAAGGTCACGCCCGATGCCTTGACGCATTGCAGGTCGATCGGGCTCAGCAGGCGGATCTTGGCACCGTGTTCGGGCGACAGGTGCAGGTCGTCGAGATGACCCAGATCGGTACCGCCATTCGTATCGAACTCGCCCGACGCGACCAGATCGGCGACCGTCGGTGCGACACGCGACATATCGTAGACGCGACCGCCACGAACGATCACCGGGGTAGGTCCATCGCCGCTGTCGATTCTGCCCAGCAAAATGGCCTGGTCCCAGTCGGCAGGCAACGCCACCGCCGATGCGAATGCGATCTCCACGATATCCCTCTCCATATTGTTAGCGTTACCCTATGCGCGCCAGCGAGCCCGTCAAGCCCCCTGCGTTACATCATCCCATCCCCTATGCGATCGCCGATCCGACTTCCGCAATGAACAATTGAACGACATTGATCAGATAAATCAACCGCCTTATGAAACGGGGTCGGGACGCGGTCAACGCAGTGCCGGGCGGTAGCGCGCGAAAGCGCAAACCATAGGGCCCAGCGCGACCGCTTTGATGATAACGATATCATCGACGCCGACCGCGCAGCCCGAAATTGCGCTGCGGTTCGATCGCCACGGTCCGATCGCCACGTCGCGGACCGCCGTGCGCCTGCCAACGACGAAAGCGCGGTGGCAAAACGCGCGCCAGGACGTAGAGGCGGATATCGACCATCGCGATTGGGTGCCTGATCCTGCAACCTCTGTCCGCCCTCAAATGGTTTCGCCGGCGCGTCCGGACGAGCGAAGCCGCGTTCATCGTGCTGGCGACGCTGGTCGGGGCGGGGGCGGGGTTGCTCAGCGTGCTGCAGGGTGCGGCCGCGCGGACGATGCAGCATATCCTGTTCGGCCTTTCATCCGCCGCCCGGCTCAGCGCATTGCCCTCGCTGCCGCTGGCGGCGCTGATCGTGCTGCCGATCGGCGGGATCGTGCTCGCGCTGTTCTCCTGGGCGACTCGCGCGCGCAAGCGGCGGATGGTCGATGCGGTCGAGGCGAACGCACTGCACGGCGGCCGCATGTCGGTGCCCGACAGTCTGGTGATCTCCGGGCAGACGATGCTGTCCAACGGCTTCGGCGCATCGGTCGGCCTGGAGGCGGCCTATGCGCAGCTCGGCGGCGCGATCGGGTCGGTGACGGGGGCCGCGTTCAACCTGCGCCGCGCCGATCTGCGCAACCTCGTCGGCGCCGGCACCGGTGCGGCGATCGCCGCCGCCTTCGGTGCGCCGCTGGCCGGAGCGTTCTATGCGTTCGAGATCGTCATCGGCGCCTATACGCCGACCGCGCTCGCGCCGGTGGTCGCCGCGGCGCTGGCCGGTACGCTGGTCGCGCACCTCCTCGGGATCCAGCCCTATGTGATCGATTCGGTCTCGACGATGCCGACCGAGACGCATCATTACCTGCTCTATGCCGGGCTTGGCGCGCTGTGTGCGGGCATCGGTATCGCGTTGATGCACGCGGTCGCGCTGGTCGAGCGGGGGACGCGGCGTGCGCGCCTGCCGGATTGGCTGCGTCCCGCGATCGGTGGGCTGCTGCTGATTCCGGTCGCGCTGGTATCGCCGCAGGTTCTGTCCGCGGGGCATGGCGCACTCCACGCCGATCTCGCGCTCGGCGCGCCGCTGGCGTTCATCGCGACCATCTTCCTCGCCAAATGCGCGGCGTCGATCGTGTCGCTCGGGTTCGGGTTTCGCGGCGGGCTGTTCTTCGCGTCGCTGTTCCTCGGCACGCTGGTCGGGCATCTGTTCGCCGGCAGCCTCGCGGCGGTGATCGGGCAGGAGGTGCTTGATCCGCGCAACGCCGCGCTGGTCGGGATGGCGGCGCTCGCGGTCGCGGTGGTCGGCGGGCCGATGACGATGGCGATGCTCGTGCTGGAGGCGACTCACGACTTCGCGCTGACCGGTGCGGTGCTCGCGGCGGCGCTCGTGTCGTCGACGATCGTGCGCGAGACGTTCGGCTACAGCTTCTCGACCTGGCGGCTGCATCTGCGCGGCGAGACGATCAAGAGCGCGCGTGACGTCGGCTGGGTGCGGACGCTGACCGCGGGGCGGATGATGCGGCGCGAGACCAAGGCGATGCCGGCGGCGACGACGATCGCCAAGTTCCGCCGCCGGGTGCCGCTCGGGGCGACCAGCCGCACCGTGCTGGTCGACGCCGACGATCGCTATGCGGGCATCGTCCAGACTCCCACCGCCTATGCCGAGGGGCTCGATCCCGCGTCGCCGGTCGGTGCGCTTGGCGTCAATACCGACGCCGCGTTGACGCCGACGATGGACATCGCGGAGGTCATGCGCCGCTTCGACGCGTCCGGCGCCGACGAACTCGCGGTCCTCGACGAAGACCGGATGGTGCTCGGCATCTTGTCGGAATCTTTCGTACGACGCCGCTACGCCGAAGAACTCGAAAAATCGCAACGCGAACTGTTCGGCGAGCGCTGATCCGGCGGCCGGCTCACGCACCGACCCCGCGTTCGTGCGCCCAGACCACCGCGGCGCTGCGCCGGTTGACGCCGATCTTGGCGTAGAGTCGCGCGACATGGTTGCGCACCGTGTTGCGCGACAGATCGAGCCGGTCCGCGATCGCCGCGTCGTCGAGATCCTGGCAGATCAGTTCGAGCACCTCGCGCTCGCGCTTGCTGAGGTCGGCGACCGGTGCGCTCGCACCTGCGCTGGTCCGCGGGTTCCGTAGCGTGGCCAGCTTGTCCATGATCGACCGGCTGAGCCAATTGGCGTCCTTCATCACCGCGTCGATCGCCTCGACCAGTTCGAGTTCGCCGCGCCTGCGGGCCGAAATGTCCTGGTACAGCCACAGCACGCCCGGATCGCCGTCGATGCTGACGCGCTCGGCAGAGACCAGGCAATCGAGCGGTTCGCCGTTCCGGTGGAGCAATTGGACGTCGAGCCCGCGAAACCCGCCCCGATCGCGAATCTCGGTCTCCAGTCCCTCCCGCTGCGCCGCGTCGTTCCACAACTGAAGATCATCCGCGACCCGCTCGATCACGGCCTCGTCCGCATACCCGGTCAGCGCCTTGAACGCCGCATTGACCTGGACGATGCGATTGTCCTCGCCCCGCGTCACGACCATCGCGACCGGCGCCATCTCGAACACCGAGGCGAAGTGCCGCTCGCTCGCCTTCAGCGCGTGCTCGGCACGGCGCCTGGGCTCGAGGTCCGCGAAGGTGAACAGCACGCAATCCTGGTTGGCGACTTCGATCGGCTGGCCGGCAAGGATGACCAGCGTCGTCTCTCCGTTCGCCAGCGGCAGCTCGGCTTCGAGTTGCGGCACCGTCTGACCGTTGACGACGCGGTCCTTGACGAACGCCTTGCGCTCGACTTGTGCGAGAAAGTCGAGATCGAACAGCGTCTTGCCGATGATCTGCTCGTGGTCATAGCCCGACAGGTCGAGAAAGCCCTGGTTGACGAGAACATAGCGCTGGTCGGCAACGCGGATGATCAGCGCCGGCGCAGGGTTCGCATGGAACATCGCCTCGAACCGGTCCTCGGCATCGAACCGTTCGGACACGTCGTTGATGACCAGCCCCAAGCAATCGGGTTCGCCGCCATCCTCGTCCATGACGATGTCGCGCACCTGGTGTACCCAGCGCGGCTCGTCGGCGTCGACCGGCGCCACCTCGACGATCAGGTCCGGGAAACTCTCGCCCGCGAGCAGCCGCATCAGTGGATATTCGCGTCGCGGCAACGCGCGCCGGTCGCGGTGGCGGAGCCGGAACCGGGTGGCATAGTCGTCCGCGGTCTCGCCCAGATCCTCGACCGTGCGGACGCCGTGCATCTTCAGCGCGGCGGGGTTGGCGCTGAGAATGATCCCGGTCGGATCCATCAGGATCACGCCCTCCAGCAGCCCGGTCATGAGCTGTTCCAGGTGGTGCAGGGTGGGCGCATGCAGCGGCTTGCCGGAGGTTTTCGTCATGCTCGTTCAGCGCCGGAGCCAGGCCTCCGGTTCCGCACGCGTCGGCATAATATACCAATGCCCCCGGTACGTGTGCACCAATCCCGAAATCCGTGAAGCGCGCCGGAACTGAACGGAATGCGCACCATGTCGGTTGATGCCCCAGTACCATTATCCACTAGGAGCCACATCATGAACCTCATCATTCTTCTCGTCGTCGGCGGACTCATCGGCTGGGTTGCCAGCATGATCATGCGGACCGATGCTCAGCAGGGCGTCTTCCTCAATGTCGTCGTCGGCATCGTCGGTGCGTTGCTCGCCGGTTTCCTGATCACCCCGCTGATCGGTGGCGCATCGATCATGGACGGCGCGCTCAACATCCAGTCGATCCTGATTTCGCTGGTCGGCGCAGTGATCCTGCTCGCGATCGTCAACATGTTTCGCCGCGGCTCGGTTCGCTGAGCAGACGGGGAGGCGGCGCGACGCTCATGCCGCCTCCCGCACTCACTAGCGCGGCCAACTCCTTTACTGAGGATCTGGCTCGCGGTCGGCAGACCAAGGCAGGCAATCGCAACGTTTCGACCCTGAAGAAGGACTAGGACGTAGCGCCAATTTAATCTCAAGCCCGCGATCGCTGACCGGCGACGCGGGTTTGGTGCGTTTCGAAACGTCGCCGAGCAGGCGGGGCCGCTGATTCGGGGGGATATTCTCCGAACGATTCCGGCAATGCATTTCAGTCCGGCAATGCATTTCAGTCCGGCATCGCGAGATGCGACGTCGTCCTAGAGCATATGCGTTTAGCGGTTGCGGAACGCGTTTCTCGCGGGCGCTTTCGCCAGAAAATGCGACCTATGTCGCTCGCAGCAAAACGCTGCGGGTGAACAAGGACGTCGCCATGACTCTCGAATATCCTGCTATCCTGCCCGTCGATCGCACCAAGCCGCGTCATCAACGATCAGTCGAGATACCGCCGCCCCCGCAACCCCGGCGGCCGTTCGCTTTCGCGGATCTGGAAACGCAGTTCGACCCAGAGCTCGACACGCTGTGGACCTATATGCGGCAACGGGTCAGGCCGAGTTTCAATCCGGGCCTGCTCGCCGAATTCGGACATTGGCAGGCCGACATCGCCCAGGCGTGTTCGTCGGGCGACATGCCGATCCGCTACGTCGTGCTCGGATCGCGCTTTCCCGGCGTGTTCTCGCTCGGCGGCGATCTGGATCTGTTCTCCGACCACATCCGCAACGGCGATCGCGAAGCGTTGGTCGCTTACGGGCGCGCCTGCGTCCGCATCCTGCATCGCAACATGCTCAGCCTCGATCGGCCGATCATCACGATCGGCCTGGTCGAGGGCGATGCGCTGGGTGGTGGCTTCGAGGCGCTGCTGTCGTTCAATGTCGTGATCGCCGAACGCGGGACGAACTTTGGGCTTCCGGAGACGAATTTCGGGCTCTTCCCGGGGATGGGGGCGCACTGCTTCCTGTCTCGCAGGCTCGGTGCGGCGCGAGCCGAGCAGATGATCCTCAGCGGACGAAGCTACAGCGCGGAAGAACTCTACGACCTCGGTATCGTTCACGCCCTGGCCGATCCGGGCAGGGGGCGCGCGGAAGTGGAGAGCTATATTCGGCAGAACCGTCGACGCCATAGCGGCCATTGCGCGATCTACGAGGCTTCGCGATCGGTCAATCCGCTGGCGCTCGGCGAGCTCGAGGCCGTCGTCGATCTTTGGGCGGATGCGGCCCTCAGGCTCAGTGACGCGGACCTGAAGCTCATGCGACGCCTGGTGGGGGCCCAGACCAGACTGCTCGAAAAGGCGCAGGTGGCGTCCTGCTGATCAGGACCGCTGCTGCGCCTTGATCCCACCGTCGGCAAGCATCGCCGCCACCATGCTTGCCGGCATGGGATGCGCAAGCAGGAAGCCCTGCACCGCATCGCACCGGGTCCGACGGAGTTGATCCAATTGCGCCTGCGTCTCGACGCCCTCGGCGACCGTTCGCATCCCGAGCTTTGCGGCAAGATCGATGACCGTCTGGACGATCGCGACCGACGCGGGGCTCTGTTCGAGGTCGGTGATGAACGATCGATCGATCTTCAGCGTCTGGAACGGGAATTTGGTAAGATAGCTCAGCGACGAATAGCCGGTGCCGAAATCGTCGAGCGTGGTCCGGACGTGGAGCCGGTTGATCGCGTCGAGCGCCGCGAGCGACGCCTCGATGTCGTCGAGCAACACCGACTCGGTCACCTCGAGTTCGAGCCGGTCCGCCGCGAACCCACTGCTCGCCAACGCACTCATGATCACCATCGGCAGATTGGTGGACCGTAGCTGGATCGGCGAGAGATTTACCGCGATCTTCACGTCCGCCGGCCATTCGCTGGCGATCCGGCACGCCTCCCGGATCACCCAGCCGCCGATCCCGACGATCAGGCCGTTATCCTCGGCGATCGGAATAAATTCGGCGGGCGAGACCGAGCCTAATCGGCGGTTGGTCCATCGCAACAGCGTCTCGCACGAGAGCACGCGCTCGCCGGCGAGGTCGAAGATCGGCTGGAACATCAGGTGGAACTCGCCGCGTTCTAGCGCGCCCTGCATTTCCGCCGCGAGATCGCGGCCGCGTTCGATCTTCTCATCCATCAAAGGTTCGTAAAAACACATCTGCCCGCGCCCGCTGTCCTTGGCACGGTACAGCGCGAGATCGGCGTTTTTCAGCAGCGTATCGGCATTGGTGCCGTCCATGGGGGCGATCGCGATCCCGAGCGACGCGCCGATCCGCAGCATGCGGCCGTCATGCTGCACCGGGCGCTCGACCAGCGCGATGATCTTCCGTCCGATGTCGATCGCATCGTCCTGCCGGGCGATCGCGCAAACGACGGCAAATTCGTCGCCGCCCAATCGCGCGACGATCCCGCTCCTGCCGAACGCATCGTCGAGGCGGCGGGCAATCCCCGCCAGGACCGCGTTGCCGGCAAGATGCCCGAACGAGTCGTTGATTTCCTTGAACCGGTCGAGGTCGATCCAGTGGATCGCAAGACTGTGATCCCGGCCGACCACGGCCTTCAACTGCGCTTCGAACCGCTCCCGAAAGGCGGTGCGATTGGCGACCCCGGTCAGGTCGTCGCGACGGGCGACGGCAGCATGGTGCTCCGCCAGCGCGGTCTTTTCCCGCGATGCGATCGTCGCCCGCAAGATCACGCCATAGGTCTGCAACGTGATATCCATCATCGCCACCACGAACAGCAGGATGACCACGCCGAGCACGATCTTGAGCGGCTCGACCGAGGCGAACAGTCCCAGTGCCAGCGGGACCGACGCGAAACACAATTGCGACAGCGCGATCCACGGTCGACCCGCGTTGCGACCGGCGATACCCGCCGCATATCCCACTGCCGTCGTCACCGCGAGCAACTGCAGCACACCGTCGGTCGTATGCACCAGCGTCAGCAAGCCGAACGTACCGAGCAGCGCCGAGTAGCACAGCGCGCCGGTGCGATAGAGAAATTCCTGCCGGTTGGCCCAGCGTCCGGCCAGCGTGCTTCGGGTCGAGCCAGAGCGGCGCAGGCGGAGCGCGTCGACGATCCTGATGCCGGCGACGATGACGATGGCGACGGCACAGACGACCATCGACCGGCTTCCGCCGACCAGCGCCACGATCGCCGTGATCGCGCCGCTGGTCAGCGCCCCGATCACCAGCGATTGGGGCGATGCATAGAGGGATTCGACAAGGGTATGCCGGACATGCGCGGCGATCGCCTGGTCGGACTGTCGCAACTGTCGCAGGCGGGAAATAAGACCGGTCATCGATCCGTACATGGCGGGTAGCGAGGTGAAAGAAACGTTAATACTCGCGCTGCGGTTGCCCCAAACGAGACGAACGCGCCGATTTTATCTTTTTAGCCGAAAAACTTAGCGCGTCGGACCGACTGCGTAGTTTCCGAGGGATCAAGCACCCGCCCGGCATGGCGTAGACCGTTTCGAGGTCATCGGATGACGTCGCGGTCGATGGCGCCGCGATGCCGATACCGGTGAGCTTGCGACGGAGGACGAGGCGATGATGGGCGACACGCAAGAGACGGGAACGGGGCGGCATGCCGTGTTCCTCTGCCATCCCGGCCCGGCCAGCTTCAACCATGCGATCGCCGACGCCTATTGCGCGGCGGTCCGCGCGGCCGGGCAGGATGTCGTGTTGCGCGACCTGTATGCGATCGGGTTCGACCCGGTGCTGAAGGCGGCGGAGCGGCCGACCAATGTCGCGGCGACCTACGGCCAGGACGTGCTCGACGAGATCGAGCATATCGCCGGGTGCGACGTGTTCGTGCTGATCTATCCGATCTGGTTCGGGACCCCGCCGGCGATGCTCAAGGGCTATGTCGAACGCGTGTTCGGGGCTGGCGTCCAGCCCGAAGCGCTGCAGGGGCGGGCGCGTACCAACCTGCTCGGCGGCAAGCGGCTGCTCAGTTTCTCGACCTCGGCCGCGAGCAAGATCTGGCTCGACGAACAGGGGCAGGGGCAGGGCCTGAACAGCGTCTTCGACCAGTATCTCGTCCACGCGTTCGGGATGCGATCGCAGGAGCATCGCCGGTTCGCGCATATCGTGCCGGGGCTCAGCGCGCGGTTCGCCGACCAGTATCTGCGCGATGTCGCCGCGCAGGCGCAGCGGACCTGCGCGCAGATCGCGTTCGGGGACGAGGCGCTGCTCGCCGACCCCGCACTCGTCACCCGGATGGCGCGTTGATCTTCCCGCATTTTCAAGCCCGCATCTTCAAGCCCGCATCTTTTAGGACGTTTCATGACCCGTATGATGCAAGCCGCCGTCGTCGAGGCATTCGGCAAACCCCTGACTCTGCGCGAATGGCCGGTGCCGAGCGCTGGGCCGGGGCAGATCGTCGTCAAGACCGAAGCGTGCGGGGTCTGCCACACCGACCTGCACGCGGCGCGTGGCGACTGGCCGGTCAAGCCGGTGCCGCCGTTCATTCCCGGCCATGAGGGGATCGGCATCGTCGTCGAGGTCGGCGCGGGCGTGACGATCGTCAAGCTCGGCGACCGGGTCGGCGTGCCGTGGCTCTATTCCGCGTGCGGCCACTGCGAATATTGCCTGTCCGCGTGGGAGACGGTGTGCGCCGAGGCGCAGTTCGGCGGCTACACGCGCAATGGCGGGTTCGCGGAGTATATCCTCGCCGATCCGAACTATGTAGCGCACATTCCCGCCGGATTGTCCGCGGTCGAGGCGGCGCCGATCATCTGCGCGGGCATCACGACCTACAAGGGCATCAAGGAAACGGGCGCACGACCGGGCGAGTGGATCGCGATCTCGGGTGTCGGCGGGCTGGGGCATCTGGCGGTGCAATATGCCAAGGCGATGGGGTTGCGCGTCGCCGCGGTCGACGTCGACGCGGGCAAGCTCGCGCATGCGGAATCCTTGGGCGCGGACCTGCTGATCGATGCCCGCGAGAAGGATGCGCTCGCCGCGCTCAAGGACGGCACTGGCGGCGGCGCGCACGGCGTCCTGATCACGGCGCCGTCGCTGGTCGCGTTCAACCAGGGCGTGGCGATGACCCGCCGGCGCGGGACGTGCGTGCTGGTCGGCCTGCCACCGGGCGACTTCCCGCTGCCGCTGTTCGACGTGGTCGCGAACTGCATCACCGTGCGCGGATCGTTCGTCGGCACGCGCAAGGACATGGCCGAGGCGCTCGCCTTTGCCGCCGACGGCAAGGTCAAGGCGGATATCGAATTGCAGCCCTTGTCGGCGATCAACGCCATCTTCGACCGCCTCGAACACGGCCAGGTCGCCTCGCGCGTCGTCCTCGATTTCGGAAGCCAGTCATGAACGATATCGCGACACGGTCGTCGGCCTTGGCGCCGAACACGACGCACCCCAAGACGCATCCGCTGTCCCCGGACATGCTGCGGCGGATGGACGCGTATTGGCGGGCGGCCAATTATCTCTCGGTCGGGCAGATCTATCTGCGCGACAACGCGTTGCTCGATCGGCCGCTGACGATTGCCGATGTGAAGCCTCGGCTGCTCGGCCATTGGGGCACCACGCCGGGGCTGAACTTCCTGTACGTCCATCTCAACCGGCTGATCGTCGAGCACGACCTCGACATGATCAACATCATCGGGCCGGGGCATGGCGGGCCGGGGCTGGTCGCGAATACCTATCTGGAGGGCTCGTATACCGAGCGCTATCCGGCGATCGAGCGGAGCCGCAGTGGGATGCACCGGCTGTTCCGGCAGTTCTCGTGGCCGGGTGGTATCCCGAGCCATGTCGCGCCCGAGACACCGGGATCGATTCACGAGGGCGGCGAGCTCGGCTATTCGCTCGCGCATGCTTACGGCGCTGCGTTCGACAATCCCGACCTGATCGTCGCGTGCGTTGTCGGCGACGGCGAGGCGGAGACCGGCGCGCTGGCGGCGAGCTGGCATTCGAACAAGTTCCTCAATCCCGCGCGCGACGGTGCGGTGCTGCCGATCCTGCATCTGAACGGCTTCAAGATCGCCAACCCGACGATCCTGGCGCGGATCGACGGGCATGAGCTGGACGCGTTGCTGCGCGGCTATGGGCATGAGCCCTATTATGTCGGCGGCAGCGATCCGGCGGCGGTCCACCAGCAACTCGCCGCCGCGCTCGACAAGGCGTTGGCGAAGATCCAGGCGATCCAGGCGGCGGCGCGGATCGAGGGCGTGACGCCCGAGCGTCCGCGCTGGCCGATGATCGTGTTCCGCACGCCGAAGGGCTGGACCGGGCCGAAGTTCGTCGACGGCAAGCCGGTCGAGGGCACGTGGCGCGCGCATCAGGTGCCGATCGCGGACTTCAAGGATTCCGAGCATCTGCGCCAGCTCGAGACGTGGATGCGGAGTTATCGGCCCGAGGAGCTGTTCGACGCGAACGGCAAGTTCCTGGAGGAATACGCATCGCTCGCGCCGACCGGGCATCGGCGGATGGGCGCGAACCCGCATGCCAATGGCGGCGAGCTGATGGTGTCTTTGTCGCTGCCCGATTTCCGCAGCTTTGCGGTGCCGGTGGACATACCGGGTAGGGTGAAGGCGGAGGCCACGCGGGTGCTCGGGCGGTATCTGCGCGACGTCATGAAGCTCAATCTGGCGAGCGTGAACTTCCGCCTGTTCGGGCCGGACGAAACCGCGTCGAACCGGCTGGCCGACGTGTACGACGTGTCGGGCAAGGTGTGGATGGCGGAGATCGAGGCAGTCGACGAGCATCTGAGCACCGATGGCCGGGTGATGGAGGTGCTGAGCGAGCATCTCTGCCAAGGGTGGCTGGAGGGCTATCTGCTGACCGGGCGGCATGGGCTGTTCTCGTGCTACGAGGCATTCGTCCACATCGTCGATTCGATGGTCAACCAGCATGCCAAGTGGCTGAAGACGACCAGGACGATCCCGTGGCGGCGGCCGATCGCCTCGCTCAATTACCTACTGACGTCGCATGTCTGGCGGCAGGATCATAACGGCCTGTCGCACCAGGATCCGGGGTTCATCGATCACGTCGCGAACAAGACCGCGGACGTCGCGCGGATCTATCTGCCGCCCGACGCGAACTGCCTGTTGTCGGTTGGCGATCACTGCCTGCGCAGCCGTGGCTATGTGAACGTGATCGTCGCGGGGAAGCAGCCCGAGTGGCAATGGCTAGGGATCGACGCGGCGGTGCGGCATTGCACCGCGGGCGCGGGGATCTGGGCGTGGGCGGGGGATGATCCCGACCCTGATGTGGTGATGGCGTGCGCGGGCGACGTACCGACGCTGGAGACGCTGGCGGCGGTGACGATGCTGCGTGCGTACGTGCCCGATATCCGCATCCGGGTGGTCAACGTGGTCGATCTGATGGTGTTGCAGCCGCGTTCCGAGCATTCGCACGGGCTGGACGAGCGCGAGTTCGACGCGCTGTTCACGCGCGACACGCCGGTAATTTTCGCGTTCCACGGCTATCCAGCGATGATCCACAAGCTGACCTATCGGCGGGCGAACCACGCGAATATCCATGTCCGCGGATACAAGGAGATGGGCACGACGACGACGCCGTTCGACATGGTCGTGCTGAACGATCTCGACCGCTATCGGCTGGCGCTCGATGCGATCGAGCGGATTCCGCGGTTCCAGGACCGGGTACCGCGCGAGACGGCGCGCTATTGGACGACGATGGAGCGACACAAGCTCTACATCGCCGAACAGGGTGACGATCTGCCGGAGGTGCGCGACTGGCAATGGTCGCGGTAGAGGAGGGCGCGGTAGTTCTGGCGCTCAACAGCGGGTCGTCGTCGCTGAAATACGGGTTGTACGCGGTCGATCCGGAGCCAGTCCTGATCGTTGGTGGGAAGATCGAAACGACGGACGATCACGGGCGCTTTTTCGATACGATCGAGACCGCGTTGAAGGGGGTGGCGACACCTACCGTGATCGGCCACCGGATCGTCCACGGTGGGTCGCATCGCAGCGCGCATTGTCGGATCGACGATGCGGTGATGGCGGACCTGGAGGCGGCGTGTGCGTTCGCGCCGCTGCATGGGCCGGCGTCATTGGCGCTGATCCGGGCGGCGGGGGCGCGCTATCCGGGCGTGCCGCAGGTCGCGTGTTTCGACACGGCGTTCCATGCGGGGATGCCGGACGTCGCGAGCACGCTGCCGATCCCGCGCGCGTATCGGGCGGGCGGGGTGCGGCGCTATGGCTTCCACGGGCTGTCCTGCGAGTCGATCGTCCGCCAGCTCGGCGACGACAGGCCCGCTCGGCTAGTGATCGCGCATCTTGGCAATGGCGCGAGCGTGACCGCGGTGCGCGATGGCGGCTCGATCGACACCAGCATGGGGCTGACCCCGTCCGGCGGCGTGATGATGGCGACGCGGACGGGCGATCTCGATCCTGGCGTGCTGCTGTATCTCCTGCGTGAGACTGGACTGGATGCCGCGGCCTTGGCGACGCTGGTCGATCACGCATCGGGGATGGCTGGGGTCTCCGGGCTGTCCGGCGACATGCGGGTCCTTCGCGCCGCCGCGACCGAGGACGCCGACCTCGCGCTCCGCATGTTCGAGCGGTCGGTGTGCAAGCAGGTCGCGGCGATGATCGTCTCGCTGGGCGGTGCCGACATGCTCGTGCTCACCGGCGGGATCGGCGAGAACGACGCGGCGACCGGTCGGGCGATCCGTGCGGGGCTTGCCTGGTTGCCCGGGCTCGACATCCGGATACTGCCCTCGCAGGAGGACGCGCAGATCGCGCTCCACGCCGCCGCAATCGCCTGACGACCTCCGCGAGGTACGTGCTTTCCGAGGCCCGACGGCTTCGCCCGCCCGCGCTATTGTCTTGATACGGATCAGCCCTTCGATACCCGCATCGTGCGGCGGCGAGGGCGGACCGGCGGGGACTTCGCCATGAACGCTATCCAGACCGAGATGCTCTATTTCCAGCGCCGCTTGGACGCGACGCGAGCGATGGCCGACGCCGCGGCGGGGCCTTGCGCGCGGAAGGCGCATGAGACGCTCGCGCGCTTGTATGGCGAGACGCTGGCGGCACTTGGCGCGACGCTGCCCTGCCTGATCGCCGAGCCGGTGGCTGGGATACGGCGGCGGGTGTTGCGGGTGGAGCGCGTGGTGACGCCGCCGACGCTGCGTAAGGCGACAGCTCGGCCTCGCCTCACGCTTAAGCTCGCCTGTTGAGGCGCCGATCGACGTGGAACAGGTGAAGGCCGGGGGTATCCCCCGGCCTTTCGTTTCAACCCTGAGCGTTCCAGCTAGACCAGTCGCGGTCGATCGAGGCGGCGATCGCGGTGAGGAGGGGGGCGTCGCCGGTGGTGCGGTCGAGGATGCGGTCGCCGTGGCGTTCGGCCGCGTGGACCAGCGCAGGCAAGGGTGGTCCGCTGTCGAGCAGGATCGCCTTCCCGCGCCAACCCGAGGCGCGCATCGCGCGGAGCGCGGCCATGCCGCCCCCTTCTGCGCCGCCGCCCTCTTCGTCGTCCCCCACGACATCGATGACGATACACGACACGTCGCGCGATCGCGGGTCGGCGAGCAGCGCGGCGCAGGTCGCGTAGGAGCGGACGTCGTAGCGTTCGGAGACCAGCATGATCTGGCGTGCGCGGCGGATTACCGGGTCGCCGTCGACCAGCGAAACGCCGATGCCGTCATGGGTGTAGGGAGGCTGGTCGGTCATCGGGCGGTCCTTTGTCCCGACCGTGGATGACACGCGTGCTGCGCCGCGTCTGTACGTAGAAGGCGCGGGTTGGGTGCGGGGCGTCAGGCGGGCTCGGCGGTCTCGCCCAACCCCGCCGCGAACGCGATGCGGAGGACGTCCGACAGGCTGCGTGCCGCCAGCTTCTCCATCAGATTGGCGCGGTGGACTTCGACGGTGCGGGTGGCGATGTCGAGGTCGTAGGCGATCAGCTTGTTCGGGCGTCCGAGCACCATGCCGTCGAGCACGTCGCGTTCGCGCGGGGTGAGCGCGGCGAGCCGGACGATGGCGTCGGCGGCGGCGAGGTGCTCGCGGTCGGATCGTGTGGCGTGGGCCAGCGCGGACTCGATCGCCGCCAGCAACGCGCTGCGCTCGAACGGCTTTTCGAGGAATTCGATCGCGCCCGCCTTGATCGCGCGGACCGCGAGTGTCACGTCGCCGTGGCCGGTCAGCATGATCACCGGCAGCGCGATGCCGGTCTGGGCGAGGCGAGACTGCACCTCGAACCCATCGAGATCGGGCATCCGCACGTCGAGCAGCACGCAACCCCGCGTCTCGCGCGTCACGGCCTTGAGGAAGTGCGTGCCGGCGGGATAGGTCTCGACCGCGTAGCCGGCCTTGCGCAGCAGGAAGCCGACCGACTGGCGGATCGCCTCGTCGTCGTCGACGATGTGCACCGTGCGGTTTTTGTCAGTCATGGGTTTCGCCTTCTGAGAGCGGGGCGAGGGGCACGGTGAAGTGGAAGGAGGTGCCGCCGGTGGCGACGCCCTCCGCCCAGATGCGGCCGCCATGCGCCTCGACGATCGTCCGGCAGATCGACAGGCCGAGGCCCATGCCGTCCTCCTTGGTGGTCGCGAACGCCTCGAACAGGCGCGCGCGGACTTCGCTGTCGATGCCGGTGCCGGTGTCGGCGACGGTGATCTGCATACAGCCCTCGCGTTCGGGGGCGGTGGCGATCGTCAGCACCTTTGCGGGCGAGCATGCCATCGACTGGATCGCGTTGCGGATCAGATTGACCAGCACCTGCTGGATCTGGATACGGTCGACCAGCACCGTGACGTCGCCCGGCGCGACGTGCCTGGTCACCGTGATGCCGGCCTCGTGCGCGCCGAGCAGTCCAAGGCTGGTCGCCTCCTCGACGAGCAGGTCGAGCCGTTCGTCGCGAAACCCGGTATCGCCGCCGTCGACGAACGCGCGCAGCCGCCGGACGATCGTCCCCGCGCGCAACGACTGCGCCGCCGCCAGATCCAGCGCCTCGGCTACGTCGGCCAACAGCGGATCGTCGCTGTCACCGATCATCGCGCGCGTGGCTTCGAGATAATTGGCGATCGCGGTCAGCGGCTGATTGATCTCGTGCGCCAGCGTCGACGCCATCGTTCCCATCGCGCTGACGCGGGAGACGTGGACGAGTTCGGACTGGAGTTCCTTCAGGCGCCGCTCGGTCGCGTGGCGATTGGTGAGGTCGCGGATGAAGCCGGTGAAGATCCGCTCGCCGCCGATCGACGCCTCGCCGACCGCCAGTTCGATCGGGAACGTCTCGCCCCCTTTGCGCATCGCGCGTTCGAGGCGGACGTTGCCGATCACGTGGCGCTCGCCGACGACGCGGTATTTGTGCAGGTGCGCGTCGTGGTCGCGCGCGATGGCGTGCGGCATCAGCATCTTGACGTTCTGTCCGACCACCTCGCTCGCCGCATAGCCGAAGACGAGCTCGGCGGCCGCGCTGAACGATGCGACGATGCCGTTGTCGTTCATCACGATCATCGCGTCGGGGACGGTGTTGAGGATCGAGCGCAGATGATGTTCGCGCCGGACGATCGCGGCCTCGGCGGCCTTTTCGTGCGTGATGTCGCGGATGACCTTGCCGAACCCACGCAGCGCGCCGGCCTCGTCGTGCAGCGCGGTGATGGTGACAGCGGCGAGAAACTCGGAGCCGTCCTTGCGCACCCGCCAGCTCTCTTCCTCGATCCGGCCGCAGGCATGCGCGCGGGCAAGGTCGGCCTCGGGCTTGCCCGCCGCGATATCGTCGGCGGGGTAGAAGATCGCGACGTCGCGGCCGATGATCTCCGCCTCGGCCCAGCCCTTGATCCGCTCGGCGCCGCGGTTCCAGATCGTCACGCGGCCCTGCGGATCGAGCATGTAGATCGCATAGGTCGTCGCGCCGTCGATCAGCAGCCCCAGTTCCTCCGCCAGCGTCGCATCGCCGCGCGCGACGGATGCGGCAGTGCCGTCGGGGGATTGCGACGCGATCATGCGGGCGGTGCGGTTGCTCGTGGCACGAATCGGCAAGTCATTGAGACGGGGGCCTTGTCCTGCGGACGATTCCGATCCGTCGGGCGTCGAGGTTTCGACCTCCGACATCGGAATATGACCCATGTTAAGCGAAATACTCACTATACGCCAATAATCCTTCGATAATCGTGATTGCGGACAATAATGTCCCGCCGATCGCTATTCTTGGGTTCGCCGCTGCGAGCGGCCCCAGATACTTGCCACTCCCGGTCATGGCTCAGTGCGACAACAGGGTGCAGCGCCGGTCGCGCAGCAACAGGTCGCGGGTGACGCCGCCGAACGCCCATTCGCGGATCCGGCTATGGCCGTAGGCGCCCGCGACGACGAGATCGGCCTCGACCTCGTCGGCGACTGCGGCGAGCGTGTCGATGCTGGTGCCCTTCATCCGCGCGACGATCTTGTCCGCGTCGATGCCGTGGCGTGCGAGCCAGGCGGCGGCATCGGCGACCGGCGCCCGTGCGTCGATCGCGTCGATCGCGACCTCGGCGATGACGACGCGGTCGGCGGCGTGGAGCATCGGCAGCCCATCGCTGATCGCGCGGCGGCATTCGCGGGTGTCGGTCCAGGCGACCATGACGGTTTCGAAGGTCGCGGTGGCGGCGCCGTCGGGAACGACCAGCACCGGGCGGCCTGCGCGCAGGATCAGTTCCCCGGTATCGGCATGCGTCGCGAGGTCGGCGAACCCTGGCCCTGCGCTGGTGATGACGAGATCGGCGGCGCGCGCATGCTCGGCCACGACGTGCGCGATGTTGGCGAGCGTCGGAATCGAGCGCCATTCGAGCGTATGCCGCGCGAGTCGTTCATGCGCGTGGAACTCGGTCTTGGCGCGGGCGAGTTCGCTGGCGACGATATCGCGCTCGATCACCGCATATTCGCCGCCGAGATAGCCGTCGCACGTGCCGATCTGGACCGGCTGGCACGCGGCGATGCCGATCACCGCGGCGTCGTATCGGTCGGCGAGCGTGGCCGCGACGTCGAGCAGGGCGGCGTTGGGACGCCCGCCATCGAGATGCACCATCAGGGTCGAATAGGTCATGCGCGGTCTCCCTCTTTCGCCGAACTTTCGGCGTTCTGGGGGATACGGGAAAGGATCGGGAATTACGCAGGGGCGTGGCATGCGTAGTTCCCGACCCTGGCCGCGATCGGCCGCATCGATAGGTTCGCGATCACCGGCCGGGCCTCCCCGCGTCGCTTCAGGAGAGTGTCATGTCCCACGACGCAAGATTGCAGAAGGCCGTACTCGCCGAACTCAACTGGGATCCGAGCGTGCCCGCCGGGCATATCGGCGTCACCGCGAACAACGGCGTCGTGACGCTGAGCGGTCACGCCGGCAGCTACGCGGCGAAATACGCCGCCGAACGGGCCGCGGCGCGTGTCGACGGCGTCAAGGCGGTCGCGGAAAAGATCGAAGTCCAGCTGGAGGAACGCTTCAAGCGTGGCGACGAGGCGATCGCCAGCGCGATCGTCGAGCGGCTGTCCTGGGACACGACGATCCCGGCCGACTGCATCAAGGCGCAGGTCGAGGACGGCTGGGTCAGCCTGCGCGGCGAAGTGCGCTGGCATTTCCAGAAGGATGCGGCCGAGGCGGCTGTTCGGCCGCTCGCGGGCGTGGTCGGCGTGGTCAACCACATCACGCTGAAGCCGCGCGTCGACGTCACCGATGTCAGCAACGACATCCGCACCGCGCTGCACCGCTCATGGTTCTTCGATGGCGACACGATCAAGGTGTCGGTCGACGGTGGCACGGTGCGGCTCACCGGATCGGTCGATTCGCCGCATGACCGGATGGTCGCCGAACGGACCGCCTGGGCGGCGCCGGGCGCGGTGAAGGTCGAGAACATGCTCGAAATCGCGTGATGGCTCGCGCGATCTCCAGCCACGGCGCCAGCGACGGCGCCAGCGACGGGGAGCGTCATGTCGTCGACCGGATCGGCTGGCTTCGCGCGGCGGTGCTCGGCGCCAATGACGGGATCGTGTCGACCGCGAGCCTGATCATCGGCGTCGCGGCGGCGTCCGCGCCGGGTGCGGACCAGACGAGCGCTATCGTCATCGCGGGGACGGCGGGGCTGGTCGCCGGCGCGATGTCGATGGCGGCGGGCGAGTATGTCTCGGTCAGCGCGCAGGCGGATACCGAGAATGCCGAACTCGCGCGGGAACGGCGCGAGCTGGTCGACGATCCAGGCGGCGAACTGGCCGAACTGGCGGCGATCTACGTCGCGCGCGGGGTGGACCAGGCCACCGCAACGACGGTCGCGGCGCAGTTGATGGCGAAGGATGCGCTTGGCGCGCACGCCCGCGACGAACTCGACATTCCACTTGGGGCACGCGCGCGGCCGGTGCAGGCGGCGTTCGCGTCCGCGGCGAGCTTCACGGTCGGCGCGGCGCTGCCGTTGCTGACTGTGTTCGTGGTGTCGCCGGGGCTGCTCGTTTGGGCGGTGGGGATCGGCTCGCTGCTGTTCCTGGCGCTGCTCGGCGCGATCGGCGCGAGGACCGGCGGCGCGATCGTCTGGCGCGGCACGGTCCGCGTCACCTTCTGGGGGGCGTTCGCGATGGCGGCGACCGCGGCGATCGGGAAGCTCATCGGCGGCGCGGTGTGATGGCAGTCAGGCGGACGGCTAAACGATCCTCTCCCGCAAGGGGGAGGTGGCTGGCTCTTGCCAGACGGAGGGGCGGACACGGAACAGGCGTTATCCCTTTCCTCCCCCTCCGTCAGGCTGCGCCTGCCACCTCCCCCTTGCGGGGGAGGATCGTGACGATCCGATGCGTAGTTTCCGATGGTGATGCGGGCGCGGCGCGAGCGGTAGCGTCTGGTCGACCGCCTTTTCGGCGACACCTCTACGATCGGAACCCACCATGACGACGCGCCGCCTGACGTGCAGCCTCGCGCTCGCCCTCCTTTTCGCGACCACGGCTTCGGCGCAAACGCCGTCGAGCGTCGACGGCCGGATCGAGCAACTCAAGCCCGGCGAATATCTCTGGGCACCCGAGATCGCGCCCGCCGGACCGGTGACGGTGATCGTCAGCCTCGCCACGCAAAAGGCCTATGCCTATCGCAACGGCGTGGCGATCGGGGTTTCGACCGTGTCGACCGGCAGCGATGGCCATGCGACGCCGACCGGGGTCTTCACCGTGCTCCAGAAGGACGTGGATCACGTATCGAACCTCTACAAGGACGCAGCGATGCCGTTCATGCAGCGGCTGACCTGGGGCGGGATCGCGATGCATGCGGGCAATCTGCCGGGCTATCCGGCGTCGCATGGCTGCATCCGCCTGCCGCCTGCGTTCGCCAAACTGCTGTTCGGGATCACCCGGCTCGGGATCACCGTCGTCATCACGCAGGACGCGCGCGTTCCGGTGGTGGCCGCCAAGCCGGGCATGCTGACGTCGGCAGGATCGGCGGGCGGGGACTTCGTGTGGAACCCGGCGCTGTCGCCCAAGGGGCCGGTCTCGATCGTGATCAGCGGGCGGGACAAACGCGTGGTCGTGCTGCGCAACGGGATCGAGATCGGCTCCGGCGCGATCGCGTTCGATGCGCCGATCGAGCGGACGGCCGCGTTCACGCTGCAATCGATCGATGCGGACGGCGAGCATTGGTTGCGGCTGCCGCTGCCCGGCGATCCGAGAACCGGCGAACTGACCGCGGAGGATCGCGCCAAGGGGCATCTGGCGGAGGGGTTCCGCGCCGCGCTGGCGACCGTGACGACGCCTGGTACGACGCTGCTGGTGACGCGCGAGACGTTGGCGAGCGCCGGCACCGGTACCCCCGTGACGATCATCGAAGCGACCGGCCAGTGATCGCCGAGCGCCCGATCGACCAGCGGCACGACCAGCCACTCGCCCCGCGGGCATGGCATGCGACGCCCGCCGCACGCGTGATGGCGCTGCTCGATACCAGCGCAGAGGGACTGAACACGAAGGACGCCGCCGCGCGCCTGCTTCGGGACGGGCCGAACGAACTTGCGCCACCGCCGGCGCCCTCGACGCTGCTGCTGTTCGCGCGGCAGTTCAACAGTCCGCTGATCTACCTGTTGATCGCGGCGGCGGCGATCTCGCTCGGGCTCGGCCACCGCACCGATGCGGGGTTCATCGGTGTCGTCCTGCTCGTCAACGCGGCGATCGGCACGGTGCAGGAGAGCAAGGCGGCGGACAGCCTCGCCGCGCTCGGCCGGATGATCGGCCAGACCGCGACCGTCCTGCGCGGCGGCGCGGTATCGGTGGTCGACGCGCGCGCGATCGTCGTCGGCGATGTCGTCGCGCTGGAGAGCGGGATGGCCGTGCCCGCGGATATCCGCCTGTCGTCGAGCAGCGCGCTGCGCGTCGACCAGTCGACCTTCACCGGTGAATCTGTGGCGGTCGCGAAGGACCAGACGGCGGTGTTGCCCGACAGTATCCCGCCCGGCGAGCGCACGACGATGGTGCTGGCCGGCACGATGATCGAGCAGGGGCGTGGTACCGGCGTCGTCGTCGCGACCGGAGCGGATACCGCGCTGGGTGCGATCGACGCGTCGTTGCGGACCGCGAAGGCAACGCCGCCACCGCTCGTCGTCCGGCTCGACCGACTGGCGCGGCAGATCAGCATCGCGACGATCGTGCTGATCATCCCGTTCGCGCTCGTCCTGGTGATGCAGGGGCGGCCGGGCGACCAGATCCTGCTGCTCGCGGTAGCGCTGGCGGTGTCGGCGATCCCCGAAGGCCTGTCCATCGCGGTGACCGTCGCGCTGGCGGCGGGGACCCGGCGGATGGCGGCGCGGAAGGTGATCGTCCGCTCGCTGCCCGCGGTCGAGGGACTGGGCGCGTGCACGATCATCGCCAGCGACAAGACGGGCACGCTGACGCGGAATATCCTCTCGGTGGAGAAGATACTGCTCGCCGACGGACGGGTTTTCGCGAGCGCAGACTGGCCTGCGGACAGTCTGGCGGAGATGCGCCGCGCCGCTGCGCTGTGCAACGAGGCATCGATCGGCCCCGACGGTACGCCGGTTGGGGATTCGGTCGACGTCGCGTTGCTGCGGTTCGCGGGCGATGGCGGCGAGGATTTGGCCGCGCTGCATGCGGTCAAGCGGACCGCGGCGCTGCCTTACGAACCGGTCCGCAAATTCTCGACCGTCGCGGTGGCCGACGGGCAGGGCGTCCGCGTGTTCGCCAAGGGTGCGCCCGAGATCATCCGGCAGATGTGTCGTACGATCGACCCCGGCGCGTTCGCCGCCGCGCTGGCGATGGCCGACGAAGGCTATCGCGTTATCGCAGTCGCCGCGTCGGCGGGCGCGACGACCACCGATCCGACCGCGCCGACCGATCTCGTGCTGCTCGGCTGGATCGGGCTGATCGACCCGGTCCGTCCCGAAGTTCCCGCCGCGGTCGCGCGCTGTGCCGAGGCGGGGATCGGCGTGCGGATGGTCACCGGCGATCATCCCGGCACGGCCCTGACGATCGCCCGCGGGCTCGGGCTCGAGGTCACCGAGGAGCAGGTCGTCACCGGCGCGCAGATGACCGATCTCGCGGGCCAGCCCGAGCAACTCGCCGCGCTGGTGCTCGGCGGCCGCGTGTTCGCGCGGATCGAGCCGGTGCAGAAGCTCGAGATCGTCCGCATCCTGGCCGCTAGCGGTGAACTGGTTGCGGTCACCGGCGACGGCGTCAACGATGCGCCCGCACTCCAGGCTGCGCATATCGGCGTGGCGATGGGCGTCGCCGGCACCGACGTCGCGCGCGGCGCCGCCGACCTCGTGCTCGCCGACGACAATTTCGCGTCGATCGTCGCCGGGGTCGAGGAGGGGCGCGTGACCTATGCCAACGTCCGGCGGATCGTCATCATTCTGCTCGCCACCGGGATCGCCGAGATCGGCATGTTCATCGGCGCGGTGATGCTCGGCCTGCCGATGCCGCTGACCGCGGTGCAGCTGTTGTGGCTCAATCTCGTCACCAACGGCGCGCAGGACGTGATGCTCGGCTTCGGCCGCGGCGAGGGCGACGAACTGCGCCAGCCGCCACGTCCGCCGAGCGCGCCGATCCTCGACCGGAGCGCGATCGCGCTGATGATCCCGCCCGCGCTGTTGATGACTGGGCTCGCGCTGTATCTCGTGGCGGGCATGCAGCGTGAGGGGCGCCCGCTTGCCGAGATCCAGAACGCAGTGCTGCTGATGACCGTGCTGTTCCAGAACGTCTACGTACTGTGCATGCGCAGCGAGCGGCGCTCGATCTTGCGCGAGCCGGTATTGTCGAACGCGTGGCTGTTGCTGGGCGTCGGTATCGCGCTGGCGTTGCAGGCGACCGCGATGCTGTGGCCGCCGCTCGGCGGGGTGCTCGGCACGTCGCCCGTGACGGCGGGAACGCTCCGCTTCTGCCTCGTCGCGACGGTCGCGACCGTGATCGTGACCGAGGCAACGAAGTGGACCGTCGCGCGCGTCAGGCGGCTGGCGGCGTCAGGGTCATCCTGAGGACCATCGAGGCTGGATCGCCCGGACAGGCCGATGCAATCCAGCCGCGCTCGCGCTCGAGGTCGATCGCCTGATGATTGTCGCGGCTTTCGATCGATTCCAGCGTCTGGATCCCCTTCGCCCGCGCGAACGCCGCGACGTGATCGAGCAGCGTCCAGCTGATCCCGAGCCTCTTATAGTCGGTCCGGATCGCCAGCGCTACTTCGGCGCGGCTGAGCGTGTCGTCCGCCGCCAGCATCGCCGTCGCGATCATGCGCCCGCTGGCGATGTCGAAGGCGAGGAAATTCTCGACATGCTCGTGATCGACCGTGACCAGCGCCTTCAGCTGGTCATGCCCGACCTTGTGGATCGCACTGAGAAACCGAAACCGCAGATCGTCGCGGTCGACGTGCCGAAACAGCTCTCCCAATTCGGCTTCGTCGGACGGTGCCGCGGGCCGGACACGGAAGACATAGCCGTTCCGCGTCGTCAGGTCGGCGCTCGACGCCGTCGTCCCGGAGGTGGCGCGACGATCCGCGAGGGTGAGTTCGACCATGGCGTGGAGCCCTTTTTGCGAGTGCATGTTCCGACAGCCGGAACACGCACTCGCCTAGCGGGAACACGGATGGCGCCCCAGCATCGGAAACCACGTAGCGTCGCGGGGCCGGGCGGACCGGCGCGCACCATCCACGCCGACGGAGCGACGGTCAGTCCTGCCTGAGCCATTGGCGGAGCACCGAGGTAACCTCGCCCGGGCGTTCCAGCGGGGAAAGATGGCCGCATCCGCGGAGCAAATGGAAGCGTGCGCCCGGAATCCGCAAGCTCAGCGACAGCGCGTCGTCCGGGGTGCAAATCCGGTCGCGATCGCCGACCGTGACCAGCGTAGGCACGTGGATCGCGGCGATCGCCTCGCTGATGTCGGGCCGGGCGAGCAGCGAGCGTTGCTGGCGTTCGAACACGACCGGGCCGACGCGGTCGGCCATCGCTTGTGCCGGGCCGCTGACGATCGCGCTGAGCCGCGGATCGGCATGCGGCGCGGTGGCGAGCATGCCCTGGCCGGCCACGGTGCGCGGGCGGACGTCCATCGATCCGCGCGTCCCGAACAGCGCGATCCGCTCGATCCGGTCTGGGGCCTGGCGGACCATCTCCATCGCGACATAGCCGCCGAGGCTGACGCCGGCGACCGCGAACCGCGGCGGTGCTGCGGCGAGGACACGCGCGGCCATCGCCGACAGCGTATCGTCCTGCGACAGGTCGCCGAACTCCACTTGCGCGATCCCGGCGAGGTCGACGATCTGGCGGGCCCAGAGCTGCCCGTCGCAGCCCATCGCGGGGAGCAGCATCAACGGTGTACGCGGTCGGACCATGCGAAATCTCCGGTTGCGGCGGGTTGCGGGGATGCTCACCTCAGGCGACGAACGGGAAGGCGAGCGCGATCATGCCGACCAGCGTCATCACCGTGCAGACGGCGATCGCCGGCACGAGCGTGAAGCGCTGGTGATCGGCGAGGTCGATCCCGACGAGGCTGACCAGCAGATAGGTCGACGGCACCAGCGGGCTGAGCAGGTGGACCGGCTGGCCCATCAGCGAGGCACGGGCGATCGCTTCGGGTGCCACGCCGTAATGCGCGCCGGCCTCGGCGAGGATCGGCAGCATGCCGAAGTAGAACGCGTCGTTCGAGATGAAGAAGGTGGCCGGCATGCTCAGCACCGCGGTGATCGGCGCCATGTACGGCCCGAGCGCGGGCGGGATCACGCCGACGACCGCCTTGCTCATCGCCTCGACCATGCCGGTACCGCCGAGAATGCCGGTGAAGATGCCCGCCGCGAAGATCAGCGACACCACCGCCAGCACGTTGCCGGCATGCGCGGAGATGCGCTCCTTCTGGTCGGCGACGCCGGGATAATTGACGATCATCGCGATCGCGAACGCGAGCATCATCAGCACCGACAGCGGCAGGATGCCCCAGACGAGCAACGTCAGCAGCGTGATGACGAGCGCGGCGTTGAACCAGATCAGCTTGGGACGGCGCGCTTCGGGATATTGCGAGACGGCCATGCCGGTGAACTCGGTGTCCGCCGTGATGCCGGCTTCACCCATCCGGACACGCTCCTTACGCCCGAAATACACGGCGAGGCCGATCAGGAAGGCGAGCCCCGCGATCATGCCGGGGATCAGCGGCAGGAACAGCGTTGCGGGATCGAGCTTCAGCGCACTCGCTGCGCGCGCGGTCGGCCCGCCCCACGGTGTCAGGTTCATGATCCCGCTCGTCGTCATCAACAGGCAGACGAGGTACAGCCGGTTCATGTTGAAGCGCTTGTAGAGCGGCAGCAGCGCGGCGATCGTGATGATGTACGTCGTCGATCCGTCGCCATCGAGGCTGACGAGCGCGCACAGCACGACCGTGCCGATCAGAATCCGCATCGGATCGCCGTGGACCATCCGGATCAGCCGCCCGACCAGCGGATCGAACAGGCCGGTGTCGGTCATCGTCGAGAAGAACAGGATCGCGAACAGCAGCATGACGCCGGTCGGCGCAAGGTTCTTGATGCCGTCGATCATCATCGGGCCGAGGCCCGCGGCCTCGCCCGCGAACACGCCGAAGATCGACGGGATCACGATGAGCGCGACCAGTGGCGTCATCTTCTTGGTCATGATCAACGTCATGAACGTGGCGACCATCAGGAAGCCGAGCAGGGCAAGGTTCATCGCATCGTCCTAGGAAAGGGCGTGAAAAAGGGGGTGCGGGCGGTGGCAAGGGCCGTCGCAGTCAATGTCGAGCGGGCCGCCACAACCACTCCGTCATCCTGACGAAAGTCAGGATCCAGGGTTACGAGGTGCAGTGCTGCGTGGCTCTGGGTCCTGACTTTCGTCAGGATGACGGGGCACGGGAGGCGCTTTGCAGGGCCCAAGACAGCGCCAAACACGGGACCGACTGTCAGCATCAGAACGTCACGCCGACACGGGCGCTCACCGTCTGGCCGCTGTCGTTGCCGACATAGTCGCCGGCGCGGTTGTCGGTGTTCCACTGGATCGCGTTCACCTGGAAGCGGGTGAAGGAGTTCAAATACCAGTTGACGCCGACGGTCGCCGCCCAGCCGTCGCCGCCAGTCAGCAGATTGTCGAAATCGAGGCTTTCGTAGCGTGCGGTCAGTTCGATCGCGCCGACCCCGCCGTCGAACGTCGGCTTCAACACCTTGGGCTGGCCGAAGCTGCCGAGGCGAGGGTTATACGGCGGCAGGTCGCCGGTCAGGAACAGACCGCCCGAGACGCTCCACGCCTTGCTGACGAAATCGGGACGCCCGCCGTCGAGCCGCGCGTTGCGGCGGCCCGCTTCGCCCATCACCCACAACGGCCCGCGATAGCCGCCGAGCTCGACGCCGTAGCCGGTCGTGCCGGTGCCGCCGATCAGCGGCCCGGTCGACACGCGCAGCGCGCCGTTGAAGCGGCCGCCGATCACCGTGTTGCGGGTCAGCGTGCCGGCGACCGACGACAGCGATTCGTCGAATCCCCACGCACCGATGTGGAGCACGCCGGTATCCGACTTGATCGGGTTCCAGTGTGCGCGGCCCAGCACCGTGCGGCTGTCGCCGACAGTCTGCGTGCCGTCGATCCGGTCGCCGGTGACCGTGACCGAGGCATGGCCGGTCTTCCAGAAGATGCGCGGCATTACGCCGATGCCGTAGAAACCACGCTGCGGGATGATCGCGGTCGAGACAGTGGAGCGTTCGAGGAACGGCGTCGAATCCGAGCCCGTCGAGCCCTCGAAGCTGCGGTCGTTGAACAGGTGGCCGGCGCGGACGTCGTAATCGAGGCCTGGCTTGATCTTGTTGCGCCAGCCGACGAACGCGGTGACGACGTCGACCTCGTTCTCCGAAAAGTCGCTCTCGAACTGGTAGAAGAAATGCGTGCCGACGCCGCCTTCGAGGCCGAGGCGCAGCGCGCGCATGCCGGTCGTCGTGATGTTGCGACCGTCGTATTTGGAGCCGAAGCTGGAGCTGACATCGGTCAGGATTCGGCCGCGCGGCTTGAAGGTGTAGACGCCGTCCGCGGAGTGGAAGACGGGCAGGCCTGCGCCCCATTCGGTGGTCACGCCCGACGGATTGTCGCGCGCGGCGACCGCCTGCGCGACGCTGCGATCGGCCGGGCCAGGGGGCGCGAGCTGTGGCGCGAACGGCAGGGTGCGGCGCGGTTCGTTGTTCTGCGCGACCGCTGGCGGTGCTGCCTGCACGGGCGTGGCGGGAGCGGAGGCCTGCGCAACGGCGGCAACATTCTCGAGCCGGTCGAGCCGCGACTTCAGCGCGGCGATCTCTGCGGCCTGCGCCCGCACCAGTGCGGCAAGGTCGGCGTCGGTCGGAGCCTGCGCGAGTGCCGGGGTTGCTGCAATCAAGGCGAGTGCGGCGCACCCGGTACGGAAAAGGGTCATTGGGTTTTGGCTCCGGTGGCGAGAATCGCGGTCCAGTCGCGCAGGAAACGCTGGCGCTTGACGCGGTCGAGGTTGACGAGAAGTTGCGGGCCCACGCGGATCGGCCGGGCCTGCGCGGTGGGAAGGCGGCGGGCGGAAACGTCGGTGCGGACCGGCCACAGGCTGCGCTTGGCGATTAGCGACTGGCCCTCGCGCGACAGCAGGAAATCGAGGAACAGCTTCGCCGCCGCCGGGTGCGCCGCCTCGCGCGCGATGAACGCGATCCGCGATGTGACGATCGTGTAGTCCTGGAGGAACGCGACGCCGATCCGCGGGTCGGTCCGCGCACGTTCCAGCGCGTAGGAGCCGATGACGTTGTACGCGATCGCCTGCCGCCCCTCGGCGACCCCGCGCAGCATCGGTTCGCTGGTCTGCGACAGCACGGGCTTGGTCGCGGCGATCGCCTCCAGCAGCGAGCGCGTATCGCGCGTGATGGCGAGGTCCTCCGTCAGGTACAGATACCCGACATTGGAGCGCGCCGGGTCGAACGTCGTGACGCGGCCGGTCAGCGCTGCCGCGTTCCGCCGCAGCCAGGTTTCCAGCGCGGCATGCGTGCGTGGCACCTGCGCAGCGGGCACGAGACGCTTGTTATAGACGATTCCGATCGGCTCCGCGGTAACGCCGAAGCCCATGTTCTTCCACACCGACACCGGCGGCAGCGCGGGCTTTTCGGGGCTCGCATAGCCCTGCGCGAAGCCGTCGTTGATCAGCTTCACCTGGAGATCCATCGCCGACGACCAGACCAGATCGGCGGAGAGTTTCCTGGCGCGCGTCTCGGTGACGAAGCGGCGATACATCTCGGTGGAGCCGAGGTCCGCGTACAGGACGGTGATGCCCGGATAGCGCTTCCGGAACGCGGCGACGACCGGCAGCAATTCGGCGCGATCGGCATTGCCGTAGATCCTGACTTGTCGCTCGGCGCGCGCCTCGTCGATCAGCTGGTCGTAGGATCGCGGATAGCCCGCCGGACGCTGCGCCATAACGGCGGTCGCGGTGAAGCTCGTGGCCAGCAATGCGATCTTCAGAAAAATTCGTGCCATCATCACTCTCCTCGCCTTCCGTCTCTGTGTTCGGATAGACTGCAGGGGTGGAGTACGAATTGAAGCTGTCACCAACCTTTCACCGGTTTCCATGCGCATCCTAGTGATCGAGGACGACGCCGCGCTGGCGCGCAGCATCGGCGCGTTGCTGCGCGCGGGCGGCAATGCGGTCGATCACGTTGCGACCGGCGAGGACGCGCTGTCGGTGGTCGCAGGCGAGCCCTATGCGCTGGTGATCCTCGACGTCGGCCTGCCTGGCATCGACGGTTTCACCGTGCTGGAGACGCTCAGGCGGCGTGGTGAGCGCGTGCCCGTATTGATGCTGACCGCGCGCGATGCGCTCGACGACCGGGTGCGCGGGCTCGATCTCGGCGCCGACGACTATCTGCGCAAACCGTTCGAGCCCGAGGAACTGGAGGCCCGCGTGCGCGCACTCGGGCGGCGGCGAGGCGGCGATCCGCTGCCGGTGCTCAGCGTCGGTACGCTGACGATCAACCGCTCGACCGGCGACGCCGACATCGCGGGCCGCGCACTAGACCTGCGCCGCCGCGAGCGCGCGGTGCTGGAGGCGCTCGCGACGCGCGCCGGCCGCGTGGTGCCGCGCGCGTTGCTGATCGGCGAGGTGTTCGGGTTCGACGAGCCGGTCGGCGACAATGCGATCGAGGTCCATGTCACTCGCCTGCGGACCAAGCTCGCGCCGGACGGCCCGGGCATCCGCACCGTCCGCGGCGTCGGCTATATGCTCGATGCCGGCTGAAATCGTAACCACTGATCGGGGCACGCCCGCGCTGCGCACCCGGCTGCTGGTTGCGGTGCTCGGACCGTTGCTGGCGGCGGCGATCCTGATCGGCGTGGTCGGCGCTACGCTGATCGCCGACGTCGTCCGCCGCACCAACGACCGCGTGCTCGGCGGTGCGCTCGGCGCGATCGCGGAAACGGTGCAGGTCGAGCGCGGCGAGGTGACGCTCGACCTGCCCGCGGCCGCCTTCGGGATGCTGGAGAACACCGAGCGCGACAACGTCTATTACCGCGTGGCCGTGGGGAACGACCTGCTCACCGGTTACGCGGACCTGCCGGCGCCGGATCCCGCAACGCTCGCGATCGACGTGCTGCGCTACCGCTTCGCGCGCTACCGCGATCAGAAGATCCGCATCGCCGAAGTCCGCCGCTCGCTGCCACGGATCGACAAGCCCGTGATCGTCCAGATCGCCGAGACGCTCGACAACCGTGGCGCGCTCACCCGCCGCCTCATGCTCGCGCTGCTGATCGGCGAATGCGTCCTCGTCGGCGCCGCCGCACTGCTGCTGCGCCCGGCGTTGGGTTGGAGTCTTCGCCCGCTGGCCCGCCTCCGCGGTGCCGTCGAAGCGCGCGACGAACGCGCACGCCCCGATTTTTCCCCGCTCGACACCGGCCCGCTCCCCAGCGAACTTCGCCCGCTCGCCGGTGCGTTCGACCGCCTGCTGGCGCAGCTCGACTCCGCCACCGTCGGCGTCCGCCGCTTCACCGCCGACGCCTCGCACCAGATGCGCACGCCCTTGTCGGTGCTGAAGGTCCAGGTCGCGCTCGCTCGCCGTGGTTCGGACGCGGAGCGGCGCGAGGCTTTGGACGAGATCGCCGACGCGGTCGTCCGGCTCGAACGGCTCGTGACGCAATTGCTCGCCCTCGCGCGTGCCGAGGAAGCTGGCGTGTCGGCCCCGCTCGAAGCAGTCGACCTGCGCGAAGTCGCCGCCGCGGTCATCACCCGCCAGATCAATCACGCGATCGAGGCGGGCATCGACCTGACGCTGGAAGGCGAGGGGACCACCGGCCCGGTCGTGTCGGGTCACCGGACGCTGATCTTCGAGATCCTCTCCAACCTCGTCGACAACGGCATCCGCTACAATCGGCGCGGCGGCACCGTCTCGATCATGCTCGAGGCGACCGAGGCGGCGACGACGGTCACGATCGCCGACGACGGCCCCGGCATCGCGCCCGAACATCGCGAAATGGTGTTCGACCGGTTCGTCCGGCTCGGTGCACCCGGCAGCTCAGAGGGGAGCGGCCTGGGACTGGCGATCGTTCGCTCCGCCGCCGCCCGCCTCAAGGCAAATGTCACGCTGGCGGATACGGACGGGGGGACGACGGTCGTCCTGCGATTTGCTCACGGGGCGTAATCTCCGGGCGTGATCTGCGGCGGCGGCGTTCCGGTATTGGCCGACATTGGCCGACATTGGCCGACCTGCGCCATATCCTCCTGTACGCGCCGTGCTGCGCCGGGTAACGACACGCGGCACAGCGCCGAGCCATCGGCATCGGTGATGCACACGTTCGGTATCCTCGGACTCGAGAATGATATGACCCCGCGAGAATTGATGGCGACGGCGATCGTGCCGGGCGGCGGCGAAGAGCTGCGGCTCTATCGGCGTGGGGCGGATTTCATGATCCTGCTCGATCGCGCCGAGCTGATGAGCACTCGGATGAGCGGTTCGGAAGAGGCACTGGCCGAGATGACGTGCGCGCGATTGCACGACCGGCCAAGGCCGCATCTGCTGATCGGCGGGTACGGGATGGGTTTCACGCTCCGCGCCGCGCTGGCGGCTCTCGACCACATGGCACGGATAACGGTGGTCGAACTGGTACCCGAGATCATCGACTGGGCACGGGGTCCGATGGCGTCGTTGATGGCCGGGTCTCTCGACGATCCGCGCGTAAGGCTGGTCCAGGGCGACGTCGCGTCGGTCATCGCCGAGACCGCCTCGGCGTATGACGCCATCCTGCTGGATGTCGATAATGGTCCGGATGGCCTGACCCGTACCGACAATGACCGGCTCTATTCGACGCGCGGTCTGGCGGCTGCGAAGCGGGCCCTCACGCCCGACGGTATCCTGTCGATCTGGTCTGCCGCACCCGACCCGGTTTTCAGCCGGCGCCTGGCATCGGCCGGGTTCCGCACCGACGAAGTGGTCGTCCGCGCCCGCAGCAACGGCAAGGGACCGCGGCACGTCATCTGGTTCGCCACGCCGGCGGGGCCGGGGATGCCGCAGTAGCGCCCAACCGCAACGCCCCTTAGGCGCTGCGGCCGCCGCATCCAGGCTGGCGCGACAGCCGAAGCCGCTCGAGGATCGACCGCCGCTCTTTCTAAATCACATATATCTACTATGCTGGATATATGGATAGTGATACGGCAATCATAGCATTCGGCGCGCTCGCACAGACCACGCGGCTCGATACGTTTCGGCTTCTGGTGCGGCATGAGCCCGGCGGGATCGCTGCCGGCGAGATCGCGCGGCTGCTGAACGTGCCGCAGAACACGATGTCGGCTCATCTTGGGGTGCTCGCACGCGCCGGGCTGGTGCGATCCGAGCGTCACAGTCGCTCGATCGTCTATCGTGCGGACCTCGACGGCGTGCGTGCGCTGATGCTGTTCCTCGTCAAGGATTGCTGCGCCGGCAACGCCGACCTGCGCGCGCCGCTGCTCGCCGAACTCACCCCGTGCTGTTGAAAGGACCCGCCATGGCCGTCGATATCGTGATCTATCACAACCCCGAATGCGGCACGTCGCGCAACGTGCTCGGGCTGATCCGCAATGCGGGCATCGAGCCGCATGTCGTGGAATATCTGAAGACGCCGCCGTCGCGCGCGCTGCTCGTCGACCTCGTCGCGCGCGCCGGTATGACGCCGCGCGATCTGCTACGCGAGAAGGGGACGCCGTTTGCCGAACTGGGCCTGGGCGACACGGCCCTGTCCGACGACGCGGTGTTGGATGCGATGATCGCACATCCGATCCTGATCAACCGGCCGCTGGTGGTGACGCCGCTGGGCGTGAAACTGTGCCGCCCGTCCGAAGCGGTGCTCGACCTGCTGCCCGCGCCGCAGCGCGCGGCGTTCGCCAAGGAAGACGGCGAGCGAGTCATCGGCGAAAATGGCCAGCGTGTCCTCGACGCGGGTCGCCAGCCCGCCTGATGCTGCTTGCGCTGACCATCTTCGTCGTCACGATCGCGCTCGTCATCTGGCAGCCCAGGGGGCTCGGGATCGGCTGGAGTGCACTGGGCGGCGCGGCGGTCGCGCTGCTCGCGGGCGTCGTCTCGCTCGGCGATATCCCGACCGTGTGGGGGATCGTCTGGAACGCGACCGCCACCTTCGTCGCGATCATCATCGTCAGCCTGTTGCTCGACGAGGCGGGGTTCTTCGAATGGGCGGCGTTGCACGTCGCACGCTGGGGCGGCGGGCAGGGCAGGCGGCTGTTTGTGCTGATCGTGTTGCTCGGCGCGGCGGTGTCGGCGTTGTTCGCCAACGACGGCGCCGCGCTGATCCTGACGCCGATCGTCATCGCGATGCTGCGTGCGCTAGGCTACCGCGACAAGGCGACGCTGGCATTCGTGATGGCGGCGGGGTTCGTCGCCGATACCGCCAGCCTGCCGCTGATCGTCTCGAACCTCGTCAACATCGTGTCGGCGGATTTCTTCCGGATCGGCTTCGCGGATTATGCGTCGGTGATGGTGCCGGTCGACCTGGCATCGATCGCCGCGACGTTGGTCGTGCTGCTGCTGTTCTTTCGCCGCGATATCCCGACGGACTATGATGTGGCGGCGCTTCGCGAACCGGCCGCTGCGATCCGCGATCCGGCGACGTTCAAGGCGGGCTGGGTCGTGCTCGCGCTGTTGCTCGCCGGGTTCTTCCTGCTCGAACCGATCGGCGTGCCGGTCAGCGCGGTCGCCGCTGCGGGCGCGCTCCTGCTGCTGGCGATCGCCGGGCGGGGGCCTGTGATCGAGACGCGCAAGGTCCTGCGCGGGGCGCCCTGGCAGGTCGTGATCTTCTCGCTCGGCATGTATCTGGTCGTCTACGGCCTGCGCAACGCCGGGCTGACCGACCATCTCGCGGCGCTGCTCGACCGTACCGCGCAAGGCGGAGTCTGGGGTGCGGCGTTCGGTACGGGGATCATCGCCGCGCTGCTGTCGTCGGTAATGAACAACATGCCGACCGTGCTGGTCGGGGCGCTGTCGATCGACGCGACACACGCGACCGGCGCGGTCCGCGAGGCGATGATCTATGCCAATGTCATCGGCTGCGATCTCGGGCCGAAGATCACGCCGATCGGATCGCTCGCGACGTTGCTGTGGCTGCACGTGCTCGGGCAGAAGGGCATCCGGATCGGCTGGGGTTATTATTTCCGGGTCGGCGCGACGTTGACGATCCCGGTGCTGCTGGTGACGCTCGCCGCCCTCGCGCTTCGGATCGGGATGGCGTGACCGCACTCGTCTATCTCGCCGCATCGCTGGCCGAGATCGGCGGGTGCTTCGCGTTCTGGGCATGGCTGCGGCTCGACCGATCGCCGCTATGGCTCGCGCCCGGCATGGCGTGTCTCGTGCTGTTCGCCTGGCTGCTGACGCGGGTCGACAGCGACGCGGCCGGGCGTGCCTATGCGGCCTATGGCGGTGTCTATATCTGCGCGTCGTTGCTGTGGCTGTGGGCGGTCGAGGGCGTCCGCCCGGATCGCTGGGACGTCGGCGGTGCAGCGCTCTGCCTGGTCGGCACCTGCGTCATTCTACTCGCACCGAGGACCGCCTGATGCCGCTTCGTACGCTTTCCGACCCAACCCATCTGCCCGCGCTCGATCGGCGTTACGTGCACGATCGCCCCGCGCTCGGACTAGGGCCGAACGACCCGCCGCCACGGATACTGCTACTGTACGGCAGCCTGCGCGAACGCTCCTATTCGCGACTGTGCGTCGAGGAAGCCGCGCGGCTGCTGGAATTCTTCGGCTGCGAGACGCGGATCTTCGATCCCTCGACGTTGCCGCTGCCGGACCAGATCGCGAACGACGATCATCCCGCGGTCGACGAACTGCGCACGCTGTCGATGTGGTCCGAAGGGCATGTCTGGTGCAGTCCCGAGCGGCACGGCCAGATCACCGGGATCATGAAGCTGCAGGTCGATCACCTGCCGCTCGCGATCGGCGGGATGCGACCGACGCAGGGGCGCACGCTGGCGGTGATGCAGGTGTCGGCAGGGTCGCAGTCGTTCAACAGCGTCAATACCTTGCGCGTGCTCGGCCGGTGGATGCGGATGGTGACGATCCCCAACCAGTCGAGCGTGGCCAAGGCGTTTACGGAGTTCGACGACGACGGCCGGATGAAGCCGTCGAGCTATTACGACCGGATCGTCGACGTGATGGAGGAACTGGTGCGCTTCACGGTGCTGCTCCGGTCGCATAGTGCGCAGCTGGTCGATCGGTATTCGGAGCGGAAGGAAGCGGGCGGGGCTCCGGATGGCGCGACCGCGATGGCGATCGCAGCGGCAACGACCTGACCGGGCATGCGATCCAGAGTTGCGACATACCGGGTGATCGGCTGCATCTATCCTTTGCGATGAAGGGCGGGCTTCGTGTCGACCAGTGGCTGACGCTCTCGACCGACGCGCGGATCGCGCAGAACCACATGATCGTCCGCAAGCTCGGCATTACCGTCGCGACGCTAGATGAAACGATCAGGAAAGTGGGATGAGCTTGCACCGAGAACGCCACCTTGTCGGCACAGCCGATTGGCGGCGGGCTTCAGATGGCGGACGTTGCCTTGCGAACTTGTCGCGTAAAGATGACGAGACAGACCAGCGCGCCGATCAGCGGCACGGCCCAGGCCATTGTCAGCAGGTTCGCGCCGTTCTCAAATGCGAGTGGCGTAGCGACCGGCCATCCGATCCAGGACAATCCCTGACCGAGCAATGCGCCGCTGAGGCCGCCGCCGAGCTTTAGAACGAGCAGTAGCAGCGCCACCGGCAGTCCCTCGAAGCGGACGCCGGTTTGGCATTCGCCGTGGTCGATGGCGTTCGCAAGGAGCACCCAAATCATCATCTGCAGACCTGCATTGCCGATTCCGAACAGCGCGATACCCGCGATTGCTGCGGGCACCGCCGCGAACAGTGTCAGACCGGTCGCCGTCGTGATCAGCGCGAGCGCAAGCATGTGCGCTTGCCTGATACGCCGCGCGATGCTCATCCAGCCGGGCAGCGCGACGAGTTGCGAGAGCGCCAGCGTGGTCAGTGCCTTGCCGATCCAGCCCGGATCGTGAAATATCCCCTTGCCGATATAGGCGAAGGAGCGTGCGAAGAACGGCAGCGTCAGCGCCTGGACGAAGCCGAGCGCCAGCAACAGCAGCAGCGGCCGGTTGCCGAGGATCCAGGCGAGCGACGCGCGCGGGGCCGAGGCGCCAGGTACGACCACCGATCGCGGTGCGGAAGCAGCGGACAGCCACAGGGTCGCGACATAGGCGAGCGCCGCACCGCCGGTGACGGCGAGAAGGCCATAACCACCGCCGTCGACCGCCGGATCGACGAATGCGCGCGCGAAATGTGCGACGGTCAGCGCACCGAGGCAGCTGAACATATACCGCAAGCCGGACAGCGTCGTCGCGGCGCCCGGCGCCCGCGTCATCCGCATCATCAACGCGTTGTGCGCGACGTCGCACACCGAATAGGCGGTGCGGAACAGCAGTACCATCACGGTCGCCCATCCGAGGATCGCCGGTCCGCGCCAGCCAGGATCGAGGAAGAACAGCGTGAAGAACACCCCGACGAGGGGCGCACCGACGAACAGCAGCCGCCGGTACAGCCCGAGCCGGTCCGCGGACCGATCGACCAGCCGGCCGAGCAGCGGATCGCAGAGGCCGTCCCACACAAGCCCGATCATCACCACCAGCCCGGCCGCCGCTGGCGACACGCCCCAGCGTTCGGTCAGGACGAACAGCAGGAAGACATCCATCGTCGACGCGAGGACGTTCTTGCCGAAATTACCGCTCGCATAGCCCGTCATCCGCGCCCGCTGGACCGGGCTATCGACGACTTCAGCGGGGGCGGCTTGCTCCATCCTTTGGCGTCTTAGCGGCGGCGTCTTGCAGTTGCGGGACAATTCTTACCGTCGTGATCGTCAGCGTGCCGCCGCGGAGCAGGTCGGCGTGCTGGACGCGATAGTTCGGAAGCGGCCGTCCGTTGAGGCTGGCCTGCGTGATCCGGCCGTCCTCGGGGCCCGAGCGTCGGATCGTCAGCCGGTGACCATTGCCGAGATCGATGTCGGAGCGCGAGAACGCCGGGGTCGTCACGACGTACCACGGTTCGCCGGGTACCAGCGGATACAGGCCGAGCGTCGCGAACACGTACCAGGCGGTCATCCCGCCGGCATCGTCGTCCATCCCATCGGCAAAGCCCTGCGGCGACAGCGCGAAGCTGCGACCGACGAACGGGACCGGCAGCTTGCCGCTGTTGGTATACGGGTGCGCGATCGGCTTGGTCAGGATCGTCCGGACGAGGTCGGCGGTCGGCTGCGGCTGGCCCAGCGCGGCGAACATCCACGGTACCTGGATGTCGGGCTCGTTGGTCATGTTGAACAGGCGAGCATCGAAGAAATGATGCAGCTCGCCGAGCAGTCGATCGCGCCCGACCGTTTGCGTCATCCAAGGCAGGTCGAAGATCGGCGCCCAGCGATATTGCCACAAGGTGCCCTGATACAGTCCGCGCGCCTTGACCACGTCGCCATCCGCGCCCGGCGTCTGGAACACCGATCGCCACATTGAGCGGTAGCTCTGCGCCTTCGCGGTGAAGGTCCGTGCGAGGTCGGCGCGGCCGAGATCGCGCGCGAGTTCGGCGGTCGCCCAGTCGTCATACGCCGCCTCGATCTGCTCGTCGGGCGTGCCGCGCTTGAGCGTGTCGCTGTCCGCCGCCATTCCCGCCAGCGCGGCGGCCGCGTCGAACGCGATACCCTTGCGGTGCATGTCGAGCAGCGCGATCCCGGCATGCTCGGTGCGGACCGTCAGGAAGGGTTCGTGGGGGGTCGACCATTGCGCTTTACCGTTCGCATAGAGCGCGACCAGCGACTGCGCGATATCGGTGCTGCGCTCGGGCTGGAGCAGCGCGAGCAGGGGCATCTGGGTGCGGTAATTGTCCCATAGCGACCAGTTGGCGTAGCGCGTCTGGCCCTTGGGAGAGGTCTGCACAGTGCCGCTATTGTCGCGGTGGCGGCCGTCGGGATCGTCGATCGCGACCGGGGTTTCCATGACGCGGTAGAGCGAGGTGTAGAACAGCGCACGCTGGTCTCGCGAGCCGCTCGGCACCACGCGGCCGAGGACGCGGTTCCAGGCGCTACGCGTTTCGCCTCCGACGGCCGCGAGAGATTTGTTGCCGACTTCCGTGTCGCGAACCGATGCCGCGCCGCGTCCGTCGACGGTCGATAGCCCGGTGCGGATTTCGATTGCGTCGCCCGCTTTGCCCGCGATGTGGAGCGTCGCCAGATCGTTCGCGTCGGTGGTCAGCCTTTGGTGGATCGGCCGTCCGTTGACGAGAATTTGGCTGGCGCTGTGGAGATGATAGGCGCCCTGATCGCAGACCGTGCCTGCGACGAGGTCGGCGCGGAGGTCGTCGCTGGCGAGGTTTGCCCAGCTGGCGGCCAAACGTTTCGAATAGCTGTGTCTTGGGTCGATCCGCAGGTCGACCGCGCCGGCGCGGGGCAGGGTGAAGCGCAACACGCCGGCACCGCGGGTCGCCGCCATCTCGGCGAGGATGCCGCCGTCGTAGCGGACGCGGTACACGCCGGGCCGCGCGGTTTCGCTGGGTTTGTCGATCAGCGCCGGGCCGGACTGGCCGGCATAGCGCACCGAGATCATCAGGTCGCCGCCTGCGCCGCCGCAGCCTACTCCGACGCCGCGGGTGTGCGAGAAGCCGAGCAATGTGGTTGCGGCGTGATCGTAGCCGGCGTGGTTGGCGGGGCTGGTGTCGGGGCCGAGTTGCATCATGCCAAACGGGGCCACGGCGGCGGGGGAGAGTTGGCCGAAATCGGCGAGCGTACCGACGAAGGGGTCGACGAGGTCTGCGGGGGTTTCTTGCGCGGTTAGGGAAGCGGGGGTCGCCAACAGCACGAGAAGCAGCGGATATTTCAACCACCCCGGCGAAGGCCGGGGCCCAATTGGAAAGGTTGACGTGACGGAGCGCGATCCCCGGTTACGGCCGTCCCCCAACTGGGCCCCGGCCTTCGCCGGGGTGGAACTGGGGGTGGTGTTCGTCGTGCTGGACAATGCGTGCCTGAAATAATCGCTCATGGATCGAGAGGATCGCGCGGATCGTGGCGCAGGGATAGCCGCGACGGCTGAAATTCCAGGTCGTACACCGACAGCCGCCGCCCGACCGCGCCCGGCAGATACCCCAGTTCCGTGCGGTTGCGGTCGGTGAAGGTCTGGCTTTCGATGTATTTGCTCTGCTCGGCGTCGGTGACGATCAGCGTCGGGCGGTCGAGCGGGATGCCGAGCGCCACCATGCGCCGCGTCGCGTTGCGCAGGTTGGTGGTCGTATGCCGCGCGTACGGCTCCAGGATCACGCGATCGGCGGGGATGCCGTAGCGCTCGACCAGCGCGCGGCGGATCTCCACGGCTTCGACGAAGCGCGTGCCGCGGGGATGCACCGCGCTGCCCGAGACGAGGATGAACGGCGCGAGACCCTGGCGATAGCGTTGCGCGGCGAGCAGCGCGTGGAGCTTGCTGCGCGGGCTGAGCGTGGTGCCGACATCCTCTGGACCGACGCCGGGGACGATCAGCAGCGAATACCGAAACGCCTTCCAGTCGGTCCTCGCCGCACGTGTGCGTGCGCCGGCATTCTCGCGCTGGTCGAGCGGTTCGAACCGCGTCGCCGCGGTCGCATCATTGGCATCGAGCAACGCCACGGCCAACCGCACGCTGGCCGCGATCGTCGAAGGCGGCGCATCCGACGCGGCGCGTGCGGTATCGATCGCAACCTTTACGCTGTCGGCGAAGAAGGGCGTGTCGGTGGCGAAGATCGGACCGTCGATCTTCGGGTAGCGTCCAGGCAAGCCGAGGCCGTAGACCCGGAGCACGACGTTCAGTGCCTCGAGCTCCTGATCGATACCGGCCGCCACTGGCAGGTCGGCATTCGACTTCGGCCGCGCGCCACTCTTGGACAGACTGGCGACGACCATCGCCCGGTCCTGATCGGTCCAGATCGTCGCCTCGATCACGCAGGCGGGTACGTCACCGCACGCGGCAATCCGTCGCGCCCGCGTATCGAACGTCGCTGTCGGCAACCGCCCCAGCGCGCCGAGCATCGGAAACAGCCGCTCCGACAGCGTGTCGACGACCGTGTCGCTAACCGCCACCGGTGCAGGCGCTTCCGCCCACACCGGTGCAGCCGCCGTCATCGCCAGCGCCGCGAGCATCAAACGCAAGCCCGTCACCAGGACTTGCTGACCACGAGGCGGACGTTGCGACCGAAGTTCGGTCGGCCGTAGATCGCGTCGGCCGTGCCCTGGCCGCTCAACTGGTCGGTGCGGGTATTGCCTTCGGTCAGCCCCTTGGCATTGAACAGATTGTCGCCGACGACCTGCATCTGCCACGTGTCGTGCGTCAGCGTGATCCCCGCGCCGACCGTCTGGTAGGCGGGCAGCGCGGTGTTGTTGAAGAAGTCGACATAGCGTTTGCCGGTATATTCGTAGCGGCCGTAGATCTGCACGGCACTGCCCGCGACGTCGAAGTCGACGGAGGGACGGATGTTGCCGTAGACCTTCGGTTCGCGGACGAGCTGGTTGCCCTCGACATCGCCGGCGCTGGCACCGTTGGCGTTGACGAGGCTCTTATATTGCGGATCGCTGATCGTCAGCGCGCCGGTCACCGCGAAGCCGTACGGCAGCGCGAGGTTGCCGTCGATCTCAATACCCTTGATCTCCGCCTTGCCGACG
The DNA here is from genome assembly GCF_014358075.1 of Sphingomonas albertensis. Taxonomy (GTDB): domain Bacteria; phylum Pseudomonadota; class Alphaproteobacteria; order Sphingomonadales; family Sphingomonadaceae; genus Sphingomonas; species Sphingomonas albertensis. The sequence continues at coordinate 67,760 of NZ_JACONT010000008.1, read as the reverse complement.
AATGGCACGGACTGGTCGTTGCGACCGGTGACCGGGTCGAGCGCGACGAACGACGCGTTGAGCGGATTATAGCGCGTATAGAAGCCGATCAGGTACAAATACGACCGGCCGAACGCGGCCTTCAGACCCACCTCGTACTGGTTCGCCTTCGACGTGATGATCGTCGGGTTGATCTGGTACGTCACCTGCGTCGAGGGCGGCGTTTCGAGATGCGATGCGCGGGCATAGGCGCCGAGATGCTGCGTGACGTCGTAGTTGATCCCGCCGGTCCAGTTGGTGATGTTCGGGCTCAGCTTCGAATTGATGATCTGGCCGGTGAACGCACGGACGCCGTCGTCGGCCAGCGTGGTCGGATCGCCGAGGTTGGCGGAGGTCGTCGCGAAGGCATAGCCGTTGAAGCTGTACCGTTCGTGGCGGACACCGCCGTCCAGGGTCAGGCCCTTGGTCAGCTCCCACGTGTCGTTCGCGTAGAGTGCGTACATCTTGGCGTCGGTGTTGCCGCGGTTGAGCGTGGTCGTATAGCGCAGCACGCCGTTGTCGGTGATCGAACCGACCGCCTGGCCCGCGGCGTTGTACGCGATCAGATCGAGCGTCCGCGGCTTGCCCTTCACCTCGAGCAGATAGTCCTGATACGCGACCTCGTTGGTCTCGCCGTACAGACTGCCGTATACGCCGACGCGGAGATCGTGCGTGCCGAAGCCGGTCGCGATCGAGCGCGTGACGCTGAGATCGCCCTGCGTCGAATAATATTTGGAGACGACGTCGCGGAACTGCGCGGGGACGACCAGCCCGGAGGCGCTGTTCGGGTCGTAGACCTCCGCGCCGTTGGTGCCGGCGATCGCATAGCCAAGCCGGGTCACGCCGGCGCCGAACGCCTTGCGGGCATTATCCAGGTTGGTCGGGGTGCCGATCCCGTTGCTGGTCGCGTTGGCATAGGCGTTGGCATCCGACGGGTTGCTGGTCGAATACAACGCGTTGAAATGGAGCTTGCCGACGCTGACGCCGCCCTTCGCCGCGACTTTCCAGCCGTCATAGTCCGCATCATACTGGACGCCGACATTCCCGAACTGGGTGTGGCGACCATTGCCGAGATCGGCGTCGACGTTGCGCGTCGTGCCGTCGGCCTCACGGAAACGGATGTTCGCGTTGCGCAGCGCGGGCGAGTTCATCGTGCCGCTGAAGAAGTCGATATACTGGTTGAGCGACTTGCTCGGATCGCGCGGATCGGCGGTCGGGATCGGCAAATAGAACACGTTGTGGTCGTTCAGGTAATTGCCGGACACGCGCAGCGATCCGTTCGAGAAGTCGTGCTTGATGTTGGCGCGGACCTGGCCGCCGCGATCGTTGGGGAAGCCGTTGTCGCGGTAGCCGTCGTGGCGGCGCAGGAACCCGCCGATCGCGTAGTAGGTCGAATCGTCGATCGGGCCGGCCTGGTACGCGTCGAGCCGGTAGAGGCCGGTGTCGCCGAGGGTGACCTGCGCCTTGCCGCGCGTCGTATCGGTGCCCGACACGGTGATGTTGTTGACGATCGCCGCGGCATAGCTCGCATAGACCGGGGCAGGGCCGCCGCGCACGACCTCGACGCGCTGCGTCATCAGGTCGAACCGGTTGATGCTGTCGCCGCGGAAGAAGTTGCCGTCATTCTCGTGGAACATCGGCAGGCCGTCCTGCTGGAAGGTGACGAGGCCACCGTCGCTCGGCAGGCCGCGCAGGCGGATGATGTTCTGGACCTCGCCGCCGGTATTCTCGACCGCGAAGCCGGGCAGCTTGCCGAGCAGATCGGCGAAGTTGATCGGCGCGAGCTTCTGGATGTCGGCGTTGCTGAGCGAATTGACCGCGTAGGAGACGTCGAAGCGGCGTTGCTGGCGGGCCGAGCCGGTGACGATGATGTCGCCGCCGGTTTCGGGCGCTGCGGCGTCAGGTGTCGTGGCGTCCGGTGCGGCGGCTTCCGGGACCGCATCGGCCGGGGGTGTGGCGGCGGGAGGCGTGGCAGGAACGGTCTGCGCCCAGGCCGGCGACTGCGCGGCAATGCTCAACGCGATAAAGGCGCAACCCGTGCGCAAGCCAAATTTGGTCATCTGTTCGTCCCCAACCCTGTTCGATGTCACGCCGCTGGACGCGGAATATGACGATTTTAATTAATTTCACGAAATAAACTAATCGACTATCGGGATCGGCAAGGGAGCGGGCGATGGCCTATGCGAAGCTGAGACTGGACGACGACGAGCATGCAGGTCCTGCGCTCGGTCGGTGGGCGATCGCGCAAGCAGCTCGCCGGCGATCTCGCGATGAGTGCGTCGAAGCTGACGCGGCTGTCGAGCAACCTGCTCGCGCACGGACTGATCGAGGAATGTCCGAGTTCTGAGCCGGTGACGCCCGGTCGGCCCGCCGTGCCGCTGCGGATATCGCCCGATGCCGGCTATGCGGTCGGCGCGATGCTCCACCGCGGGCTGATGGAGGTGGCGCTAGTCGACTACGCGGGCGGAGTGATCGCGCACAGCTCGCAGCCGTTCGACGATCCGGATCCACGCGTCTTCGCCGCGCGCGTCACGGAATCGATGCACGCCATGGCGATCGAGAACCGGCTGCTCGGACGGCGGCTGCTGGGGGTCGGGATCGGCGTGCCTGGGTCGTCGCTATCGCCGGAGGGGAACCGGCGCTGGACGGTCGACAGTCTTGGGGCATGGCGCGGAATCGATCTGAAGACGCTGTTCGAGGAGCATATCGGCCACCGGATCTGGATCGAGAACGATGCCAACACCGCGGCGCTGGCGGAATATTACGTCGGCGGGCTTATGCGGCGCTGTTCGACCGCGGTGGTGATCCTGCTCGGCCATGGGATCGGCGCGGGGATCATCGTCGAGGGCCGGATCCTGCGCGGCGCGATGGCGAGCGCGGGCGAGATCGGCTGTCTCTATCCCAACAACCGGCCGCGCCCGTCGACGCTCGACCTGTTGATGACGTTGCGTGAAGCCGGTTGCGAGATCCATTCGCTGGTCGATTTCGAGGCGGTGGTGGCCGGCTATGAAGACGTCGTCGACGCGTGGGTGCGTCGCGCCGCCAGCCAAATCGCGCCGATCATAAACTGGGGGCTGGCGTGGATCGATCCGGGCGAATTCGTGATCTCAAGCCCGTTGCCAAACCGCATCCTGCGTGCGCTGGTCGAGCACATCGATTTCGGCGCGATGCACATTGGCGATCACGTCAGCGGCGTGCCGATCATATCGGTGTCCACGCTGGAGGGTGCCGCGGCGACAATCGGCGCGGCGCTGCTGCCGATCCATGCGACGGCGGTGGCGTAGGCCTTTGGACGAATTTGCCGACCACCACGTCGGGCTACCAAATCGGGCAACTCGGGGCGTCGCAACGAAGCCTCTACTCCGCGAAACATTTTTCCATATGCGCGATGCGGGCGGCGCCGTCTTCGTGCGAGGCATCGCGTGGAAACTGGCGCATCGACCCGTTCAGCCTGGTCAGCTCGACGCGCGACAGCCAGCCCTGGATCTTGCCCTGCTGGACCGCCCAGCAATCGGCAGCGGCCTCGCCGGGTCCGAAGATCTGGTGGGCGCACTCATGCGTGTACCAGAAGAGTTGCTGCGCGCGAGGCAAGTCGAGGACCCGCGGATGAAGGTATATCCGGCCCCGGTATGCGGCTGCGATATCGTTGATCGGCTGGATCATCGTATCGACGGGCCCGCACGTCGCGCGGTAACCTGCAAGAAGGAGGGCGCCGGGGAGTATGAGAGTCTGAGCCGCAGTAGGGTGGGGAGCGAATGCCAGTATCGCGGCCGCAACGCATGCAAAAAGATTTTTGACCATGACTATCCCCGCCCCGCCGTGAGCGAGGACTTCCAGAATTGAAATTCGAGAGGGTGCGCGGCGGCGGTGCTACCCGATCGACAGAACGAGGACCCCGACCCAGAACAGCACCGAGATCGGCAGCGCGAATAAAATGCCGCGGATCACGGGAAAACGGGGTGTCGATGCCTTGGGTTTACGTCGAGGCCTGGGATCTACACTATCGCCGATTTTGATCGAGGCGACGCCGGAGACGGCAGTGACCGCAGCGACGTCGACATAGGCAGTATGTAGAGCATGGGGTGTCGGTCCCGCGCCCGCGATAAATCCCGGTTGCATGATGGTTCTCCGCCGATGTCGGTCTAGGCACGTCATCCGTGGCTCTCGCCGGCAGCGGAGCATGGATGTTCCCGAACTCTTCGGCCTGGTGCGACTTATGCGCATCCCAATGGGCGGGGTGGTGGCGAAAATTCGCTCAACCGAGCCTAACCTGTGTTGGTCGTACTTGATAAACGTAGGTGAGAGTATAAAGATGCATCAATAAAAAATATAAACATAGGATAAGGATGCTGCTATTGGTTTAGTAAGGGGGCTGATGATCAGAGTTACGAAACCATGGCCGAATTCCTAGATACTGGCGCTTGGCCGACCGATAAATCCGAGAACACGTCGCTGATGTCGGCTCCATTGTCGGCGCTCGATCTCCGCGATGGCCAGATGGAGGCCTTGGCTCGATCCGACTCCGCCGTGCGCGTTCGAGAGCGGATCGCTCATTATGCCGGTGCCGTCCGGATCCCCGCCAACGGCGTCGAACTCTATGTCGTCCGCAATTTCCTGACGCTGGGCGAATGCGCCGCGCTGATCCGCCTGATCGACGCCAATCGCGTGCCGTCGCCCGTGGTCTCCGACGATCCCGTACCGTCGTATCGGACGAGCGAGACCTGCTATCTCTATCCCGGACCCGACGCGGTAACGGCCGTAGAGAGCAAGCTCGACGATCTGACCGGTCTCGATCCGATCTTCGGCGAGGCCTTGCAGGGCCAGCGCTATGCGGTCGGGCAAGAGTTCAAGCCGCACCATGATTTCTTCGATACCGGGCAGCATTACTGGCGAAACCAGGTGCCGATCGGCGGACAGCGGACGTGGTCGGCGATGACCTTCCTCAACGAACCGTCCTTGGGCGGTCGCACGAATTTTCCGACCGCGGGCGTGATGATCGCACCGAAGGCGGGCAATCTGGTGATCTGGAACAACATGGATGCGCTGGGGCGGCCGAACCCCGGGTCGTTGCACCAGGGCATGCCGGTCGAGCAGGGCGTCAAATACGTGCTGACCAAATGGTATCGCGAGCGGCCGTGGTGCCGGTGAGGTAGAGGCCCGGACGGGGCGCGGTTCTCATTATTCTTGGCGGAGACGCGCTGGAGGGGACGGGGCGCGATAATCCTCGTTCCGTGTCCTCCCCCTCCGTCTGGCGAGCGCCAGCCACCTCCCCCTGGCGGGGGAGGATTTCTTTGTCTGTCAGTCCGGCACGGCGAACACGCTTCGCAACGGTTTCGTCTCCGGCAGGATGTAGACGATTCCTACGGTGCCGGTGAATAACGGTTTCACCACCCCATCGTAAAACCCCGGCGGCACGTTCACGCAGCCATACGAGATTCGGTTGTCGCTGGGCGTGGGCGACGCGAGCCGGCCGGCGCGGTCGTCGACGCGGCGTCCCTTGATCACACGGTGCATCGACAGCGCGGCGTCATAGTCGATCCACAGGATGTCCTGTTCGAAGTCGTGACCGAGCGAGGCCTTGAACCGACCCGCGGGGGTCGTGCGTTCGGCCGGCGTGATCGTCGCGAGCTTGCGCTGGCCGATGCCGGGCACGCTCGCATCGCCGCGCGCCATGCCGAGCAAGGCTGGTGCCGTACCGCGCAATCGACCGGTGGCGTCGAATGCGAAGACCACGGCGTTCACCTTGTCGATGACGATGAACGGCAGGCCCTGATTATCGTGCGACGCGGCAACCCAGTCCGCGGTGTCGCGCGCATCGTTCGAAACCGCCTCGGTACCGAACCGTCCGATGGGTTCGGCGCGTACGGCCTGCGCCACGCCTGGGGAGGTCGCCGCGAGCGCAGCGAGTCCCGTTATCAGCGTACCGCGCCATCGCCGTCCGACCCTGTCCCGGCCGATCACTTTAATGGCGCGCCTGCTTGCGTGGATAGTCGGGGACGGCCGGCGTGTTCGGCGGGGTCGGTTGCACGAAGGGACGATCGGGCGCGGGCTGGACGGCCGGCGGCGTGCCCGGGGTCTCGACGATGACCGTACCCGGACGGATCGGCGGCGGGAATGCCACGCCACCCTCGACGACCTCGATCGGCGGTGGCGATGGCACGCGGACCATCACCGGCGGAACGTCCAGGATCGGGCGTGCAGCGGTCGGCAGGTTTGGCACAGGTGTGGGCGTGACGATGACTGGCGGCGTGGGCGTGGGCGTCGGTGACGGTGCTGGCGATGGTGCCGGGGCGGGCGCCGGGGAGGGTGCGGGAGCCGGAGCCGGGGCGGGTGCAGGAGCCGGTGCCGGAGCGGGCGCTGGAGCCGGCGCGGGCGCTGGAGCTGGAGCCGGAGCCGGGGCTGGCGCTGGGGCCGGAGCAGGCGCTGGGGCCGGAGCAGGCGCTGGGGCCGGAGCAGGCGCTGGTGCCGGAGCAGGCGCTGGGGCCGGAGCAGGCGCTGGGGCCGGAGCAGGCGCTGGTGCCGGAGCGGGCGCTGGTGCCGGAGCGGGCGCTGGTGCCGGAGCAGGCGCAGGCGCCGGTGCGGGAGCAGGCGCCGGAGCAGCCGTAATCGTCCCGGTCGTCCGGAACCCGGCGACGCAGCATGAGCTCGCCAGCGCATACTGGTCCGCGTTGGCCCCTGTCAGCGTGTAGCCGCTGAAGCCGACGCCGATGCCCGTGCCTTCGCCGGTGCTGTCGAACGTCGCGGTCGCGTTCGGGCCGGCGACCAGCGATACGCCGGTCGGCATGCCCGAGATGCCGTTGGTGTTGAACCCGCTCAGCACCGCCGCATTGGTGCCGTCCGCCACCTTCTGCGCGGTCGGGAACAGCAGCATGCGCTGGGTGATCGCCGCGCCTTCGGTCAGCACGAACTCGGTCGAGAAGTCGGTCGGCGTCGTGTACGAAATGGGGTTGTAGTTGATCGACACCGGCGCCGCGGTGACGGTGGTCGGCGGCGACAGTGCGGAGAACACGATCGTGCCGCCGTTGACGCCCGGCCCGGTGCCGTCCGCGCCGGCGATCAGCGTGAGCCCGACCGGCAGGCCCAGGCTCTGCGCGGGGATCGTCGTGCCGCGGGTCAGCGTGACCGCCGCGTCGATCAGCACGTCGTGGCCGGCACACAGCGCGATGTTGCCGTCGGTCGTCGTGATCGCGTGAAACACGTTCACGTTCTGCCCGGCGTTGAGCAGGATGCTGCCGTTGGTCGTCGTCAGGTCGGCATTGACGTTCACGTCGCGGCCGCAGCACGCGACGATGTTGCCGTTGGTCGCGGTGATCGGCGCGTTGATGTTGACGTCGCGAAACGCGTTCATCGTCAGCGTCGTCGGCACGCCCGACGCGGTCCACGCGACCGCATCGTTGACGAAGATGTCGCCATTGCCGGTGGTCGTGTCGCCCGCCGCGGGGATCGTGCTGATCGTGATGCTGGTCGTGACGAGCTGCGCCGACAGCGTCGAGCCCGAGATGTTGCCGCCCGCGCCGATCACGTAATCCTGCGGATCGATCAGCCACATGCCGGTCATGCCGCCCGGTGCGAAGGTCGACACCTTGGCGCTGTCCGCGACGGTGACGGTCGCCGCCGACGTCTCGATGAAGCCGCCATCGCCGCCGACCGGTGCGCTCGCGTCGAGTTCGCCGCTGACGGTAACCGTGCCGGTCTTCATGTCGCCGAGCAGCAGGATGGTGCCGCCGCGGTTCTGCAGCGTGCGCGCCTCGACGATGCCGGTGTTGTTGACCGCGGTGTGGAGCAGGTCGCCGGCCCCTTGCGCGGTCATCACTACCTTGCCGCCGTCCGCGCGGATCAGCCCGCCGTTGCGGACCAGCGCGCCGACCGCGCCCTTGTCGACCGCGACGTTGAGCAACCCGTCGCCCGCCACGTCTAGCGTGATCGCCTCGCCGCCCGCCAGCACGACGGTGCCGAAGTTCGCCTTGATCGTCCCGCTATTGCCGACGTTCGCGCCGAGCAGCGCGACATAGCCGTTCTTCGCGGTGATCCGGCCGTCGTTCTGGACGCTCGCGCCGCTGGTCCCTGCGAAACTGTTCTTGCCCGCAAGGAAGTCGGCATCGGAGATGTTCAGCGTCGAGGCCACCAGCCCGCCGACGTTCACGTTCGCGGTCTGGCCGAACAGGATGCCATTCGCGTTGACGAGGAACACTTTCCCGTTCGCCGACAGGTTGCCGAGGATCACCGACGGATCGGTGCCGAGCACGCGGTTCAGCGCGACCGAGCTGCTGGTCGGCTGGTCGAAGACGACGCTATTGCCCTTGCCGATCGAGAAGGACTGCCAGTTGATCGCCGCGCGGTCGCTGGTCTGCGTCACGGTCAGCGACTTGGTGCCGGTCGCGATGCTCGCCTGGCCCGCGACGACTTCACCGCCGGTCGGCAGCGTCTGCGCCTCGACCGGACGTGCAGCCATCGTGCCCGCAAGGCTGAACCCGATCAGCCACGCGAACCGCGCGAGCCCGGTCGAGCCGAACAGCCCGCCACGCCGCGTGCGCGTAACGGTGGGAGCGGGACGGCTGGTGTTTCTGAGCGAGCAGGGAATGGGGGTCATGAGCGGTATCCTTGGTGGCGGCGGATGGCCGCAAAATTGGGGGTGCCAGCAGCGTTAGCGGCGCGGTCAGAAGGTCTTCGAAACCTGGAACCAGGCGCGGCCCGACTTGTCGGGGGCGGACGTCGCGTCCTCGTCGCCGAGTTTGCGCGCATAGGTCGCCCGGGCGGCGATCCCGTACGGTCCCGCCCAGCTCAGGCCCGCGCCGTACGCGCTGCGCTTCGCGTGGTTGGAGCCGGTGAAATACGGGTGCTTGACGTAATCGACCTCGCCGACGTCGACGAATCCGAACAGCTGGAGTGCACCCGGCACCACCTGCGGCAGCGCCAGCCGCGCTTCGGCGGTGGCGACATAGCCCTGGTCGCCATACGCCTCGCCCTCGGGATAGGCGCGCACGGCATAGGCGCCGCCCAGTTCCATCCGCTCAGAGATGTCGAGGTTGCTGAACGCGATCTGCCCGCGGGCGGAGGCGAACAGCGACAGTGGCCCGGCGATCGTCTGCAACCGCGCGAAGCTGAACTGCAGCTTCCCGTAGCTGCCGTCGGTGCGTGCGGTCAGCGCGTCGATCGAACGCTCGTACGCGCCGCGGATGTCGAGATTGCCGACCGAATAGCTCAGCGAGTACGCGCTCCAGCCGCCGCCCAGAAGCGTGTCGTGCTGGTCGCCGCTGAGCCCTGCGGTGATCACCTGCGCGCGGCGATAGCTGGTGGTATCGACGATGCCGATCTTGTCCTCGAACCACTTCACGTCGCCGCCGACGGTCACGTACAGATTGTTGTCGCGCGAGCGGATCAGCGGATAGCTGGCATAGACACTGGCGACATCGGCGTTGCCGCTGCCGTCGAGGCTGTCGAACTCCTTGCCGAGCGAGTATTCGAGATGCGCGAAGGCGACGCCCAGCGTGACCTGGCCGATCGGTGCCTGGTACGATGCGCGGCCGTAGGCGAGCCCCGAGAAAGACGTCAGTGCGCGCAGGCTCAGCACATCGCCCGAGCCGGTCGGGTTGTTCCAGTTGACCGATCCGCCGACGCGGTAGGCGCCGGTGTAGCGGTTGCCGGCATTGTCGGCCTCGACGCTGCCGGTAATGCTCCGGCCGGGAGTGATGTCGACCAGCAGGTCGGACGTGCCGACCGCGGTGCCGGGGCTGAGCGTCGATCGCACCCGTACGCCGGGCAGGTCCGACAGCATCAGCAGGCGACGCTCGAGCGGCGCGACCGCGACCGGATCGCCGACGTCCAGCCCATCGAGGATGCCGTTCGCGACGCTGTCCGATAGCCGCGACTCGTTCTTGATGCCGATCGCGCCGAAGCGCCCTTCGATCACCGCGATCGTGACCGCGCCGCTCTGCACGTCCTGCTCAGGCAGGTAGGCGTTCGCGACGAAATAACCGCGGCTCGTATAATAGTCGGTGATCCGCGCGGCGAGCGTCTTCATCTCGGATAGGTCGAGTTCGCTGTTGGGGACGAACCCGGTCGCGGCGATCAGGTCGGCCTCGGGAAACAGCGTCGCACCTGTCACACGCAGCGATCGGACGAGCGTCCTGGGACCACCGGTAGCGGGAACGACGACGGGCGTCTTGCGCTCGAAGCCGAGATCGGGCGCGGGCTGGTCGTTGAGCGGTGCGGGCGGGATCTGCTGAAGCTGACCGCCGGCACCGATCGGGACCTGCGCCTCCGCTTGAGTCGAAACCAACAGGGCAGCCGGGCTCACAGCCGCAAGCGCGGCGGCCCAAAGGGTCGACTTGTACATGAACACCTCGAAAGTCACCGCGGAGGAAGACACGGTTCTCCCATCCGCAGCAGCGGGAGCCGTTTGAAATGGGGAAAGCGCCGAAAAGAGGATAAAGCCTTCGACACCGCAGAGGACGATCCCCGTCACCATCGAACTTAGGGGCAAGCGTAGAATGGCTAGAGTGTCGCCGGCCGCGGGGGCTCGCGGTGTGTGGCTTACACTAGGATCGGCTTAACCTATGTATGTCAATGAAAACAGTAATTCAAGACAAATCTATGATAACATTGTCTTAACCTTACAATTGCCACGGATTTGAAATTTTCTGCGGCACAGCGTCGTGGCTAAACAATGCTTAAAACGCTCCGATGAGTAAGAATCGGCGTAGATCTTCGACGCTTTGGCTCGTTCTTCTGTCTGAAGAAGGAGTGTTGAGTGGAGGGGCGCCATGGGACGCGCGACGTGGGGTAGTAGCGGCTTCCATCGATCGGGCGGAACCGGGCCGAGGCAAGGTCGCGGCGATCATGAGGACTCCGAGCGACATTCGTGTTTGTCTAAATCCATGATACCGCGCGGCAATGAGTAACGAATGAGCGATATCCTCACCCGGAAATTACGCCGCTGGGCAAAGTTCGACGACCAGGACCGTGCCGCGCTCGATCGCCTGACGATGGTGACGCGTCCCGTCGTCCGCGGCCAGCACCTGATCCGCGAGGGCGACGACCCGACACATGTCTTCCTGATCCTCGAAGGCTGGGCGCAACGCTACAAGATCCTGCCCGACGGAAAGCGACAGATCGTTGCGTTCCTGATGCCGGGGGATCTGTGCGACACGCACGTGTTCATTCTCGAGAAGATGGACCACAGCATCTCGATGATGTCGGAGGGGCAGGTCGTCTCGATCCCGGCGAACGACATGCTGGCGATCATCGAGAACCACCCCCGGGTCGCGCAGGCGCTGTGGTGGTGCACGCTGGTCGACGAGGGCATCCTGCGCGAATGGCTGGTGAATATCGGCGCGCGCGAGGCCTATAGCCGGATCGCGCACCTGTTCTGCGAGCTCTACATCCGCGCCGGCGCGGTCGCGCGGGAGGGGAATGGCGATTTCTTCATGCCGCTGACCCAGACCGATGTCGGCGAGGCGCTCGGGCTGACTTCGGTGCACGTCAACCGCACGATCAGGGCGCTCAAGCGGAGCGGGCTCGTCGATGCCGCCAAGAACCGTCTGCTGATGCTCGATTTCGAGGGGTTGAAGGACGCTGCCCGGTTCGACAGCGCCTATCTCCACGCACGACTGGTGCCGTTGGGCGGTTAGGCGCGCACAGGCGCTTTCGCGAGCGGGGGCCCCGCGTGCAGATAGGCGTCGGAAAAGCCGGCGATCTCGCGCAACCGGTCCCAGCGAGGGAACCGGACGTTGCGCCAGCTGCGTTCGATCAGGCCGGCGGTGTGGAGCGTCTTGAGCATCCGGTTGACGTGCACCGCGGTCATTCCCGTCGCCCGGCCGATCTGCTGCTGCGACAGGGGGAGTTCGTAGCAGTCGTCGGTCTTCAGCCCGCGGGCATCGATCCGGCATGCGAATTCGCAGAGGAAATGCGCGATACGCCGCAGACCGTCGCGGCTGCCGACATTGCGCAGCCATTCCCGGGTGATCGCCGCGTCGATCGCCTGGCTTACCGCAAACGCCTGTGCGATCGCCGGACGTTGTGATGCGAGATCCGCTAGGTCTCGCCGCGACACCAGCGCGACCTCCGCCGTGCCGAGCACCCGCGTATCGTAATCGGCCTCTCGCAGATACAGATGCTCGAGCCCCAGCGCATCGCCCGGGATGCCGAGCGACAGGATCTGGCCCTTCCCGTCGTCATCCATCAGCTGTCCGACCGTGTAGCCGCGCGTCAGAAACGCCACCATCTCCGGCCTGACGCCCTGGCTGAAGATATCGCTCGAACCGTCATAGCTCCGCATGGAGACCGGCAGCTTTAAAATGCTCGACCGGTCCGCCGCATCGAGGACGACGTGTGCGTCGAGTCTGGATATCCAGAGGGCGAGGGGATGGCGGATTATATATCTTCGCAAAATGCCGGGCGGGACGATCCCGTTCACACCTTGCGGTGGACTAAACGACAAGCTTTGCCTTGATATAGGTTACAACGCGGCGAATTCTCTTATGTGTATACGATGCGGCGCAAAAAGTATTGGCGCACTCTTGCCGTGACCTGACGCTACGAGGCGTGAGACCGTCATACAAGCTAACCAAGCAAAGCTTAGCATGGCTTCATGTCATGGAGTACACGCTTACAGCAACCCCGGCCGGTCAGTCGGGGAGTGCTAATGCTAAAGCGGTCAAGTCCGTCCGCGGTTCGCATATCAAGCGGCTGTTTGGCACCACGCGCCGTGAAGGTCGCGCGGGCTGCTGCAACATGACGCGCGGGGCGGAGGCGTATTGGCGGTCCGTAAGTCTCGCATCGACGATCCTGCCGACAGGCCATCAATCGGTCGGCTACGAGCTGGTGTTTTCGGAGAGATCAACGCCGTTCCGTTTCGAGCCCGCAGGCGTCGCCGGGCGTCCTGCCGCGGTCTCGGCTATTCCGGGGATCCTAGAGTACGGCATCTTAACGTACTTGCTCGAGGTGGCTCGCGCGGCGGATCGCTTTGGAGGCGTGAGTTGAAGATTGTCTGAGGCGTACTGTTTTCGTCTGCTGCTCGGTCGCTGGGTACTTTCTCTTCTGGCGTCCATCGGTGGCGATAACGGTGCGAGTAGAACAGATTCAGAATGAGGAGTACACCGAGCTAGCAAGGATACCGCCAGCGACAAGATTGCGGGATCTGTCGCCAAGCGCCCCGCCCCGAGAAAAGAGCAGAGCAACGGCGAGGGCATGGCAGAAGAAGGCCGTGAGAATGTGCCCGAAGGGGATGGCGTGCGCTGCCCGGATGTGGCGTCCCGTGCGAACCTCATCGCGATCAATGGCTTGAGGGTCTCCAGTTTCGGAGCGGTCGTCGCCTATCTCACCGGCTTTGCATCCCTTGCTCGACTTTGGATCGCACTCCGAGAGTCCGCTGCCGGCGATCGGGATGAGCCCTTTGCAGACCCGGGGCCACGTCGGCATGTACCTTTCGACGACCACGCCCGACGATATCGCCCTCACGATCATGAACGTCGGAGCAGCCGCAGCGTGGATACACTCGGCGAATGTGAATGACGGCCTGAACTTGATCGTGCCGGGCAACGGCGGCATGCGACCGTAGTGCCATCGAGATCTCGTTCACCCAACTGACGGGTGACCGTTGCACTTTTCACGCCGATATCATCTACCGGGGCGGGAACCGGCAGATTGACGATGTTCGGTATTGATTAAGCAGCCAAGAAACTCAAAAAATGCGATGTTCATCATAAACTCATCTCCGAATGTACCGTCCGATCCTCGACGCAGCCCACCGTTTGAATTGGTTGCTGGGCGTGACGAGGGGGCACGCCGCTAAGAGCTGGCGCGGGCGGTCCGCATCTTGCGGTTCCGTTTTCCTCTTTCGATGCACGCCACGACAACGGTCGTCACACCGCGAACTAGACTTCCAGCGAGTTTCGTTGTCCTGACCGTGAATTGGCGCGCGATGCCAGCGAGAACCGGCCTCCGGGACCGCGCCATTTATCGAACACGGGCACGTCGCCGACCTTGAGGTTGTCGAATTCGCGGGCGATGTCCTCGCGCAGCCAGCCGACGCTGCCTCGGCGTAGATCCGTTCTCGCGTAGAGGCGTTTCGCAAATGATCGCACCGGACCTCCAAGCAGGTAAGCCGCTTCGGGACTGGAAATGTAGGCTAGGGCGAGCTCGAGTACGTCGTTCTTTTTCGCCCACAGAGCCTTGCCATGGCCGGAGAACGTCAGATCGCCGGACTCGGCCACACGCTTCATCTGCACCGCGTCGATGTTGAGCAGCTCCGCAGCGTCTACTTGCGACATAACGTCTGCGGTCGGCACGCCCTTGAGCAACGCGGCGTCAAATTCCGAGCTCAGGACCGGTATTACTTTGCCGGGAACGACGAGAATGCGTCTGACGTACTTCGAGTGTCGAGCTTGCGAACGCTGATCGTCGGGTATGAGCCAGAAGTGGATCGCTCCGCTACGCAACAGGCGCAGAGTTTCGCCCCAATTCTTCATCCTGCCGCCCGTCGCCCTCGACGCGTTCCAAAGCGGGATCGCGTCTTCGGGCGGACTGCCCTTTCGCGCGACACCATTGAGATCTTTGAAAAGGGCATCGACCGTACTGGTAACGAGCCTGAGATTGTCATCGTGGATGAGAAGACCGGGGTGCGTCTCTCGCACGACCTCCCCGTGTCCAAGCAACTGTTCGATCGCGTATCTGGGAACGCCGAGAGCTTCGGCCATCCTCGTGGCACGCTGAGACCCCTTCTTGTGCCTTGCGAACTCGTGAACTTCCGCCCTGGAGAACTGAACATGCCGCCGTTGACCCACCCGGGTCTCGATCGTCGTGAAGATGCCGGCCGCCTCAAGGCGTCGCACGTCGTCGACATCGATGCCGGTCAGCTTGCAGATGTCGCAAGACAGCATGGTCGGCATCTCGAACGACATCGCGCGCTGCGTCATCTTGAATGCCTCGGGCAGCGCATCGCGGACCAGTTTCGCCATGTCCGTTGGGGCATAACGGTCGCCGAGCTTGCGGATGCGGTTGAGGATGACGTGCCTCTCGTCGCCAACCGTGCCACGCAACCTGTCGGCGACGGTGGATCTCAGGCCGTCCGGCCAGTTCCCCAGCGTTCCGGTTCCGACCGATACGGCTTCGGCGAGCGCTGGTTGATCGAGCGAGGCCGGCGAGAACGACCAGTCCAGATCGCTGTGACTGCCCAGAATCCACCCGATACGGCAGATGAAACTGATCAGTGAGGTCGGACTTATCATGTTCAGATCGGGATGAAGGGCAGTCAGAGCCGTCTCGCGTTCACCGGGCGTCGGCGAGATCAAACGTGCGAAAGCCCGGTAGTCCGCAGCAAGATGTTCATCCAGCGCAGGCTCGGACGAGGGGGCGATATCAACCCGGCATTTTTCGCACCTTCCGATACCCCTCGCTTGTCGCCATCTCAGGGCAGTTCCGCATGCCAGGCATGTATCGACGAGCCGCTCGAGGCTGAAAGGGCAGTATGGAAGGAGAGTGCAGAGCCAATGCCACCGATGATGATTTGAGGTAGCCAAAGTCGTGGGGGCTATACGACGCCGATCAAGCAGTACGTGGTGGCGTAGCAAGGAGCCTGATCCCCACTGAACGGGCCATTGGAAATTGGCGTTTTTATTTTTCGTCTTGGCCAAGGCTTCAGGGGTATACGGATGCAGACGGTGTCTGAGCATCTCGACGTCGCAACCTATCTTTTCCGCGAGGCGATCGAGGAGACTGCCGATCTTCTGCCCAACGGTGCCGGGGTGATGGAGATCGACACCGACTTCCTTGAGTATTATGGATGTGCGGCCGAGCACATTGGCGGCGGTCGACCTGGCGATCAGCCCGATGAGAGTTTCGTCCCCGGCAGGCGTGACAGGAATCACAAGCGGACGAACCTCGGGAAGAACGGGTACGTAGTTCTGCCCCTTTCCGGTCTGCCCGTTCATGGCGTGAAGGGGTTCTTGGCGACGTACCGCTGAGGCATGGCGAAGGTCTCGATCGCGTGCGACAGGTCGTACATTTCGATGTAATCCGCGTCGCGCGAGACGGCGTGCTCCATGGCAACCTCCACGATGCGCACGACTCGACCGACGCGGCCTCTGGAAGCAGCCAAAAGTCCCTTGAGAGCCACCTTTTCAGATAGGTTCGACGAAGCCCGCGTTATCGACTTGGCGACCATCGCGGCGTCCAGGTCCCGGCAGAACGTCTTGAAGAGTACGCGGTCGTGGGCGAGCCCGCCGCTGAGCGGAGTGAGTTCCAGCGGGCGCCCAAGCCGTGCGCATAACTGCTCGTTTCTCTCGAAGAACTTCTTGGACTTTTCGTTTCCTGCAAAGACGACCGGAACGATGCCGGCATCGAGAAACAGCTTGAGCTCGTCCGTGATGTCCATCTTGTTCTGCGAATCGCCCGCGAGATGCTGCACCTCGTCGATGATGAGCAGCTGTACGCCTCGCTGGCGAAGAAACACGCGTACGCGTTCCTGGACGTCGTCGCCATTGCCCTCGTTCCAGTGGGGGTCGCCGAGCTTCTGCAGGATCATCACGCACAACATCTTGAGCGTCTGCGAACCCTTCAGTTCGAAATACAGCACGCGATGAGGGTTCGGCACGCTTCCGTCCGCCATCGGCGACTGGTTGATCCGGTCTCGGAACACGGTCAACATCTTGGACTTACCTGCCTGCGAGACTTCGCTTAGCCGCCGGCCGTCGAGCGGCACATCGCGTATTCCGATGCACGAGATGAGAAGGACGTTGATCCGTGACTGGATCGCGCGTTGGCGTTCATATTCGAGAAAGATCGTCTTGAAGGATCTCAAAGCGTCGGCGAGACGTATGTCGGTTGCCTCGTCGAACTGCGGCAACGCATGACCGGTGCGGGGGAGCGGCGTGCCGCTCCCCCCGTTCTGATCTGGCGTACTCACTTGTCGTCCTCCGTGAAGGGCGGTTCATAACCGACCTCGAGATCGGTGGGCGGGGGAGTCTCCACGTCATCCCAGTCGATGTCGCCGGCATCGTCGTGACCGCCTGGAAGGGTGTTGTCGTCATCCAGGCGGTCGGGAGCGATGATCGTCCTGGACGATTGCGAGCGGCCGGAGGCGCCAGGGGAGGCGGGCAGCCCATCGTCCTTGCGGGTCGACTCCATGGTCGCCTGCTCCGCTCCGGGGGCCATGTCATCGAGTGGAACCGGGGCGGGCTGCTCCGCGACCGGTCCCGCCAGACGCTTCACCTGCTGCGAAAGGTACAGCGCCGCCATGTTGCGACGCTGCTGGAAGGGCAGCTTGGGTGCGAACTCGTCGATCATCCGCATGGTCTCGGACTTGGAGAAGAGGCGGTCCTTCTCGGACGCGAAGGGCTCGTTGCGCTTCTTTGCCATTCGGGTGAACTCGCGATGCTCCCATTCGGAAAGCTGGTGGGTGTAGCGGGGCTGGGTGGACGGAAGCACCACCCACTCTTCGGCGATCGGATCCCAGACCTGGATCGAGTCCAGGTTCGCCGGAGAGATGCGGACCTTCACGTCGACGGTTATGTCCCCGTTCTTGCGTCGCCCCCGCACAGCCTGCGTGTTTGCGAGGTTGTCCAGCAGGCCGGTCACGGCCGCGACGTTCCGGTAGCGGATACCGTTGAGCTCGACGCCGTCGAAGGTCAGCAGCGCGGTCTCCGTCCGCCCGAGGACCCGGCGTACGCGCGCGATGTCCTCGAATCCCCGGGTGGCGCGGTTGCGGATGTTCTGCTGCCAGACCATTGCCGGCGACTGGTTGTCGAGGCCGCGGCACGGGCTGGAGTTGAAGCCGGCCACGACCTGGGTGACGAGCGCACGGAGCTGGGGAAGCGTGAGACAGGCGGCATCGACCGCGTCCAAGTCCAGATCCTTTGCGCGTTTCGGGTCGATGATCGTGCCGGGAACCTGGCGCAGCGCGTCCTTCAGCGTCCTCCAGAACCGCTCGAGCGCCGCCTTCGCCGTCGGCATGTTCACGGGGGCGGGCATCACGTCGATGCCAACCTCGTTGATGGACGGAAGGGTCGACGGTCCGATGAGTGCCTTCTCATTGTCGGGGAGGAGCTTCGCGTACTTGCCGAACATCCAAGCCAGCATGGGATGGCGCTTCAGCATGGCGGGCGGCACGTCGGGCGGCATCATCGAGGAGATGATGGTCTCCAGCGACGTCTCCGCGCGATTGGGCCCCGCATAGACGTGAAAGCCCGTGATCGCGTGGGATTTCAGATCCATGAGCGCGGTGATGCGGATGCGGCAGGCCGGCAGCAACCAGTCGTCGTCGAACACCACGACCTGTTCCAGCGTCGTGGCGTCCATGAGCCCGATCTCGAGCAGATCCACCGCGGTGATAGCCTCGTCAGAGCCCACGAAGAGGCGGTCGGCCTCCTTTTGGCCGAACTTGGCCTTTACGGTGTCGTAGCAGCGCAGCCGATGAATGCGCAGCCGCAGAGCCTCACGGCTGGGGGGCTTGATCCTTTCTGCATCGGCTGGCAGCTTCTCGTTCAGGATCGCGACCTGATCCTCGAGCCAGGTCTGTGCGTGCTTCTGTTCCGCCTCGGGCCGCGTCCAGTAGAACAACGCGGCCTCGTGGACGAGCGCGTCGCGCACGGCATCGAGCTGCGAACTGCCGCGGCGGCGGCCCACGAGTGATACCAGCACACCGGCGCTCGATCCCTGCTTGCGGACTTTCGATACCCAGCGTCGGTGCGTGCTCGCAGACGGTTTCGGGTAGTGAAGATCGTCCTTTTCGCGCCCGTAGTTCTGATCCAACCACACTCCGCTGGCGGCGTCCGTGGATTTGATCCCGTCGGCAATGGCGCGGTTCGCCAGCGACGAGCGCCAGCGCCACTTCGGATCGCGATCAATGCAGACGTCCGGATCGAGCAGCGCGTACCGGCCCTGCTTCTCAGCGCTGGTCTCGGCCTCGTCGAGGGCGTGGGCACGCCCCTCCTTGTACATCTGGCGTAGCCAGCCGAGGGTGGGGGCGGAGAGGGCACCCGTTTCCGGATCCTTCACCTGCACGCGACCGAGCGTCTGCTGATCAATTATCTCGATGTTCTCGTCGTCGAAGATCCGCTCGAGGCGGACGGTTCGCCCGTCGATCTTGTACCGGCCTCCGATGGGCAAGGTCATTGGGGCGATGCCCGTGCACGGCGCGGGCGTGTACGGCGTTGAATTGGTCTGCATAGCCATGGCAAGGCTCCTTCGTTTCCGCCAGCGCGCTCGCTGGCGGATTCCGGGTCATGGCCACCGCGGCCATGACTGAGAATGTCGTGATCGGGTGGCGGTCTACGGACCGCCGACTTCAGGCGGCTTCGGTCCGCTGGATGTCGCGGATGTCGACCCACAGCGCCGGCTTGGCGGGCGCGTAGACGAGCGTATCGCTGCGGGTGGGAGTATTGAGATCGTAGCCGAGGACGCGACGGCAGAGGAGCCCGTGCACCAACTGCTGCGCGGTGCGGGGGTCGTTGGCGAGGATCGAATGAATCCGACCAAGGGTCGTGCCGCCGTCGGCGGAAACCAGTTCCCGCACGCGATCGGTCTGCGCCGGCGAGGCCTCGTGGAAGCGGTCACAATAGGCCCGACGCACGTTCAGGCGGCGGACCTGGTTCAGGAACATCGACGTTCCGTCCTTCTCCTCGAACGTGATGTCGACCGCGGCGAAGGTCCGTTTGGCGTTCGCCATGATCTCCGCATACGACTGTTCGAGAAAGTACGAGCGGTCCGCCTTGACCTCGCCAGCGACCACGCCCTTGGTCACGTGGAGCGCGTGGAAATCGCTCAGATAGCTGGGCCCTCCGACCCACGCCGTCTTGAGACCCTGGAGATCGTAAGCCACCGTTTCCGGATCGGCCTCCAGTTCCTCCGACTGCGCCTGCTCGTACGGTCCGATACCCGAGATCATCCGCCCGGTCTTGACGCTCAGAGCCTGGAACGATCCCGTGGTCCGGTGGAACGTGACGGCGGAGCGGGTGTCGACCGACGTGACCTCGCCTGGTCCCCAGTTCGGGGCGGGGTCGGTTACGGCTGGAGCCGTGGCCAGCGCCGACCAGTACGGGTGGACGCGAGCCACTCCGCCGATGCGGCTGGCGCGGGCTGGTGCGCATGAGATGGCGGACGGAATCGTCAGCTCGATCACCGGTGTCTCGTCGGGATCGGCATTGGGGTAGGGCGGGTTCATCATCGCGTCCATCGGACCACCTCTCGTTTTTGAAACTAATTGCAAAACTCATATGATCTTTCGCAAGGACCTTTGCAAGTAGTTTCAGAAACTGGACTGTCGGCGCTTTGATATAGCTGTCCGCTCGGCTACGGAGGGGGATGGCTCGAGCTGCAGGAGATACATCGACAAAGGGCGCATCCGCGCAACCCCTCGGCCCTCCAGAGGGGGAGGTGGCCATGCTAGCGCCCATGTTGCAGGCGCGCGTCGAAGCTTCGGCGCAGCCAGTGCTGATGGAGATGCTCGGACCGAAGCTGTCGTCGGAGGAGGTGGCGTACTGGGCTTCACTAAGCCCGCTGAAGCGGGCCAAGGCAGCCAGACGACTCGAGGCATTGCGCGATTGGAAGGACGCGAAGGGTTCGATGTCTGTGGCAGACGCTGCCGTTGCCGCAGGAACGAGCGCCAGCCGCTTCTATCGATTGATCTCGGACTGGGGCCGTCGTGAATCCCTCGCTTCGCTGGGAGTGTTGGCGACCGTCGACCGGTCGAGCGCCGCGCGGATAGCCGAAGACGTCAACGCCACGCTGCTGCGGGAAGCCCACCGGGTCGTGACGGAGCTCGATGGGTCGTCTGTACGAGCTCAGGTCGTCCGGCTGAGGGAGACGGCCGAGCCGCTGGTCGCCAAGTTGCCGGGCGAGAGCAAACTGCGCCAGTACATCGAGCAGGCACGGCACCGCAGACAAAATCGCGCCGGTGTGGGAAACTACATCGTGTACGACTGTGCGGGCTGCACGCTCAAACGGCACGATGGTCGCTCCTGGATCATCTTCGCGCTGATCGACCGCGTCTCCGGTCTGATCCTGGGGTTCCAGCTGGGTGACCTGACGGATAGCGCGCGCGTGTTCATGCAGGTCGCTTCCGACGCGCTTCAGCGTCTATCGAGTCCATGGGCGAGGGGGCTACCCTGGGCGACGGCGTGCGCTGAGATCGACGCGGTCGTCGGGGGGGACCCTGAGATGGGCGACGACATCGACAACTGGTTCGAATTGAGCGCTGCGGCGGTCGATTTCGGATCCAACATAAAGATCGGCCTGGTAACGCGAAAGCGCAGACACGGGGCCTACCTGCGCAAGATCGTCGGACCCACCATAGGAAGGCTCGCTCTCTCCTCGGTGGTGAAGGCGGAGCGCGAGACGATCGATGCGGAGCAATCCACACCCGTTGACGCGGACGAGGCGCTCATGGTCATCGAGGGAGAGGTCGCGCGGTACAATACCGCAACTCTCGCCGAGCACTTCGGTGGTCCCGTACAGACGCCGGCACCGCCGCCCGGCAATCTCGTCGGGCTATTGAATGATCTGGTTCGCAAGGCGCCGATCATCCTGAGGTGATTACCGTGTCCTTTGTTCGAAGTTTGAACAAAGGCGCGTTCGGTCGGCCGATGTTGTGCCTCATGACGGCGTGACGGATGGCGTCCAACGCTTCGTTCTGATCGACCCGTCGCATCCATTCCAGTCGTTCCGGTACACGGGTCCTGGACGGGGTGGCGATACCAATGGTGTCGAGTTTGGAGCCGATGGCGGTGCGTAGCAGGTTGAAGGCCTTCGAGCCCGGATGTCTGACATCGATCGTCGCCAGATCGTCGGGCAATCTCTCCTCGCCGAGCGTGACGCCGTCGGCGAGCAGGGGGCGTCCGTCGGCGGCCGCTCCGTATCGCGATAGCAGATCTCGAGCGAACGAGACGAAGTCCGCCTTCGACGCGTGGGAGAACACCGGAGTGGCGGAGATGACGCGCATCTCGGGTAGCGCGACGCCGAACAGCAGGTGCGGCAATCTGGCGCTCCTGCCAATCCGGACAGGCAGGTCGAGGGTACAGCGGGCCACCAGGATCGACGGCGAGGAGGAGGCGATGTCGACGCCATTCCGGCTGCGCACGTCGTTCATGATCAGCCAGATCGTGGCGTTCGAAGGGCAGAGGGTTCCATCCATTTCGCACGCGCCCGCGGCGGCGGCGACCACATCCGTGAAGCGGGCCATCGGGCCTGCTGTCTCGACCGCACGTTCGACAGCGGTCCGACTCGTGTGCGGGATGCCTTTCGCGCTGCTGGTTACGGCTCGACTGCGCCGTTCGAACGTGACCCCCGCCTTTAGCCGGCCATGCTCCCGCCAGGATTTCACGAGCCGGGAGAAGTTGCTCGTGCTCATCCCGAGCGCGCTTGCGGCCAGCTTCGCATCGGCGCCCGAAGGACGTTGTATCTTCGCGTACTCGCGAACGATTTCGATGCGGCGTTTGGTTTCGGCAAGACGTCGTGGGTCGACCTCGCGTAGGTCTGGATCGTCCATGCGTTTTCTTCCTTCTTTATGGAAAGGGCGGGGCCGAGCGCGGTCGGCAGGCGAACGGGGTTCGCGGCGGCCATCCGCCGGAGCGTTCGGTCAGGGACCGGGGCGGCTAGCGCCGGGCGGGCAGATGAAAAGGCGGCCTGAAGAGCTGACGCCTCCGGCAACGGTGTCCGCTCCCGTCATCGGTCTGCCACCGACGCTGGGATCCACGTCCGGATGGTCGTGGCTTGTGTTCGACTGAGCGACGGCGGGTCCGTCGCGGTCTGGGCAGGCGCGCGCGGATGCGTTGCCCGCTCCACTGTACTTTTCGTTTTCACCTCCATTCGTGAAGCCGACCCCGTCGTCACGAACCTGGGTGCTGAGCCCACGGGGCCCGGTGAGCGTCAGCCGACGCGGTTCCGTTAAGGAGCATCCTGGGCGCCGGGCGCCGTGGCGCTGGCCTTGTCGATGTTCCATGGTGCGGCCGCCGATGGTTGGCGATTTGCGCCGTCGCGGTGCTTTCGACCGATCCCGCAGCGGACATCGCGACATCGACCGCGCGACCGCGCGACCGCGAGAACCGGGATTGAGCATTGCCGACCTGTCCCGAGACAGGTTGCAGGGGCTGTTCGCTATGCAGCGGGATCGCGGCAGGTGATCGCCGCAAAAGATGTGGGCACTAGGTTTTGACTGTCGGCGACATATCCAGGGTCGAGACGCGATGCCGGCCGGGCAGCGGCAGGCGCGGCTGGCTATGTCGCAGGAAACACGCCACGCCGTGACATCGCCAATGGCATGAAAGAACGCGAATGTGCTTTTCGGCTACTGCGAGCTTCGTCGCCTCCGGGATGCTGGCGGCGATCGGCGTCGCGACGCTGCGCCATGTCCGCGAGCCGCGGGCGCTGCTGTTCGCCTCCGTGCCGCTGCTGTTCGCCGGGCATCAGTTCTGCGAGGGACTGGTCTGGCTCGCGTTCCACGGCTCACTCGGCCGGGTCGCGCTCGACCATGCGGTCCTCCTGTTCATGCTGTACGCGCTTGGCATTCTGCCGACATTGATGCCGGCGGCGGTGGCACTGATGGAGCCGTCGGGATGGCGCCGGCAGGCGATCGTGGGACTGACAATGGCCGGAGCCGTCGTATGCGCCTGGAATATCGCAGGCCTTGTCCTGTTCCCGGTACATGCCTTCGTCGAACACTTCTCGATCGCGTACCGCAACGCGATGACCAGCAACATGACAGTGTCGATCCTGTACATATTGGCGACGTGCGGCGCGCTGCTGTTGTCGAGCCATCGCGTCGTCAGGACGTACGGCCTTCTCAACATCGTCGGGCTGACGATCGTCCATCTTGTCAAAGGCTATGCCTTCGCCTCGGTATGGTGCTTCTACGCCGCGATCATGAGCGTGATGCTCTATTGGCAGTTCCACCATCGCAGGATCGACGTCGAGACCCCGAACGGCGACTCCGCCGCGCACAAGCCGTTCTTGCTGACGTGGCTTCGGGGAGCCCGAGCATAGACCTCGCGCCAGTTGCACGGGCCAACTGAATAACGGCGTTGTTTCTAGCCGTTTGTGGCGAGCGAACCGCGTCGCGGGATCGTCGCCGCCCAGATCATTGCCAATGCACGGAAGGTGGCGATGACCTTCGAATACTATGACAGGGAGCATTGCCCGTCTGGCGAGATGCTGCAGCAGCACTCGTGTTGCCCAAGTGTTCTTTGCATGCGATGGTTGCGCGCGGAAGGTGAGGGGGCTCGCCGATCTCGGAGTCGTCGGTCAGGGGGAGCGACCAGTGAGCAAGAACATCTTGATATTCGCCGACGGCACCGGTCAGGCCGGCGGCGTTCGTCCCGACCAGCGGCTCAGCAACGTCTACAAGCTGTATCGGGCGTGCAGGACGGGTCCGGACAGCGTCATCGACCCGGACCGGCAGATCGCCTTTTACGACGCGGGACTAGGGACGGACGATGATGCAGCCGGCGCCCCGACACGTCTGGTTCGGTCGCTGCGCAAGACGCTGGCCTCGGTGACCGGTCGCGGCATCACGCGCAACATCACCGATTGCTACGAACACGTCCTCAACAACTACGAGCCGGGGGATCGCGTCTTCCTGTTCGGCTTCAGCCGCGGTGCCTACACCGCCCGCTGCATCGCGAACCTTCTCGAACTCTGCGGAGTGCCGACTCGCGGGGAGGGGGGCGGGCCTCTTCCTCGCCACAAGCCGGAGACGCGGGAGATCGCCGACAAGGCGGTCCGGGAGGTCTACGAGCACGGCGCCGGTCGTCTCGCGGCCGATTTCGACGACGAACGCAACGAACTCGCACGACGCTTCCGCGCACGATATGGCTCCGATGGTCCGGACGGGTCGAACGTCCACCCTCACTTCGTGGGTGTCTTCGACACGGTGGCATCGCTTGGTGCGCATGGTCTCGTGCGTGTCCTGATGGGCGCCGGTCTGCTGCTCGGGGTCGTCCTCGCCAGCATGGCGGTCGCCCTGTTGGCATGGCTGGTCTTCGACGCCTCCTTCTGGATCGCCACGGCGACGATGACGATCGCTGCTCTGTTGGCATTCGGCGCGTCGAGCCTGCGGTCGACGCTCCACATCATCCGCGACTATCCCAAGAAGGGCGACGTCCACCGGCACATCGCCAAGTGGAAGATGAAGAACTACGATCAGCGGCGGCCCCATGGCCTCCGCTACGCGCGGCACGCGCTCGCGATCGACGAGACCCGTGCGGACTTTCCGCGCGTGAGGTGGGGCTTCAAAGGGGTGGTCGATGCGAGCGCCGAGGGCGAAGCGCTACGTTTCGTACAGATGTGGTTCGCAGGCAATCACTCCGACATCGGCGGCAGCTACCCCGAGGAGGAATCGCGACTTTCCGACATCGCGCTGCGGTGGATGGTGGACGAGGCGACGGCCATTCCCGATCCGCTGATCGTCGACCCTTCGAGACTGAACACGTTTCCCTCTCCGGCGGGCATGCAGCATTGCGAGGTCGATGCGATGCGCGACTCGATCGGGGCGAAGCTGCCACGTTGGCTCAGGACGCGGTGGAAGCCGAGCTGGAAGGAACAGATCCGCATCGATGTACTGGGAGCGCCGGTGCATCACTCGGTGCAGGAGCGCTTCGCACTGCCAGGCGTCCTCAAATGCGGTAGCGTCGCGCCGTATCGCCCGGAGTCGCTGCGAAGCGATCCCCGGTTCGCTCACTTCTATGTAGAACAGGCTCAGTGACGCGACTGGCCGCGGCGCGGCTCTCGCTGCTGCTCGCCTTCGCGCTCGGTCTGTCCGGCTGCGTCCACGCCGTGGCCCAGGGGGATCTGTCCCGCTTCGCCGAAGCTGCAGGCAAGGTCCACGACCAGGCCGACGTGGCGTTCGCTCGTGCCAACGCGATCTCCAGGCAGGCTGCCATCGACGTGTTCGTGGCCTCCCGTCGCGTCGGTCTTTCGGACCGTGCGTTTCCACCTGTTCTCGACGCCGACACCATCGCCGCCTGGGACGCCGCCCTGTCAGATCTCGAGCGCTACGGATCGCTGCTGGCCGAGCTTACCGATGCCGGCAGGGGGGCGCGTGCCGGCTTGGGCGTCACGACTTTGGGTCACGAGCTTCAGTCCGGGCAGGCGGGCGCGGATCTTACCCCCGGCATCGGGGCGGGCTTCGCCGCCCTCGCCGGCATTCTCGTGGACTCGTCGGCGCAGTCTTCGGCGAAAGCCGTCATGCGCAGGGCTGATCCGGAAGTACGGCGCCTGCTCGTGGCGATGGCGAAGGCGGTCGGGTCCGACAGGACCGAAGGGCTTCAGGGGACGGTGTGGTCGAACTGGACGGCATCGCTCAACGGCACCCGCGTCGCCTACGCCGTCGCGGCCGAGAAGGGCGACGAGGCCCGACAGCGTTCGCTGATCGCCGACTATCTAGGCGGAGTCGACAAGCGTTCGGCCGATCTCCGCGCATTGTCAGCGCTACACGTGTCGCTGCTGGCCCTTGCAGATGCCCATGCCGCCGCGGCCGCCGGCTCGGCGCCGACGCAGGCCGCCATCATCGCGGGCATGGAGCGAAGGCTCGGCGACACGCGGCGCGACATCAAGACCCTTGGAGGTGGCGCATGAACAAGATCACGCCAGCCGATCGCACCGACGATCTGCCGAATGCCGAACTCGAGGTCCTTCACCGGCGCCTAGTGGCCTTGGTGGCGGACCTCGATCTCGCGATCGACGATGCGACGGACGCGGCACAGGTCCGGGTGCTGACCGAGCAGATCGCGGCAGCGAACATTCGGGTGACGGCTGTGGGGCGTGTGCTGTTCGCAAGACAGTCGAAGGACGTGACCGCGGCGGCGGGGGAGGTTGCGAAGAGCATCCCGGAGGTCGAACGGGCACTCGCTGATCTGGCGCGGCTCGAGACCTTCGTGTCGACCATGACAAGTATGCTGAAGCTGGTCGACGGCGCCGTCGCGACGGCCAGGCTGGCATCGTGATACGACGATGTTGGTGAGGACGATATGGCGGACGTTCCTGGTCCTGACCTTGGCGGTCGCGTCGGCTTCGCCGACCGTCGCGCAAATCGACAGTCCCGCCACTCCGGAAGCCGGTGCCGTCGCGAGCCCGTCCAGGCGAGTCGTCCGCAACGTGGTGGTTCGATCGGCACCCTCGACGCTGTCCACACCCTTGGGCGCACTCGAGCCGGGCGATGTGGTCGCCATCGTCGGCATGCGGCCAAACTGGATTGGAGTGAGACTTGTCGACGGCCGGCAGGGCTGGGTCAGCAGCCGATGGGTCGTGGTCTCCGCTCCGAAGTCCGCCGTACCGCCTTCCCTCGACGCCGCACCATACGTCCTTGAGGCCATCGACGTCGGCACCGGGCTCGCCGTTCTCGTCACCGGCCCGGACTTCACGCTGCTCTACGACGGGGGAAGCAACGATGACGTCGCGACGGGCGAGAGCAATCGTCTTCTCGCGTATCTTCGCGCGGCGCACCCCGCCCTCCAGCGGATCGACGCATTGATCCTCAGCCATCCTCACCGCGATCACGTCGAGCTCTTGGCGGACGTCATCGAACGATATGACGTCAGATCGGTATGGGACTCCGGCCGAACGAACGGCATCTGTGGCTACCGAGCGTTCGTTTCCGCGATCTCGCTCCGACCTGCGATCGTCTATCACGACGCGCTGCCGGGCGAGACCGTCCACGATGCGCTGTTTCCCGAGCAGACATGCAAGGGGAGGAGGCTGCCGGCGGTGACCGTCCGCATCGAAAACCCGCAGCTCATGGTAGTCGGTGCGCCTATAGCACTCGGTGCGAGTGCTACGATGACCGTGCTCGCGGCTGATGGCGCGCCGTTGCCGGACGTGAACGCGAACAGCGTCGTGGTCCGGCTTCAGTTGGGGGCCCGGTCCGTGCTGCTGATGGGCGATGCCGAGGCGGGGGGGCGGCAGGATCCGGACCGCGCCCCGGAAGTGCGGTCGATCGAGGGGCGCCTGCTTTCGTGCTGCGCGAGTGAGATACGGTCGGATGTGATGGTGGTCGGTCACCACGGAAGCCGCACCTCGTCGAGGTCGTCATTCTTAGACGCGGTCGGGGCACGGGACTTCGTGGTCTCCGCCGGGCCGACGCGGTACGGCTCCGTCACGCTCCCCGACGCCGTCGTTGTAGACGAGCTTGCCTCCAGGGGGACGGTGTGGCGGACCGACCGCGACGACCCGGCCTGTGCCGTCGATGCGCACAAGGTCGGCCTCGACGCCGACGGTGAGCCGGGCGGCTGCGACAACGTCCGGTTGAGGATCGGGGATGACGGGGTCCAGGGATCCTACTTCGGGCCCGCCGATTGACGCGGTGTTGAGGACGATCTTCTTACGTGCCGGACGACTCGACACGCGTCATCAACTGCGTCACTTTGTCTTTGAAATGACATCGTGTTTGGAGCTCGGGCGGTGAATGACGAACAGCCGCCGCTGTTTACGGAATGCGGCAAATGCGGTGGTCGAGGTGACTGGACGCCACCACCAGAGGTTCGTGGTAACTCCCGGACCATCTTCGGGCGGGAAGACTGCCCCGATTGTGACGGTCTTGGTGTTGTCGTCTCTGCTTTGGGATCAGAAGTCGTCGAACTGATCAGGCGCCTTCGTTCCAGGGGTCGGATTTGAAACCGCCTGCGCCACGACGATCGGCGAAGCCTCTCGAGGTAAAGTCGCCGCTGGTCTTCATCTCCTACTCTCATCGCGACGACGACGCGCGGAAGACCCTGGACAAGCACCTCATCCAGTTGAAGCGGGAGGGCGTCGAGGTATGGTTCGACGGCGACATTCTGCCGGGCGCCGAGATCGATCCTGATGTTCGCCGCATGCTCAAGCGTGCCGACGTGTTCGTGGCCCTCGGTAGTCCGGACTATCTGAATTCGACCTACTGCTTCGATACGGAGTACGGATACGCGATCCGCAAGGCCGCTCGCAAGCAGGTGCATGTCGTCGTGGCCCTGCTTCGGGCATGCCAGTGGCGACACACCCGGATGGCGAGATACAAGCTGTTGCCGAAGGACGGGAAACCGGTCGATCAGTGGGCGCGGCGGGGCGACGCGTACGAGGATATAGTCGAGGGCATCAGGGCGGTGGTCAAGGTCGTTCGCAGGGATCGCGAGGCGTTGGCGACGACGGCGGCGGCGACAGGCAAGCCGAAGCGAAGCTCTTCGAAGACGGTGGCGAAGACGCCGGCCGTCAGAGGCTCCGCTGCAGCAGCGAAGAAGAGCGTGGCGGCTCGAAAGGTCTCCAAGGACTTGACGGTCGCATCCTCGAAGGCCCCACGGAAGCGTTCAGCCACCGATGCCGCCGCAAAGGGCAAGCCGGCGGGAGCGGGGCGGGCGAAGCGGCCATGATCATCAGTTTCGGTCCGGGGACGCAGATTGGTCAGTTATTCCGTGCTGGACATCGCGCAGGTGGAGAGGTCGAACATTGACGCGTGTGGAGATCCGCGAGGAGCCCGGGTGTTTCATCTGGGAAGTCACCGATGACGGCGGGACGCTGTACTACGAGGTGAAATGCGGGGTGCATCGTCTGCTGCGCTTCGAGACGGAGATCGAAGCGAACGCCCATTTCGACCGATGGGCGCCCGAAGTGGCAAACGATATCGAGACCTTCGATCGCTGACTGGTCGGTCCGCCGCCTCGTGCGCCGCTTGCTTGACGATCGCCGGAACTCGGCAATCCATCGCGGTCGATTCGCCTTGGTCAATCCGAACGTGCGTCGCTAGCGTGGTGAGGGGGTAGCGCGACGATGTCGTTTTTTTCGAAGCTGATGCGGGCGCTTGGCCTTGCCGACGGGCCCGCGGACCCAAGCGAAGAGGCTGGACCGACGCATTCGGCCACGCCCTCAACGCGATCCGACGCGTCGTCGCTTCCAGGGCTATTCCCGAAGATCCAGCATCCGCCGACGAACGCGTCGATGAATGACGTAGCACCGGTGTGGCTATCGCCACCGGCCCCCCCATCGGCACCGTCGACGCCGTTGGCGCCGCCGCTATCTGTTCCGCCCCGAGCTGATAAGTCGAGCGCAACAAGCGGCAGCTCTGAGACCGACGTGACAGCCGGCTCCGATGGTCGATACCGAGCGGCGGGCTACTCGTTCGCGACCCGGGCTCAGGCGGCGGACTTCGCCCAACGCCAGGTCCGACGGACGTCACCCTCGAAACCGGATCCCGCCGATCATCAGTCGCGGCGGCAAGAGGTTCCGCCGGTCCGCGACGCGCCTTCACGCGCGACGCCCGCAGTCAAGCAAAGCGACGGAGTGACGATGTCGTCGGATGGTCTCTACCATGCAGGCGGCTACGCATTCACGACCGAAGCGCAGGCGCGCAGCTTCGTCACGCGGCGTAGCACCAGCGTCCCCGGTCTCCAGCCTGCGGATCGCTTGGAGGAGACGCGCCCGACGTATCGCCCATCGCCATCACCGGTGCGGCCGCCGTCACCGCCGCCGCCGCCGTCGCCGCCGTCGCCACCGCCGCCACCGCCGCCGCCGTCGCCACCGCCGCCACCGTCGCCACCGCCACGCGCGGTGCCGCCCGTCTCGACCCGGCGCACCCGGGCGGACGTCGATCCTAGATGGATCCTGGGACCCGAGACCTGGGAGGTCGGGTCGGTCAATTTCGAGGCTCGATTGCTGTATGTCGGTAATCAACATCATCCGTACGCCTATCCGCGCCACCCTTCCCTGATCGATCCCGCACTGCCGGTCGCCGCTTCCTACTCGTCGTCGGACGCGGTGATGACCTGGAACATCGACTATTCGGCGTTCGAGCCAGCCGTACGGAGGGGGTATCTGGAATGGTTGGCCGCAGGCCGTACCGGCGGCGCGTCGCCTGCATTCGCGAAGCTCTACTTCCATGGTTTGGAGCGGCGGCTGCTCTTTGAGGACGCCAGGGCTGACGCGCCGCTGATCCTTGCCGAACTGCGTCGTCTGATGCAGTTCTACGGAGACGACTACAATTTCGGACCGGCCGCCGCGAAGCTGATTGATCTGACATCGGTGATCTCCAAGGAGGAAGGTCCACCGACCAGGCCGAGCCTTTCGCTTCGCAACGGCTACGAACTGCCCCTCAAGCTTCGCATCGAACTTGGTGAGCGCGTGGCTGCTGGCGATGCCCTCGATGCCGATGCCGCGCTCTGCTGGCTGCTTGCGACCCCGGACACCTGGCCGCGGATGCCGGTGACGAGATGCTTCGAGGAATTCTTGGATTTGTGGCGGCGTCGGTTCGCGCAATCGTATCCGACCGGCTTGAGGGTCAGGGTGCCGAAGGCTCGCATCGACTACCGCTACCAGTCGGCGACGGGCTTCCATGTCGACCTCAAGCTCGCCGATGTTCCGGATCTTTCGGGAACGACGGCGCCGATCGTGCGCCTTCGGGAGATGATGAACGCCTGCTCGGACGAACTCGGGTCGTACAGCCGCATGATCGGGTCCGATGCCACCGCTCGAGGATCGATCGCCGCGGCCGCGCTTCTGCCGCGGGACATGGCGGATGGTCCCTCCGGAGAACCCCTCCGCGTCGCGCGAACTCGCCTGAACCTGACGCCTGGCGAGCCGACGCTCACCACCGCCGACGCCGTCATGGAGATCGTCGGGCTTGCTCCGGTCGGCGGGAACGGGACCATCGGCTCCGCATCGCAGAAGCAGCTCGCACAGCGTCTGGACGCGATGGCCGTGGGCTTCGAACCCGACCGGCGGCATGGGGCGACCGGTTCCATGACCGGCAACTCCGCTGTCGGCCTGTTCGAGATTGGCGGAGCGGCGCAAGAAATGGGGGACGATCCCGCGTATGCGATCGCGCGGTCGGTCGTGGACGTGGCGATCCTGGCCGCATCGTCCGATGGATCGATAGTCCAGGCGGAGCTTCTGGCGATCGGCGAGCACGTGGCTGGCCTGACCGAACTCGGGGACCACGCCCGCCGCAGACTCGCGGCGCACGTCGCAGTGGTGGCCAAGCAGCCGCCCAAGGTGTCCGCCGCCCTGAAGCGTCTGGCGGACATGCCGGCGGACGCCAAGCGAGCGGTGGCGGCGGCAGCGGCGGCGACCATTCTGGCGGACGGTCAGATACTGCCCGCGGAGGTCCGGTTCCTCGAGAACCTGTACAAGGTCCTCGGCCTGCCAGCCGACGACGTCTACGGCGTGCTCCACCGCGGCGGCGAGCCTGATGCGCCTGTCAGCGTCATGCCGGCGAGAGCCGAGGCGGGCGTTGCGCTTCCGCCGCGCGAGCCGGGCGCGGATCTCGGGATCGACGTCGCGCGACTGGCCAGGATACGGAGCGAGACGTCCGACGTATCGAAGCTGCTCGCCTCGATATTCGTAGAGGACGAGGTCGCCGAGCCCGCCAAGTCCGAGATCGTTGCAGTCGGCCGGTATCCGGGACTGGATGCAGCCCATGCCGCGCTGCTCGCCAGCATCGTCGTCGGTTCCATCACTTCGCGTGCGCAGTTCGATGTCGCGGCCCGGGCGGAGCGGCTCGGGGCGGAAGGAGCCATCGAGACCTTGAACGAATGGGCCTTCGACCAGTTCGACGAGCCGGTCCTGGATGACAGCGAGTCCCTGGTGATCCCCTCTCACATTCTCCCCCTACTTCAACCGATGGATGCATCTTGACCAAGCCAACACTCCGTCCCCGCGATAGGGACACCATCCTTCAGGCCCTCGCTGCGGGCGTCGTGCCGCGTCTCGGGCTCCCCCACATCCAGGTCGGTCGGGCAGCCGAGATCGCTGCTCTCGTCCGCGACATCGACCGCGTCGCCGATGGTGGTGCGGGCATGCGGCTGGTCGTCGGCGAATACGGTGCGGGCAAGACCTTTTTCCTCAATCTCGTCCGTCTCATCGCACTCGAACGCAAATGCGTCACGATCCATGCCGATCTTGCACCGGACCGGCGGCTCCATGCGACCGGCGGTCAGGCCCGAGGCCTCTTCGCCGAGGCGATCCGCAACATGGCTACCCGGACGAAGCCCGAAGGCGGCGCGCTCGCGAGCATCCTGGAACGCTTCATCGGGACGTGCGTGCAGGTCTCCGGGTCCGAAGGACGCCCGGTCGAACGCGTGATCGACACGGCGCTGGCGTCCATGCACGACCACCTTGGTGGCCACGACTTCGTGACGGTGGTGAAGACGTACTGGCAGGCGGGCGAGGACGGCGACGACGGGCGCAAGGCGGCCGCGCTGCGTTGGCTTCGAGCCGAGTATCCGACCAAGACCGAGGCGCGCAACGCGCTGGGTGTCCGCTCGATTATCGACGATGCCGACGTCTATGACAGCTTCAAGCTCATGGCCGCCTTCGTCCGTATCGCGGGTTATGCCGGACTGGTCGTGGTGCTCGACGAGATGGTCAATCTCTACAAGCTGCAGAGTGCGCAGGCGCGGAGCCAGAACTACGAGCAGCTGCTCCGCATGCTCAACGACGTGCTGCAGGGCGACGTCGCCGGACTGGGATTCGTGTTGGGCGGCACGCCCGAGTTCCTCATGGACAGCCGGCGCGGTCTCTACAGCTATCAGGCGCTTCAGTCCCGACTGTCCGAGAACGGCTTCGCCACAGGCGGCCTTGTCGATCTGTCCGGTCCGGTCTTGCGGCTGCAGAGCCTCACGCCGGAGGACCTCCTCGTTCTCCTGGGCAACATCCGCTCGGTCTTCGCGTCGGGCGCGGCAGACGGCGAACTTGTACCGGACGGGGCGCTGACCGCCTTCATGTCGCATTGCAACAACCGCATCGGCGAGGCGTATTTCCGCACCCCCCGCAACACGATCAAGGCGTTCGTCCAGTTCCTGGCCGTGCTCGAACAGAACCCGGGGACAGATTGGCGCCCGTTGATCGGCGCGGTCGAGGTGGCGAACGATGAGGACGCCGCGATCGGAGACGACGAGGGCGACGACGAACTCGCCACGCTGCGCCTGTAGCGGTGCCATCCTCCTACGACCTGCTCCACCCCGAGGTTCAACGCTGGATACGCGACGAGGGGTGGACGGAGCTTCGGCAGGTCCAGGACCGGGCGATAGCGGCGATCCTCGGGGGCGGGGACGACGTCCTGATCTCGGCGGCGACGGCGGCTGGTAAGACCGAGGCCGCGTTCCTGCCTCTTATCACTCAGGCTGTGAACAGGGAGGCGTCGGGTCTCGCGATCCTCTACGTCAGTCCGTTGAAGGCGCTGATCAACGATCAGGCGCGCCGGCTGGACGGTCTTTGCGAGACGCTCGGTCTCCCTCTCGTACGCTGGCATGGAGACGCGCCACAGGGACCAAAGACGCGGACTTTCAAGGATCCGCGGGGAGTCGCGTTGATCACGCCGGAGTCGATCGAGGCAATGCTGGTCAGACGGCCTGGGGATGCCCGTCGGTTGCTCGGTTCGCTGGACGGTATCGTCATCGACGAGCTTCACGCCTTCCTTCGCGGCCCCCGTGGACTGCACCTCGCTTCGCTGCTCCGCCGCATCGACGCCATGGCGGAACGGCGCCCGCGACGGATCGGTCTGTCGGCGACGATCGGCGATCCGTCGATCGCGGCCGCGTGGCTGAACCCGCAGGCTGCCTCGACGGTGGTCCGGATCGACGTGGCGGGAGGGCAGCCCGAGCTCCGGCTCCAGGTTCGCGGGTATGTGCAACGGGACGCCGTCATCGGCATCGATGCGATCGGCCCGGACGGTATCCGGATCGAGGGCGACGTCGATGCCCTGAGCGGTATCGCCGATCACGGCTTCATGCACCTGCGTGCCGGCAACAACCTTCTGTTCGCTGGTTCCCGGCGCAACGTCGAGGAACTGGCTGACCGGCTTCGCGCGCGATCGGACGCGGCGGGCGTGCCCAACGCGTTCCTTCCGCATCATGGCAATCTGTCTCGCGAGTTGCGGGAGGAGGTCGAAGGTCGGCTGAAGGCGGGCGACGTGCCGACCACCGCCATCGCCACGACGACTCTGGAACTGGGCATCGACATCGGATCGGTCGCATCTATCGCACAGCTTGGTCCGCCGCGGTCGATCGCCGGCCTGCGACAGCGTCTTGGTCGAAGTGGCCGCCGGGCGGGGGCTGCCGCGGTGATGCGCATCTATCTCCGTGAGCCGGCTGCTCCCGATGGCCCCCTGAGCCGGCTCCATCTGCCTACGGTAGGAGCGGTCGCCGCTGTTCGCCTTCTGCTGGACCGTTTCGTCGAGCCGCCCGATCGCTTCGACGCGAGCTCGTTAAGCGTGGCGGTTCAGCAGACGCTGTCGCTGATCGTCGAGCGTGGTGGGGTCACGCCCGCCGGGTTGCACCGGGCACTGTTCTTCAATGGGGCGTTGGGGATGTCGACGGGTGAGTTGGCTATTCTTCTGCGCGGCATGGCAGATCCGGACGCGGGATTGATCGAACAGTCTCCGGATGGTCTGCTCATGCTTGGGCGTGAAGGCGAACGGATAACCGTGTCGCGTGACTTCTACGCGAATTTCGACACGGACGAGGAATGGCGCCTCGTTGCCGGGGGACGCAACCTTGGTACCATTCCGCTCTCCAACGCCGTCGCGATCGGGGGCCTGGTCGGTTTCGCGGGCCGTCGCTGGCGCATCGTCTCGGTGGACGATGCCGCGAAGGTCGTCGATGTCGTCTCCCACCCGTCCGGGCGACTTCCGCAGTTCGATAGCGGGTCGGGCGAACCGATCCACGATCGCATGGCGGCCGAGATGCTGGCCGTCCTTCGCGATGAAGACCTGCCTCCGTGGGCCGACGCGGTTTCGAACAAGTTGTTGCAGGAGGCACGGGACACTTGGTCCGGCATGTCGCGTACGGATCCGAGCATTATCGAAGTGGGACGTACAACGCTGCTTTTCACTTGGCGCGGTTCCGCCTTCAACGAGCTCGCCACGGTCGTGTTCGTTTCCGCGGGCCACCATGCCGAGGCGAACGACGTAGGCGTCGAGATAGAGGGAATCAGTCGGCTCGAACTCGTCGCCCTTATCCCCCATCTGCTGACGCTGCTCGACGCGGGGGGGCTGTCGAAGTCGGTGGAGGGCCTGCGCCGCGCAAAGTACGACGCCTTCGTCCCGGAGGCGCTTCTGCGCCTGAATTGGGCCCGCCGCCATGAGGGTCTGGTCGCGGACGTGGCAGCATTTCTCGCCGGACTGGCGCGCGATCCAGGGCTTGCGGCCCATTCCCCGCGCTGAGCGGCTTCTTAATAGAAATTGAGCGCGAAACCACCCTCAAGAATGGTTTCGGCCCAAGGTTGTAGGCATCGGCTGGACACCGCGCACCTGGGAGGGCTGGGCGATCATCGTTGCCGTGATTGCGATCGCCGCGATCGTCGGGCGAATAAATAACTGAGCCAGCTTCGCGTGTCGTCGCCATATTGCGCCTGGCAACGAACCGGGCTTAGGCTTGAGCGATGGAAAACACCGCACCGTCGCTCGACCTGTTCACCCGCCTCGAGATCACCCTGGAGGTGCGCAACGAAGCTGCCGACGCCTTCGACCTGTTCAAGCAGGACGCAGTGATGGCCCACGCGCCGGCACCCGGCGACGAGCCCGCCATCACCAGCGACGACGCTGCGGATGCAGCGGCCGGGGAAGTCGACGAGTTCAGCGCCGAAGTCAGGGGCTTGTTGAACGATGCATCGGACGCAGATCTGATCGGCGCCTATGAGCAGTCGGGCGGCGTAGTGGGCCACCCGGTAGCTGAAGCGCTACTCGGCGAGATCAAGCGTCGCGGTCTCGGGCTCTGACCGATGTGTAATCGCGCCCGGTTCGACGGCGAGCCGGAGACCATCACCGAACGATTCGGTGCGGAATGGCTTGCCGACAAGCCGATGGACAACCGGTTCGACCCGAAGGAGCTGCGCCCGTTCGGGCGGGCGTACGTCGTGCGGAACGGATCCGACCGTCGCGGGCTGGACGTGATGGAATGGGACGTCCTGGCGGGGCAGGCGAAGCAGGCTGGCCGCAAGGTTGCGCAGACCAATGTCCGTACGCTTCATCTCCCGCAATGGCGTTCCCTTGTGTCCGATCCGGCTAACCGATGCCTGATCCCGCTGACGGAGTTCTGCGAATGGGCGCGCGAGCCGACCGACCTTGGGGACGGTAAGAAGCCTATTAAGGGGGAGATGTGGTTCGGGGTGACCGACCAGCCCGTTTTCGCGATCGCCGGTTTTTGGCGGCAGGTTGGCGAACAGCGCTACTTCGCGATGGTGACGTGCGACGCGAACGAACTGGTGGCGCCGATCCACCCGAAGGCGATGATCACGATCCTGCGGCCGGACGATCACGAGCGGTGGTTGACCGGTAGCTATGACGACGTTCTGTCCTTGCAGCGGCCATATCCGGCCGACCGGATGACGGTACGAGGCCCGGTGTTCCCGACGCGTACGGCAGCGCCTCGGTTGATCTAGCGACGATCAGGCTGATTGACTTAGGATTTAGTTAGACCAGGCTGGGCCGAGTCGACTTTCACGTCTGTGTCGCTGGGTTCGAAGCGGATCGTCCAACGGGAATACCCTTCCGGCGAAACTTCAATGTCAGGTAGACCGATCGAATCGGTACCTGTTTCGACCCAGCCAGCACCGTGGCACCGGTCGCATGCCATTCGCTTGCACCGGAAACTGACGAGGTCGATCTCGGTATTCCACTGCCCGCGGCCCTTGCAGACCGGGCACATGGCATCCAGGCTGCCGTTACGCGGTTGAAGGGGCACGACGTCGAACGCGTGGGGGCTGTCGGGTCCGTCGCAGAGAACGATGTTGCTGGCATGGCTCATGGCCTCTTCCTCTTTCTGAACCCCAGCGAACGCAAGACCTTCATCACCGGCGGCACTATCTTGCGCGGACTGTCGGCACCTCGGCAATGTTGGTCGTCCATGCCGGTGATCGCATCTCCGACCGCATTTTCCACTCGCGCTTGAACCCCTGCGTGGCCGTCACCGC
The DNA here is from genome assembly GCF_014358075.1 of Sphingomonas albertensis. GTDB lineage: Bacteria > Pseudomonadota > Alphaproteobacteria > Sphingomonadales > Sphingomonadaceae > Sphingomonas > Sphingomonas albertensis. Next base: position 29,891 of record NZ_JACONT010000008.1, on the reverse strand, counting down.
CGTCCATGTGCCGAACTTGCCATTGATCGCGTCGAGTGCCCCCATCAGTCGGTCGCGCTTAGCTGTATCCTCCTCGAATAGCGTGCGCGGCCGCTCGTCCTCGGGAAGCAGATCGTCGAGCATGATGCCGGCCTTCGTGTAGGCGTAGCCGTCGCGCCATGCCTTTTCGGCACCGCGCCTGGCAGCCGCGATAAGTTCTAGGCTGTCGTTCGTCATCGGATGCAGCGTCACCATACGCGATCCGCCATACTGAGGCCGATCAGGCTTGTGTTTGTTCGTGTGAAAGAACGCCGTCAGGCGGGCCGCAACCAACCCGTGTGATCGCAGCTTCTCGCCAGCCCGCAACGCGTATTGCGACAGCGCCCCCATCATTTGTTCGAAGTCGCAGATCGGCGTCCCGAACGACCGGGTGACGGCCATGCCCTTCCGCCGCGGCTCGACCGCCTCGACCGCGTTAGACGGGACGCCGCGCAGCTCAGCAACCAGCCGCTCGAGGACGACCGTCCCGACGGCGCGGGCTTGCTTCATCGGCATTTCTCGTAGCGCGCCGGCGGTATGAATGCCTAGATCGATCAGCTTGCGTGCGGTCGCACCACCGACGCCCCACACGTCACCAACCGCGAAAGCATGCATCACCTCGTGCCGCACGTCGTCGTCACGAAGATCGGCCACACCGCCGAACTGCGGGTTCTTCTTGGCCGCCGCGTTTGCCAGCTTCGCCAGCGTCTTGGTGTCCGCGATGCCGACGCACGTGGGTATCGTCGTCCATAGCTGAACCTGCGCCCGCATTGCGTTCGCGTGGGCGACAAGATCACGGCCCTCGAACCCGGCCAGATCCAGGAATGTCTCGTCGATCGAGTATATCTCGAAGTCGCGTGCGAAGGACGCGCACGCGGCGATCACCCGACGCTGCATGTCACCGTAGAGCGCATAGTTCGACGACCGGACCTGAATGCCGTGTTGCCGGACCTTGTCTCGCAGGTGGTGGATCGGGTCACCCATCTTGATGCCGAGTGCCTTCGCCTCTGCCGATCGGGCGATGGCGCAACCGTCGTTGTTCGACAGCACGATGACCGGCACGCCCACCAGGCTGGCATCGAAGGCGCGCTCGCACGAGACGTAGTAGTTGTTGCAGTCGATCAGGGCGATCGGCGGGCTCATGCCATCTTGCGCGCGACGCCGACGACCGTGCCCCAGATCTCGACGTGCTCGTCGACCAGAATGTCCGCGAACCCTTCGGCCTCGGGCACGAGCCAATGGCGGCCGTCGACATAGCGCAACCGCTTGAGCGTCCGGTCGCCGTGGACCAGTGCAACCACGATCGAACCGGCCTTCGGCTTTCTGGCACGGTTCACGACGATCATATCACCGTCGCTGATGCCCGCACCGGACATAGACCGACCATCGACGCGCATGATGTAGCTGGCGGCCGGATGCTCGACGAGCCATGCTCCAAGGTCGATCGGTTCCTGCATGTCGTCTTGGGCCGGCGACGGAAACCCGGCCTGCGTGTGGACGAGGAAGAACGGCACCTCGCAGGGCACCAGTTCGAACGGGACGTCGTGAAGCCGCAGGACCTCCTCGAAACGGTTCAGTGCGACAACGACCGGGTGGTTTCGGTTGGTCGAGTACACGACCTAGAGGATCGCGGCGAAGAGAAGCTGCTCGTGCCGAGCGGCAAGGACCGATCGGGCATCCTGGGCCGCGCCGACGGCTTGCCTATACTCCACCGTGCCAAACCGCTCGGCCTCGTCGAAGCTGAAGGGAGCAGGGTCCGCTGACGGATAGACGTTGTTGTATATGGCGCGGGCAGCCGCACGTAGCCGCAGATCGTGCTGCATTTCATTGCTCCCTCAGTGTCGAGTCGCCGCAAGCGGCGTCCCCATAGCTGGGCGCAATCCGGATTGATTCGCAAGAACATTGCAAGAACATCGATCTGATGCGATTGGTTGGACCGACGATTCGAGGACGCCAGATGACTGAGCACGATGACGACCAGCAGGAGCCAAGGCCAGCGTTCGGCCAGTGGCTCATGACGCAGAAGGATCGCAGCGACCTCGTCGGCCAGCTTGCGATTGGAGCAGTCGCCGATCGCCGCTTTCCCCGGAACGGTGATCCGGAAGCCGTGCGCAAGCACCTCAGTGCCATGCAGGCCGAGGGCGACATGTTCGCGGCAGTGGACGATGCCGAGTCGGACTGGTTGTCCGCGTGATGCAGGACGCATGGGAACAGGCGTTCGCGCTTATGGCGGATCATGGACAGAGGGGCGCATGCGAGATCGTTGCGTCGGGCATGCAGAAGCCGCTCCCGGAGAAGCCCGAGCTGTACCGGCAATGGGAGTTGCTAGCCGATTGTCTGAACGCCGTGGCGGATGCCGCCCGGACGAAGCACTGATGCGGCTGTTGGGGCCATGATCGCCATCGTACCAGCGACGGTCTTCTCATGCATAGTGACGCGCGTTCATGACGGTGACGGTCCTCTATGGTGCTCGAGCGGTATCAAGGTTCGGATCGCCGGTGTTCAGGCGCCGGACTTTGAGAGCACGTCACCGTGTCGAGCGGTAGACCCGCGGCGAGTGAACTATCGCTGCGACAACGCCGCTGCCAAGCGCAGCCAGCAGATCGTTGAGCGGCTGGTACTGGGGAAGGCGCTGCGATGTGAGCCGACTGGTAGAAGCTACAGCCGCATCGTCGCTCGGTGCACGCTGCCCGATGGTCGGTCACTGTCATGCGCGACTATCGCGGCCGGCGCCGCGGTGCGATGGGATCGGTATTGGCGGCAGTATCGGATGAATGACTGTCGTTAAGGCGCTGTAATTCAGACGAGCCTTGCGGTGCGCGTCTGCGTCACGAGCCTGCACAATTGCATACCCCCACTACATGTTTGGGCAACTGCGACAGCGGATAGGCATCCTAATTGCTTGTTACTGCGTCCCGGTAACATTTCAAGTCTTGGCCACAGACCGTTCTTCGGGAATGGCAACATCAAGCGCGCAGATCCGGATTTGCAGGTTATGCCTGTGATCCATTGGCCGGCAATCGCTGTTTCATGATTCAAATCGGTTGAGGAAAATGAGATGACGAACGTAGTTTTGCGCGGTTTCCTGATCACGATCCGTTGGAGCGGACCGGTGTGACATGAAGGCTGGTGGTCGGCGGTTCCGTCTACGAGAGAGTGATTGTTTCAAGGAGAGCGAAATGCGTCGATCCGGCGTACTGTTGATGCCCGCGCTGATCTCACTGGGTGCGTGCGCATCCATCCCACAAGTCGTGATGAACCCGCCCCTCGCCGGATCGCCGGAGACCATCGCCGTTTCTGTTGGACCGTGCTTCGGCTTCTGCCCCGTGTATGACGTGGTGCTCTCTCCAAACGGAGACGTTCATTTCTCAGGCAAGCGCCATACTGCCGAGGTGGGCGATCGCGACCGCCGTTCCAGCCCCGAAGTCTATCGGGCGGTCGCCAACGATTTCGCAGCATTCCGCCCCGCGGATGGAACGACGGCGCGCGTCCCATGCACCGCGGCGATCAGCGATACGTCGTCATATACGATTACCTGGACCACGGCGGACGGCCGTCGCACGGTCGCGACGCACCAGCGGGGCTGTTCGGATGGTCCGGGACATGAACTCGACAACATACTCGCTACCCTGCCGAAACGTCTGGGCATCGTCGCTTGGGCTCAGCAGACGACGCGGCCGGGGTTATCGCGGGGTTGAGCGGCGAGGCAGGCTGAGAAAGCAAGATCCGCGCGACGTGCCGTCTTGCACCAGCGGCATCCGGCGCGCGTGATCACTGATGTTGCGCTCCCGCTTCCGTTCGAAATGGCCCGCCTCGCGTTGAAGATGCGGATGGCGGGTTTCGGCCGTCGCCGGCGCAAGTCCTCGGTTTCAATGCCTAAAGGTTTTTCGGAGCAAGGTAGAAGGCGTGGATGTCGTATGCAGTCTATCCCGCGACCATGTGAAGCGCTGCGTTCTCAACTCGCGACTGATCGCATGAGGTTGCCGAGAGGCGATGAGACCTTCTGGCCAAGCGCTCTGACCTCGGAGGCCGTTCTTTCGGCGTCGTCCTGTCCGAACATCAAGGATATCCTCTCCGCACCTTTCGCACGGGAGGTGACGGCCTTTGCGATCACAACCCAGCGGTTGCGACGATGAGAGCGATGCGGAACACGCCGTGACCGACAACGGTCCGGAGTGGTTCGTGAATGCGGAACGCGGCGAGACAGAACGCTGCGATGACGCCCTCCGCCGCAACGGGACCGCTCGCGTCCAATGCGTCCGCGAGATCTTGGAAGCGCTGTCTGATAAGGTGACGGAGTCGGATGTGATCGCCGGGACCAGGTATGCCGGAAAGACCGAGCAGGGCCTCGCTTACGGCGGACTCGGCCGATGCGAACGCCTGGACGAATTGTTTGCGCCAAGCGTTCACGGACTGGGCTGCTCCAATCCAGCGGGCCTCTTCCGGCAAGTTCGGGATCGCGGGGGTGGTGACGGAGATGCTGGGATAATGACGCAATGTCGTTGCCACGCCGTTCAAGCCGCCGAACGGACTCGGCGCTGCCGCGTGTCGGTCTGATGGCGAGATTCCGGACCGCCAAGATCCACCGGGTGCGAGACACCCACGTTCGCCAAGTGCAGCCCGACGACACGATGCCGCCACTTCGGAACGAAGAGCGTATCCGAGTTTCCGATTTATCGGGCTGGGTGATATGGTTCGAACGTCGGGCGAATGCATCCCCGTTCCATGGGCCGCGGTCGACATTTCGGCCATTGATGGACGTCGATGAGCAAGGGAGCAGATCAAAGGCGGCAGGGGCATGCGGTAGCGAGCATGATCGGTTCCATGGTCTTGGGACTGGCCTTCCTGTTCGGGGCGTACCCGACGACGACGAAGGCGGATGCGCAAAGGCAGATCACCCACAGCAGCTGGACGACGGCCGACGGGGTTCCCGGGATGGTGTCCGCTCTGGCGCAGACGCATGACGGGTATCTCTGGCTCGGCACCTACGAGGGACTCTACCGGTTCGACGGCGTCACCTTCGAGCGGATAGCTCCGGCAGACGGTCATCCATCGGGCGCGATCCCGGTCACGGCCGTCTTCGTATCCCACGGCGGCGAACTCTTTGTCGGATATGCAGGGAAGGGGGGCGTCGAGGTCTATCGGAACGGACGTCTGGTCCGTGTCGCCATGCCCAGCGCGCCCGGCGAGATCACCAGCTTCGCCGAGGATCGGGAGGGCGGCATCTACGCCATCGGCGGCAGGGAGCCCGGTGCGCTGTACCGCTTCCGGCGAGGCGCCTGGGAGCATGTCGATCAGCGTCGGGGGCTGCCTTCCGAAACGATATGGTCGGTGTTCACGGCCAAAGACGGCACGGTCTGGGTCGCCACCGCGAAGCACCTATTCTTCCTTCGCTTGGGCGCGACCCGGTTCGAAGACACCGGTGAACGATTGTTGGACGGGGCGGGGTTCGCTCAGGATCGGCAAGGCGACATCTGGATCTCAGGACCGTTCGGCACGCGCATGGTAGCCGACTACCCCCACGGACACCGCCGTCCGCGCAAACCGGTCTTCTACTCCGCATTGGCCCCGGTTAGCCGCGTCGCGCTGCTGTTCGCTCGCGACGGAGCCCTATGGGGCTCGACCTACACCGATGGACTCTTCCGCATCGACGCGCCGGGACGCATCCCTTCCAGCGACGCGTCGATCCAGCACTTCCGCACCAGCGACGGCATGACCTCCAACCAGGCCGTCGCCATCCTTCAGGATCGCGAGGACAACGTCTGGGCCGCCACGGAGAACGGCCTCGATCAGTTCCGGAGGGCCGACGTCGAGCAGGTCAGGTTGCCGGCTCAGACGTCTCCACGCGGCTACAAGATGGCGGTCGACGCGAGCGGTGCGATATACGTCGCTGGCGGGAAGACGCTCTACCGCGCCGGTTCCAACGGCATACCCATGCCCATCAGGCCGGCGATGCAGCCCAGCGCATTATGCGCCGACCCGTCCGGCGGCATCTGGATGGCGGTGGGCGGACGCATGGAAAGGCTTCGTGGCGACCGCACGGTCGGCGTCTTCGCGTTGCCCGGAGCGCAGGCCGTGACGGGGTGCGGGGTCGACCGAGCGGGGCGGCTATGGGTCGCTCGGCCGAGTGCCGGAGTGTTCTTGCTCGATCACGCGAAGTGGCGCCGCTTCGCTCTTCCGATGAACGCGCAACGTCCCAAGGACATCATCATGGACGGCGCGGGCAATCCGGTCGTGATGTTCAGCAATCGTGCCCTTCTGCTCGTCTCCGCGAGTGGGACCTCCCGGTATCTGGACGGCGACACCATCGGTGTCAGTGGACTGACCGGAGTCTTCCCGACGGACTTCGGTCTGCTCGTCGCGGGCGGTACCGGAATAGCACGATGGAACGGACGCGGCTTCAACCGCCTGTCGATAGACGAATACCCTTGGCTGCGCGGCGTCCGGGGGCTCGTGCAGACCAGAAGCGGTGAAACGTGGATGCTCAACAACAAGGGGATCCATCACGTCGCGTCGACGAGTCTCCGAGCAGCCTTCGATCACCCGCATACGGCCCTGCCGCACCTCACGCTCGGACAGGAGGATGGATTGTCCAGCCATCCTACGGGCGAGGAGGGTGCTCAGGCCGCGGTAGCCGAGGACGGGCGGATCTGGTTCATCACTCGACAGAGCGCCGTCCGCGTCGATCCGTCCAGGTTGATGTCCAATCCTCGGGTGCCGACCGTTCTCATCCGCGGCCTGACAGCGAACAGACACCGCTATGCAGATCCGATGGCGGTGGATCTTCCTGCCGGGACGAGAAACCTCTCGATCAGCTATACGGCGTTGAGCCTGTCCGTGCCGAGCCGCGTGCGTTTCCGCTACAGGCTCGAGGGCGTCGATGCCGACTGGGTCGATCCCGGAACGCGGAGGGAGGCGTTCTACACCAATCTGGGTCCGGGCAGCTATCGGTTCCGCGTGATGGCATCGAACGACAAGGGCATCTGGAACAGGCAGGGCGTCGATCTCCCGATAGTCATTGCGCCGACCTTCCTTCAGTCGCGGATATTCCAGGCGATGTGTGCCGTCCTTGCCGGCGTGCTGCTGTGGTTCCTCTTGAGTCTGCGAGTTCGGATACTGACGCGGCGCATGCGCATCAGGGTGGCGGAACGGACCAACGAGCGTGAACGTATCGCCCGAGAACTCCACGACACGCTTCTGCAGGGCATACAGGGACTGATGCTGCGCTTTCACGTCGCGGCGCAGTCCGTGCGCGACGAGGGTACGAGACGTGAACTCGAGGACGCCATGGATCGCGCGGACGACGTGCTGGTCGACGGTCGCGATCGCGTCCATGCGCTCAGGGCGATCGATACCAGCGACGATCTCGAAGGGGTCGTCCTCGCGCTCATCGATCGCCAGGACTTCCCATCCGGCATCAAGATCAACTTCACTGCCAAGGGGAAGGTCCGTTCGGTGGCGCGCGAGTGCATCGCCGAGGTCAGCGGAATCGTAGGGGAGGCTCTCTTCAACATTAGGCGCCATGCGGAAGCGTCGGTCGTCACGGTCGATCTGACATTCGCCCTGTTCAGCATCACGGTCTCCATACGCGACAACGGCATCGGCATACCCCCGGACGTTCTCGGTGCGGGCGGAAGGCCAGGGCATTTCGGCCTTACCGGAATGAGGGAGCGGGCAAGGGAGCTCGGAGCCAAGCTGTCGATCCGTTCCGTTCTGCGCGAAGGGACGGAGGTGCGCCTGGTACTTCCCGCCCCGACCTGGCGTTGGCGAACGACGCCGGGAAGCTGACGAAGATCCATCGGGGGCGGACCAGTCGGCGCACGTTCGATGCGAAGGTCATCTCCTCCAGTCGGATGCAGTGGTCTTGGGACAGACGTTTCTAAGCACGCCTCTCGGCAGAGTGTCCGGCTGTGCCGACATCCGCGCCGCAGCGCGACGGCTTCACGATCTTTTGGACAGGGCCTGATATCTCTCGTAGCTCTTCTGCATGTGCAGGCGTGCCGTCCTGCGCGCGCGCAGAGGATCTGCCGCCTCGATGGCGGAGTAGATCGCCTCGTGGTCCTTGTTTATCGTCCGCGCGTAGGCCTTGTGCGCAGCGGGATCGTCGGCCTGGAGATACAATCTGCGCGAAGGGATCAGACGCACGCCGAGGAAAGAGGTGAAGCGCGCGAAATAGTCGTTGCCGGTCGCATGTGCGATCGCGGCATGGAAGGCGGCGTCTGCCAGGACCGATCCGTCGACGTCGGAACTCCGCTCCATCGCGGCAAGCGCGTCACGCATCTCGGCCAGATCGGTATCCGACCGCCGCTTGGCGGCGAGTTCGGCCATCTCGCTCTCGAAGCCCATCCGCATCTCCAGAAGCTTCAGGACGTCCTCGATCGCCTCCACCTCCTCGGGCGTCACCTGGAAGGCGCGGTAATGTGCAGCCTCGGCGACGAAGGCCCCTGATCCCCGGCGTGATTCGAGCAGGCCGCGGGCGGCCAGGCGCGCGAAGGCCTCGCGGACGACCGTCCGGCTTACGGCGAAGTCCTCGGTGATCTGCTTCTCGGTGGGGAAGCGCCCGCCGGGCAGCAACTCACCGGCCTCGATCTGGCTCTCGAACCGCCGAACCAGATCGTCGGCGAGGTTGGCGGCTTTCGTTACCTTCATGAGTACGCTTTACCACCCGAAGGAGGGGGCGCCAGCCACCTCCTTCGGGTGCGGCTACGGTTCGTCTCCGATGCCGCCTGCTCCTTGCCGGCAAGGACCCATCGGTCGGCTCGGCGATCCTGGTACAGGCGCGCGTCGCAAGCTTTCAGAACGTGAACCCGCTTCGAACGCCGAAGTAGCGCTGGCTGTCTCTTCCAGGCTTGTAGCTGACGGCCAACGTGGACGGTGACGCGGCCACGCCGTAGTTCCATACGCCGTCCCGTCCCTTGGTCAGCACGTAGTCGCGGTCGAATACGTTGTTGACGAACAGCGTCACCTTGAACGGACCGCTTCTGACACCGGCTCCCAGGTTCACCAGCGTGTATCCGCCCTGTTCGGAATCCGGATCCTGAAGAAGGCTGAACACGACGCGTGACTGATAGTGGACGCTGGACTGGAGAAACCCGGTGATGTCGTTCGTCAGAGGCTGATCGTACTGCGCATTGCCCGAGAGGTTCCAGCGGGGCGAGTTCGGTAGCGTCCGCCCCGACAGGTCCTGTATGCCGCCGACGCACCCTTGGGCGACGGTCTGCTGGGGGAAGCAGGTGGCATTGAGGAAGCGGTCCATTCGGGCGACGGTGTACGCGCCGTAGAGGTTCAGCGTCAGCGCTGTGGACGGTCTGGCGGCTGCCTCCATCTCTACGCCGTGCGACGTCACCTTGCCCAGACTGTTCAAGATGTTCTGGCCTGTAGTGTCATCACGGCTCTGCGCCTGGAAGCCGTAGAACGCCTCGTAGAAGCCGGTGAGGTTGAACGTCAGCCGATTGTCGAGGAACGTGGACTTGAGGCCGACTTCGAAGCTGTCGCCGTGTTCGGCCGGCACAGGCTGTCTAGCCGCCACGGCATCGGCGACCGGCACGCCCTTCAACGGGCCTGACGCCAACGGCGTGCGAACGGTGTAGGTGCTAGTCAGGTCGTATGCCAAGCCCTTGTAGCCGCGCGCATAGTCCGCGAACACCATCACGGTCTCGGTCGGACGGAACTGGATCGCCGCCTTTCCGGTCACGACCGTGTCCTGATCGCACGTGGAGACGGCAAGCCCGGCGGTCCCGCTCGCCGTCGAGCACCGTGGGTATCCATAGCGCACGCCGGTTCCCCGATCGATGAAGCTGTAACGGACGTCCTCGCGATGAACCCGGAGGCCGCCGGTCAGCGACAGCCTTCGCGTGACGTCGTAGGTCGCCTGTCCGAACGCGGCATAGGTCTGCTGCGCCGATCTCGCGAGATAGCTCGAATAGGCGATGCTGTTGGTGGACGGCAGCGACGCCAGACCGTTGAAGTCGCCAAGGGTGTTGGATCCCCGCACGTAGTCGCGCAGCGAGCGTGTGTCGCTGTAGAACAGTCCCGCGACATAGCGCAGCCGGCCCCTGTCGGGCGACGTGAGGCGCAACTCCTCGGTGAAGGTCGTCACCTTGAAGAAACCGCCGTTCGCCGATCCGCCCGCAGGGGCGGTCGGGGCAACCGTCCGGAAGTCGAAGGCGCTTGAATCCGTGTCCTGGAGATCAACCAGCTTGTACCTGTCGATCGAACTGATCGACGCGATCGTCGGGCCGCCATCGAACGCGTAGGCCGCCTTCACGCCCGTGCCGTAGTCGGTCGAGTCGCCCTTCGAATCAACGTCGAGCCGCGTGAGGCGGTTCTGCGACGAAGGCACGATTCCAGCGAGGATGACGTTCTGGCCAATGCGGCCGCGGGCGAACGTCACGCCGGGGCTGAGTTGATACTGTGCCGGCGCACAACAGGTCGACTTCGTCCGCACATAGTACGGCGATGCGATGATCGACGCGTTCGATTCCGGTTCCCAAAGCAGCTTGCCGCGAAGCAGAACGTCCGACTGGCCATTGAGCCAGTTGCCGGTGAACGTGTTGAAGATCGTCCCTCGATACTTGCTGTAGCTGCCCGAAAGCCGCGCCCTCAGCGTCGAGGTCAGCGGACCGGAGATGCTGCCCTGATACCGCTGTTCGCCATCGTCGGTGAAGAACGTCTCGACACGCGCCGAAAGCCGGTCGGTCGGAGCGAGCGTCGTGATGTTGATCGCCCCCGCCGACGCCGCCTTCCCGAACAAAGTGCTCTGGGGTCCCCGCAGGACCTCGATCTGCGCTACGTCGGCGAGCGCGGTGAACGCCGCGGCCTGGAAGGCCTGAGGGATGTCGTCGACGACCACCACGACGCTGGGCTGGGTGGAGATGCTGTACGCGTAGGTCCCGATGCCGCGGATGTTGATGCTGTTGTTCGCGGGCTGACTCGTCTTCGTGATGGTCAGCGACGGCGCCGTACGGACGAGGTCGTCGAAATCCCGTACGTTCGCCCGCTCCAGTCCCGCCGACGTTATCGCAAGCACGGAGGCGGGGACGTCCTGGATGCTCTGCGACCGCTTGTTCGCGGTGACCACGATGTCTTCCAGTGCGGCGCTTGGAGCGGCGGGGGAGGGGGACGCCGCTTCGCCCGCCGGGGCATCCGCTGGAGTACCCGACTGTTGGGCCTGCGCCGGTTGTGCGCAGGCGATGGCGTACGCGGCGGCGCAAGCCAGCAAGCTATGCTTCTTCATCGCTTCCTCCCATCACGCCCTGGTTACCCGGGTCGCGTCCCCCCGCAGGTTGCCGGAGGTAACGGGCTGATCATCCTCCTTCCCCACGGTATGTCAATAGTTGTAATACAACTTATGATCTAGGGGCGGAAGTCCGTATTCGCGGCTCGGACCATCGCCAGCCAGTCCTGTTGGGAGTGAACGTCGAGGCCACGATCCCACGCTGCGCCCATGTAGTAGACGAACGGCTTACCTGGACTTGCGCGCAGCAGTACGAGATAGTTGTCCGCATCGGCCGTCACGTCGACGATCGCCTTGGGATCGACCAGCAGGGCGACGCCCATCGTCCCCTTCGCCGGATCGGTAGGCCCCCACCAGGTCAGGCGTCCGGCAGCCCGGTCCACGGTAAGTGTGCCGCGTTTCGTCTCGTCGGTCGGATGCTTAGAGATCCCAATGCCCACTATGAGATCGCCCGGCTTGTCGGACTTCAGCGTCGACACCATCCGCGTGAAGTTCGTGCCGGCCGGCAGCGTGAAGCGCCTCGTCTCCCAGACGCTTCTCGCCACGTCCACCGGCCAACGGTCGTAATCGACGCTGAAGGACGCCGTGTCGGGCCCGTTCTGCAGTATCCGGTATCTCGAATAGTTGCGCGAGACCCAGAGCTTGTTGTCGTACCAGATGCCCAGACCGCCGGCACCGCGGAAGCTGTGGACGCCGTAGAAGTCTATGCCCTCCCCGTGGTTCGCGTGCTGGTCGCCGGTTCGGAGCTGACGATCCATGAACGGCCACCGGACGTTCTTTCCCCACGCATCGATCCCCGAACTCGAAGGCGGTTCCGCCTTCTCGAGCGGGCGTCCGTAGATGCGATGGGCAGTCCTGTCGTTCTCCCAGAGGATGTCGCCGAACCTGTAGGGAGCGAAGACGACCGCTGCCCGGGAGGTTCTGTCGGCGGCCGGCGGGAGCCCCTTGCGTTCGTCTTTCGGCTTGTCCTGAGCGTCGATGGCGATCGGCAGGGCGACCAGCGCGAGCCCCATGAATGCGCGCGTGCTCCATGCCTTCCTAGCGACGAACATCGTAACCCCCTTCGAGATAGGCATCGAGGTCCGTCTGGCGAAACAGGCTTGCGTCGCCGGGAAGCGAGTGCTTCAGCGCAGCAAGTGCAAGACCGGTTCTTGCAGCCTCCTGCATGTCCGAGCCGCACAGGATCCCGTGAAGGACGCCAGCCGCGAAGGCGTCACCGCCTCCGATGCGGTCGACGATCCCTGAAAGGACCACCTCTTCGGTCTGGGCATGGCCGTCCCGCATGTCGATCCGTGCCGACAACCGGTGATGGTCGACCGTCTCGACGACCCGAGCGGTAGACGCGATGGTGTTCAGCCTCGGGAACTTCGAGAACGCCGCCTCGGCTGCCTCGCGACGGCGATGTTCCGCATCTCCCGAGAACTCGCGACCCAGCAGCAGCGCGATGTCGCGGTGGTTTCCGAACATCAGATCGGCATGAGCGACCAGTTCGCACAGGATGGCTTGGGGATCGGAATCCCAGCTTCCCCAGAGCTTCGGGCGGTAGTTGCCGTCGAAGGAGATCCGCACGCCATGCCCGCTCGCCGCCTTGACGGCGGCAAGCGCGTTCGCCGCCGGGCCCGGCCCCAGCGCCGGCGTGATGCCGGACAGATGAAGCCAATCGATGCCGGACAGGAGTTCGTCCCAGTTCCAGGTGTCGACCGGCGCCTCTGCGAACGAGGATCCCGATCTGTCGTAGATCACCTCGGTGGCCCGCATGCCAGCACCGGACGTGACGAAGTACAGTCCCATCCGATCGCCGCCAAGCTTCATGCCCGCAGTGTCGACGCCGTGCCCGCGCAGCGTCGTCACCGCCGAACGTCCCAGATCGTTGTCGGGCACGCGGCTGGCGAAGCCGACGTCGTGTCCCAGCCGTGCAAGCGCAGTCGCGACGTTGGCTTCGGCGCCAGCGACCCAGACGTCGAGCCTGGGGGTCTGCATCAGCAGTTCGCGGCCCGGAGGCGACATGCGAAGCATGGTCTCGCCGAAGGCGAGGAGACGTCGGGAGCCGATGACCATCAGCGTGCGAGCCATCCGCCGTCGACGGCCAGGACGTGTCCCTGGACGTAGTCCGCTGCGCGGCTGGAGAGGAAGACGGCCGCGCCGCCCAGATCGGACGCATCACCCCAACGACCGGCTGGAATCCGTTCGAGGATGGATCTGTTTCGAGTCTCGTCCGCTTGAAGCGCTGCGGTGTTGGCCGTCGCGATGTAGCCGGGTGCTATCGCGTTGACGTTGATCCCCTTGCTCGCCCACTCGTTCGCAAGAAGCTTGGTGAGGCCGCCGATCCCGCTCTTCGAGGCCGTGTAGCTCGGGACGCGCACCCCGCCTTGGAACGTGAGCATGGAGGCGATGTTGATGATCTTGCCGCTGCCGCGGGCGATCATGTGCCGCCCCGCCGCCTGACTGAGGAAGAACACGGATTTCAGATTGGTATCGACCACCGCATCCCAGTCCACTTCCGTGAAGTCGACCGCGTCCGCTCGCCGGATGATGCCGGCGTTGTTCACCAGGATGTCGACCCCGCCCAGTTTCGCCGCCGTCTCGTCGACGATGCGTTCGACCGGGTCGATCGTCGAGAGGTCGGCGGAGATGATCTCCGCCCTGCGCCCCATCGCCCTGATCCTACCCGCGGTATCCTCGGCTGGCGTGCGTCCGACGCAGGCTACGTCCGCACCGGCCGAGGCGAGGGCCAAGGCGATCGCCTGTCCTATGCCCGTGTTGGCGCCCGTCACGATCGCGACCTTGCCTGTGAGGTCGAAGAGGCTGGCCATCGCCTTCAAGCCAGCTGACAGATGTCGAGAACGTTCATGTCCGTGTAGTCCTGGTTCTCGCCCGCCATCGCCCAGATGAACGCGTACGCTTTGGTCCCTGAACCCATGTGGATCGACCAGGGCGGGCTGATCACCGCCTCCTCGTTACCCATTACGATGTGGCGGGTAGCTTCGCCCTCGCCCATGTAGTGGAACACGCGGTCCTTCTCGAGATCGTCGAGCTCGAAGTAGAAGTAGATTTCGCTGCGACGCTCGTGGATGTGCGGCGGCATCGTGTTCCATACCGAACCCGGCTTCAGCACGGTGAGGCCCATGACGAGCTGGGCGCTTTCGCAGATGCCCGGAATGACCATCTGATGGATCGTCCGCTCGTTCGACTCCTCGAGCGAGCCACGCTCCAGCGTCGTCGCATCTCGGACCGAGATGACGCGGGTCGTGAACGCCTTGTGCGCGGGGCACGACGCCAGATAGAAGCGCGCGCCGTCGCCGGAGAACTGCACGTCCTTGGCGCCCATCGTCACGTACAGGCAGTCCTTGTTGCCCAGCGTGAACGTCTCGCCGTCGACCGTGACGGTGCCGGATACCTTGCCGACGTTGACGACAGCCAGTTCGCGGCGCTCCAGGAACGGGTGGCCTGCCGCAGACGCCGGCTCGGTCTGGTCGGGCAGCTTCACGCTACCGCTCGCTACCGCGACGCCGCCGATCACGAAACGCTCGGCATGCGTATAGTTCAGCACGCATTCGCCGTCGCGGAACAGGCCCTGGATCAGATAGCGGTCGCGCAGTTCGTCGTTGGAGACGCATTCCATCATGTCGGGGTGCGTGGCGTAGTAGGTACGGTCGTACATTGGAATGCTCCGATGGTTCTGGTCGCTGGGGCAGCGCCGGCTGTGGAAACGAGTGGTCTGTGGCCTTCGCGCAGGCGTGCGAGGCAAAGGGGGACGGGTGGCGGTCATGGTCCGACTTCCAGATCCGCGACGGAGCCGCGCACGATGAGTTTGGACGGGAACACCGACGGAGGTGCAGGCGCATCCGATGATCCGTCGAGCAGCTTGCGTGCCGCGGCCTGGCCCATAGCCTGTATGGGCCAACGAACCGTGGTCAGCGGGGGCCAGACGTGCGCGGCTATGGGAGTGTCATCGAAGCCGATGATGGAAAGATCACGTGGGACCGCAAGGTCTCGCTGACGCGCAGCGTGTAGAACGCCCGCTGCCATCTCGTCGTTGCAGGCGAAGATCGCGGTCGGGGGCGGAACCTGGTCGAGCAGGCGGCTCCCCGCAATGACGCCGGAATCGAAACGATAGTCTCCCTGCGCGATCAGGCTGCGAGGGAGAGCCACGTTCGCTTCGTTCAGTGCCGCTTCGAACCCTGCGCGACGTTCCTTGGCGGACCGGAATCCGTGCGGACCGGCGACAAGTCCGATCCGCCTGTGTCCACGCACGATCAGATGGCGCGTAGCAGCCGCGACGGCTTCGGCATCGTTCGACGAGACGCAGTGGGCGTCCGCGTCGAGCCGCGCCGATCCCATCCGGACGTACCGGCATCCTAGCTCGGCGCAGTGTCGCGCCAGCAGGTCGTTCTCGGAGATGGGCGGCAGGAGCATCACGCCGAAGAGGCGCTGCCGCTCGAGGAAGCGACGAACGTCGTCCATCATTCCCGGCGATCCGCGATCCACCGGCCGTACGACGAGCGCGAAATCGGTATCCCTGATCGCCTCGAGTATGCCCTGCTGCACTCCCAGCACCATCTGCGAGTTGGGATTGTCATGGATGAGCCCGATGAGGGAGTTGTGTCCCATGGCCAGGCCTCGGGCCTGAAGGTTCGGAACGAATCCCAGCTCGGCGATGGCCAGCTCGACCCGCTGCCGCGTCTCGACCCGAAGGAGCGGGGAGTCGTTGATGACCCGGCTGACCGTCTTCTTCGATACGCCTGCCACTCGGGCGACGTCGTTGATCGTGGGGCTGCTCCCACGGACGGATCCACCCGACTCACGAGAACCGGAGCCGAGCGCAGCCAGAGCTACATCCGCCAACGCGCACCGTCCTTCGGTTTCACGGTCGCTCGTGGCGCGTCCACGGTCGGAGCCAGGCATTCCCCCACGTCGCGGTCCTCATCGACCCGTCTACCCGGCCGCCTTACGATCCGCTCTCCGCGACCAGCACCGCCGGCGACCTCGACTGAGCGGTCCGCACGGGCCTGAAACTTCGCCGCGGACGTGATCATCGTTCGATCCCACCCGCGATGCACTCCGTCCCTTGCTGGAACACGGATGGTCCATCCACGCGTGGCAGCCGCGTCCTCGGTGCCGACACGATCGGACGCTCGGTACTGTTCTTCGACACGCTGCCTCCCCCCGACTACCACAGTTGTGTGACAACCTTATTGACATCGCAACTTAAAGGAAAGAGGAATGCTACCGGTGTCAAGGCAAGAGCCTGATCGGAGGAGATGGATTTGAGGGGCAGTTTCCTTGCAGACGCCGCGTGCGTTCTGACACGCGAAGCCGTGGCGATGGCGCGGCCCGTTGGCTGCGACCGAGAGCTGGCATATTTCCGAGGCTGGACGACGACGGCCCTCCAGCGAGCGGGCGCGCCGACCGGAAGGCGCTTTGCGGCCACGTTCGAAGAAACGTCGTTGAGACGGAAGGTCGGACCGGTCGTACGGACGGCCATCGCGAGCGAGACCGGTCTTGGCTGGGCGAACCCATCCATGTGGCTCGCGCACCCTGTCGGCGGAAGGTCGAGCAGGGGGGCGGTGCCGTTCGCCCCGGCCGCCAGCGACGAAATGCGCTTGATCCAATCCTCGAGACCCAGTCAACCCAGCGGAGGTGAGACATGCTCCTGAACGCGATTCTTGCCGCTGCCGTGGCCATGACGGCTCAGGCGTCGCCCGCTCCGCAGATGCCCGCTCCTGCCGCCATCCTGAAGTCGACCGAGCGGGTGGCGACGTGGCAGCTCGATCACAGGAATGCGTTCGAGCACATGCCGGCGGCGTCGCGCAGCGTACGCGATCCCCGGGACTGGCAGCAGGCGACCTTCTGGGTCGCGCTGACGGAACTGGCCGATCGGTCACGCGATCCCGCATATGCCCGGGCGATCGTCGAACTAGGACGCGCGCAGCGCTGGCGGCTCGGCGACAAGGCCTTCCACGCCGACGACCAACTGATCGCGCAGGCGTGGATCTGGGCGGCTGCACATGGGGCCGGAAGCGAGGCGGTCGTTCCTGCGAAGGCCTATTTCGACGCGGTCCTCGCCAACCCGCCGGTCGGTGATCTCGTGTTCCGCCCCAACCCCAGCGGACACGGCGATCCGATCTGCACGCAGCGGTGGTGCTGGGCCGATGCGCTGTTCATGGCGCCGCCGACGCTGCTGCAGTTCTCCCGGGCAACCCGTGATCCACGGTACGCCCGTTTCGCGCATGAGGAGTTCCGTGCGACCACCGACTATCTCTACGACCGCAAGGACCGGCTGTTCTTCCGTGACAGCCGCTTCTTCGAGCGGCGCGACGCGAAGGGCCGCAAGCTCTTCTGGAGCCGGGGGAACGGATGGGTGATGGCGGGTCTCGTCCGGATCCTGGACGAACTTCCCAAAACCGACCCGCAGAGAGCGTACTACGTCGGCCTGTTCCGTGACATGGCCGCGCGGATCGTTGGACTGCAGAAGCCCGACGGCTTCTGGGCGCCGTCACTGCTCGACGACGGAAAGGACACCCCGCCCGAGACGAGCGGCACCGCGTTCTTCACCTACGCGTTCGCCTGGGGCGTCGACGTCGGGATCCTCGATGCGCAGACCTATCGACCGGCCGCAATCCGCGGGTGGGGGGCACTGGAACGCAGCGTCCAACCCGACGGCATGCTCGGCTGGGTACAGCAGGTCAGCGACCGCCCGGACAGCGTCGCGGCGTCGGACACCCAGTTCTACGGCGCTGGGGCCTACGTTCTCGCAGGAACAGCCCTATACGATCTTTCCAGACATGGAGCCGCTAGATGACCCTGCGCAATCTCCGCGTCCTGCTCGCTCTCCCGCTGCTCACCGCCGGCGCGTCCGAGCCGGGCGCTTCCGCGTCGGACTGGACCGCGCGTCCGCACGGTCCGACCTACGCCACCGCTCCCGCCATGCACGATACGGTGGAACGGCGGCTGATGCCGCAGATGGAGGCTCTGCTGACCCAGTTGCTGCGCGACAAGCGGAACATGAGGCTGGGCGGCGTCGAGGTCTTCAAGAGCGGCGACAAGTTCCTGCCGGGCAAGATCGCCGCGGCCATGTCGTACAGGGTGCTGGACCTGCCGAAAGGCGACCCGCGCCTTCCTCAGCGTCTCAAGGACTTCGCGACGATCGCGGACCTCACCGTCGGCGACCCGAACGACACATGGGGCATCTACTACTACGTATCCGCGCTCCACCGCCTGAAGCAGGCCGGACTACTGGAAGAGGCCGTGTCGCCGGCGACGCTGGCGCTCCTCAAGGCGAGACTCGACTGGCACAGGTTCGTCCGGCCGGACCTCTCGCTGATCGACCTTCCCAACAACTACTACGGGGTGGCGTTTTCGATAGCACGACTCCGCTTCCTCATGGGATGGGAGGACGAGAAGGGGAGTGATCGACTGCTGGAGCGTACGCTCGACCACTATCGCCGCTACTCGGGCGAGTACGGCTTCGCGGACGAGACGGAAGGCAAGGGGCGTTTCGACCGGTACAGCGTCCTGCTGATCGGGGAGATCGCGCAGCGTCTTGTCGAGACGGGCATGGCGCCGACCCCGGAGGTGAGGGGATGGCTGCGCCGTTCCGTCGACCTCATGCTGCCGCGCTTCAACATGCGGGGCGAGGGCTGGGAGTACGGCCGCAGCATCGGCACGTACGGCGAGACGGCGTTCCTCGAGGTGCTCACCGCAGCGGCACGGCTGAAGGTGCTGACGCCGACCGAGGAACGGATGGCCTACGCGTTCTCGTCGCGCATCGCAGCCAGGTACATGGACTTCTGGGTCGATCCGGCCACCGGGTCGGTCGATCTCTGGGATCAGGGGCGGAGGACCGATGCATACCGCGGCAAGCATCGCATATTCGGCGAGAACCTCAGCCTCGCGCGACAATACATCTACACAGACGCCATCTGGAGCGATCTGGGATACCGCGGACGCGCCCCGGACGCCGGCTACGAGCGCTGGCTGAAGACCCTTCCGAAGTCCACGACCACCTGGTTCGCCCGCGGTGAGCACGACCGGGCGGTCGTGACCATCCGCGACGGGAGCACGGTCATCGGCCTTCCGATCATAAACGGGGCGGAAGGACAGCACATGCACAACCCGTACTTCCCGGTGCCGTTCTCACCGGGCATGCTGCAGGGATCGGCGGACGCCGACTATCCGCTCCTACTGCCCAGGATCACCCTGACCGACGGCAGCGTGCTCATGCCGTTGGCCTGGTTCAAGGACGTCCGCGTCACTACGCGCGGGCCCGTGACGGATGTGACGTGGCGGCAGGACGCCCTCGACAGGATGGGCGGGGAGGACGCTACCAAGGATCCTCGTGCAACGATCGTCACGAAGTACCGGCTGGCTCACGGAAGCATCTCGCGCACCGACTTCCTCACGGTGAAGGGGACCGCGAAGATCGCCAGGATCGACATGGCCTTCGCGAGCTTCTCGTCCGTTCCGGTCGCCCGATCCGAAGGGGCGGTCACGTTCGGCACGGGCGAAGTGAAGCGACTGCAGACGAAGGGTTACGGCAAATGCACGGCCAAGGACGTGGCGAGTCAGCCCTACCGATCCACGACAGGTGCCTTCCGGTCGCTCGTCGAGTGCGGCGTAGCCATGGCGGTGCCGAGCGCCTCCGCAGAACTGAACTGGAGGTTGTCATACAACTATTGACAGTTAGTTTCGGTGTGTTAGGTGAGTCGCATGACACCGGTGACAACCGGGCCACGCAACCTCGATGAGGTGCGGCGGGAACAGGGAGGAAGCTCGAATGAAGCAATCACGTATCCATCGGTGCGCCTATTCCGCGCTGCTGATGACGACCGCCTGGTCGGTGCTCTCCAGTGCCGCCATCGGAGCTCCCCAGAACGCGCCTGCGCAGGACCCGGCAGCGGCGCCGTCTTCGCCGGTCGGTAGCAGCGCGGCGTCCCCCTCCGTGCAGAGCAACCCCGTTCAGCCCGAGGGCGGCGCGCTCGACCCGACGCGGGAGCAGACCTCCGACATCGCTGCTCCCACGACCGACCCGATCGCGCGGGCGGCGGCCGAGGTGGACGCGTCGGGCGGCGACATCGTCGTGACGGGCGCGCGGGCGACGCAGAGGACCTCGATCGAGCTCAAGCGCAACTCGAGCGTCGTCGTCGACGGCCTCGTCAGCGACGAGATCGGCTCCACGCCGGACAATTCGGTGGGCGACACGCTCGAACGGCTGGCTGGCGTGTCGGCCGACCGCTTCAAGGGCAACGCCAACGAGATCTCCGTTCGCGGCCTCGGGCCCACGCTCAGCTTCGCGACCTTCAACGGGCGCGAAGTCTCGACCGCGGGCGGCGACCGTTCGGTGGCGTTCCAGCAGTTCCCGTCCGAACTCGTCAACGGCGTCCTGGTCTACAAGACCCAGCAGGCCGACTTCCTTGAAGGCGGCGTAGGCGGCATCATCGAACTGCGCTCCTTGAAGCCGCTCGACTACGGCAAGCGTCGTCTCCAGGCCGAGATCCGCGCCGACTTCCAGCCGAAGTCCGACGACGTCTACCAGGACGACGGTCTCGGCTATCGCGCGAACATCTCGTACACCGATCAGTTCAAGACCGGCATCGGCGACATCGGCATCAGCATCGGCTACCAGCGCCAGGATACCACGGCACCCGAAGACTACTACAACGCGAACGCCACTTTCCAGGCGTGCAACACCTCGGCGAACAACCCTTCCCTCATCACCGGGACCGCCGGCGCGCTCGTGGCGGCCGGGGCGGGAGTGAACTGCACGTTGGCGACGGGCCCCAGGTCGGTGGCGCCTGCGACGGGGCAGGTTCCGGTCGCAGTCGGCGAGACGGTCGGTCCCGTCTACTTCGCCAACTCCTCGCGTAGTTTCCGCACCCAGCAGACTGCCGAAGTCCGCGACGCCGTCATCGGTGCCTTGCAGTGGCGGCCGTCCTCGACGTTCGAGGTCGCGATCGATGGACAGTTCTCAAACCGCGCAAGCCTGGAGAAGCGCAACGTGCTCGCGATCGCCGAAGGTCTGCGCGGCGTGAAGCCGCTGATCATCGGAGATGGGACGAACGGCTACTCGAAGGGCGCGTTGATCAGCTACAGCGGCAACTCGAACATCGAGGACCAGCTCGAGCGTCGGGAACGGAGCGAGAAGTACTACGGTGGCGGTCTCAACCTGATCTGGCGTCCCGACCGCTGGACCTTCTCCGTCGACGGATCCTATTCCGACTCCCAGCGGACGGAGACGCAGCGGCAGACCCGGATGCGCTCGACGACACGGGTGCCCTACACCCTGACGTACGTCGGCGACAACGTCGTGCCCGACGTGACCTTCGGAAACGGTTTCGACGTGACGGATCCCGCCAGCTTCCTCTCCGCGACCGCGACGTCCGTGTATGCCCGGAACCGGTTCGTCACCGACCGGCGTGACAAGATCTGGGCGGGTCGCGCCGACGTCTCACGGGACTTCGACGGGTTCTTCAACCAGATCAAGGTCGGCGGGCGAATCTCCAACCACCAGCGCACAAACGACAACGCCCGCAACAGCGATCTCGCGACGCTGGTCCCGGTCAACGGGCAGACGCCGGCCCAACTCATCACCGCAGCGAACCAGAACTGCAGGGCCCCGTTCACCACCCGGTCCTATTTCAGCGGCGAGACCAACCTGAACCAGTGGGCGACCTTCGACAACGAATGCCTCTTCCGGACATTCACCGGCAGCGATGACGCGCTGCCGTACCCGGCCGATGGCCGTGATCCGAGCGACATCGACGTCCGTGAGCGGATCTACGCAGCGTACGCTATGGCCAGCTTCAAATCCGATCTCGGTTCGATCCCGTTCAGCGGCAACGTCGGACTGCGGTGGATCAAGACCGACATCGTCTCGAAGGGGTTCCGTCAGGCCTACCTTGTCACCGTCGACACGGGGTCCGACAACTACACCGTCGCGGTGGATCCGACCGGCGCGCTCACGTCGAACACGGCCAAGGGGAAGTACAACTACTTCCTACCCAGTTCGAACCTGGCCTTCGAACTCTCCAACCAGTTGAAGCTGCGACTGGCGGGATACCGGGCGATCTCGCGATCCGGAATCGAGAGCTTCGGTGCCGGCATCAACCTTAATCCGTCGACCGGAACCGGCGTCAACAACATCATCTTCAATGCGACCACCGGCAATCCGAACCTGAAGCCGCTGCGGGCGTGGAACGCCGACGTCTCGCTGGAACTCTACGCCTCCAAGGATACGCTGCTGTCGGTGGCAGGGTACTACAAATGGGTCGAGGGAGCCGTCATCGGTGCGAACCAGTCGATCCCGACGCCCATCACGGTCACGACGATCACGAACGGCGGTCCCCGGCAGACGGTCGATCTGACGATCAATCCGACCGCGCCGGCGAACGATCCGAAGACGCGCAATCTGTACGGCGTCGAGGTGCAGGGCAGCCACGCCTTCACATGGCTGCCGTCGCCGCTCGACGGGTTCGGCATCCAGGCGTCCGCCAACCGGGCGTTTGCGAACTTCGAATATCCCGACACGTCCACGCTCGCGCCGTATCTTGATCCGGCCAATCTCATCGGCCTGTCGAAATGGACGGCGAGCGGCTCGGTGTACTATGAGAAGTACGGCTTCTCGATCCGTGCCTCGTACCGGTATCGATCCGACTACTACAAGCCGAACGGCGGGACGAACCGTTCGGTTCGCGGATCCGATTTCCTGAACCTGTCGGCCCAGTACAACCTGACCGACAACGTCCAGCTGAAGGCTCAAGCGTTGAACCTCACCGGTACCAAGGACGTCTTCTACAAGGGCGGCGAAGACAGCATCGCCGAGGTCTCCAACAGCGGGACGCAGTACTTCGTCGGCTTCAGGGTTCGCATGTGATGCGATCTGTCCGAACCGTCCTCTCCCCGGTTCTGGCGTTTACCGCCGCTGCGCTTTCGTGCGCGGCGGCGGCCTTTTCGCCGACGCTCCAACCAATCCGGCCGACCTGCAGCGGCGTGGAAGGATACGCGCCCGCGTTCAGCGGTCGTCGGACCTTCTTCCTGAAGCCCGACGAGCTGATCGCGATCAAGGCGGTCCGCGACACCGATCCGACGGTATCCGCGGCCTACCGGCAACTCCTGAAGCAGGCCGACGCAGCGCTGCTTCGGCGTCCGGGAGCGGTCACCGACAAGACCACGCTTCCGCCGTCGGGAGACCGGCACGACTATCTCAGCATCGCGCCCTATTGGTGGCCGGATCCGGCGAACCCGAATGGACCCTATGTCCGTCGCGACGGCGTGATCAATCCGGCGCGTGAAACGAACAGCTACGACAGGACCGCGATCGGCCTACTGAGCGGTGACGTCCGCGTGCTCGCCCTGGCCTACTACTACAGCGACGACATCCGATACGCGAAGAAGGCCGCGTTGCTCATCCGGACCTGGTTTCTCGATCCGGCGACCGCGATGAACCCGAACGCCAACTTCGCCCAGGCGGTGCGCGGTCGGGAGGACGGAAGAGCCGAAGGCGTCCTCGATACGAGCGCGTTCCAGTCCGTCGTCGATGCCGTCGGCCTGCTCGCCCCGTCCAAGGCGATCACGACGGACGAGCAGAAGGCGCTCGAGGGATGGTTCGGTCGCTACGTCGACTGGATGCTCACCAGTCCCAACGGACGGGCGGAGCAGGCGGCCAGGAACAACCACGGGATCTGGTTCGACAGCCAGATAACCCAGTACGCGTTGTTCGCCCGCCGCCCCGACGTGGCGCGCAGGGTCGTCGACCAGTTTCCCGCTCGTCGCATCTCCGCACAGATGGACGTCGATGGCCGCCTGCCGGCCGAGACCGCCCGGACTCGAAGCTTCCATTATTCGATCTACGCCCTGACGCCCGCATACGACGTGGCGGAGATGGCCGGGTGCCTCGGAAAGGACCTCTGGGGATACAAGGACGCCAAGAGGCGCGGTCTCCGGAAGGCGACGGACTTCCTCGCATCCTACCGCGGCCAGCTGGAGAAGTGGCCGTACAAGGAGCTGCGCCTCGAACCCAAGGAACTGGACGGCCTTCTCACGAGAGCCTCCTGGGCTTGGGGACCGGGAAGCTATCCGCGCACCGTCGACGGCTATCCGGCTGCACTGGAATACCGGTCCTATGCCCCAGTCGCTCGTTGAGCCTTGGACCGGTCAGCTCCGGCAGGCTGTGGGGACATTCCTTGGCGTCGTCACGCCGTGATCGATCGCCGGTCATTCATGATCGCGGCATCCGCGGCGTCGATCGTCCCTACGCCGGCGTACGCCGAACAACTGGATCTGCAGACCATCGAGCATGATCGCGTGGTACGCGCCGCCGACGCGTATCTGCGAGAGGCTCCCCGCACGATAACCTCGATCCCGGCACCTCGCAGCCCGGGCGGCGTGCACGACTACTATTCCGAAGCGGACTATTGGTGGCCGGATCCCGCGCATCCGGGCGGCCCCTACGTGAGGCGGGACGGCTTCTCCAACCCGGAGAAGTTCGACGGGCACCGCGACGCGCTGATAGCGTTCGGCGTCCGCATGCCGGCACTCGCGTCGGCGTGGCGTCTGACGGGGGATAGCCGGTACGCGCGGGCCGCCGCAGAGCATCTGAACGCCTGGTTCGTGGCGCCCGAAACCCGGATGTCTCCCGATCTCGCGCATGCCCAGGCCATCATCGGGCGCGACACTGGCCGGGCGATCGGCATCATCGATACCCTGCAGATCGTCGAAGTCGCGCGAGGCGCGAAATTGCTCAGCGACCTGCGTGCGCCCGGCTTCGACGCAAGGTTCAGGACAGACGTCGCCGCCTGGTTCCGCAGCTATCTCGGATGGCTGACGACTTCGGCGGCCGGCATCGAGGAACGGGGTCAGAAGAACAACCACGGCACGTGCTGGCTTCTCCAATGCGCCGCGTTCGCGGACCTACTCGCCGACGAAGACGCGCTGGTCGGATTCAGGACCCGGTTTCGGACGGTGATCGTTCCGAACCAGATAGCCGCCGGGGGGCGGCAGCCGCTCGAACTGTCCCGCACCAAGCCCTACAGCTACTTGCTCTTCAACCTCGACGTTCTCGCGACCGCCTGCCAGATCCTCTCGCCGGGCTCGAGAAAGCTGTGGACCGCCGCCGGACCAGGCGGGGGCTCGGTCGCCGATGCGATCGGCTTCATGGCGCCCTTCATTCGGAACAAGGGCCGCTGGCCTCATCCGGCGGACGTCGAGCATTTCGATGCCCTGCCGGTGCGCCAGCCCAGTCTGCTGTTCGGCGGGCTCGCCCTCGATCGGCCTGACTGGGTCTCGCTCTGGCGCACGCTGCCGGCCGACCCGACGGACCCCGAGATCGTCCGGAACTTCCCGATCAGGCAACCCGTGCTCTGGACGAACGGCAGCGACGTCCATGTACGTTGAGCCGCCCCGGGAGAGACAGGCGTCACGCATGCCGTACCTTACGGATCCGGCCTTCGTGCGCCTTGCGGCGCGCTAGCGGCACCATGTTCAAGGAGAAGACAGTGGAAATGGAAGAGGTCGCGGCTCGGCACGAGCGCATCGCACGGAGCTTCGTGGAAGCGAGACGGTCGGCCTCCGGCTTCGACGCGTATCCGGGTGAGGCCCCAGGCTCGCTCGAGGAAGCGTACGTCGTCCAGGATCGCGCGATCGCGCTGCACGGCGAACCGGTCGGCGGTTGGAAGCTCGGACGCATAAACGCCCCCTTCGACAGCAGGTTCGGCGCCAACAGACTTGCGGGTCCGATCTTCACGTCGTCCATCGTGGACGCCGAACACGGCTCCGTAGCGGCGATGCCGGTCATCGAAGAAGGCTTCGCAGCGGTCGAAGCCGAGTTCCTTCTTCGACTGGGTTCGTCTCCCGATCCCGACAAGCACGAATGGACGATGGAGGAGGCGCGATCCCTCGTCGACTCCGTCGCGATCGGCATCGAGATCGCGAGTTCGCCGCTGACCTCCATCAACGAACTCGGACCCGCGGTCACCGCTTCGGACTTCGGCAACAATCACGGTCTGCTCGTCGGTCCCGAGTTCGAAGGCTGGCGGTCCCTCGATCTGGACGCGGTTCCGGTGAAGCTTCTGATCAATGGTGCGGAGGTCGGCTCCGCGACCACGGCCACGATGCTGGATGGCCCGTGGGGCGCAGTCCGCTTCCTGGCGGAGCTTGCCGCGGCCCGAGGAGTCGGGCTTTCGAAAGGGCAGTGGATATCCACGGGAGCGGTCACCGGCGTCCATCGGGTGGCGGTCGGCGACGCCGTCGAGGCCTGGTTCGGCTCCGAACGGCTGGAATGCCGGATCGTAGCGGCGACACCGGCGGTCGCTGATCATGTCCAGGGCCCGAGGTCATGAGCGAGCTCGTCAGACCAGAGGACGCCGTATCGCGGATGGGCCGCTATCGCTGGCTGATCTGCAGCCTGCTCTTCGCCGCAACGGCGATCAACTACGTCGACCGGCAGATGATCGGCGTGCTGAAGTCGACGATCTCCACCGATCTCGGCTGGTCCGAGACGACCTATGCGGACGTCATCTTCTGGTTCCAGGCCGCCTATGCGATCGGGTATCTGAGCTTCGGGAGGATCGTCGACGTCGCCGGCGCCCGCATCGGCTATTCCATCGCCTTCGTGATCTGGACCGTGGGGCACACCCTGTGCGGCTTCGTGAACACGGCGACGCAGTTCTCGATCGCGCGCGCGATTCTCGGAGTCGGCGAGAGCGGCAACTTCCCGTCAGGCATTAAAGCGGTTTCGGAGTGGTTTCCCGCGCGAGAGCGGGCGTTTGCCACGGGCGTGTTCAACGCCGGCGCGAACATCGGCGCGGTCATCACGCCGCTCGTGGTCCCCGCCATCACGCTCGCGTATGGCTGGCGCATGGCGTTCATCGTCACCGGCGCGGCCAGCCTCGTCTGGCTGGTCGCATGGATCGCGCTCTATCGGCGGCCTCGCGAAGTGAAGAGCATATCGCCTGCGGAGCTGGCACACATCGAGAGCGACCCGGTCCATCCGGTCGAGAGGATCGGCTGGGGACGACTTCTCCGCTATCGGGAGACGTGGGCGTTCGCACTGGGCAAGTTCCTGACCGACCCCATCTGGTGGCTCTTCCTCTTCTGGACGCCCGACTTCCTCCAGAAGCGATACGGCCTGGACCTCGTCAGCTTCGGTCCGCCGCTGGTGGTGATCTACCTCATATCCGATTTCGGCAGCGTCGCCGGGGGATGGACCTCGTCGAAGCTGATGAGCCGCGGCATGACCGCGAACCGGGCGCGCAAGCTCACGATGCTCGCCTGCGCCATCGCGGTCATGCCGATCTTCTTCGTCCAGTACGTCGCAAGCCTCTGGGGCGCCGTCGCGATCCTCGGTCTGGCCACGGCTGCGCATCAGGCCTGGTCGGCCAACCTCTACACCCTCCCGTCCGACATGTTTCCGAAGGGCGCGGTGGGCTCCGTGGTCGGCATAGGCGGAACCGCCGGCGCGATCGGAGGAATGATGATGGCGAAGTTCGTCGGGTACATGCTGCAGACGACCGGAAGCTACGCGGCGATCTTCGCAGTCGCCGGCAGCGTGTACGTTCTCGGTCTGCTCCTCATCCACCTTCTTTCGCCACGACTGGCTCACGTCCGCGTCTGACACGGACGATCGTGGGGGGAGGCGTACCGGGACCATGCGCCTGGACGTGTTCGGGAGGATCTGACCACTAAGACCGTCCATGGTGGATCGGCAGAAGATACAGCCTACGGCGCGGTCCGCCGGACGAGTCTTCATGATGCAAATTCGCCGCGAGAGGCGACGGCGCAACATCTACTTCAATGTTGTCATACAACTAATTGACCTCTCGTCCGACCCGTGATTGAATGCCGCCGACGTCAACGAACGTCTTCGAGTCGGAGGTGACGAGCACAACGGGCGAAACGTCCGACCCGTCCTTCGTGAGGATGCTGACGCGGCGGGCGTGTGGACGGCGTATGTGCCGGCCGAGGACGGACCGCGGCAAACAGGAGGGTAAGACATGACAAGATCGACACATCGAATGCTGAGCGTCGCCGTTCTTGCGGGAGCCGCGATTTTCGGACCCGCAGCCTACGCGGAATGTTCGATAGCGATACCGACGTCCACCAGCACCTCCTCCTATGGCACGCTCCAGCTTCCGGTGGACGCCAACGGCGACGGCAAGCCGGACACGATCTCCGGCAGCCAGTTGTCGAGCTATTCGAGCCAGTTCTTCGAACGCCAGACGGCAGCCAGGATCGTGATGAGGGTGCCGACCAGCGGACTGGCGACTACGCCGAACTCTAGATATCCGCGATCCGAACTGAAGGAGAACCGCACCTGGAACGTCGACGACGGCTGTGCCGCCCAGGCTGCGAGGGTCAACATCTACGACCTGCCGGCGAGCGGAGACATCGTCATCGGGCAGATCCATCAGGAAGCTACGACGCCGCGGCCGCCCGTCGAACTGCACTATACGAACGGCACGATCCACGCCGACGTGATGAAGCAGAACACGACGGCATCCGGCAGTCCCAGAACGCGTCTGACGATCGTGTCGGGCATCCCGCTGAAGCAGTGGTTCAGCTATTCCATCACCCTGGAAAAGGGTGGCCTCCTCAAGGTCACGGTCAACGGCAGTTCCCAGACCACGTACCTCGACGCGAGCTTCGACAGCAGCAAGCTTTACTTCAAGGCCGGCAACTACACGCAGGACACAGGCGGTGGGAGTTCGGTCGGTTTCGAAGGCCTGAGCGTCAAGCACAATTGACCAGCGGAGAGAGCGGGGAGCGGTTCCACCGCTCCGACCCTCGTCGAGCGAACCGTACCTCAGTGCGAGACAGGGCATCTTCGGCAAGGGCTCACGCGACAGGACAGTAGGAACACCGGTCAAGCCTTCGCAGCGATGTGTGCCTCTGGGCGACCTTCACGACGAGGCGAACGATCGGTATGACCCCGAACGAACGTCTCCGGTTCTGATGCTCGTCCTGACTTCAACGGCGATTTCGTTTGGTGCAATCGCATATTCCATACGTGCGTTTGCGATCGGACGCGGAGCGCGTGATGAACGCGCTTCGCTGCATCGCAGCATTCACGTTGGAACTGCCATGTTCACCTTGATTTCGATGATCCTCGCCTATCGCCGCCAGGTATCGCAACTCGCCCCTGCAGTACCTCTGTCAGGCGGCAACGCAGCGAACGACCAAGGCATCGACCGTTCGGATGTGCGCGCCGCTTAAAATGAGGTGATGCGATGCGAGGACTCACGGTCGTTCGCATCGGTCCTTGCCGAGGCGGTCTTAGCGTCTAGCTTCGGAGGTGCCGCCCGCTACGACTTTGAGGGACCCGTCATGTCACGTCCGGTCATCCGTTTCGAACCTGGCAACAGCTACTGGGTGACCGATAGGGAAAGCGTCGGCTTCGTCGGTACGACGGACCTTGGCAAGGTCGAGTTCCTGATGACGAGCGCGGCTCTCGCCCAGATGTTGAACAACGACTACGAAGTCGTGGACGCCGAGACCGCGATGGAGATCTTCGTCGAATTCGAGGCCGACATACACCGGATTGCTCGTCTCGAGTTCGTGAAGCGTCTTGGAGGCGAGCCACCGATCCTGCTCACGGCCGCCGACGTCGAGATGCACTGAAGACGCTGCAAAGTCGCTGGAGGGC
>NZ_JACONT010000080.1 GCF_014358075.1 Sphingomonas albertensis | reverse complement strand
GTCCAGCGGTCGCGGCCGGTGATCCTGACCGCGATGGCAGCGGTGCTGGCCTTCATACCGCTCACCTTTTCGGTGTTCTGGGGCTCGCTCGCCTTCACCCTGATCGGCGGAACGATCGGCGGAACGATCCTGACGCTGGTGTTCCTGCCCGCGCTCTACGCGATCTGGTTCAAGATCTCCCCCGCGGGAGATCTCGACCCCAACCACGTCCCGGTGCCGACCAGCCACCATCCGCTCATGGCGTGAAGCCCCCGGCGCGAGGCGACCCTCCTCGCGCCGGGCCCTGGATGTCCGGTACACCGCCGCGCCGGGCCGATGCAGCAGGCGCTGACGAGCATCCAAAACCCCACTTTCCGGCGAGACAGCGGCCCGGCCGGCCGATGCTTTAGTCGTCACCCTCCCGCCGGCCGCCAGCGATCGGAGGGCCATGCCTGGCCCGCAGCTCACGGTCCCACTTGGCCATGTCGAGGACGTAGGACGAGAACGCGAGCTCGCGGTATCCCATCGAATAGCGCCACTCGCGGGAATCCAGCGCCTCAAGCTGGTCGGTGGCGATCGACGCGGTGCCGAGATACGCGATCAAGTCGGCGATCTGGAAGTCGGGGCTGATCCAGAACGACAGACTGTCCTCGTCCGCGACGATGCGTCCGCTGGTCAGCACATTGATCAGCTCGTGGGCTTGGCGGATCGGATGGCCGTTGAGGCTGGCTCCGTGAAAGACGCGGTTCGCGATGACGATGCCGGTGTGGACGTCGCACGGCGGGTCGATCTCCCAGCCGAGCTTCTGGAATAGCGTCGCCTGGTTCGCAGCTTCGGCAAGGACCTCTCGCCGCTTGTCGAGCTGCTTCCTTGCGCCGCGGATGTGGTCCCAGCTGTTGCGCATCTCGTGGACGGACACCGGGTGGTAGGCGTTCTTGCACTCGAACAGGAAAAGCGACCCATCGCGCCAGGCGACGACATCCAGTTCTAGCTCCTTGCCGGCGATCCTGGTCTCGAAGTCGTTCCGGACGAGGAAGCCGACTGAGCGGAGGGCCTCGGTCAAGGCATGGACCATGCGGTCCCTTGGACCGATGGCGGAAGCGCGGAGGCGGTTGGCGACGATCGTGTTGCGCACGAGGTTCGAGGCCGCGACCACATGCGGCGCGATCACGTAATAGCCGCCGGCGTCCACGAACGGGCGGTACTGAAGGTCTAGGTGCGGCTCGGTCGGGTCCATGGTAAGAAGCGAGATGATCTCCCGGGACTTGTCCTCGTCGCCAAAGATAAGCCGCATCTGCTCGACGAGGTCGGCGTGTCGGATGACGAGAAGGGTCGAAGTCAGCGTCAGCTCCGCGCGCTCGGCCGGATCCTCGAGGTCGGCCAGGCGTCGCTGATAGGCGCAGCTGAGGAAGTTGAAGTACCGCTGCACCTTGAAGATATCCATTGATGTCACGCGGTCGGTGATCTGGAAGATCAGCTCCTCGAACGTGCCGAAGTTGTCGACGTCGAGCGCGAGCAGCATCTCAAGCTCGTCACGGAACAGATCGTCGCGTCCGAAGAACTGCTCGAACACCTCTGGCACGGCCGGCAGCTTCAGAACGAACCTGCGCACGGGATGCTCGATCAACTCGAGCAGGTCCTGGAAGATGCCGCGCTCGAAGCCGTGATCGATCACGGACCGCATGGAGACGGCTGGATTGGCCTCCTGCAGGTGGGTGAACCGGATCATCCCCTGGTTCTGCGCCTGGATGTAGCCGAGGCGCAGGGAGCGCTCGACGTCGGGATCGATGGAGGAGACGGTGACTGTCTCGCGCACGCCGTCGGCGCGGTAGGGGAGGCCGTCAAGGAACAGCTCGGCCTCCCTGAACTTGGTGAGACGGAACGCGGCGAGCAGCAGCCGTTCGTAGACTAGCGCGTTCTTGCCCACGGCGTGCGCATCCACATGGGCGAAGCTGACGCCGTCAACCGAGAACATCGACGCATAGGTTCGCAGGACCAGCGAGGCCGCCTCCGCATAATCCTCCGAGGAGTAGCGATGGCCGCTCAGGGAGCTCGCCTCGTTGTCGTTCATCCAGCCGTGGTAGAAGAGGCTGTTGACCATGACGAACACGGTCTTCAGCACTTCGGCGCGATGCGACCGGAT
>NZ_JACONT010000079.1 GCF_014358075.1 Sphingomonas albertensis | reverse complement strand
GTTGTAAACCACGACTGCTAGTCAATGCGGAAACCGACCCACCCCCTGCCCCTCCCTTCCAGGGAGGGGTGAGAAGCAGTCGCGCTCATGACGCCGATTTCACCCTTCTGCCATTTTCCGTTCAGGTCCCCCGGCGCAGTCTCTCCGCATCGTCCACCAAGGCCGAAACGAGAGGATACCCGCATGAAGAAGTCCCTCCCCCTCGCGATCCTCGCCGGCGCTACGCTGCTGTCCGGCACCGCAGCCGTCGCCGCGACCCAGGCGCAGACCAGCGTCCAGCCGAAGACCGTCGCGACACACACGACCACGACCAAGACCACTACGCCAATGGGCAACACCAAGGTCGCCAAACGCACCACGACCGTCAGGAAAGGCCGCATGGTCACCGCCAAGCTCGCGAACGGCAAGACCGTCACGTACGATTGCTCGCTCGCCGGCAACAAGACCAAGACCGCCTGCAAATAACCCTCCAATTATCGATGAAACCACCAGCCCTCGCGTGCGTACGCGTGCGCGGGGGTGGTAAGGCGCCGGCCCCTCGGCTAAGGTCTGTCATCATACCGACACAAGCCGAAAGCGTTCAGATTTGACCGACGAGACCACACTCGCCGAACCCACCGGCGGCGAGCCCGCCGGCATCGCCACGATCTCGATCGTCGACGAGATGAAGTCGAGCTATCTCGACTATGCGATGAGCGTCATCGTCGCGCGCGCGTTGCCCGACGTCCGCGACGGCCTGAAGCCCGTCCACCGCCGCATCCTGTACGGCGCACACGAAAGCGGCTTCGTCGCCGGCAAGCCCTACCGCAAGTCCGCGCGCATCGTCGGTGACGTGATGGGTAAATACCATCCGCACGGCGACAGCTCGATCTACGACGCATTGGCCCGCATGACCCAGGACTGGTCGATGCGCGTGCCGCTGATCGACGGCCAGGGCAACTTCGGCTCGATGGATCCCGATCCACCCGCGGCAATGCGCTACACCGAGGCGCGTCTCGGCAAGGTCGCGAACGCGCTGCTCGGCGATCTCGACAAGGACACGGTCGACTTCACGCCCAACTATGACGGCTCCGAGCGCGAGCCTTCGGTGTTGCCGGCGCGCTTCCCGAACCTGCTGGTCAATGGCGCGGGCGGCATCGCGGTCGGCATGGCGACCAACATCCCGCCGCACAATCTCGGCGAAGTCATCGCCGCGTGCCTCGCCTACATGGACAATGGCGCGATCACGACCGAGGAACTGTTCGAGATCGTCCCCGGTCCCGACTTCCCGACCGGCGCAATCATCCTCGGCCGCGCGGGCGCCAAGTCGGCCTATGAGACCGGCCGCGGCTCGATCATCGTCCGCTCGCGGCACATCGTCGAGGAGGGCAAGGGCGACCGTCGCTCGATCGTGCTCACCGAAATCCCGTTCCAGACTGGCAAGAACGGCCTGGTCGAGAAGATCGCCGAAGCCGCCAAGGACAAGCGGATCGAAGGCGTCAGCGACATCCGCGACGAATCGAGCCGGATGGGCGTCCGCATCGTCATCGACCTGAAGCGCGACGCGACCGTCGACGTGGTGCTCAACCAGCTCTGGCGACACACGCCCGCGCAGTCGAGCTTCCCCGCCAACATGCTGGCGATCCGCGGCGGCCGTCCCGAACTGCTCAACCTGCGCGACATCATCGGCGCGTTCATCACCTTCCGCGAGCAGGTCATCACCCGCCGCTCGAAGTTCGAACTCGCCAAGGCTAGAGAGCGCGCACACCTGTTGCTCGGCCTCGTCATCGCGGTCACCAACCTCGACGAAGTCGTCAAGATCATCCGCGGGTCGTCGAGCCCCGCCGAAGCACGCGGCAAGCTGCTCGCACGCGAGTGGCCGGTCGAGGAGATCGCGCCGTACATCGCGCTGGTCGAGGCGGTCGAGGACAAGCAGGCCGACGGCATCTACAAACTGTCCGAGCCGCAGGTCCGCGCGATCCTCGATCTCCGCCTGCACCGCCTCACCTTGCTCGGCCGCGACGAGATCGGCGACGAGCTGAAGGCGCTGGCCGCGACGATCGGCGAGCTGCTCCACATCCTCGGCGACCGCGCGAAGCTGTACGAAGTGATGCGCGGCGAGCTGATCGCGATCCGCGACGAATTCGCCACGCCGCGCCGCTCCGAGATCGCCGCCGCCGCCAACGGCATCGACGACGAGGACCTGATCGAGCGCGAGGACATGGTCGTCACCGTGACCATGCAGGGCTATATCAAGCGCACCAGCCTCGACACGTTCCGCGCGCAGGCGCGTGGCGGCAAGGGGCGCGCGGGCATGTCGACGAAGGACGAGGACGTCGTCACGGAGCTGTTCGTCACCTCGACGCACACCCCGGTGCTGTTCTTCTCGAACCTCGGCAAGGTCTATCGCTACAAGGTTTGGCGCCTGCCCGAGGGTGGCCCCGCCACGCGCGGTCGGCCGATGATCAACCTGCTGCCGCTGGCGCCGGGCGAGACGATCTCGACCGTGCTCCCGCTGCCGGAGGATCTGAGCGAGTGGAGCCGCCTGCACGTGATGTTCGCGACGCAGCGCGGGCTCGTCCGCCGCAACGCGATGGATGCGTTCACCAACGTGCCGTCGAACGGCAAGATCGCGATGCGCTTCGAAGAGGGTTCGGAGGACAAGCTGATCGGCGTCGCGCTGCTCAGCGAGCATGACGACGTGCTGCTCGCGACCAAGCTGGGCAAGGCGATCCGCTTCGCTGGCGACGACGTTCGCGAGTTCCAGAGCCGGACGTCGACCGGCGTGCGCGGCGTGACGCTGAAGGGCGACGACGAGGTCATCTCGCTGTCGGTTCTGCACCGGGTCGGCGCGACGCCCGACGAGCGCGAGACGTACCTCAAATTCGCGCCCTGGAAGGGCGAGCGCGAGGGCGATCACGGGATGGGCGACGAGCGCTACAACGATCTCAAGGACCGCGAGCAGTTCATCCTCACGGTCTGCGAGAACGGCTATGGCAAGCTGTCGAGCGCGTATGACTATCGTCGTACCGGTCGCGGTGGTCAGGGTATCACCAACATCGACAACATCGCGCGCAACGGCCCGGTCGTGGCGAGCTTCGCGGCGGCGAAGGGCCATCAGCTGATGCTGGTCACCAACCAGGCCAAGCTGATCCGCACGACGCTGGCGTCGCTCCGCGTCATCAGCCGCAACTCGGCCGGCGTGAAGCTGTTCGACGTGGCCAAGGGCGAGCACGTCGTCTCGGCCGCACGGATCGAGGAAACCGAGGAAGACGCCGAGGTCAACCTGGCCGACGCGACCCCGGAGATCGCACCCGATACCGGCGCGACGATCGGCGAAGACACGGCCGCGGGCCCGGAGGACGGCGAATGAGCCGCGATCCGATCGCCTATAAGGTGCTGACGGGCGAGCAGTTGGCGACCCTGGAAAGCGGGAGCTTTGCGGGAGCACCGGTGGATCTGGCCGATGGCTATATCCACCTGTCGACCGCCGAGCAGCTGACCGAGACTGTCGACAAGCATTTCGCCGGCCAGTCGGACCTTCACGTCGCGGCGATCGATCTCGAAGCCCTCGGCGACGAGGTGAAGTGGGAAGAGTCGCGCGGGGGACAGCTGTTCCCTCACATCTATGGGGGCCCGTTGTTGTTAGAGGTCGTACTGTCCTACGGCCCCCTGGAACGCGACGACGCGGGCAAGGTGAAGCTCCCTGTTGCGGGGTAAAGCTGGCCCAAAGCGTGTTCTCCCGCGAAGGCGGGAGCCCAGACTGGATCCCCGCCTTCGCGGGAGAACAATTGAGCATAAGAAGTGGTTGAGTTAACAC
>NZ_JACONT010000078.1 GCF_014358075.1 Sphingomonas albertensis | reverse complement strand
CCTCCGCGGGAGAACAAGGGGGTGGCTCTGGCGTTACTCGCACCCGCTCCCACCTCACACGTTTACCCTTAGTTACTACCACCCCGGCGGAGGCCGGGGTCCAGTTGGAAAGGTTGCTGTAACGAAACGCGCGCTCAATTAGCAGCATCTCCCAATTGGGCCCCGGCCTTCGCCGGGGTGGTGCACCGGACTAAGGTGCACAAGGCTATCAGTGTGGCTTCTTTGCCTTGGCTGGCTTCTTCGGCTCCGGCTTCTTGGGTGGCGCCTTCTTCTCCGCTGCATCCTTCGCACGCAATACAGGGGCTGCGATCGCTGCGGCAATCCCCGCGATCACCGTCGCGCCGACCGCGATCGCCGTCTTCGGGTGCGACTTCACCGCATCCGTCGCCGTCGCGAGGCCGGCCTTGGCCGCGTCGGTCGCGTCCTCGACCCAGTCGCTGGTCGCCGCGGTCTTCTTCGCGTCGGGGTCCGGCTTGTGGTCGTCGTCGTGATGGACCTTGGCGTGCGGCATGGCGGAGTTGGGGATCGACGACATAGGGCTTGTCCTTCGGTAAGGGATGATGCCCGATAAACCGATCGCCACCGTGACGGTTCCGTTACAGTCAGCCGCTCATCGCGCCAAACTCACCGTTTGCGGGTCAGCTCGCGCATCGCGTCGTCGAGACCGGCGAGGCTCAGCGGGTACATGCGGTCGGTCATCAGCTCGCGGATGATCCGCACCGACTGCGAATAGCCCCATTGCGCCTCGGGCACCGGGTTGAGCCATGCCGCCGCCGGATAGGTGTTGGTCAGCCGCTGCATCCACACCGCGCCCGGTTCCTCGTTGAAATGCTCGACCGAGCCGCCGGGGTGCGTGATCTCGTACGGGCTCATCGACGCATCGCCGACGAAGATCAGCTTGTAGTCGTGGCCGTATTTGTGGAGCAGATCCCACATCGGCGTGCGCTCGGCGAAGCGCCGCGTGTTGTCCTTCCACACGCCTTCGTACGGGCAATTGTGGAAGTAGAAGAATTCGAGGTTCTTGAACTCGGTGGTCGCCGCCGAGAACAGTTCCTCGCAGAGCTTGACGAACGGGTCCATCGAGCCGCCGACGTCGAGGAACAGCAGCAATTTCACCGCATTGCGGCGTTCGGCGCGCATGACGATGTCGAGATAGCCTTGCCGCGCGGTGCCCGAGATCGTGCCGTCGATGTCGAGTTCGTCGGCGGCACCGTCGCGGGCGAAGCGGCGCAGGCGGCGCAGCGCCACCTTGATGTTGCGGGTGCCGAGTTCCCTGGTGTTGTCGAGGTTGCGGAACTCGCGCTGGTCCCAGACTTTCAGCGCGCGCTTGTGCGTGCTTTCGCCGCCGATGCGGACGCCTTCGGGGTTGTAGCCGCCGTTGCCATACGGGCTCGTGCCGCCGGTGCCGACCCATTTGTTGCCGCCCTGGTGGCGTTCCTTCTGCTCCTCGAGGCGTTTCTTGAGCGTCTCCATGATCTCGTCCCACGAGCCGAGCGACTTGATCGCCGCCATCTCCTCGGGGGTGAGGAATTTCTCTGCCACCGCCTTCAGCCAGTCCTCGGGGACTTCGCCGGCGGGGGTGCCGTAGCTGGTGGCAAGGCCGCGAAAGACCTTGGCGAAGACCTGGTCGAATTTGTCGAGCAGCCCCTCGTCCTTCACGTACACCGCACGGGAGAGATAGTAGAAATCCTCGGGCGTCCGTTCGATCACCTCGGCGTCGAGCGCCTCCAGCAGGATCAAGTGTTCCTTGAGGCTGGCGGGGATGCCGGCGCTGCGAAGTTCGTCGAGGAAGTTCAGGAACACAGGCTCACGTCCTCACTTGGTAGCCGCGATCGGCAGTTCGATCGCGCTGGGCTGGGCGGCCGAGTGGAAGACGCTGATCGTCGCCTTGCGATAGTCGGCGGGCTTCGCGTCGAAGATGTTGGGGACGTAGGTCTGCGGGTTGCGGTCGTAGAGCGGGAACCAGCTCGACTGGACCTGCACCATGATGCGGTGGCCGGGGAGGAAGACGTGGTTGGCGTTTGGCAGGACGACGCGGAAGTGCGTCGGCTGGCCGGCGACGATCGGCGTGGGCTTCTCGAAGCTGTCGCGGTAGCGGCCGCGCAAAATATCCATCGAGACGGCGAGTTGGTAGCCGCCCATGTCGGGCTTGTCGGAATATTCCGCCGGGTAGACGTCGATCAGCTTCACGACGAAATCGCCGTCGGTGCCGGTGGTGCTGGCGATCAGGTCCGCGACGGGCGCGCCGGCGATCGCGACCGGGCTGGTCAGTGGAGGCGTCTGGTAGGTGAGGACGTCGGTGCGGTCGGAGAAGGGGCGCTGGTCGTCGACGAGCCATTGCCGCCAGGTCGAACCGGTCGCGTAGGTCGGGCGGATCGGGCGGAGGCGGTAGGGGATCGGCTTGGCGGGATCGGAGATATAGTCGTCGTGGCCGTCCTGTGCGGGCGCGGTCGGGGCGAGGCCGCTGGCGGGCTGGAAATAGAGTTTCTGCGTCGCGGTCGAGTTCGGCCAGCTGGCGAGCGCCTGCCACTGGTTGGCGCCGGTCTGGAACGCGGTGACGGGAGCGAGGGCGGGCGGTGTCGCGCCGGTCTTCAGCGCGCCGTCGAGGAACGGGAGCAGGACGTTCTTGCGGAACCAGAGCGCGGTGTCGGCATCGAAGCGGATCGTGCCGAGAGTCGAGCCATCGCCGTTCGCGCCGCCATGCGCCCACGGGCCGAGCGCGAGATGGTTGACGTGGTTGGGATCGACCTTCGATACGGCTTCGTAGGCCGCGACGGCGCCGTAGATGTCCTCCTGATCCCATTGGCTGGCGACCCAGAGCGTCGGCACCGTCTGCGGCTGTTTCGGGAGGACCGTCTCGAGCGCCTGGCCCTGCCAGAACGCGTCGTACGTCGGGTGATCGTGGAGGCGGTTGACGAAGGGAAGCTGCTCCAGCCCGCGGCTTTTCACGAACGCGCTGGCGGATCCGGCGCGGAGGAACGTGTCGTAATCGTCGTACGCGTCGCGCCACAGGTCGCCGGCTTCGCCCTTCGCGGCGTCCTGCGTATAATAATAATCATAGCCGATCTGGCGGAAGGCGCCGCCGTGGAAGTCGTCGTCGCCCTTCCAGGTGTTGATGACCGGGTTCATCGGCACCGCCGCCTTCAACGCGGGGTGCGGGTTCACCAGCGCCATCGCGGCCATCATGCCGTCGTAGCTGCCGCCGATGATGCCGACCCGGCCGTTGCTATTCTTGAGGTTTTTCACGAGCCAGTCGATCGTGTCGTAGGCGTCGGTGGAGTGATCGACCTTGGTTTTATTTAGCGGCCCGATCAGCGGGCGTTCGTTGATATAGGCACCGTTCGAGCCGTTCTTGCCGCGGACATCCTCGAACACGCGGATGTACCCCGCATCGAAGAACATCGCGTCCGATGCGCGCAGGTTCATCGCGCCGCTGGAACTGGAGGAGCGGCTGGCGACGCTCTCGGCGTTGTAGGGGGTGCGCTGGAGCAGGATCGGGGCGTCGGTGAGGCCCTTGCGCTGGACGATGACCGCGTGGAGCGTGACGCCGTCGCGCATCGGGATGTCGACCTCGCGGCGGTCGAAGTCGAAGCTCGCATTGGCGGGGACGAACTTGGCGGGAATGTCGCCGCCGGGGGGCGGGGTTTTTTCTTTTTGCGCGCCGACGATCGCTGGGACGGAGGTCGCGAGCAAGGCCAGCGTGATCGTCGTGAAAGCCTTGAACCGCATCGTCATCCTCGCCGTCTTTTGCGGGACGGTGGTGGCACGGTTTCAAGGGTGGCGGCAATCGAAGAATAGGCACTTCTGACTCCCCTCCCTGGAAGGGAGGGGC
>NZ_JACONT010000077.1 GCF_014358075.1 Sphingomonas albertensis | reverse complement strand
CCAGCCCTCGGGGTTTTTGGTTTGGTGGTGGGCCAGCCAAGCAATGCTGCGCCTGGAACTGCCCCTCACCCCGACCCTCTCCCCTGAGGGGAGAGGGAGTAGGATGCTGGGTGTTTTGCGGTGGCATCCTCGTTCGCCGTAGATGCTGCGGGTTTTGGTCCGAGCAGGGCTATCCTTGCTAGTTCCCCCGCGAAGGCGGGGGCCCAGGATCAAGCAAGACCGTCCTCGGTAATCCGGTAGACATCTACTCAGCGCCGCTGGCAAAGCCGCCGTCGGACGGGTTCGGCCTAGCCGACCCGCCGGCCGTGCTGGGCGCTGCCCGCTCGCTTCGCTTGCTGGCATCGGCGCGGACGTTGCCGCGCCTGCGCCCGTCAGTACATGTGCTGCCCGCCATTGATGCTCAACGTCGAACCGGTAACGAACCCGCCCTCCTCCGAGCACAGAAACGCCACACCGCGCGCGATCTCGGTGGCTTGGCCCAGCCGTCCGACCGGGATTTTCGCGACGATCTTCTCCAGCACGTCGGCCGGCACCGCCGCCACCATGTCCGTGTCGATATACCCCGGCGCGATCGCGTTCACCGTCACGCCGGCGCGGGCACCCTCCTGCGCCAAGGCCTTCGTAAAGCCGTGGATGCCGGACTTCGCGGCCGCGTAATTCACCTGGCCGTATTGCCCGGCCTGGCCGTTGATCGAGCCGATATTAACGATCCGCCCCCATTTGCGCGTGCGCATGCCGGGGAAGACGGCCTTGGCCATGTTGAAACAACCGCCAAGATTGGTGTCCATCACCTCTTTCCAATCCTGGTACGTCATCTTCAGGATGGTGCCGTCGCGGGTGATGCCAGCGTTGTTCACGACGATATCGACATCGCCCAGATCTGCGGCGACCTGCGTGCAGCCGGCCTGGCACGCATCATAGTCGGCGACGTCCCATTTGTACGCCTTGATCCCGGTGCGCTCGGTGAATTCGCGCGCGCGGTCGTCGTTGCCGGCATAGGTTGCCGCCACGGTCAGGCCCATGTCCTGCAATGCGAGACTGATCGCTTCGCCGATTCCGCGCGTACCACCGGTTACAATTGCGACGCGTGCCATCAGTCTCTCTCCTCAGTGTTTTGCCGAAGGCTAGCCAGCCCGCACCCATCCTTCAAGCTCGCGCGCCAAAATGCTGCGCAACATTTCCACGCCGACCGGGCTGTCGTTGAGGCAGGGGAGATAGGCGAAGTGCGTCCCGCCAGCCTCTTCGAAGCTCTCGCGCCCGCGGATCGACAGTTCCTCCAGCGTCTCCAGGCAATCGGCGGAGAAGCCCGGCGCGAAGATCGCGACTTTGGTCTTGCCCGCCTTGGCGAGCGCGACGAGCGTCTCGTCGGTCGCCGGCCCCAGCCACTTCTGCGGCCCGAACCGTGACTGGAACGCGATCGTCAACTCGCGCCCCATGCGCTCGCCGAGCAACCGTGCGGTCTTCTGGCAGTGGCAGTGATAGGGATCGCCCTGCTGCAACGTCCGCTTCGGCATCCCGTGGAAGCTGGCGACGATCGCATCGGGCGTGAAATCAAGCGCGGAGAGCCCCTCCTCGAGCGAGTCCTTCAGCGCGTCGATATAGAGCGCGTCGTCATAATATGGCGGCAACGTGCGGATCGCCGGTTGCCAGCGCAGGCCAGCTAGATGCTTGAACGCCTTGTCGTTCGCGGTCGCGGTCGTTGCTGCGCAATATTGCGGGTAGAGCGGCGCGAGTAGGATGCGCTCGCACCCCGCCGCCTTCATCGCCGTCAGCCGGTCCGAAATCGACGGATTGCCGTAGCGCATCGCCCAGTCGACCAGCACTTCCGGCCCGAACGAATCCTTCAACGCGGCCGCCTGCAACCGGGTGATCGCGGCGAGCGGCGAGCCGTCCTCGCGCCAGACCTGCGCATAGGCGTGCGCGGATTTTTTCGGGCGGGTGTTGAGGATGATGCCGCGCAGGATCGGCTGCCACGCGATCTGCGGGATCTCGACGACGCGCGAATCGGACAGGAACTCGCCGAGATAGCGCTTCACCGATTTCGCATCGGGGCCGTCGGGCGTGCCGAGGTTCATCAGCAACACGCCGATGCGGGGCTTGGGAATCGGGGGGTGATCGGGAGGCAGGGTCATGACTCTGGTCTTAAAGGCAAATTGCGGATGCGGAAGCCTGTTGACGCATAGAGCGCGTTGGCAATCGCCGGCGCGACCGCGGGAACGCCGAGTTCGCTGACCCCGCCGGGGGCTTCCTCGCTGCGGATCAGCTCGACGGTGATGTCGGGCGTGTCTGCGAGGCGGGGCAGCGCGATCGTGTCGAACCCGCGCGCGTCGGCGAGGCCGCGGGTGAAGCCGGTGGAGGCTCCGAGTGCGGAGGCCATGCCGAAGATCAGACCGCCCTCGATCTGCTGGCGGACGATGTCGGGGTTGATCTGGGCGCCGCAATCAACCGCGGCGACGAGGCGGTCGACCACTGGCCGCTGGTCCGCACCCATATGCGCCTCCGCCATCACAGCGATGTAGCTGCCTCGGAACGCGTGGGCTGCGATGCCCTGGCCACTGCCGGCGACGCCACCGTTCCAGCCGCCGAGTGCCGCGGCGGTCGACAGGCAGCGGGCGAGTCGTGGTGCGCCACCCAGCATGCCGATGCGGAACGACATCGGTTCGGACTGGGCCGCGCGTGCGAGTTCGTCGAGGAAGCATTCGGTGAAGAACGCGGTGTAGCCGTGTGCGCCGCCGCGGAGGTGGCCGGTCGGGATGCCGATCTCGGCAGGGTGGTGGTCGATCGCACAAGCGGGGATGCGGTAGGCAGGCGTTGCGCCGGCCACGGCGTAGCGGTCGCCCTTGGTGCCGATCAGTGCGGCTTCGGTGGCGAGCCCCGGCATCAGGCGGCGTGCCATTTCGGCGCCGGTGGAGGGGGTGGCGATGGTCGCGCTCCAGCCCATGATCGCGCCGTTGGGGGCGAGGCGTGCGGCCATCTTCGCGATCGCGGGTGCGCGGTAATGGTCGTGGAGCGAGTCCTCGCCGCGCGACCAGACGAGGCTGACCGGGCGGCGGAGCTTGACCGCG
Organism: Sphingomonas albertensis; assembly: GCF_014358075.1. GTDB lineage: Bacteria > Pseudomonadota > Alphaproteobacteria > Sphingomonadales > Sphingomonadaceae > Sphingomonas > Sphingomonas albertensis. The sequence continues at coordinate 1,352 of NZ_JACONT010000077.1, read as the reverse complement.
AGGACGGCGGCTTGCTCGGCGACGTCGTGTTCGAGTGCTGCGCCGAACGATCCGCCGATCAACATCGGGTGGACGACGACCGCATCCTCGCTGAGGTCCGCCGCGTGCGCCGCTGCTGATCGTGCGAGCCCCGGCGCTTGCGTGGCGAGCCAGAGTTCGAGGCGCCCGTTCGAGAAGGAGGCGGTCGCGCTGCGGGTCTCGATCGCTGCGTGCAGGCCGAGACCGGCGCGGTAGGTCGCGGTGACGAGCTTGGCGCCCTGGAACGTCGCGGCGATGTCTCCGGTCTCCGCCATCCGAATGCCGGGACGCGCGAGCGCGGCGTCCAGGGCCGCGTCGATCGACTCTGTGTCCGGGAGCGGGGCGTCGTTCTCGAACCGTGGCGCGAGCGCGTCGAGCGCCTTTTGTGCCGCCCACCCTGTCGTCGCGACTGCGGCCACCCAGCGCGGGTTCTCGATGACCGAAAGCACGCCGCGGATGCGATCGGCAGCGGCGCGGTCGACCCTGGTCAGGCGACCGCCGACCGGACCCTGGCGGATCGCGGCGTGGACCATGTCGGCGAGGCGTACGTCGCCGGCGAAGTTGGCCGAACCGTCGACCTTCGAGGGCGTGTCGAGGCGGGGGATGGACTTGCCGACGAGCTTGCCCGCGCCCTGGATGCCGAGCGGGAGGGGATCGGGGAGCGTGAACTTTGCGGCCTCCTCGGCGAGTTCGGCGAAGCGGATGCGCTTGGCTTGGTATGTGCAAAAACCGGCCTCGGCGTTAACCTGGGTCCAGTCGGCGTCCCAGCGTTTGGCCGCTGCCATGCAGAGCAGCGCGCGGGCGCCTGCACCGGCCTCGCGACAGGCTTGTTCGAACATCCGGATCGAACTCGATCCGCCGGTGAGCATCGGTGGCTGTACGATGCCGTCCGGGAGGCGGTCGAACAGGCCTTCGAACAGGTCGTGCGTGCCGAGCGGGTTGGCGTAGAGCGGATTGAGCGGGGCGGGCTCGACGCCGATCGTGCGCCAGTCCGCGCCGAGTTCGTCGGCGACGATCTGGGGAAGGGTCGTGTAGACGCCCTGGCCGTGCTCGACCTGCGGGACGGCGACGGTGACGTGGCCGTCGATGCCGATCTTGAGCCACGCGCCGAACGGGGTTTCGCCGGGGTTGGCGACGAGGTTCGGCGCGTAGCTGCGTGGCCATAGCCCCCAGGCGACGACGAGCCCGATCCCCGCGCCGCCGCCGACTAAAATCTCACGCCTGCTAATCATGAGGTGGCTCTAATCCTTCTCCCCCACGGGGAGAAGGTGGCGCGGTAGCGTCGGATGAGGGGTAGTGGGTGTGCGCGGCCCGGCCCGCCCGCACAAAACAAC
>NZ_JACONT010000076.1 GCF_014358075.1 Sphingomonas albertensis | reverse complement strand
CGCTCGGGCCCGCCCCCAGTCTGGGCTCTCGCCTTCGCGGGAGAACAAATAGTTGTGAGTAACAGACGGGTAGGCGCGCGACCTTACTCCGCCTGCTCCCAACCGCCCCCCAGCGCCTTAAACAACGCAACAGTCAGCTGCCGCAACTGCGCATCGCTCGACACAAGCTGTTCGCGCGCCGTCAGCACGTCCGTCTCGGCATCCAGCAGCGTATTCTGCGCCACGAACCCGGTCCGGTACTGCGACTCCGCCGCCTTCGCGCTGCTCTGCGCATCGACTACCGCCCGCTGCAACGCAGCGTTCCGGCGGCGCTCGGCGGCGATCTGCGCCAGCGGATCCTCGACATCGCGCAACGCCTGCAACACGGTCGAGCGATAGCGGAGATACGCCTGCTCGCGGTCTTCCTCGCGGGACTTCACCGTCGACTTGCGCCGGCCCCAGTCGAGCAGCGGGAACTGCGCCGCGCCGCTCGCGGTCAGCTGGAGGCTGTCGCCCGAGAACAGATTGCCGAGCGCGGTCGAGATGAGCTGGCTCATGCCGGTCAGGCTGAACTTCGGGTACATATCCGCCACCGCGACGCCGATATCGGCGGTAGAAGCGGCTAGATCGCGTTCCGCCGCGCGGATATCGGGACGCCGCCGCAACAGCTCGGAGGGTAGCCCGGCGGGGATCGTCGGCACGCCGAGCGGTGCGACAGACGGCGCCGCGAGTTCGGTCATCAGCGTCGCAGGCGGCTCGCCGAGCAGGATCGCGAGCGCGTGCATGCGGACGTCGACATCGGCGCGGACCGGTTCGGCGCGTGCCTCGGTCGAAGTTATCGAGGCCCGCTGGCGCGTCACGTCGATCGGCGGGACGAGGCCGACCTTGGCGATGTTGCCGGCGATGGTCAGGGCACGGCGCTGGTTGGCGATCTCGCCTTCGATCGTCGCGAGCTGCGCCTGATCGAGCCGAAGCGCGAAATACGCCTGCGCGACTTCAGCCGCTAGCGTCACCGCCGCGTCGCGCTTCGACCAGACCGCCGCTTCGGTGCGCGCGCGCGCGCCCTCGGTGCTACGGCGGACGCCGCCGAACAGGTCGAGCTCCCAGCTTGCATCGAAGCCGACCGAATAGGTTGTGATCCCGCTGCCGGGCAGCGCGATGCCGCCGGTCGAGCCGGTGCCGCCTGCGCCCGTACCGCCGCTGAACGCGCGCGCGATCGACGCGAGGCCGGCATTCTTGCTGAACTCGATATGGCTCGGGCTGGCGCTGGCGTTGACGCTCGGCAGGCCTTGCGAGCGCGCGACGATCTCCTGCAACCGCGCTTGGCGCACGCGCGAGGCGGCGATCGCGATGTCGGGATTGCCCTTCAGTGCGCGCTCGACGAGGCCGTCCAGCTGCGGATCGCCGAACGCCGACCACCAGCGCGCCGGGTCGACGGTCGCACCTACGCTAGCCTGCGGCCCGACGAACGCCGGCGGCACCGGCATTTCCGGCGCCACATAGTTCGGACCGACCGTACAGCCCGCGAGCAGGGCTGCTCCAACGAGCGAAAACCGCGCACGCATCAATGCATCCCTCCCGAGGGCGCGCTGCCGGTCTTGCCGGAGCGCATGAATAGAACCAGTGGCGCGACGACCAGCACGACCACCATCATTGCGCGGAACACGTCGAGGAAGGCGAGCATCGTCGCCTGCCGTTGCATCTGGCTGTAGAGCACCGCCAGCGGCGTAGTCGACGGATCGCCCTGCCCCGCAAACGCGCCCGCCGCCTTCTGCATCCAGTCGTTGTAGTTCGGATCGAGCGGGTTGAGCGTCTGCGTCAGCTCCGACTGGTGCCGCTGCAATCCGCCCGCAAGCTGCGTCTGCGCGAAACAGATGCCGATCGTGCCGCCGAGATTGCGCGAGACGTTGAGCAGGCTCGACGCCTGCGCGGTCTGGGTCTGCTTGAGCCCGACATAGGCGATCGCGTTGATCGGCACGAACAGGAACGGCAGCGCCATCGCCTGAAACAGCCGCGCGAACGCCGCATCGGAGAACGCGATGTCGGCGGTCAGGTGGCTCATGTTCCACAGCGCGAATGCCTGCACCAGCAACGCCGGGAACAGCAGGAAACGGACGTCGACCAGCCCGCTCAGCCGCCCCGCGAACGGCACCATGACGAGCGTCGCGAGGCCGCCGGCGGTCAGCGCGAGACCGGCGTCGAGCGAACTGTAGCCGAGCACCTGTTGCAGCATCTGAGGAATGAGCTGCGTCGTGCCGAACAGGATCATGCCGGTGACGCCCATCACGCCGATCGTCAGCGCGAAGTTGCGGTTCTTCATCAGCTTGAGGTCGATCACCGGGTCCTTGTGGTTGAGCTCCCAGATGACGAGGCTGACCAACGACACGGCCGCGATGATTGCGGACATCACGATGAAGCCGCTCGCGAACCAATCCTCGCGCTCGCCGCGATCGAAGGTGAGTTCGAGGAAGCCGAGCCCGAGCGCGACCAGTGCGACGCCGACGTAATCGATCGTCAGGCCGTTCTTGAAACGCTCGTCGCGGTCCTTCTTCACCTGCGGCGGCTCGTCGACGAAGGTCTCGACCGCGAACCACGCGGCGATCCCAACGGGGACGTTGATCAGGAAGACCCAGTGCCAGCTCGAATATTCGACGATATAGCCGCCGAGCGTTGGCCCGAGCACGGGGCCGACGACGACGACGATCGCGAAGGCCGCAAACGCCATGCCGCGCTTTTCGGGCGGGAACGTGTCGGCGAGGATCGACTGTTCGACCGGCGCGAGGCCACCGCCGCCGATGCCTTGCAGCACGCGCGCGACGACCAGCGTCCCGATGTTCGGCGCGAGGCCGCAGAGCAGCGATGCGAGCGTGAACAGCGCGATCGACAGCAGGAAATAGCGTTTCCGCCCGATCGCGTCGCTGAGCCAGCCCGAGATCGGGATGACGATCGCGTTGGCGACGAGATAACTGGTAAGCACCCAGGTCGCCTGATCGGTGGTGATCGACAGCCCGCCCGAGATATGATCGAGCGCGACGTTGGCGATCGAGGTGTCGAGCACCTCCATGAAGGTCGGGATCGAGATGATCGCGACGATCAGCCACGGGCTGTACTTGCCCGCTGCCGACCGGCTCGGCGACCAGGTGTGGCCGCCTCCCGCATCGGCTTTTGCAGGAGCTTTCGCCACCTCAGCGGACCTTGACGGTCGGCACCACCGACATGCCGGGGCCGATCGGGTAGCGCTTCGGATCGGGCCCGTTCTTCGCGTCGAACACGATCCGCACGGGGACGCGCTGGACGACCTTCACGTAATTGCCGGTCGCGTTCTGGGGGGGCAGAAGCGCGAACGCCTGGCCTGCGCCGCGCTGGATCGAGTCGACATGCCCCTTGAAGTCGACGCCGGGATACGCGTCGACGTGGATGTCGACGGGCTGGCCGATCTTCATCAACGTGAGCTGCGTTTCCTTGAAATTGGCGGTGACCCACATCTTGTCGGGGACGATCGCCATCAGCTGCGTGCCGGGGGCGACGTAGGACCCGACGTTGACCGAGCGGTTGACCACCTGCCCCGCGACGGGCGCAGTGAGGCGGAGATCGCCGATCGTGACGTTCGCCTGCTCGACCTGTGCGCGGCGGGCGTCGATCACCGACTTCGCGGCACCGACCTGTTTGCGGGCAACGCTGATCTGCGCGGTGGCGGTGTCGATCTGCTCGCGGGCGGCGGCGGCATCGGCGGCGGTCTGGCGCGCGGTGGCACGCGCCTGATCGAGCTGCTGGCCCGCGACCGCGCTCGGATCGAGCCGCAGGAGCGCCTCATAGCGTGCGAGGTCCTGCTGGGCCTTGATCGCGGCCGCCATCGGCACGCGCGCCTGGGCGGCTGCCTGCTGGCGCTGCGCCTCGGCGGCGGTCACCTGCGCCTGGGCCTGCGCGAACTGCGCGCGCGCCTGCGATTCGTTCGCCTGCGCCTCGGCGACCTGCGCGTCGCGGCCGGATGCCTTGATGACGGCGAGCAGCCGGCCGGCCTCGACGTGGCGGTTGTCGATGTCGGCGACCTGGACCAGCGTGCCTGCGACCTGCGGCGCGAGGCGGACGATGTGCGTGTCGACGAACGCGTCGTCGGTCGATTCGAACTGCCGCGCGTGCAGCCAATAGAGCACCCCGCCGATGATCAGTCCGCCGACGACGATGACAAGGATGATCCAGAACAGCGGCTTCTTGAACACCGACGGCTTCTTGTCGTCGTCGTCCGCCTCATCCTGCTGCTCGGTATCGGACTGCTGGTCCTCGCCGTTCGGGTCGGGCTTGCGGCCCTCGTCCTCGTGGTCGGTATCTGAGTGGTTCGTCTGGTCGGTCATGCCTGGCCCTGTTCTTCAGCACGCATCGAATCGAGAATGGCGTCGATATTGGCGTCGATCCGCGCCTTGATATCGAGGATGTCGGAAGGCTCGAGCGTGTCGCGCTCGAGCAATTTGAGGCAGGTCGCGCGGCTCGATCGCAACGCCACTACCTGCCCGAGCAGCGTGATCGTCGCGATCCGGGCGGTGCGGACATTGCGCAGGCCGGTCGCGATGCACACGAACTCGCCGAGCTGTCGCACCATCTGGCCCATCACGCCGCCATAGATCCGTTCGAACGCCTCGCTCGGCTTCATCTGTTCGCGCAGCACGAACAGCGTCCAGTCGGCGCTGTCGGCGCTCGCCATCTTGTCGGCCAGCCGACCGAGGACGCGGTGAATCTGCGCACGCGCGCCGACTGCATCGTCGGACCCAATGTCGTGGTCGAGGTCGAGCGGATCGCCCATCACCGCGGACATGCGCTCGGCGATCCGGTCGGCGGCAGCGAGGTACAGACCCTCCTTGCCGCCGTAATGATAGGTGATCGACGACATCGCGGTGCCGGCCGCAGCGGCGATGCCGCGCGTGCTGGCGCCTTCGAGGCCCTTGGCGCCGAATTCGCTGATCGCGATGTCGAGGAGTCGGGACTGGACCACGCGGGGCGTTTAGTTCGATCGAACGAACGGGCCTAATGAAGAAGATGTCATGTTTG
>NZ_JACONT010000075.1 GCF_014358075.1 Sphingomonas albertensis | reverse complement strand
CCCCGCGTCCGCGGGGATGACGGGACGTGGGGGCCGAGGGCATCAATGGGGTGGGTAATCGGGCAGGAAGTTACCGCCTTACCAACTGGTCGAAGAGAGCAAGGTAGCGCTCTGCCGAATCCGCACCCGGTTGCGGTACCGGCTCCGGCCGCTGCACAGTCGGCGCAAGCCACGCGTCCAGCGCATCGACCAGCGCAGCGGCGTCGTCCCTCGCGACAACCGTGCCGCGATCGGGGCGGTCGACGATCTCCGCCACCGCCGCGCTCGAATCGGTCGAGAGCACCGGCGTCCCGACCGACAGCGCCTCCCGCAACACCCCCGGCACGCCTTCGTAATCGGAGGTCAGCGACAGCACAGTCGCGCGGGCCATCACCGGGAGGGGATCGCCGCTATGGCCGAGTAGGAGGACGCGACCCTCCAAGCCCAGTACGTGGATCTGAGCCTCGATCGCCCCCCGCTCGCTCCCTTCGCCGAGGATAACCAGCGGTATCGTCTGGTCCGCCAGCAACGGCAGCGCGGCGATCAGGCGGTCCCAGCGCTTCTGCGGTTCGAGCCGGCCAACCCCAAGAATGAAGTGTGCCGGCAGGTCGGGCAGCGCACTGGAGATCGGCACCGCTGGCGGGTTCGGGATCACGCTCGTTCGCCCGATCATCCGGGTCGCCAACGCGGCCTCGTCCGCGGTCGCCGGGGTCATCGCGACGAGGTGATCGAGGAAGCTCCCGTGGCGTGCCAGCCAGACTTGGTGCGCGGCGTGCATCAGCCGGCCGTGATCGGCGCGCGCGGGGGCGTTGGACATCTTGGCGACGATCGGCGGGCACGTCCTGCCGAGTCGCAGCCGGGTCCATGCCGCGATGCCGGTGTAGAAGTTGCCGGGGCAGAATATGATATCCGGCGCGAGACGTCTCACCACCTTCGGCAGCGCCAGCAGCCGCGAGGGCGTGACGATCTCCAGACCTTCCGGGAGTTCCGCCGCCAGCGGCCCTGAGATATCCTCGATCGCCAGCGTCACGCGCCGCCCCGCCGCGAGCCAGCCGCGTGCGAGGCGCAGTTGCGCGCGCTCGACCCCACCGCCGCGCAGATCCTCGGCATAGGTCAGGATGTGCTGGGCGGTCGGTGGCATGGGCATCGCTGACATATGGAGGTCATCATACTGCGCGATGGATAAAGCGGAGATCGCGACCGAATGAAACCGACTTTGCGTGCACGCACATTGACGGCCGGCTATTGGGCCGACCGACAGACGGTGGAGCGGCTTGAGAGCGATTGGTTGAGGACAGGCAATTGAACACGCGTGCGAAGTCGACCGAATCCGAAGGCTATGCGGATATCGCGCGCGCCGGGCTTGAGCCGCTGAAGGCGCTCGGCAGCCGCTGGCCCGCGATCATCGGTGCGGTGCTGACGCTGGCGATGATCGTCGGGCTGGGGCGCGAACTGCTCGGGCATGGTCTTGCCGGGCTCTCGCGCTCGGTGCCGCAGGACCCGCGTTTCTATCTGTGCTTCGGCCTGCTCTACATGTCGCCGCCGACCGGGGATTACGTCATCTTTCGCAGGCTATGGAGCATCCCGCTCGGCGGCCTCGTCGCGCTGATCAAGAAGCGGATCGCGAACGAAGTGGTGTTCGGCTATTCGGGCGACGCCTATTTCTACGCCTGGGCGCGGGCGAAGGCGCGGATGGTGGCGTCGCCGTTCGGCGCGGTGAAGGACGTCACGATCCTGTCGGCGATCGCGGGCAACGCGGTGACATTGCTGCTGGTGGCGATCGCGTTGCCGCTCGGCCGGCATCTGCTGACGCACGACCAGTTCCGCACGGTGCTGGCGTCGGCGGGCGTGACGCTGGCGATCTCGCTGCCGTTCCTGATCTTCTCGCGCCGTGTGTTCTCGTTGCCGCGCGCGAAACTGTGGTGGGTGTTCGGGATCCACTGCATCCGGTTGCTGTGCGGATCGGTGCTGATCGCGTTCGCGTGGCATTTTGCGCTGCCGGGCGTGCCGGTGGGGATGTGGCTGTTCCTTGCCGCCGGGCGCCTGCTCGTGTCGCGCCTGCCGCTGGTGCCGAACAAGGATCTGCTGTTCGCCAACGCCGCGATCCTGTTGATCGGGCAGGACCAGGCCTTGTCGGATCTGATCGCGTTCACCGCCGCGCTGACGCTGCTGGTGCATGTCGCGCTGATCATCCTGTTCGGCATTCACGCCGGGCTTACCCGGTTGCGCGCGTGATCCGCGCCTGTCTTTCGCTGGCCGCGATCGCTGCGCTTACGGGACCGGCCGGGGCACAGGTGCTTGGCAGCGATGCGGCGGCGTGCCGACCGGGGGAGGGGCCGGCGATCGCGGTCGAGGTCAACGGGCTGAAGGATCGTACGGGCGAGTTGAAGCTCGAACTCTATCCTGATGACGAAGCGGGCTTTCTCAAGGACGACCACGTGCTGATCGCGGCGGGCAAGACGTTCCGGCGGGTGGTGGTGCCGACGCCGCCGAGCGGGGCGCCGATGCTGTGCATCCGGGTGCCGCGGCCGGGCCGCTATGCGCTGTTGCTGACGCATAATCGCGACGGGAAGAACAAGTTCAGTTTCTGGACCGATGGTGCCGGGTTCGCGAGCAACGTGAAGCTCGGGCGGTCGCGGCCGAAGGTCGAGCAGGCGCTGGTCGAGGTCGGCGCGGGCGTGACGACGGTGCGGATCACCGCGCAGTATCTGCGGGGGCTCGGCGGGTTCGGGCCTGTCGCGCCATGAGGGTCGAAGGGTGAGAATCGTCGACGTCAACGAGTTCTACTCGCCGACTGGCGGCGGTGTGCGCACCTATGTCGACCGGAAAATGGGGATCATGGCGGACATGGGCCATGAACTCATCGTAGTCGCGCCAGGCAGGGAAGACCGCGTCGAGGAGCGGCCGGGCGGCGGGCGGATCATCTACCTCAAGTCGCCGGGCATGCCGTTCGATCGCAATTACGGGTTGTTCTGGGACGAGGGCGCGATCCACCGCGTGCTCGACGATCTCGATCCGGACGTGGTCGAATGCTGCTCGCCGTGGCGGCCGGCGTGGTTCGTCGGCGACTGGCAAGGACGCGCGGTGAAGGCGTTCTTCATGCACAACGACAACATCGCGGCCTACGCGCAGCGCTGGTTTGCGGGCGTCGCGAGCCACGACCAGATCGAGCGCGGGTTCGCCTGGTACAGCCGGTACATGAACCGCTTCCTCGAGAAATACGATGTCGTCGTCACCAACGGCCCGGCGCTGGAAAAGCGGTTGCGCGCACGAGGGGTGCGGATCGATGCGGCAATGCCGCTGGGGATCGAGCGCGGGCATTTCTCGCCCGACCTGCGCGATACCCGGTTGCGCGCGGCGTTGTTGCGGCAGTGCGGCTTGCCCGAGGACGGCATGCTGCTGCTCGGGCTCGGGCGGCATCACGGCGAGAAGCGCTGGCCGCTGGTGGTCGATGCGGTGGCGTGCGCGGGCGCGAGCCTGCCGGTCGGGCTGATCCTGATCGGCGCGGGTGCGCAGACCAAGGCGATCCAGCGGCGGATCGGCGGGTCGCCGCATATCCGGATGTTCGCGCCCGTCTACGACCGCGAACGGCTCGCGCGGATCATGGCGAGTTGCGATGCGCTGATCCACGGGTCGGAGGCGGAGCCGTTCGGGCTGGTCGCGTCGGAGGCGATGGCGTCGGGGCTGCCGCTGATCGTGCCGGATACGGGCGGGTGCGCCGAAGTCGCGGACCGCCATGCAAGCGAGCTTTACGCGGCGCGTGATGCGGAGAGTGCGGCGGCGGCAATCGGACGGCTGTTCGCGCGGGATCCGGCGATGCTCAGGCGCGCGGCGGCGGTGGCGGCCCGGCATGTGCGCAGCGACCGCGAGCATGCCGTGGAGCTCATGGATTATTATGCGGGGCTGGTCGCGGCGAAGCAGGGGTGCGGGCTGGCGGCGTAAACGCGGTGAAGCGCGTGCCGGGGATCGGGATCGCGTCGTAGCCGGCGTCGCGCGCGGCGGTGGCGAGTGCGCGGTCGAGGCTGGCGTCGCCGCTGGACGCTGGGCCTTCGCCGCCGGTGAGGATCGTCGATCCGTCGAGTTTTACGCGTGCTCGCGAGATCAGGTGGAGCGCATGTTCCTGGGCCGCGTCGAGCAGCTTGGTGCTGCGAAAATAGAAGGGGCCGGTGGCGAAGGCGGGGTCCGGCAGGCGATTGGCTGCTGGGAGGATTTGCGGGGATAGCGTTGCGATCGGGCCTGTGATTCCGCGTCGGTCGAGCATGCGGCCGACCGCTTGGCCTTCGCGCAGGGCCTGGGTGAGCGACAGGCCGTCCGAGTCCGCCAGGGCCGCGACCGACGGGGCGAGGCCGGCGGTGGCGAAGATCGCGATGGCGATCCGCCATGCGCGGCTTGGTGGCGGGATCAGCGACAGGCGGACGAACAGGGCTGGCAGGGCTGGGAGGAGATATTGCCGCCAGGTCGGGAACGGCAGGAGGGCGGCGATCAGGCCGGCGAGGATCAGCCAGTCGAGCAGTCCGACCGTGCGGCGGCGCCAGGCGTCGCGCGTGCCCAGGGCTAGCGCGGGCAGGGCTGCGCCGAGCGCAAGAAACTTGAGCGTGTCGATCGCCTTGGCGGGGAGCGACATTTTCCACGGGCGGAGCGCGTAATATTCGGCGGGGCCGCGGGCGGGGAAGGTGACGGTGCCGAACACGAAGCCGGCCGGGCTGATGACATAGGTCCAGGCGACGAAGGCGACGACCGGGAGCGTGCCGAGCAGGATCGAGGCGGGGCGGTGGCGGCGGTCGACCAGCGCGTAGAGGCCGTAGGCGAGCGCGGGGAATGCGTAGGAGATCTTCGCGGCGGCAGCGCTGGCGAGGAGCAGGCCGGCGAGTGCGGCGGTCTTTCGCGTGATGGCGGGGCGGACGATCAGGGGTAGGGCTGCGGCCAGTAGGGCGGCGGGGAGCGCGTCGTTGCGGGCTGTGCCGATGCTGAAGAGGAGGATGTCGCAGGTCGCTAACAGGGCTGCGCAGGCGAGGGCGGCCTTGGGTTTGGCGCCGAGGGTTCGGGCGGTGGTGTGGACGCAGGCTATCGTCGCGACGCCGAGCAGCGCGTTGAGGACGCGGAGGGCTGGCCACGTCCAGGTTCCGGCCAGGGCTGCGATTGGGGCGAAGAGGTAGGGTTGGAGTGGGGTCTGGAGATAGGCGAAGTCCCGGTAGGGGAGGAGGCCGTGGGCGGTCAGCGCGGCGGCGGCGACGTATTGGGATTCGTCGTGGTCTACCGGGCGGAGGAGCGCGAGCGTGACGAAGAGGACGGCCAGGGCTGCGAGTAGTGCCGGATACAGCAGAAGAGTGTTCACCCGCGAAGGCGGGTGCCCAGTCTGGGTCCCCGCCTTCGCGGGGGAACAAGGGAGGGT
>NZ_JACONT010000074.1 GCF_014358075.1 Sphingomonas albertensis | reverse complement strand
CCGCACGGCTGCGGCGATCACGTGCCCTCACCCTTCCGTCGCCTGCGGCTCCTCCCTCCCTCTCCCCGAGGGGGCGAGGGAAAAGCGCGGCGTTAACGTCCTTTTTACCCCTCTTCGCTACCCCTGATCACGTGCTTTTATTCGGCACGTTTTTTCTCCCTTGTGGCGCAATCGGCGCCAACCTCAGGGCCGCTCCACCGGGCGGCCCTTTCTTTTTGCGCGCCGCTGGCCTAGCGCACTCCGCATCATGACATCTCCTGCTCCCTTTGCGGTCGCGCTCGTTTCGGGCGGGCTCGACTCGATGGTATCCGCCGCGATGGCGCGCGAAGCCGGCCAGCGCCTGCTCGCGCTGTCGTTCGACTATAACCAGCGTCACCGCGTCGAACTCGCCGCCGCGCGCCGGATCGCCGACGCGCTCGGCGCCGAACGCCATATCGTCCTGCCGATGGACCTGTCCGCATTCGGCGGCTCCGCGCTGACCGCCGATATCGACGTGCCGAAGGACGGCGTGGGCACCGAAGACGGCGGCGGCATTCCCGTCACCTACGTCCCCGCCCGCAACACCATCTTCCTCAGCCTCGCGCTGGGCTGGGCCGAGGCGGCGGGCGCGCGCGATATCTATATCGGCGTCAACGCGCTCGATTATTCGGGCTATCCCGATTGCCGCCCCGAGTTCATCGCCGCGTTCGAAGGGCTAGCCGAACTGGCCACCAAGGCCGGCGTCGAGGGCGATCCGTTCCGCATCCAGGCGCCGCTCCAAAATATGACGAAGGCGGATATCGTCCGCGAAGGCACGCGTCTCGGGCTCGATCTCGGGCTGAGCTGGTCGTGCTACGATCCGGCACCGGGCTCGCTCCATTGCGGCGAGTGCGACAGCTGCCGCCTGCGCGCGCGCGGTTTCGAAGAGGCGGGGATCGCCGACCCGACGCGCTACGCCGTGCCCCCGGCATCTGGGCCGGCCTGACGCCATGAGCTACGCCGTCAAGGAGATGTTCCTGACGCTGCAGGGCGAGGGCGTGAACGCCGGCCGCCGTGCGGTGTTCGTGCGGTTCGCCGGCTGCAACCTGTGGTCGGGGCGCGAACAGGACCGGGCGACCGCGGTGTGCAAGTTCTGCGATACGGAGTTCGTCGGCACCGACGGGCTCGGCGGCGGCAAGTTCGCCGATGCGCAGGCCTTGGCGGCGGCAGTTGCGGGGTTCTGGGGCGAAGGCTCGAACGACCGCTTCGTCGTCTTGACCGGCGGCGAGCCCATGCTGCAGATCGACGACGCGATCGTCGATGCGCTGCATGCCGAGGGCTTCCGGATCGCGATGGAGAGCAACGGCACGATTGCCGCACATCCCGGTATCGACTGGGTGTGCATCAGCCCCAAGGCGGGCAGCATCGTCGTCCAGCGCACCGGCGACGAACTGAAGCTGGTCTGGCCGCAGCCGGGCACCGATATCGCCGATGTCGAGACGTGGGACTTCGCGAACCTGCTGCTACAGCCGCTCGACGATCCGCGCGCGGAGGCGAACCGCGAGGCGTGCGTGGAGATGGTGATGGCGCGGCCGCAATGGCGGTTGTCGTTGCAGACGCACAAGCTGCTGGGCCTGCGCTGAGCGGTCGGGGCAGGCGTCCCTTGAGGATGTCCGCTCCCCCAGATTCCCAAATCCCCCGACCCGTCATCCCAGCGAAAGCTGGGATATCCCCGCGGGGCGCCTGTCGCCCGCGTCGTGAGATACCCCAGCTTTCGCTGGGGCGACGGATTGGAGGAAGGGGCTGGTGTCCGTTCTTACCGATAGCCAGCCGCTGCCAGTTGGCCTCGGACGCTACGGCAAGAAGCCGTTCGGATCGGTAGCGGCTTACCGCCCGGCAATCCCCACACCCGCCGGCGGCCAGTTCTGCGCGCCGCACTTCTTCGCGACCCATTCGCCCTTCTTGTTCCAGCAGATCGGGTCGAGGCGGATCATCATCGGCGCCGAGCGCTCGCTGCCGATGTAGCGCGGGAAGCGCTGTTCGCCCCACGGGATCAGGCTGTTGCGCAGCTCGCGCGAGCGGGCCAGCGCGACCTCGGCGAAGTGGCCGCGGGGTGCGAACACCGCGTCGCGACCGATCGAGGCGGCGGTCTGGCAGAAGCCGTATTGCGCGGCGACCGTCGCGAAGCTGGAATAGGTGCGCGTCCCGAACTGGTCGAGCGCGGCCTGTCCGGCGCGGGGACCCGCAGCCTTGTTCACGCGCAGGAAATACTTGGTCAGCGTATCGAACGCGCCCTTCAACTCTTCGCCATGATCGGCGAGGATCGAATTATAGTTGGGCACGGTCAGCAGTGTCGGCTCGAACTGGCACTGCAGCGCAGCGACGTTCAGCGCGGCGCGCATGTGCCACACGAGCGCCGCCCGCATTTCCGCCGATGTAGCGCCCGGCAGGGGCTGGCCCAGATCGGCCTCTTCGCCGGTAACGGCCGCGCCCGAAAAATCACGCGACTGCAAAAAGAACTGCGCCGACGCCGACTGCGCCACAGCGAGCCCGCTCGACGCCACGCATAGCGCGAGCGCGGTACGCAACACCTTCATTCCAACCTCCCCAGGGCACACTTCAAGTCCGCGAATCTAGAGCGTTTCCGCAAAACTCCCAAGCGATTTTAACCTTTTCCAGTGATCGGCGGAACATCGTCCGCAGGCCCTCTCTCAGCTCGATTCGCCGCGCCCTAAACGATCCCGACACGCGGCGCAGATCCGCCCTCGAACGCGGGCCCTTAGACGCCGGTATGCGCGACAACGAAAAAGGCCGCCCGGTTGCCCGGGCGGCCTTTCACAACACGTAATTCCGGTCGGAGGCTACCCGCCGAAACGGGCAATCTCCGCGGAGATTACATTGCGTTGTTGGTCATCATGGTGTCGTTCGACATCATCGTGTCGTTCGCCATCATGGTGTCGTTGGCCATCATGCCACCGTTCATCGTGCCGTCAACGGCAGTCATGTTGTCGGTCATGGTGTCCATGCCCTCGGTGGCGTTCATGTCGGTGACCATCGTGTTGTCGGTGGTCGTCTCGGTCTTCGGACCGCAAGCCGAAACGGCGAGTGCTGCGCTGGCGATCAGCGAACCGGTCAGGACCTTGGAAATGAGTGCACGCATGTGGAAGCTCCCTAGATAGAGGATTTGGCTGGCTGCTCGCCCTTAATACCCAAATCGTAGTGGACATTAATCCGATAACGCTTCGTCCTCAAGCCTCGTTTTCCTGAGGACAAGAAACTGTTTCAAGGAAAGCATCGACCGTCAACGCAAGGGCGGCGTCGAAAGTTGCAAGATCGGCCGGAATGCCGAGCGATTGCAAACTGGTAACGCCGTACTCTGGCAGGCCGCAGGGGACGATACCACCGAAGTGCGACAGGTCCGGGTCGATGTTCACCGAGAAGCCGTGAAGCGTGACCCAGCGCTTTACACGCACCCCGATCGCCCCGATCTTGGCTTCCCGTCCCCGATCGAGCGTCCAGATGCCGACCCGCCCATCGACCGCGAACGCCTCGACGCCGAGTTCGCCGAGCGCCGCGATCACCCAGGATTCGAGCGCGTGGACATAACAGCGCACGTCGCGCCCGCGCTTGGTGAGGTCGAGCACGACATAGCCGATCCGCTGCCCCGGACCGTGATAGGTGTATTTGCCGCCGCGGCCGGTCGGGATCACCGGAAAGCGCGCGTCGATCAAGTCGCCCGGCTCCGCGCTGGTACCCGCGGTATAGACCGGCGGGTGTTCGAGCATCCACAACAGCTCGCGCGCCTCGCCCGCGCCGACCGCCACCGCACGCGCCTCCATCTCGGTCAGCGCGTCGGCATAGGGGGTCAGGCCGGCACTGGTGCGCCATTCGATATCCGAGGGAGGGGCGGAGGGGGGCAGGGTGGTCACGATCCCCAATTGCGCACCCGCGCGCCGACTTGCAACCTGTGGTCAAGCGCGGGGGCTTGGGCTAACTCGCGCTGAGCAGGAACCGGGGGAGCAGGGCACATGGTAAAGATGGGAACGGTCTGGGATCGCACGGTCGAGGTGCTCAACGGACGCACCGGCATGATCGCGCCGATCGCGGTGCTCGGCATCTTGTTGCCCAGCGTCGTCCGGGACGGCTTCGTCGCCTTCTCGGCGCCGGGGACCGCGATGTTCGCGCTGGTCGGCGGCGTGCTGACGATCGTGGCGCTTGTGGCGATGATCTGGGCGCAGCTCGCGATCGTCGCGATCGCGACCGATCCGGCCACCGACGCACCCGCGGCCCGGCGTCAGGCCAGCGCGCGGGTCTGGCCAGCGCTCGGCATCACGGTGATCCTGATGATCGTCGCGCTGCTGTTCGTGGTGCCGCCGATCGTCGTGCTTATCCAGTCGGGCTTCGACTTCACCGCCGCCGCGAACGGGTCGAGCGTGCAGATGACCCCGCCCAGCGCCGGTGCCGCTGGGTTCGTCGGGCTGTACGGCCTCGCCTACATGATCGCCGTCATCTGGATCGGCGCGCGGCTGGTGCTGCTCAACCCGGTCGTCCTCAACGAACGTCTCGGCATCGGCGCGATCCGGCGCTCGGTCCGGCTGACCAAGGGGCTGACGTGGCGGATCATCGGCGTGATGATCCTGTTCGCGATCGTGACGCTGGTCTCGACCTGGGCCGCGCAGGCGGTCACCGGGATCCTCTTCCGCCTCGCGCTCGGCGCCGACGGGATCGCCACCGCGACCTTCCTATCGGGGATCGCCGCGACGATCGTCACCACCGCCTTCACCGCGCTCGCCGCCGTCTTCACCGCGCAGCTCTATGTCGCCGTCAGAGAGAAATCCGTCACCCCATGAAGCTCGATTTCGCGACCGTCCTCACCGATGCCTGGACGTTGTTCAAGCGCGACCGCGACCTGTTGCTGCGGATCGCCGCACCCTTCCTGTTCCTGCCCGCGTTCGCGCTCGCCCTGGTCGTACCCGATCCGCCGATGCCGGTGGCAGGGGCCGGCGACAACGAGGCGCAGGCGATGGCCTGGGCCGACGCGGTGCAGACTTGGGCGGGCGCGCATGGCGGCTGGTACCTGCTCGCCTATGTGACGAGCTTCTTCGGCACGTCGCTGTTCTACGCGCTGTATCTCGACCGCGACCAGCTCGACCTGCGCCAAGCGTTGACGCGCTGCCTGCGGATCTTCCCGCGCTTCCTGCTGGCGATGGTGATCGTCTCGTTGCCGGCGGGGGCGGGGCTGTTGCTGTACGCGATTCCCGGGCTCTACATCCTCGGCCGGACGATGCTGACCGGCCCGGCGCTGTTCGCCGAGGCACCGCTCGGGGCGCTCGGCGCGATCCGCCGGAGCTTCATGCTCAGCCGCGGTTCCGGACTGCCGCTGATGGGGCTGGCGGCGTTCAGCTACATCAGCGGCTGGATCGCCGGCGCGCCGTTCATGATGCTCGATCGTGCCCTGCGCGAGGCGGGCGAGCCCAACCCGGTCGCGCTCGCGATCGTCGACGCCGGCGCCGCGGTGGCGGCGATGGCGGCAGGTATCGCGATGGCCCTGATCGCAGTCTCCGCCTTCCGCCGCCTGGCGCGCTAGGCCGCCGGTCTCCGCCAATGTCTGCGGA
>NZ_JACONT010000073.1 GCF_014358075.1 Sphingomonas albertensis | reverse complement strand
GCTGGTCCGCTTTGGTCACTGGCGGTCGATCATGCGGAAGCCGACCCACCCCCGACCCCTCCCTTTCAGGGAGGGGAGAGCGTCATTCTTCGATGACGTGTGACGAGCCTTGAATGTCGCCGGCCGCGGGGCAGGCACTTCCTCTGGCCATCCCCGAATTTCCCCAAGATTGATCGGGCTCTGCAGCAGGTAAGAGCCAATCTGCGGGTAAATCCCCCCGGACTTCCCCCGGACTGAACGTCGAAACCAGCGTGAATCCGTCCAATCCCCAAAAATCCCGTTGCGTCCCCGCATGGCTATGATAGATGGAGGTTAATAGGGGCACGTTCACCGTTAGCTTTAAAGCGCGGCCGGAGCGCGACGATGGTCGCTTTCCGGGATGGTGAAACGTGTGCGCCATTTCGAAGGGTTTTGGCGTGTCGGTTCGTGGTCGCTATCAAGGAGACGGTATCGGCCTTGTCGACGACAAGGGCCGGGTAGCCATCCCTTCGGCACTCCGCGCCACCCTCTCCGCAAATGCGCCCAAGGCGAACGGCAAGGACGGCGGGACCATCATCATCGGCGCGCATCAGAAGAATCGCTGCCTGGTCGCGTATGATCCCGGTTACGTCGATATCCTCGCCGAGCGCCTCGATCGCCGCGAATCCGAGAACACGTCCGAGAGCGGCGAATACGACTATAACATCAAGCGCGCCGCCGCGTCGGGCGAAGCGGTGCCGTTCGACGGCTCCGGGCGCTTCATCATGCCTGCGTTCCCGCGCTTCTATGCGGGCATCAAGGGCCATGCGTTCTTCTACGGCGTGCTCGATTACATCGAGATCTGGGACCCTGCGACGCTGATCGCCACCGACGGCATGCCCCCCGTCGTCAAGGAAATGGCGCGCTTCTATATGGCCGAGAAGGGGGTTGCGCTGTGAGCACTCCTGAAGCTCCGCATATCCCCGTCCTGCTCGACGAAGTCCTGGCCGCGCTTTCCCCTGAGCCCGGCGAGACGATGGTCGACGGCACGTTCGGCGCGGGCGGCTATACGCTGGCGTTGCTCAAGTCGGGCGCCCGCGTGATTGCGTTCGACCGCGATCCCGACGCGATCGCTGCCGGGCGTTCGATCGAGGAGGCCGAAGAGGGCCTGACGCTGATCGCTGCGGACTTCTCGGCGATGGCCTCGGAACTCGAAGCGCGCGGGCTGGCACCGGTCGACGGCGTGACGCTCGATATCGGCGTGTCGTCGATGCAGCTCGACCAAGCCGAGCGCGGCTTTTCGTTCCAGTCGGATGGCCCGCTCGACATGCGGATGGCGCAGGCCGGCATGTCGGCGGCGGATTTCGTCAACGAGGCGGACGAGAACGAGATCGCCGACGTGCTGTACCAGTACGGCGACGAGCCCAAGTCGCGGCGCGTGGCGCGCGCGATCGTCGCGGCGCGCCCGCTGACGCGGACCGGCGAGCTGGCGCACATCGTCCGCCGCGCGCTCGGCTACAAGGCGCACGACAAGAAGGACCCCGCGACGCGCGCGTTCCAGGCGATCCGCATTCACGTGAACCGCGAACTGGGCGAGCTGGCGGACGGGTTGCTGGCGGCCGAGCGCGTGCTCAAGCCCGGCGGTCGCCTCGCGATCGTGACCTTCCACAGCCTCGAAGACCGGATGGTGAAGCGCTTCCTGCGCACCCGTTCCGGGGGCTCGCCTTCAGGTTCGCGTCATCTTCCGCAGGTGAAAGCCGCTGCAGACCCTAGTTTTTCTCATGTCGGCCGCGGTGTTCGCGCTGGCGAGGCCGAGATCGCACGCAACCCGCGCGCGCGCTCGGCGACATTACGGACGGCGCGGCGGACCTCCGCGCAACCCTGGACGGAAGAGGTGACGACATGACGGCGGCGTATCGGATGAAGGGTGTGGGCTGGTTCGGGGGCTGCGTGGCCGTCGTGCTCGGTTTCTACCTCGTGTCGCTGCAGGTCGCCGCCGAGCGCAAGAAGCTGGAGGCGGTCAATGGTCAGATCCGCGTCGCCCAGCGCGATATTCGTGCGCTTGAGACCGAGTTCGACACGCGCGGCAATCTGGCGCAGCTCGAGCGCTGGAACGGCGACACGCTGGCGCTGTCGGCGCCGACCGCCGGCCAGTTCGTGGTGAGCGAGGCCGCGCTCGCGGCGCTCGACGTCAACAGCCTGCGCGCGGACGGGGTCCAGACCGCCGCATTGCTCGTGCCGTCGGGGGCAGGGTCCGTCGTTTCCACGTCGACCGTCCCGGTTACCGCTGCTCCGCCAGTCGTGAAGCTTGCCCCCGTTGCTCCAATTCAGATGGCGCAGGTCACTGCACCGCGCGCGATGAACGTCGCGATCCAGGCTGCGTCGAAGACCGCGCTGAAGCCGGTCGTGATCCGCGCGTCGGTGTCGACGCCGCGCTCCGCCGAGGCTGCGCTCGTCCGCGCCGCCAAGACCGAGCGCCTTGCCGCCGTCGCCAAGGTCCGTCCGCAGGCGGTCGCGATGCTCGACCGCAAGCTGCTGTCCGATACGACGCTGGGTGATATCATGAGCGGGGCCCGCTCCGAGAGCCGTAAGCGGCGGTGACCGCCTTGGTCGCCCGGCCTGTCTCGCAACAGCGTAGCGCCAACCAGCGTCACGCCTTGGTGGCGACGGCGCACACGCGCCTGATGATGCTGATGTTCCTGTTCGGTGCAGCGGTGCTGGTGGTGGTCGGGCGGCTCGGGATGCTGGCGGTGCAGGCATCGCTGGCCGATCCGCAGGCGCGCTCGGTGGCGATCGCGGCGCGCGGCGATATCGTCGATCGCAACGGCTCGCCGCTCGCGCGGACGATCGATGCGTGGACGATCGCGGTTCACCCGAAGAAGCTGATCGGCGATCCGACCGAGATCGCCAGCAAGCTCGCGGCGTTGATGCCCGAAGCGGGCGACCAGGCGCATTATTATGCGCTGCTGACGTCGCGAAAGAACTTCATCTATCTCCAGCGGCGTGCGTCGCCGGCGCTGGTCGAGCAGGTCAATGCGATCGGCGAGCCTGCGATCGTGTTCGACCGCGATACGCAGCGGCTCTATCCGCAATCGACGATGGCGGCGCATGCGCTCGGCTTCCTGTCGACCGCGGGCCACGGCATGAGCGGGATGGAGCGCGTGCTCGACGAGCGGCTGACCAACCCGGCGCTCAACGGCACGCCGGTCGCGCTGTCGCTCGACAACCGCGTCCAGGCGGCGATGGAGAGCGAGCTCGGGCGTGCGATGACGACCTTTTCGGCACGCGGCGCAGGCGGCATTGTCCTCGACGTGGCGACCGGCGAGGTGATCGCGATGGTCTCGTTGCCAACGTTCAACCCCAATCGCGTCGGCATGTCGGGCAGCGAAGAGCTCCGCAACATCACGACGCAGAGCGTGTTCGAGCTTGGTTCGACGTTCAAGCCGATCACGATGGCGACCGCGATGGATACCGGCGTGGTGACGTCGTTCGCGCGGCGCTTCGATGCGACGCATCCGCTCCAGGTAGGGCGCTTCACGATCCATGACGAGCGCGGTGACCCGAAGCGCTGGTTGAACATGGCCGAGACGCTGATCTATTCGTCGAACATCGCCACCGCGCGCGTCGCCGACGAGGTCGGACCCGCGAAGATGCAGGCGATGTTCAAGAAGCTTGGCTTCGATACCAAACCCGATATCGAACTGCGCGAGAAGGGCCGGCCATTGTGGCCGAAATACTGGGCGCGGACGACGACGATGACCACCGCCTATGGCCACGGCATCGCGGTGACTCCGCTGCATCTGGCGAGCGCGTATGCGGCCCTGGTCAATGGCGGGATCTGGCGGCCGGCGACATTGTTGAAGGTCGCGCCGGGTCATGCGGTTGCCGGACGTCGGGTGATCAGCGAGCAGACAAGTGCGCGGATGCGGCAGATGCTCCGGCTGATCGTGCAGCGCGGTACGGGTCGCAAGGGCGATGCGCCCGGCTACCGCGTCGGTGGCAAGACCGGGACGGCCGAGGCGGCGGTCTCTGGCGGCTATGATCATTCGCGCAACGTGGCGACGTTTGCCGCGGCGTTCCCGATGGATGCGCCGCGCTATGTCGTGCTGGCGATGCTCGATTCGCCGCTCGGGACGAAGGAAACCTCCGGGTGGAAGACGGCGGCGTGGAATACAGCACCGGTGGTGGGTCGGACGATCTCGCGTGTCGGGGCGATCCTGGGGGTGGTGCCCGACGCGCACCGCGATATCGACGTGTCTGACATCCTGCCGACTTTGTGGCAGGACCCGTCGCGTACACAGCCGACCGGGCAATGAGGACTATTGCATGAAACTCGCAGCGCTGACCGACGGGACGGAAGAGGCGCAGGTGACGGGGTTCGCGATCGATCACCGCAAGGTCGCGCCGGGCACGGTGTTCGGCGCGTTCGAAGGCGCGCGTGTCAACGGCGAGGACTTTATCGAGGACGCGATCCGCTCGGGTGCGATCGCGGTGGTCGCGCGGCCGGGGCTGACGGTCGAGGGCGCTACCTACATCGCCGACGAAAACCCCCGCGAACGGTTTGCGCAACTGGCGGCGAAGTTCTTCGCGCCGTTTCCTGAGACGTCGGTGGCGATTACCGGCACGAATGGGAAGACGTCGTGCGTCGAGATGACCCGGCAGTTGTGGCGGATGGCGGGGTTCCATGCGGCCTCGATCGGGACGCTCGGGGTTACGACGGCTGACGAGCGGGTGACGACCGGGCTGACCACGCCGGACGTGGTGACGTTCCTGTCGAACGTGGCGGGGCTTGCACGTGAGGGCGTGACGCACCTCGCGTTCGAGGCATCGAGCCACGGGCTGACGCAGTACCGGACCGAGGGACTGAAGGTAGCCGCCGCGGCGTTCACGAACCTCAGTCGCGATCACCTCGACTATCACGGCGACATGGCGGCGTATTTCACCGCCAAGATTCGGTTGTTCTCCGAAGTGCTCTCGACCGACGGTGCGGCGGTGGTCTGGGCGGACGATCCGCAGTCGGCGCGGGTGATCGATCTGGTGCGGGAGCGTGGCAATCGGCTGGTGACGGTCGGGACGCAGGGCGAGACTTTGCGGCTGGTGGGACGCGATCCGACGCTGCTGGGGCAGGGGCTGACGATCGAGGCTAAGGGCCAGACCTACAAGGTGACGCTGCCGCTGATCGGCGCGTACCAGGCGGCGAACGCGCTGGTGTCGGCCGGGCTGGTGATCGCCACCGGCGGCGACGTGGCCGCGACGATCGCCAACCTCGCGCGGTTGCAGCCGGTGCGCGGGCGGCTGGAGCGTGCGGTGATCGCGAAGTCGGGTGCGCCTGTCTATGTCGATTATGCTCATACGCCCGACGCGCTGGAGGCTGCGATCGCGGCGCTCAAGCCTCATGCTGGGGGCAAGCTGATCGTGGTGTTCGGTGCAGGCGGCGACCGCGACACCGGCAAGCGCGAGACTATGGGGCAGGTGGCGGTACAGCACGCCGACCGGGTGATCGTGACCGATGACAATCCGCGGACCGAGGATGCGCGGGCGATCCGGTGCGATGTCCTAAAGGGTGCGCGCGGGGCTGAGGAAATTGGCGACCGGCGGGCGGCTATCGGGGCTGCGGTGCGCGAGGCTGGGCCTGAGGACATCGTGCTGATCGCGGGTAAGGGACACGAGCAGGGGCAGATCGTCGGCGATCTGGTCCTGCCGTTCGATGACGTGACCGTCGCGCGGGAGTGCGCGGCGTGAGGGCGTCGATCTTCT
>NZ_JACONT010000072.1 GCF_014358075.1 Sphingomonas albertensis | reverse complement strand
CGTCCCGCCAGCGCGAGCCGCAACCGTTCCACGATCCGGAAACCGACCCACCCCCAACCCCTCCCTTCCAGGGAGGGGAGAAGCTTCACGTCTTACGCAGGTCCTTCCCCTGATCGACCCACTCGATTGTCGCAGTGCAGCAAAATAAACATACCGACCGGTAGTTATCATATGGTCGACGCTTATATCCCGATTCCAGCTTGAGATAGATCAGGAATTCCATGACCACGACCGCCCACGGCTACGCCGCGCAATCCCCCCAAACGCCCCTCGCCCCCTTCAGCTTCGAGCGTCGCGAGCCCGGCAAGACCGACGTCGCGATCGACATCGCGTTCTGCGGCGTCTGCCATTCCGACCTCCACACCGCCAAGGGCGAGTGGGAAGGCACGCTCTACCCATGCGTCCCCGGCCACGAGATCGTCGGGCACGTCACCGCAGTCGGCAGCGACGTCACCAAGTTCAAGGTCGGCGACGTCGTCGGCGTCGGCTGCATGGTCGACAGCTGCGGCGAGTGCCCGTCGTGCAAGGACGGCGAGGAGCAATATTGCGAGACCACCGGGTTCGTCGGCACGTATAACGGCCCCGATCCCGTGCTCGGCGGCCATACGTTCGGCGGCTATTCGGACAAGATCGTCGTCGACCAGGGCTTCGTCCTAAAGGTCTCGCATCCCGAAGCCGACCTCGCCGCGGTCGCGCCGCTGCTGTGCGCCGGCATCACGACGTACTCGCCGCTCAAGCACTGGAAGGTCGGCCCCGGCCAGAAGGTCGGCATCGTCGGTCTCGGCGGTCTCGGCCATATGGGCGTCAAGATCGCCAACGCGATGGGCGCCGAGGTCTATGTCTTCTCGACCTCGCCGAACAAGCGCGACGATGCCAAGCGTCTTGGCGCGAAGGACCTGATCGTCTCGAAGGACGAAGCCGCGATGGCCGAGCACGCCAACAGCTTCGACTTCATCCTCAACACCGTCGCGGCGAGCCACAACCTCGACACCTTCACCGCGTTGCTTAAGCGCGACGGCACGATGACCTTGGTCGGCGTCCCCGAGCACGCGCATCCGTCGCCCTCGGTCGGCGCCCTCATCTTCAAGCGCCGCGCGATCGCCGGCTCGCTGATCGGCGGCATCGCCGAGACGCAGGAAATGCTCGATTTCTGCAACGAGCACGGACTTGTGTCGGACATCGAGATGATCCGCATGGACGAGATCGAACCGTCGTATCAGCGCATGGTGAAGAGCGACGTGAAGTACCGCTTCGTCATCGACATGGCGACGATGAAGACGGCCTGATCGGGCAGGGGGCGTTACCGCGCGCCGCCCTCATTCGAGAGAGCACCGTTCTCCTGCGAACGCAGGAGTCCAGGGTCAGGAACGTCTCACGATGTAATCCTGGGTTCCTGCGTTCGCAGGAAAACACCACCGTCATCCTGACGAAAGTCAGGACCCAGGGTTACGGACGCCACCGTTCTTGGCTCTGGGTCCTGACTTTCGTCAGGATGACGAGGTAGCGGCGAGCGGCACCCCGCTCACCACCGATAGTTAAAACTAATACTGATCCGCTCGCCCTTGGCAGCATTCGGCACGACCTCATGCCGCAACCAGCTCTCCCACAAGAACACACTCCCAGGCTTGGGCTCGGCATAAACGAACGTTCGCAAATCCTCCGCGGCATCCTCCAGCCGCGTCGGCGCCGCCATCATCATCGGCAACCGAGGATCCTCCAGCTTCAACGCCCCAGCCCCCTCCGGAATCGCCACGTACATCGTGCCCGAAACGACGCTATGCGGATGGATATGCCCCGAATGCGCGCCACCCGGCTTCAGGACGTTCACCCAAAGACTGTCGAGCTTCAACTTCCGCCCGCCCAGATCGAACGCGCAATCCTTCGCGAACTGCGCGACATGCTTGTTTAGCAGTCGCACCAGATCCCCGAACCGCGGATCGCGCAGCGGCAGGTCGTTCAACGACGCATATGACGTATACCCGCGATACCCATGCGCCTTCGACCACGCGACGCCCGCACGATCGGCCTTGGCCAGTTCGAGCGCGGCGTCCTCGAGTTCCTCGACCAGATCGTCGTCGCCGAGATCGGCCTCGTAGAACCGCGTGGCAAACAGGGAACGGGTGGTCATGGCTGCATCCTCAACGCGACATCGTTCATGAAGCGGACGTCGTCGCCCTCCGCCAGCCACTTGGCCTCCGCCGCCACCGCGCCGAGCATGTCGGAGAGCGGCTCGATCTCCGCCTTCGCATAATTCCCGAGCACATAGCCGGTGACGCGATCCTTGTGCCCCGGGTGCCCGATCCCCAGCCGCACGCGGCGAAACTCCGGCCCCAGATGCTGGTCGGTCGAGCGTAGCCCGTTATGCCCCGCGGTCCCGCCGCCGGTCTTCACCTTCACGCGGAACGGCGCGATATCGAGTTCGTCGTGGAACACCGTCAGCGCCTCGACGCCGAGCTTGTAGAACCGCAGCGCCTCGCCGATCGACCGGCCGCTCTCATTCATGAAGGTCGCGGGTTTCAGCAGCAGGATCCTGGTCGAGCCGATCCGGCCCTCCTGCGTCCAGCCCTGGAACTGCTTCTTCACCGCGCCGAAGCCGTGCACCTCGGCGATCGCGTCGGCGACCATGAACCCGACATTGTGCCGGTGCATCGCATATTGCGCCCCCGGATTGCCGAGTCCCGCCCAGATCTGCACGTGTGATTCTCCAAAAGACCGCGTCGGCGACGTAACCGTGTTCTCCTGCGAACGCAGGAGCCCAGGGTAACGGGCGATGGTGCTGCTTGATCCTGGACCCCCGCGTTCGCGAGGGAACAGTAAGGGGCAGCCCCATAAAACGAAACGGGCGGGAAAGCCCTAGCTTTCCCGCCCGCCAGATCATCCTAGGACGAAGGGCTGAACCCTCAGTCCTTCTTCTGCGGCGTGATCTTGTCGTCGTGGTTGTCGTCGTCGTTCGGCTCAACGACCGGCTCTTCGTCCGAAGCAGCTTCGGCAGCCTGAGCTTCGGCGACTTCGGCCTCGAGGATCTCGTCCTCGACGGTCGGCACGGTCGGCGGCACGATCGTCGCGATCGCGAAATCGCGGTCGTCGATCGCGGGCACAGCACCCTTGGGCAGCTTCACGTCGCTGATGTGGATCGAATCACCGATCTCCAGACCGCTGAGCGAAATCGTGATCTCGCTCGGGATGTCCGAAGCGTCGACGACCAGCTCGATCTCGTGGCGCGTGATGTTCAGAACACCCTTGCCCTTCTTGATGCCCGGCGCGTCGTCTTCGTCGGTGAACACGACCGGCACCGCAACCGTCACGGTCGAGTGCGCACCGATGCGCAGGAAGTCGACATGGATCGGGCGGTCGGTGACCGGGTGGAACGAGACGTCCTTCGGCAGCGTGCGCACGCCGTTGACCATCACGACCGAATTCATGAAGTGGCCGGTCATCAGCGCCTTCATCAGCGCCTTTTCCTCGAGGTGAACCGAGGTGGGTTCCTTGTTCAGGCCGTAGATCACGGCAGGCACGCGGCCGTCACGACGCAGCGCCCGGGAGGCTCCCTTGCCAACCCGGTCACGCGTCTCGGCTGCGAGCGTCAACTGGTCGCTCATCTGTATTCTCCGAAACTCGTTTGTTGTCCTTCCCGCCCACGCCTCCAGGGATGACCATGGACCGGAAGCGCGGGCGCATAGCGGAAGTGGGAGATTTAATCAACTAAACCCTCGCCCCTCCGGGGAGAGGGAGGGGCCCGCACGCGCTTGCGTGTGGGAGGGTGAGGGGAGTGAGGCTCGGGACGTTCGCGCCAACTCCCCCTCGCCCTTCCGTCGCAAGTGCTCCTCCCTCCCTCTCCCCGAGGGGAGAGGGGGTCATCACCTCAATACTTCACCCGCTCGGCCTTCACGCCAAGCTTAGCCAACTGCGCCTGAACGCTGTCCTTACCCGCCAGATGCCCCGCACCGACCGCCACGAACACAGTCCCCGGCGACTTCATCCGGTTTGCAACCCACTCCGCCCACCGCGCATTGCGATCCACCAGCAACACCTTCGCGACCTCAGGCGAATCCTTCAAACTATCGTTCATCTCGCGCGCCAAAGCCTCGGGATCGCCCTTCGCCCACTCGTCGACCATCGTCGCCATCGTCGTCTCCAGCTTAGGCAACTCGTCGATCGTGCTCCCAAGAAACTGCAACTGCGCGGTCTGCGAAAGCCCCCCGAAATACCCGAGCTGCTGTTCCGCCGTCTCCAGCCCCGTAACCGGCTTCCCCGCAGCCTTCGCCGCCGCGGTAATTACCTGCTCAGGCCCGTTCGCCGCATCATACCCCAGCTTGGACAAAGGCGCGATCGACAGGTTCGTCGCTGCCAGCCAAGGCTTGAACCGGTCGAACGCATTCGCCGGCAACCCCAGATCGGTCACCGCCTTCGCATACGCCGCGCGCTTGTCCGCCGGCAGTTGCTCGGTCAGCGTCGGGCGGTCCTTCGACACGCCCGTCGCCATCACCAGCGACTGCATCTTCGCCGGATCGGGCATCACCAGCTCCAGCACCACCTGCTGCGACCGATCGAACGCGGTCTTCACCGCCTCGTCGAACCACGTCATGCCGGGCTTCAACACATGGATCGTCCCGAACAGGTAGATCGTCGTGTCCTTGTCCTTCACCACCCACAATGCCGGATCGGCATCGTTAGCGGTCTGCACGGGCTTCGGCGCGACCTGCGCACAGGCGGGCAAAGCGAACGCCATCGCCAGCGCGGACAAGGCGGATCGGAACGACGCGATCTTCGAGAACAGCTTCAAGGGGAGGGCATCCTTACCGTGAGTTCGCCCCCATGTAGGACGCCCGGCCGCAACGCACCACTTGCCTCACGCACCCCCATCCGCCAAAGCCCAGCCCGTGACCCAGCCCGTGACCCAGCCCGTGAAAAAGCCTCTTAGCTTCCAGCGCATGATCCTCACGCTCCACGATTACTGGAGCGAACACGGATGCCTGATCCTGCAGCCCTACGACATGGAAATGGGCGCGGGCACCTTCCACACCGCCACCACGCTCCGCGCGCTCGGGCCGAAACCGTGGAACGCCGCGTTCGTGCAGCCCTGCCGCCGCCCGACCGACGGCCGCTACGGCGAAAACCCCAACCGGCTCCAGCATTACTACCAGTATCAGGTCATCCTGAAACCATCCCCTGCGAATCTCCAGGAACTCTACCTCGGCAGCCTCGCGGCGATCGGCATCGACATGCTGCGCCACGACATCCGCTTCGTCGAGGACGACTGGGAGAGCCCCACGCTCGGCGCCTGGGGGCTAGGCTGGGAGGTCTGGTGCGACGGCATGGAGGTGACGCAGTTCACCTATTTTCAGCAGATGGGCGGCTTCGACATGAAGCCCGTCGCCGGCGAACTCACCTACGGGCTCGAGCGGCTCGCGATGTATATCCAGGACAAGGACTCGGTCTACGACCTGGCGTTCAACGACGCCGGCGTGACCTACGGCGACGTGTTCCTGGAGAACGAGCAGGAGATGTCGAAGTGGAACTTCGAGATCGCCGACACGGACTCCTTGTTCGACCAGTTCCGCAAGCACGTAGCCGAATGCGAGAACAGCCTGAACCACAAGCTCCCGATCCCAGCCTACGAGCAGGCGATCAAAGCCAGCCACATCTTCAACCTGTTGCAAGCGCGCGGCGTAATCTCCGTAGCCGAACGCCAAGCCTATATGGGCCGCGTCCGAGACCTCGCGAAGGGCGCCTGCGCCGCCTGGATGGACAAACACGGATGGGCGGCATGATC
>NZ_JACONT010000007.1 GCF_014358075.1 Sphingomonas albertensis | reverse complement strand
CGGAGATGCGACGATGCGCCTGTCTCCGCCTCCCGGCGGCGGCCGCACGGCCCAGGTCGGCGCGGCCGTCAATCGCGGCTCGCCGGGCTTCCGCCCGGCTCGCGATAGTTTGGTCCGAATGGGCGCACATGCTATAGCCAAGGGGCACATTGCGCTGCGGTGGTGGAGGAGAGCGCGTCCTGGAATCCGTTCGTCACGGAGGACGCCATGATCATCGCTCTTCTCTTATCGATCGCCGCAGTCCTGTTCCTGTGCTGGCTGCTTTTCACACTCGCGAGCCTCGCTTTGCCATTCTTCGCGGCACTATTGGTCGGCCTTTGGGCGCACCAGGCCGGAGCCGGGATCGCCGGCGCCCTCGTTGCCGGATTGAGCGCGGGGATCGCCACGCTGGTCGCCGGGCAGCTGGCCTTTATCTTCGTCCGCGCCGCATGGGTGCGCGTGCTCATTGCCCTCATCTTCGCCGTGCCTGCTGCCGTCGCGGGCTATCATGCGGTTCACGGTCTGATGGCGATCGGCATCGCCTCCGAAGGATGGCGGCAGACGTTCGGCGCCGTTGGCGCGGTCGTCATTGGCACGAGCGCCTGGCTTCGGCTCGCCGGAGGCGGCGGGGTCGGGCGGCGTCTCGAGCAATCCTCACAGTTTCAGCGCTGAGCCGGGCCACGCACTATCGCAGGCGAAGGCCGACGATTGTGCCCGATATCGGGGACCGCCAAGGCACCACCGCGTTCGACTTCCGCCGCGAACCGCACCCACACGGCCTCTTTGACGGCTGATCTGTCCGAGACCCGCCTGCGGCTCGCCCGCCTTGCCGCAACGGCGCGGGCCAACTTTCTTCCCCTGATCTGACGATCATTCCTCGCGAGGCAAGAAAGCCGGCTCGCGCCGTCCTCCGCTGCGCTTCGGGCTTACGCTGCGGCGGCGGCCGGTCCCGGCCTCGTGATCGCCATCGAGGCCGCGGTGGGCGCGGTCCGAGACGAAAGGAACTGCATCATGGCGACCATCGGACACTTCACCAAGACGGGCGACGAATTCAAAGGCTCGATCACCACTCTGAGCGTTCAGGCCAAGAGCGTCCGCCTTGTCCCGGAGACGAACAGCACGTCGGACAAGGCTCCCTCCCACCGCCTCTTCGTCGGCGACGCCGATGTCGGCGCGGCCTGGCGGAACGCGGTCAACGGCGACAAGCGGCCGAGCTATCAAGTCAAGCTCGACGATCCGAGCTTCGTCGCTCCGATCTACGCAACCCTGGCGGAGCGCGAGGACGGTGAGTTCGACCTCATCTGGAGCCGCCCCTCGAAACGCCGCGACGACTAAGAGAGTCGATGCCCCGCCCCGGGCAACCGGGCGGGGCATATTTCTGTCAATACGATGATGCACCGATACGATTTTCCAGTATACTGGATGGTAGTATATTGGGTATGCGGTGACCTCCCGTGCATGACATTGCGGGGGATCGTTGCGAACAACTTACGTCGACTGCGCGCCGAGAAGAAGGTGACGCAGGAGGAGTTGGCGGATCGTGCTGGTCTCAATCGTAAATATCCGAGCCTGCTCGAGAACGAGCATTACGCGGCCAGCGTTGACGTACTCGAAAAGCTGGCCATCGCGCTCGATATCGACCCGGTGGAACTCTTCCGCAAAAATAGTTAACGGATTTCTCGCCGGTTCGGATGTTTCTGAGCCCGCCACCGTGCCGATCGCCGCTCGGGGCCGCAACGATTGTCCTCGCCAAGGGAGAAGGCATTCCGCTGGAGGGGACGACATCGGCGTATCGCTACGCGGGCGATCAGGAGCGCCCGTCCGCGTCAGCCAAGCCCATGCGGGATCGTAGCCGAATGACCGAGCTTGCCTTCCAAGACGAGCCGCCGACAGGAAGCACCGTCACCGCTTATGACGAAGGCCACCTCGTCACCTACTTGCGGATTCTCGACGCCACCGCCGAGCAGGCTGACTGGCGCGAGGTCGTGCTCCTGGTGTTCGGCCTTGACCCGGAGCGGGAGCCGGAACGAGCCAGGAGGATCTATGACAGTCACCTTGCCCGCGCCCGCTGGATGACGGAATGCGGGTATCGCGACCTCGTCGGCAAAGGGCGCAGTTGAGTAACAGAATAAAACCCACAAGTAATCACGGGTCAGTTCTACCTGAGAGCGAATAACTCCAGCCAATCGCCGGACCTTCCGCATCATCTCCATCTCGCGATGGTGGATCCTTGGGGGCGTCCATAAAAGGCTGGAGAAACCCGTGTCGAAAGGTAGTGCCTGGCGGTCCTCGTCAACCGCACAAGGCTTTGCAGATCATCAGTATCCCGATTTCGCGCAAGAGTTCCTGCGCCGCAATCCGGACTATCGCCGCGACTATCGGCGGGTCACCCGCCAGGTCGCCGATGGTCGGATGACGGCCACCAACGTGTCGGAGGCCGTCAGCAAATGGGGGTTGGTCTTTCGCCTGCGATCCTGATGCCTCCCCGATCAGCGCGCCGGCTATCTGGCGCCCCGAACTCTATCCCGCGACGCTGCCCCTCGACGCCGCGCCGTCCGATTATGATGATGTGCCGCCGCTGGATGTCACCGGCGCCGGACCAATCCTAGCGGATGGTCCGACGGCCGGCGGCCGACACCTCGTTATCGACGATCCCGATGGCGATCATCGGCTCTGGTTGCGCGCCGCGCCCCGCGTGCCGATGGCGATCGTCCTTCCGCTGGACGATGATTTCGAGCTGCGTGTGGGAGCCGCCGCCCGCCTTGTTCGCCGGCTGCGCGGCCTCAACGGCGGCCCGATGCCGCCGCGCCTCGCCGTGACGGCATTCCAACGGCTGCGCCTCTCATTGCTGCTCAACGTGTTCGACCACCTTGGCGAAGGCGCGAGCAAGCGAGAGATCGCCCGCGACCTCGTCTACCCCGGTCTTGAGCCGGGCTCTGCTGCCGAATGGAAAGCGTCGGCCGAGCGTCGCAGGACACAGCGCCTGTGCGACGAGGCCAGGGCCATGGTGGCCGCAGGCTACCGCCGCCTGCTCCGCGGGCGATGAGCAAAACACCGCCCACGGTCCTCCGTGGGGGGACATTTTCAGGCCCGCTGATTCAGCCGCTCCGGCCACCAGCCGATCCTTCGCCACGATCACCCCTGCATCCCCGCCGGCGCCCGCAAGCGACCGGCGACTTGCAGGAGAACGATCATGCAGCTTGCTGTCGCGGCAATTACGCCGCGCTTCCTCAAGACCCCGGACGCCGCCGTCCATCTCGGCCTCTCGGCCCGCACGCTGGAGAAGCATCGGTGCTTCGGCACCGGGCCGGTATTCCGCAAGCTGGGCGGCCGCATCGTCTATGCGATCGAGGACCTCGACGCCTGGGCGACGCTCGGCACGCGCAATTCGACCAGCGATCCGGGCACGGGCATCGTCTATCCCGCCAAGCGTCGGCCGACCGACGTCGTCCGGCGCTGATCGCGGCGATGACGGCCCAGCCGCTCCCTCGCGCCCAGCTCGATCTGTTCCAGTCGATCCCAGGCGATATCGCCCCGCGCGACGCGCAGGACCTGATGGCGTGGCCGTTCTTCTCGCTCGCCAAGAGCAAGCGCACGGCGCCGATCGACTTCAAGATGGGTGACACCTGGATTTTGGTCGAAGCCACGCTGGAGCACGGCATGGCGACCATCTGGGATGCCGACGTGCTGATCTGGGCGGCAAGCCAGATGGTCGAGGCGCGCGACGCTGGCCGGCCAACCTCGCGACTGATCGCGGCGACGCCGCATGCGATTCTCGCCTTCACCGAACGCGGCACCGGCAAGGCTGCCTACGAGCGCCTGAAGGCCGCCCTCGACCGGTTGCAGTCGACCACCATCGCAACCTCGATCCGACAGCCGCAACAACGCCGGCGCCACCGCTTCTCCTGGATCAACGAATGGAAGGAGCGGCTCGACGAACATGGCCGCCCACTCGGCATCGAGATGATCCTGCCCGATTGGTTCTATGCGGGCGTGCTTGATCAGGCGCTCGTGCTGACCATCGACCGGGCCTATTTCTCGCTGACGGGCGGCCTCGAGCGCTGGCTCTACCGGATCGTGCGCAAGCACGGCGGCAAGCAGAGCGGTGGCTGGTCGTTCGACGTCTCGCACCTACACCTCAAGTCCGGCGTGCTCTCGCCGCTCAAGCAGTTCGCCTTCGACCTGCGCGCCATCGTCGTGAAGCAGCCGCTGCCGGGCTACGTACTCGCCCTCGAACATACCTATGGCCGCGAGCGGCTGAGCTTCACGCCGATCCCCATCGACCCGCTCGATGCGGCTTGGCGGCGCTTCGGCATGCCTGTGGATAAGTGATGACCGCGCTCGGACTATCGTTAACCGCCGGTTTCGGACGATCGTTGACCGGGGACTCGGACTATCGAAAACTCGAATCGCTCGTATCCCCTTGGAATCACAGGCGGATTCGACCCCCTTCTAACTGTGCTAACAAAGAGTCCTTCGGACTCTTGCTAACGGCCGCCCAAATTGTGGACGGACGAACATGATCGTCGCCCTGCTCAATCAGAAGGGCGGCGTCGGCAAAACCACGATCGCCTTGCACCTCGCCGGCCAATGGGCTCGGCAGGGGAGGCGCACGCTGCTGATCGACGCCGATCCGCAAGGCTCGGCGCTCGACTGGTCCCAGCAACGCAGCCATGAACAGCTGCCACGGCTGTTCGGCGTGGTGGGTTTGGCGCGCGATACGCTCCATCGCGAAGCGCCCGAACTGGCGCGCGATGTCGATCATGTCGTCATCGACGGGCCGCCCCGGGTCGCAGGGCTGCTGCGTTCGGCCCTGCTCGCCGCCGACCTGGTGATCATCCCGGTGCAGCCCTCCCCATTGGACGGTTGGGCGTCGGCCGAGATGCTGGCGCTGCTCGCCGAGGCGCGCATGTACCGGCCCGGTCTTACCGCGCGCTTTCTGCTCAATCGCTGCACGGCGCGAACCATCATCGCGCGCGACACGGGCGCTGCGCTGGAGGCCCACGACCCACCACTGCTCTCGACGCGCATCGGCCAGCGTGTCGTCTATGCCGGTTCTGCGCAGACGGGCCGTCTGGCCTTCGAGTGCGCGCCCGAGGGACACGCCGCCGCCGAAATTGCAGCGCTCGCCGCCGAGATCGAGGCGATCCGGCCGTGAGCGGATCCGAAACCCGTCCCGGCTTTACGGCGAGGCCCGGCGCCGCCGAGCGCTGGGTGAAGACGTCCGAGACCGCTCGTCCGCCGTCCGCCGATCAGCACACCGCACGGCTCACGATCGACGTGACACCCGCACTGCGGCGCCGGCTCAAGCTCGTTGCGCTCCAGCGCGGTCAGACCGTCGCCGACATGCTGCGCGCGCTGTTCGAACGCGAATTCCCGCATGACCAAGGAGATGCGCCATGATTGCCGCCGCTGTCCAACCGTCCGTCACACTGACGACGGTCGACCTGTTGTGGATCGAAGGCCGACAAGAACGTTGGCTGCGCTTTGGCCGTGACGTCGGTGACCAGATCGTTGACCGCCGCCGCCGCCTCGTCAGCTTCCGTGCCGGCGCGATCTTCGCGTTCGTCCGATGGGCGTCGAACGATTTCGGCACCGCGCAATCCCGCATCGACATCCTGCGCGCCGTCGGGCCAGGCGAGGCTTATTCGACCGTTCCGTTCGTCGAGCCGGGCGGCGATATCCTGCTGCGCATCCATGGCTGGCCGAAGGTCCAGCGCGTGTTCGCGGCGATCGATGGGGTCGAGACGACCGGCATCGATCCGGTGGATGTCGCCCCCGATTACTGGCGGCATGTCCACAATCGGCTGTCGGTCGGAGACACGCCGCGCGCCTACGGCCGCGACCGTCACGCGGCCTGGCTCTTGCGCCACGCGGTGCAATCGTGACCCGGCGGCGCTGGCTGCAAGTGACGCTCGGCACGGCGGGCGTGATCGCGGTGACCGCGTTCATCAACACGCTGCCGCGGCTGATGTGGAACGCGACCGCGAGCGTTCCGACTGGCCTCTATACGATCAGTCCAGGCGGGGACCGGCGGCTCGGCGAACTGGTCGCCGTATCGCCGCCAGAACCGCTCGCCGGCTTCCTCGCCGACGGCGGCTATCTGCCCAAAGGCGTGCCGCTGCTCAAGCATGTCGCCGCCATGCCGGGCCAGCGTGTCTGCCGCATTGGTGTCGTCGTCACCATCGATGGGCGGCGCGTTGGGCTGGCGCGTGAACAGGATCGCCGCGGTCGCTTGCTGCCGTTCTGGTCCGGCTGCCGCGAGATCACCCCGGGCGAGCTGTTCCTGAT
The DNA here is from genome assembly GCF_014358075.1 of Sphingomonas albertensis. Classification (GTDB taxonomy): domain Bacteria; phylum Pseudomonadota; class Alphaproteobacteria; order Sphingomonadales; family Sphingomonadaceae; genus Sphingomonas; species Sphingomonas albertensis. Next base: position 125,353 of record NZ_JACONT010000007.1, on the reverse strand, counting down.
GAACCCGGACGCGCCCGACAGTCTCGACGGCCGCTATTTTGGGCCGCTTCCCGCAACTTCCGTTCTCGGTCGAGCGACACCGCTCTGGACCGATCCGCCGCGCCCAAGGTCGCCCAGCGACCGCGCCGCTGCCGATCGACGGCAGTGATTCCCCCAACGCAACGACAGGAGATGACCATGCAAATCGGCGAATTCACACGCACCACCAGCGGCTTTACCGGCCGTGTCACGACGATCACGCTCGACTTCGAACTGGCGCTCCTTCCTGTCGAAGCCAGCGACACCGAAGGCGCGCCGAACTACCGCATCCACCTCGGCTCTGATGGCGAAGGGCCGGAGATCGGCGCGGGTTGGGACCGCACCGGCGAGCGTGCCGGTCCCTATGTCGCGGTGCAGCTGGACTGTCCGTCCTTCGTGCAGCCGCTGCGCGCCAATCTCTTCCGTTCGGGCGCAGATGAGGCTGCGCACCACCTGGTCTGGAACCGCCCGAGCAAGCGCGAAGGCGGCGCGGCCAAGTCCGAAGAGCGGAGCTGATCGTGCGCGGCTATCGTCGCGTGGCTTTCCGCAGCGCCGCGGCCATTGTCATGGTCGTGGCGCTGCATGGATTGCTCCCGATCACCAGTTCGGCAGTCGCTCAAACGGTCGCCGAGTCGCCGCCGCGTGTCGATCCCATCGCCACCCATATCGCCGAAGCCTCGCAGCGGTTCGGCGTTCCGGAAGCCTGGATCTACGCCGTCATGGGGGTCGAATCCGCTGGCGATCTGGACGCCACCTCGGTCAAGGGCGCGATGGGTTTGATGCAGGTCATGCCCGGCACCTACGCCGATCTTCGCGCGCGATATGGCCTGGGACCGAATGCTTACGATCCGCGCGACAACATCCTGGCCGGCACCGCTTATCTACGCGAAATGTACGACCGATACGGCTCGCCTGGCTTTCTCGCCGCCTACAATGCAGGGCCCGGACGATACGAAGCGCATCTCGCCGGCCCACCGTTGCCGCTCGAAACCCGCGCCTATCTCGCGCGTCTTTCGCCGGCAGTGGGCGGCGTCGTGACGGCAAGGTCTATCACAGCGCCCGATCCACTCGCCTGGACGCGCGCGACCCTGTTCGCCGGCCGCTGGAGCGCCGGCGAACCTGCAGTTGAAGCGGCGTCCGGTCCACCATCGGACGCCCTTCCTTCGACGCAGGTCGTGCAACTCGCACGACCAACCAACGGCCTCTTCGTCCCTCTTTCCGGGGATCGGCGCTGATGAGCGGGCAGATCGCAGATTTGCGTAGTCTGGCGAAGGTTGGGCGGCAGAAGGGGATTTTGGGGGCTTTGAAAGGCGGGAAGAGAAGGCGATGGCAAGATAAAAGCGCCGCCGTCGGACGGGGCGCATGTGGTTGGTTAGTAAGGAGAATTTGCGCCGTCTCGCGGATAGGCGAGACGGCGCTTGCCCCCAAAACCGCAGCAAAATCAACGTGCGCCGCGCCGTCGCCGTGTTTCGGTCGGGGGAACTGACCCAATGGAACGGGACGACAGCGAGTTCCGGGTTCGGCCGGGAAAGAGCCGGGACAAGGGAGCGGGCTCGGCTCGGAAAAGCCAAAAGCTCGCCGCCCAGGTCAGGCGGGCGGCGATGCGGGCCGGCTACACGCACCGCGGCGCGGGCGGCAAGCGCAGCAGCGGGACAGGGCATCGCGGCCGGGGCCGGGCGGCGGCCTTCGCCGGGCGACGCGCGCCAGGCCAGCGGCGGGTCGTCATTATGGCCCGTGTGGTGCGTCACACTGGCGCACGGTTCAGGGCGGCGCCGATCGCGCGTCATGTCGCCTATCTCGAGCGCGATGGTGTCACCCGCGACGGCCGCGACGCCGCCATGTTCGATGCCCGGTCGGAGACAGCCGATCGCGACGCCTTCGCCGAACGGTGCGAGGGCGACCGCCATCACTTCCGGTTCATCGTCTCGCCGGAGGATGCAGGCGAAATGCAGGACCTGCGCGCGTTCACCCGCGAGCTGATGACCGACATGGCGCGCGATCTCGGGACCGAGCTCGACTGGGTCGCTGTTGATCACTGGAACACCGACAATCCGCACATCCATGTGCTGGTGCGCGGACGGGCGGCCGACGGCACCGACCTCGTCATCGATCGCGACTATATCAAGGAAGGCATGCGAGGACGCGCCGAGGAGCGCGTGACGCTTGAGCTGGGTCCGCGCAGCGAGCAGGAGATCCATAGGGCGTTGAGTCGCGAAGTCGGTGCGGAGCGCTGGACCAGTCTCGATCGCAGTCTGCAGCGGCACGCCGATGAAGCCAGCGGAATCGTCAATCTCCAGCCAATGCCAGGCGAGACCGACCCGGCTCGCCGGACGCTTATGCTCGGCCGCGCCGCCAAGCTCGAACAGCTCGGCCTGGCGGACCGGATCGGCCCGGCCTGCTGGAACTTGAAGCCGGGGATGGAGCCGACGCTGCGCGACCTCGCCGTGCGCAGCGATATCATCAAGTCGATGCACCGCGCGTTTGCTGATGTGGGACGCATGCCCGATCCGGGCGGGTTCGCACTGCACGGGGATGCGCCGTCCGATCCGGTTCTCGGCCGTCTCGTCGGGCGCGGGTTGCATGACGAGCTGGCGGGCACGGGCTACGCGATAATTGAGGGCGTCGACGGGCGCACGCATCATTTGAGGTTCGGCGACCTCGAGATGACCGGTGACGCCAAACCCGGCGCCATCGTCGAGCTTCGGTCCTGGCAGGACGCCAAGGGCCAGACCCGCCTGTCCCTTGCGACTCGCTCAGATTTACCCATCGAGGCGCAAATTACAGCCAGCGGCGCGACCTGGCTGGACCGCCAGAACGTAGCGCGGGAGCCGGTCGTGACGGGCGCGGCGTTCGGGTCTGAGGTGCGCGACGCGATGGCCGCGCGCGTCGATCATCTGGTCGGCGAAGGTCTCGCGCGCCGGCAGGGTCAGGCCGTCATCTTCGCGCGCGATCTCCTCGACACCTTGGGGCGCCGCGAGTTGGCCGAAGCGGCGCAAACGATCAGCGCTCGGACCGGACTACAACATCGTCCCTCGGCGCCGGGCGAATATGTCACGGGGGCCTATCGCGAGCGGGTCAATCTTTCCTCTGGCCGGTTCGCGATGATCGGCGATGGGCTGGGGTTCCAGCTTGTGCCCTGGCGTCCCGCGCTCGACCAGCATCTCGGCCAGCATGTCACCGGAACGATGACGCCAGGCGGCGGTGTTGACTGGACGATTGGGAGATCGCGTGGCCTTGCGATGTAGCTGCTGAGAGGCACCAAGCCGAAATCGTGTCGCGCGCAAGTCATGGAACGGCGCTATCTCAGGTAGACTAGGAGACGCCCAAGCGAAGAGCGTCGGTGGGGGAACAGCTATGATCGCGCTCAAGGTTTGCTCCAACGCGGACGATGTTCATCTCGTCTGGAACCACGATGCGGATATTCCGCAGTGCCTGGGCTTCGCCATTGAATGCAAGCGGGGGGACAATCCGCCCAAGTACCTCTCCAATCGCGTCGGTTTCGAAGACGATGTGGAGACGGATGCGGACGGCAACCAACTGACGGCGCGGTCGTCCCAGCAGTGGCCGTTTCAACGCTACGACTGGACGGACCATGCCGCGGACCTTGGCGACCAGATCGCGTACCGCATCGTCGCACGGACCGTGGGAGCGGATGGCGAACTCGAGGACGGGCCAGCGAGCGACTGGTCGCCGATGCTGACCTTGAGCGCCGACTGCGGCGACGGCGTCAGCGTTCACTTCAATCGCGGCTATGTGCTTTCCCAGTTCATGGCCCGCTACATGAAGCGAAAGGGGATCACGCTTCAGGAACTCAAGGCGACCGCCGTCGTCGTCAGCGAGCAAGTCGATCGCGAAGCCCGTGCGTTTCTTGGCGGAACGCTGCGCGCGTGCATGCTCGAGATGATGAAGGAGGTTGAGGAGACTGCGGATCTCGAACTTCATGCGGCGCTTTACGAGCTGGATGACGAAGAGCTTATCGATGCCCTGGCCGCGATCGGACCACGCGCGCACATCGTGCTCGCTAACGGCAGCGTCGACGAGCGGGGCGAGGACCAGAATGAGGAAGCCCGGACGACGCTCAACGACGCCGAGTGCGTTGTTCATGACCGGTTTCTCGCGCCTGATGGCTTGGCGCACAACAAATTCGTCGTGATCGGGCGCCGCGCCGGCGACGACTTCATTCCTGAAAAAGTCTGGACCGGAAGCACCAACTGGACCCCCACGGGTCTTTGCACGCAGTTGAACAACGGCATCATGCTGGAGAACGGCGATCTTGCAGCGCACTTCGAAGCGCAATTCTCGCTGCTCGCCGAGGCTGGCGACGACATCACCGACGAACTTCGTGCGTCGAATGACGAACCTCTGCACGGGCTGCCGCTCGGAAGCGCGCTGGTCGACTGCTGGTTCTCTCCCTTCTCAAGCCAAATCGATACCGAGGCGCTGGTCGAACTCGTCAAGGGTGCGAAGCAAGGCATCTTCTTCGTCATGTTCCAGCCCGGCAACGAACCCGTCCGCACATTGCTGGAAATGCAGGCGCAGAAGGACCTCTATGTGCGCGGCGTTGCGACCCGATTTACCGGCGCAGGGCTCGAAGAGTTCAAATTGCTGAAACAAAGCCCCGAGGACTTCTTCCTGGACGCAGCTCAAGCTTCGGGCGTTGGGAAGACAGTGGGCGAGTGGGCGGTAGAGGGCACCGCAGCCGAGTTTCGCCAAAGCATCGGCCACGCGATCACCCATTCCAAGGTGCTGGTGATCGATCCATTTAGCGATGACCCCATCGTGGTCACGGGCTCACACAATTTTTCGAAGTCGGCCAGCGAGAAGAACGACGAGAACTTCCTCGTCATTCGTGGGCATAGCGGCATCGCCATGCACTACGCGATCAATGCGATGCAGACTTATAGCCACTATCGTTGGCGGGCCTATCTCGATGAGGCGGCGCGCGAAAATCGTGATCCCTTCCAGTTCCTGTCGCGCAGTCCGAACTGGCAACGCCGTCGCAAGACGGGTGAGACACGACGCATGCTCGCATTCTGGCTGCCCCAAGATTGACGATCTTGGGCATTGGCCCGCGCGCGGGTGGTGGCTGCGTTACCGACTTCGTAATCAAAGCGTGATCAGCGGCGATCGGCCCCTCTACTCTATCGCCTGTCTTTGCACGCTACGGCGCGATGGCCCGTTCTGCACGTTTGATCGCGCTTGAATTCTAGTCACGCGCAGACCGACATCCTTCCCGAAGGAGAGTCCCGTGTCCGCAACCAAGATCCTCTGGGGCCAGCTGCTCATCGTCGCAATCATTGTCCTGCTGGGCGTGTGGGGAGCGACACAATGGACGGCCGCGGCGCTTGGCTATCAAGCGCAACTCGGACCGCCCTGGTTCATTGTCGGCGACTATCGGCTTTACCCACCGCCAGCCTTCTTCTGGTGGTGGTTTTCCTACGACGCCTATGCGCCCCACATATTCCTGACCAGCAGCTATATCGCCGCGTCTAGCGGCTTCGCCGCCATCATCGTCGCCATCGCAATGTCCGTCTGGCGGGCGCGCGAAGCGAAGAACGCCCAGACCTTCGGCTCCGCGCGTTGGGCCACAATCCGAGAGGCGCGAGTGGCCGGTCTGCTGGGCGACGATGGCGTGGTGCTTGGCAAGCTGGGCGTTCGCTATCTGCGGCACGACGGTCCCGAGCATGTGTTGTGCTTCGCGCCGACCCGCAGCGGCAAGGGCGTCGGCCTGGTTGTGCCATCGCTGTTGACCTGGCCGGGGAGCTGCATCGTACATGACATCAAAGGCGAGAACTGGGGGCTGACGGCCGGCTTTCGCGCGAAGATCGGCCGCGTGCTGCTGTTCGATCCCACCAATGTCGCCTCCGCTGCCTACAATCCGCTGCTCGAGGTTCGCCGCGGAGAATGGGAGGTTCGCGACGTGCAGAACGTCGCCGACGTGCTGGTCGATCCGGAAGGCTCGCTGGAGAAGCGAAACCACTGGGAGAAGACCAGCCACGCCCTGCTGGTCGGCGCGATCCTCCATGTCCTTTATGCCGAAGCCGACAAGACCCTGGCCGGCGTGGCGGCCTTCCTGTCAGACCCGCGCCGCTCGATCGAGGCGACCCTGGCGGCTATGATGTCGACGCCGCATCTGGGTGAAGCCGGCGTCCACCCCGTCGTCGCCTCGGCTGCCCGCGAGTTGCTCAACAAATCAGAGAATGAGCGATCGGGGGTCCTGTCGACCGCCATGTCGTTCCTCGGGCTCTATCGCGATCCCGTCGTCGCTCAGGTCACCCGGCGCTGCGACTGGCGGATCGCCGACCTCGTTGATGGCGCTCGCCCGGTCACGCTCTACCTCGTCGTGCCGCCGTCAGACATCAGTCGCACCAAGCCGCTGATCCGGTTGGTGCTCAACCAGGTCGGCCGCCGCCTGACCGAGGAGCTGACGCCCAAGGCCAAGCGCCATCGGGTCTTGCTGATGCTCGATGAATTCCCGGCGCTCGGCCGCCTCGACTTTTTCGAGTCGGCGCTCGCCTTCATGGCTGGCTACGGGCTGAAGGCGTTTTTGATCGCCCAGAGCCTCAACCAGATCGAGAAGGCCTATGGGCCGAACAACGCCATCCTCGACAACTGCCATGTCCGCGTAAGTTTCGCCACCAACGACGAACGCACGGCCAAACGGGTCTCGGATGCGCTCGGCACCGCGACCGAAATGCGGGCGATGAAGAACTACGCCGGCCACAGGCTATCACCGTGGCTGGGCCATCTGATGGTGTCGCGCTCGGAGACGGCCCGTCAGCTGCTGACGCCCGGCGAGGTGATGCAGCTGCCTCCGACCGATGAGATCGTCATGGTGTCGGGGGTTCAGCCGATCCGCGGCAAGAAGGCCCGCTACTATGAGGATCGTCGGCTGCAGGAGCGGATCATGAAGCCCCCGCAGGTCACTGCACCATCCAAGCCGCCGCGCGACGACTGGAGCGGTCTCGCGCCGATGACCGGTGTCGCGCCGGTTCCAAAAGCCAGCGCCGATCAGGATCTTGCCAATGGCGGCATCCGGCGCGAGCCCGAGCTACAGCGCCATGAGGATATTGCACCGAAGCCGGCGCGACCGCCGCGCGAATTCAGTTTCGGCGACGGCGGCGATGCCGACGCCGACGCGGCGCGGAACCGACGCCTGCAGGACCAAATGGGCAACACAGCACAGCGGGCCTCGCTCGATCCGGGTGACGGAATCCAGATATGACCGCCAACCGGATCAAGCACACCTTTCGGCTGCCGCCCGCCCTGTCATCGCAGCTCGCCGACTACGCCGGGCGCAAACGGATCAGCCAGGCGCAGGTGGTCGAGACGGCGATCGCGTCCTTCCTTTCGCCCGATGGATCGGAGCGGCTTGAAGCCGCGCTGGTCCGCCGGCTCGACCGGCTGTCCCGCCAAGCCGACCGCATCGCCTGGAACATCGATTTGTCGAACGAGGCGCTGGCGCTGTTCGTGCGCTTCTGGCTCACCAACAACGCGCCATTGCCGGACACCGCGCTGGCGGCGGCCCAAGCGATGGGCCGCGAACGCTATCAGGGATTTGTCGAGGCCCTCAGTCGGCGGCTCGAACTGGGCCCGCGGCTCGGCGATGAACTCACCAAGGACGTGGCCGGTGCTGACTCGATCAGCGACGCCTGAGCAAATCCCATCTGAGCACGAACCAGTCGCGCGCAGACTTTTCGGTACAGCCATCAGCCATCCATAAGAAACGGCATCGCCGCCTCAACAGCGGCCTTGGCTTCAGGCAGATAACTCATCCACATCGGCCTGCCTTCGAACTGAGTGTTGTCAGGGATGTTGTTCAACCGACAAAGGGCACGCGCTGCGGCTTCAATGGCCTTGGACACGTCGTACATGGCGGGCACCTCGCTGCATCGGCCGAGACAGCCATACTAAATCTGATCCTGCTCTTGAAGCAGATGCGATTCGCGGGCGACGCGCTGCAACAAACACAGGTCCTGGCTGTGCCGACGAGATCGCACGCGATTTCAGATCGTGACCCGTCAGCTTACCCCGCCGTCTCTTTGTCTTTCTGCGCCACGCTACGATCAGCGCAAACGCTTGTTGCGATTAGCGCTTTTGTGGCTCTCTTAATAACCCCCGGGCGACGGCGCATGTGACGCCGCTGCTCGTGAGGGCCGCCAAGTGAGCATTCATGCAATCCGATCCGAGGCCAGCGCGCGCGGCGCGCGGATGCTTCGCACGGCGCTCGGTCCAGCCATCGCCGGCTGGCTGGAAGATCCCGCCATCGTCGAAGTGATGCTCAATCCGGACGGGCGCCTGTGGGTGGACCGGCTCGGGTCGGGCCTGGCCGACACCGGCGAGATGCTATCGCCTCTGGACGGCGAGCGCATCATACGCCTGGTCGCGCACCACATCGGCGCCGAGGTGCATGCGGGCAGCCCGCGGGTCTCCGCCGAGCTCCCCGAAACCGGCGAACGGTTCGAGGGGCTGCTCCCGCCGGTTGCGGTCGCGCCGACCTTCGCCATCCGCAAGCCCGCTGTCGCGGTGTTCACGCTCGACGACTATGTCGCGGCGGGCATCATGTCGGAGGGCCATGCCGAACTGCTCCGCCAGGCCGTCGTCGACCGCAAGAACATCCTCGTCGCCGGCGGCACATCGACGGGCAAGACCACGCTCACCAATGCACTCTTGGCCGAAGTCGCCAAGACATCCGACCGCGTCGTCCTGATCGAGGATACGCGCGAACTACAATGCGCCGCGCCGAACCTCGTCGCCCTGCGCACCAAGGACGGCGTCGCCTCCTTGTCCGATCTGGTCCGCTCCTCGTTGCGCCTGCGCCCCGATCGCATCCCCATCGGCGAGGTGCGCGGCGCCGAGGCGCTCGACCTGCTCAAGGCGTGGGGCACCGGTCATCCCGGCGGCATCGGCACCATCCACGCCGGCTCGGCGCTCGGCGCGCTGCGCCGGATGGAGCAACTCATTCAGGAGGCGGTCGTCACCGTGCCGCGCGCGCTGATCGCTGAAACCATCAACCTTATCGCCGTTCTCTCGGGACGCGGTTCCGAGCGCCGGCTCGCCGAACTCGCCCAGGTCGACGGGCTCGACGCCCGCGGCGACTTTTTCCTCAACCCCCATGGAGATGCATCATGACCCCTGTCTGGACAGCGTGCCGGCGCGGCCTTCCGGTCTTGTCCTTGAACCAGCTTCGGCTCGCCGGCACCGCCGCGGTCATGGCGCTGCTCTACGCGGCCCCCGCGCGCGCCGCCGGCTCCTCGATGCCGTGGGAAGCGCCGCTGCAGAGCATCCTGGAATCGATCGAAGGGCCGGTGGCCAAGATCATCGCCGTGATGATCATCATCATCACCGGTCTGACCCTTGCGTTCGGCGACACCTCGGGCGGCGCGCGCAAGCTGATCCAGATTGTCTTCGGCCTGTCGATCACGTTCGCCGCCAGTTCCTTCTTCCTGAGCTTCTTCAGCTTCGGCGGCGGGGCGCTGGTCTGATGGAAAATGGCGAGACGATCCCCGGCTATATGGCCCCGGTTCACCGTGCGCTGACCGAGCCGATCCTGCTCGGCGGCGCGCCGCGGTCCATCGCCATCGTCAACGGGACGCTCGCCGGCGCGATCGGGCTGGGGCTGCGGCTGTGGATCGCCGGCCTGGCCATCTGGGCGATCGGCCATCTGCTCGCGGTCTGGGCGGCGCGGCGCGACGCCCAGTTCGTCGACGTCGCCCGCCGCCACCTCCGCTACCCCAACTGGATGCGGGTCTGATCGTCATGATGAGCTTGCGCGAATATCGCGGCAACGCCGCGTCGCTCCCCGACTTCCTGCCCTGGGCGGGGCTCGTCGCCGACGGCGTCGTCCTCAACAAGGACGGCTCGCTACAGCGAACCGCGCGCTTTCGTGGCCCCGATCTTGATTCCGCCACGCCCGCTGAACTGGTCGCGACGACCGCGCGCCTCAATGGCGCGTTGCGCCGTCTCGGCTCGGGTTGGGCGGTCTTCGTCGAGGCGCAGCGCGTGCCGGCGCTGACCTACCCCAACAGCGTCTTCCCCGATCCCGTCTCCGCCCTGGTCGACCGTGAACGCCGCGAGCAGTTCAAGGAGGAAGGCGCCCATTTCGAAAGCGGCTATTATCTGACGCTGCTGTGGATGCCGCCCGCCGAGGACGCCACACGCGCCGAGGGCTGGCTCTATGAGGGCCGCGCGCGCACCGGGGTCGATCCATGGGAGCAGGTCAAGAGCTTCACGGATCGGTCCGACCGGCTGGTGCAGTTGCTGGAAGGCTTCGTGCCCGAGATCGAATGGCTGGACGACGCCGAGACCCTGACCTATCTCCATTCGACGGTCTCGACCAAGCGCCAGCGCGTGCGCGTGCCCGAGACGCCGATGCACCTCGATGCGCTGCTGGCCGACGAACCGCTTACCGGCGGACTCGAGCCACGCCTTGGCTCAGCCTATCTGCGCACGCTGACCATCTTCGGCTTCCCGACAGCGACATTCCCTGGCTTGCTCGACGAACTCAACCGGTTGGCCTTCCCCTACCGCTGGGCGACCCGCGCGGTGATGCTCGACAAGACTGACGCGACCAAGCTCCTCTCGCGCATCCGCCGGCAATGGTTCGCCAAGCGCAAGTCGGTCGCCGCCATCCTCAAGGAGGTGATGACGAACGAGGCGTCGGCGCTGGTCGACAATGACGCCTCGAACAAGGCGGCCGACGCCGACCTGGCGCTGCAGGAACTGGGCTCGGACCTGATCGGCCAGGCCTATGTCACCGCCACGGTGACGGTCTGGGACCGCGATCCCAATATCGCCGCCGAAAAGCTGCGGCTGGTCGAGAAGGTCATCCAGGGCCGCGACTTCACCGTGATCGCGGAAGGCATGAATGCGGTGGAAGCCTGGCTCGGCAGCTTGCCCGGCCATGTCTATGCCAATGTCCGGCAGCCGCCGGTTTCCACCCTCAATCTCGCCCATATGATTCCGCTTTCGGCGGTATGGGCGGGGCCGGAACGGGACGAGCATTTCGGGCAGCCCCCCTTGCTGTATGGCAAGACCGAAGGCTCGACCCCGTTCCGGTTCTCTCTTCACGTCGGCGACGTCGGCCACACGCTCGTCGTCGGCCCGACCGGCGCCGGCAAGTCGGTGCTGCTGGCGCTGATGGCGCTGCAGTTTCGCCGCTACGAGGGCGCGCAGATCTTCGCCTTTGACTTCGGCGGCTCGATCCGCGCCGCCGCCATCGCCTGCGGCGGCGACTGGCAGGATCTCGGTAGCAGCCTCGACGAGGGCGCCGGTGACGGCGTCCAGCTTCAACCGCTGGCCCGCATCGACGACCCGGCCGAACGCGCCTGGGCCGCCGAGTGGCTGGCCGCGATCCTGGCCGGCGAAGGGCTTCCCGTCGATCCGGCCGCTAAGGAGCATCTCTGGTCGGCGCTGACTTCGCTGGCTTCCGCACCTGTGGCCGAACGCACGCTGACGGGCCTCGCCCTCCTCCTCCAGTCGCAGCCCCTAAAACAGGCGCTGCAGCCCTATTGCGTCGGCGGACCCTGGGGCCGGCTGCTCGATGCCGAGTCCGAGCGGCTCGGGGACGCCGACCTCCAGGCCTTTGAGACCGAGGGGCTTGTCGGCGCCGGCTCGGCGGCCGCCGTGCTGTCCTACCTGTTCCACCGGATCGAAGGCCGGCTCGATGGATCGCCGACCCTCATTATCATCGACGAGGGCTGGCTTGTCCTCGACAGCCCCGCCTTCACCGCGCAGCTGCGCGAATGGCTCAAGACGCTGCGCAAGAAGAACGCCAGCGTGGTGTTCGCCACCCAGAGCCTGGCCGATATCGAGACCAGCACCATCGCGCCCGCTATCATCGAAAGCTGCCCGACCCGCCTGTTCTTGCCGAATGAGCGGGCGTTCGAACCACAGATCGCGGCCATCTACCGCCGGTTCGGATTGAACGACCGGCAGATCGAGATCCTCAGCCGGGCGACGCCCAAGCGCGACTATTATTGCCAGTCGCGGCCCGGCAACCGGCTGTTCGAGCTGGGCCTCGGCGAAGTGGCGATGGCCTTCGTCGCCGCGTCCGCCAAATCCGATCAAACCCGCATCGCCGAACTTGTCGGCGAGCATGGCCGCGACCGTTTCGCGGCCGCCTGGCTGCGCGCGCGCGGAGCCGGCTGGGCGGCCGATCTCCTCCCTTCCGCGCAAGAGGAACCAACCCCATGAAGCCCCATATCCTTCGCCGCACGCTGCTCGCGGCCGCCGCCGCCTTGTCGGTCGCGACCGTCTCAGCGCCCGCCCAAGCGCAGTTCAGCGGCATCGTCTACGATCCGACCAACTATGCGCAGAACGTGCTCTCGGCCGCCCGCGCACTGGAGCAGATCAACAACCAAATCCAGTCGCTGCAGAATGAAGCGACCTCGCTCATTAACCAGGGGCGTAACTTGACCTCGCTGCCGCTCAATCAGCTCTCGGAGTTGCAGGGCCAGTTCCAGCGTACACAACAGCTGCTCGGCCAGGCGCAGCGGCTTGCCTACGATGTCCAACAGGTCGACCAGCTTTTCGAGCAGAAATACCGCGGGACCAATCTGACCGGATCGGACCGGGCATTGGTCGACGACGCCAAGAGCCGCTGGCAGAACAGTGTCGCCGCATTCGAGGATGCGTTGAAGGTCCAGGCGGGCGTGGTCGGCAATATCGACGGGTCGCGCCAGACGATGGACCGGCTCGTCACCGCCAGTCAGTCCGCCGACGGCGCGCTGCAGGCCGCGCAGGCGGGAAACCAACTCATCGCCCTGCAATCGCGGCAACTCGCCGACCTCACCGCGCTGGTCGCGGCGCAGGGGCGGGCGCAATCGCTCGACATGGCCCAGCGCGCAGCCGCCCAGGCGCAGGAACAGCTGCGCCGCTTCCTGATACCGCGCACCGGCTATGTGCCCGGCAACGCGCGCATGTTCCACGACTGATCCGATGGACACCAAGCTCCTCGCCCGGATCGGCGCCGTCATATTCGTCGCGGTCGCGATCACCATGACGGCGATCGAGCTCAGCCGCGACCCCGAGGCTGGCCGGGACGAAACGCGGGTGGCGCGGCCGGCGGCGGCTTCGGCAGATCCGCTGATGGCCGAGCTCCAGCGCTGCCAGATGCTGGGGCAAGCCGGAGCCACCGATCCAAACTGCCTGCGCGCCTGGGGTGAGAACCGTCGACGGTTTCTTAGCTCCGGCGCTAGGCCCGCCGCCCGCATCGCCGATGGCGCTGCGCCAGCCACCAATGGGGCCTCGCCCAAGGAGAATTGACCATGGGCGGCACCGGCGTCGTCGATCGCTTCCTCGAAGTGTTCACCAGCTACATCGACAGCGGCTTTGGTCTGCTCGGCGGCGAAGTGGCGTTCATCGCCACCACCCTGATCGTCATCGACGTGACGCTGGCCGCCCTGTTCTGGACGTGGGGCGAAGGCGACGACATCATCGCCCGGCTGGTCAAGAAAACCCTGTTCGTCGGCATCTTCGCCTACATCATCGGCAACTGGAACAGCCTGGCACGCATCGTCTTCGAAAGCTTCGCCGGGCTCGGCCTCAAGGCTTCCGGCACCGGGTTCACCACCGCTGAGCTGCTGCGTCCGGGCCGCGTCGCCCAGGTCGGGCTCGACGCGGGCCAGCCTATCCTGGAATCGATCTCCGGCCTGATGGGCTATGTCGCCTTCTTCGAGAATTTCATCCAGATCGTCGTGCTGCTGATCGCCTGGCTGTTCGTGATCCTGGCCTTCTTCATTCTGTCCATCCAGCTCTTCATCACCCTGATCGAGTTCAAGCTGGCGACACTCTGCGGCTTCGTGCTCATTCCGTTCGGCCTGTTCGGCAAGACCGCCTTCATGGCCGAGCGCGTGCTCGGTCATGTCATCTCGTCGGGTGTGAAGGTGCTGGTCCTCGCCGTCATCATCGGCATCGGCTCGACCCTGTTCGACGAGTTCACCGCCGGCTTCGGCGGCGCCACGCCGACGATCGAGGACGCGATGACCATCGTCCTGGCCTCACTTTGTCTGCTCGGCCTCGGCATCTTCGGCCCCGGCATCGCCAACGGTATCGTCTCCGGCGGCCCCCAGCTCGGCGCTGGCGCCGCTGCCGGAACGGCGCTCGCCGCAGGCGGCGTCCTCGCCGGCGGCGTCGCCGGAGCCAAACTTGCTGCCGGGGCGGGTGCCAGCGCCTTCGCCGGCGCAGCCACCGGCGGCTCCCGTGTGGCGGGCGCCGCCAGCGGCGCCTATGCGCTCGGCTCCGCCGGCAAGACCGGCGCCGGTGCAGTAGCTGGCGGCATGAGCGCTGTCGGCCAGGCGGCCGGAAGCGCGGCCATGTCGCCGCTGCGCCGTGCCGCCAGCGCGATGCGAGACAGCTTCCGCCAGGGTGGCCGGTCGGCCCTCACCGGTACGGGCGGCACGATCTCCGGCGGACCTGCGCCGGATTCGCGCAGCCCCTCCGGGCCACCCGCCTGGGCCAAGGCGATGCGCCAGCGCCAGGCCGTTACGCATGGCGCGACCGTCGCTGCCCATACCCTGCGCGGTGGCGACGGCGGCGGCTCCGGCGCCGCCGTCGACGTCAGCCAGAAGGATTGATCCCCAGAAAGGCCTATGAAGATGTTTCGACGCCCCAATGTTCGCTACGGCAAGACCCCCGAGCCCGAGACGCCCTATCAGCGCGCCGCTCAGGTCTGGGACGACCGCATCGGTTCGACCCGCGTCCAGGCCAGGAACTGGCGCCTAGCATTCTTCGGCACGCTGGCGCTGTCGGGCGGCCTGACCGCCGGCCTGGTCTGGCAATCGGCGCGCGGCCACATCGTCCCGTGGGTGGTCGAGGTCGACAAGCTCGGCGAAGCGCGCGCCGTCGAGCCAGCCACCGCCGACTATCGCCCGTCCGATCCGCAGGTCGCGTTCCATCTCGCCCGCTTCATCGAGCAGGTCCGCTCGATCCCGGCCGATCCAATCATCGTGCGCCAGAACTGGCTGCGCGCCTACGAGTTCACGACCGATCGCGGCGCCCTGGCGCTCAACGACTATGCTCGCGCGAACGACCCGTTCGCGCAGGTCGGCAAGGTCCAGGTCGCCGTCGACGTCTCCAGTGTGGTCCGCGCATCCCCCGACAGCTTTCGCATCGGCTGGACCGAGCGCCGCTATCAGGACGGCAGCCTCGCCGCGACCGAACGCTGGTCGGCGATCGTCACCGTCGTGGTCCAGCCCCCGCGCACCCCGGACCAGCTCCGCAAGAATCCGCTGGGCCTGTTTGTCAACGCTATCAACTGGTCGAAGGAGTTGTCTCAATGACCGCCACCGCCAGGCGGATCTCCGCCGATGCCCATTCACGCCAATCCGTAACCCCACATTTCCGTAAATCCGTGGGCCTGGCGCTGTTGATGTCCGCAAGCACGCTGGCTGCCTGCGCCAGTCGAGGCGAAAAGCCCCCGGCCATCGCCTACGACGCGCCGCCCGTGGCCGCGGTGGAGGCGCCGCCGCCACCACCCAATGCGGTCGAGGTGGTCGCGATCCCGCAGCCGCTGCCGTTGCCCGGTCAGCTGAAGCCCATCGACGAGACGCCGCCCCCGCCTGAGGCGGGCGATCCGCGCATCCGGGTCGGCGAAGCAAACGCCGCCGCTCGCATCGAACCAGTCCGCAATGGCTTTCTCAACGCGATGCAGCTTTACCCGTGGAGCGACGGCGCGCTCTATCAAGTCTACGCCGCGCCCGGGCAGGTCACCGATATCGCGCTGCAGGAAGGCGAGCGGCTGGTCGGGCCAGGGCCGGTGGCGGCCGGCGACACGGTGCGCTGGATCATCGGCGACACGATAAGCGGCGCCGGCCCGGCCGCGCGGGTGCATATCCTGGTGAAGCCGACGCGGCCGGACCTTACCACCAACCTCATCATCAATACCGACCGGCGTACTTACCATCTCGAGCTGAAAGCGACGCGCGCGACCTGGATGGCGTCGGTGAGCTGGACCTATCCCGCTGATCGGCTGATTGCGCTGCGTGGATCGAATGCGGCGGCGCAAGCGGCGGCGCCCGTCGCTACGGGCCTCGACATCGCCGCGCTCAATTTCCGCTACAGGATCCAGGGGGACGACCCGCCCTGGCGGCCGCTGCGAGCTTTCGACGACGGCCGCCAGGTGTTCATCGAGTTTCCGGCCGGCATCGGCCAGGGCGAAATGCCGCCGCTCTTCGTCATCGGCGCCAGTGGTCAAGGCGAGCTGGTGAACTACCGCGTCTCCGGCCGGCACATCATCGTCGACCGGTTGTTCGGAGCGGCCGAGCTCAAGCTCGGCGACAAGCGATCCGAGCAGCGCGTGCGCATCGAGCGCACCGACGGGAGGGATCGGCGATGAGCGACATTGTGCCTGACCGGGAGGTAGGGGAGGCCGATCCTCCCGCGCGGGACGCGCCGCCGCCGGACCTGCGTCTGCGCGGCGATCCGCCGCGCGTCATGCGGCTATCGCGCAAGGCGCTCGCCGTGATGGGCACGGTGGCCGGCGTTGGGATCGGCGGCGCATTGATCTACGCGCTGCAGCCGCCGTCTGAAAAAACGGCTGAGGAACTTTACAACACTGACAGCCGCACGACGGCCGAGGCGATCACCAGCGCGCCCAAAGACTATGGCGACGTTCCCCAGCTTGGACCGCCGCTCCCGGGCGATCTCGGCCGGCCGATCGTCAGCGCACAGCAACGCGGTGAGGCAGTGCCTCCGCCGCCGATGGGCGGACCCGCCGCTGCACCGCCGACGCCGGCCCAGACTGCGGCCGAGGCGGCGCGGCAGCGCGCCCTTCAGGAACGCGACACTGCGCGAACCAGCGGCGTGTTTCTAGGCGGTCAGAGCGCCTCGGGTCGCGGCGCCGGGTCGCCGAACGCTGGGCCGGCCATGGGTCTCCCCTCGCTGGCGCTTGGCGCGCCGCCGGCGGCGCCCGCATCTGCGCCAGCGGCCTCGTCCGGCAGCGCCCGCCGGGCTTTCCTCAATGGCGATACCGATCGGCGCACCATCAGCGCTGAGCGGCTGGCGCCGCCCGCGTCTCCCTATGTGCTCCAGGCAGGCAGCGTCATTTCCGCAGCGCTGATCACCGGCCTGCGATCCGATCTTCCCGGCCAGATCACCGCGCAGGTTACCGAGAATGTCTACGACAGCCCAACCGGGCGCATCCTCCTGGTCCCGCAGGGGTCGCGCCTGATCGCGGACTATGATGATCAGGTCGGCTTCGGCCAGCGCCGGGTGCTGCTCGCCTGGACGCGGCTGATCTTGCCCGATGGACGCTCGATCGTGCTCGAGCGCCAACCCACTGGAGACGCCGCCGGGTTCGGCGGACTGGAGGACAAGGTCGATGAGCATTGGGGCGGGCTGGCCAAGGCCGCGGGTCTCTCGACCTTGCTGAGCTTCGGCGCCGAGCTGGGAACCGATAGCGACGATGATCTGGTTCGGGCGCTGCGTCAGGGCGGCCAGACCACGCTAAACCAAGCAGGCCAGGAAATTGTCCGCCGCCAGCTCAATGTATCACCCACCCTGACCATTCGAGCGGGATTTCCGGTACGTGTGCTGGTCAGCCGCGACCTTGCTCTCGCACCGTGGAGAGATATGCAATGAGCGGACTCAAGCTGGGACGGATCGTCGAAGAGCGCCCCGTGAAGTTGACCATCGACCTCCCGGCACCGGTCTATCGCAATTTGATGGCGTATGGTGAGGCACTGGCTCACGAAACTGGTGAGCCGAAGCCGATCGAACCCGCAAGACTGGTCGCGCCGATGCTCGCCCGCTTCATGGCTACCGATCGCGGCTTCAAGAAAGGCCGCCAGGCTCAAGGCGGATAGCGGTCGCCAACAAGCTTGAGCAAGCGCGCGAGCGCCGGGCTCGAATTGTCGCTGCGCCAATATCCGGCGTAGGAAATGTGGCTGATGTGCGCGGACAGCTCGTGGATTTCTCGCAGCACAACGCCGGGCAGCACGCGACCGAGCACAGTGTCTGTTGTGAGCGTTACATAGCGTCCGATCGGAACGAAGTTCGCGACGTTCTCCCGGCTAACCTCTTGTGTCTCGACATCCGGCTGCCAGCCGGGCTCGCCGAGGCGGGCCCGGACCAGATCGGCAAGGTCGGTCCCGGAGCCTTGTCGCGGAAGAATGAAGCGCTCTGCCCGAAGGTCTGACCAATAAACACGATCCTTTTGCGCTAGCATATGCTCGTCATGGAGCATGACCATGATGCGCTCGCTCCACATCGCGCGGCGCTTCAAGCCGATCTCGGGGACGTCTCCGCTAATCACGGCGAAGTCAATCGAGCGCGCATGGAGCGCCTGTGCCAGACGACAGCGATCACCCTCGATGTTGAGGAGGCGTAATTGCGGGAAATCGTGAACAAAATCCACGATCAGGGCGCGCATATTTCCTGCGGCCAGCGAGGTTGAGAAGCCAATTCCTAGTTTTCCACCATGACCGGCCCCAATTGCCCGCCCATTCGCCTGCAAGGCTTCAAGGTCGAACAAAATCCGCCGAGCGACATCGAGAAAACCTGCACCTGTCTCGGTCGGGACTGCTCCACGAGTTGAACGTTCGAAAAGGTTCAGGCCGAGGCGGCTCTCCAAGGACGCAATACGTTTGCTAAGTGTCGCTTGTTTGACTCCTTCTTGCGCGGCTGCGCGCGCAAAGCTTAGGGTGTCCGCCGTGAGAACCGCGTATCGGAGCGCGATTATGTCGAAAGACATGCTTCAGATCTCGAGAACGATCTTGCCAAAATGCGCACCGGACTCCTCATACCGGAACGCATTTGCAAGCTCCTCGAGCCTGAAGCTGCGATCGATGATCGGCCGGATTTCATTAGTAGCCAGAAACTCAACTAGGTCCGACTGGTCCTGCCAGCTGCCGTTGAGACAGCCCTGGAGCCGAACCTGCTTGGCGAACACCGGGATCATCGGGATCGCGGCCTCCGTGCCGCTGAGAATCCCGATCATAGCGACATGGCCACCGATCTTTACGGCCTCGATCGACTGCGGCAGCGTAGCCGGCCCGCCAACGTCGATGACGTGGTCGGCCCCCTTACCACCGGCCCATTCGTAAGCAAGGCGCCCCCATTCGGGCTCGTCGCGGTAGTTGATGACATGGTCCGCACCAAGCCCGCGCAGCCGAGCGAGCTTGTCGGGCGACGAGGATGTCGCGATGACTCTGGCACCAACCGCCTTGGCGATTTGCAGCGCGTAGAGCGAGACGCCCCCCGAACCCTGCACCAGCACTGTTTCACCGGCCTTGAGGGGGCCGTTCACCAGCAACGCTCGCCATGCAGTAACGCCGGCGGTTGTCACGGTCGCTGCCTCCGTCATGCTGTAACCCCGTGGCGCCCGGGTGAATAGGTCGGTCGACGCGGTGAACATGTCGCGTGCGACCCCGTTCACGCCGTCGCCCGGAGTCTGTGAGAAATCGGCGACCTGAGGCGGTCCCGAACGCCATTGTGGGAAAATGCAGGTCAGCACGGCGTTACCGAGTTCGAAGTCCGTTACCTCGCTTCCCACCGCTTCGACGATTCCTGCTCCGTCCGCCAGCAGGATGCGACCATCTTCTGTCGGCGACCGGCCACTCGCTACCCCGTAATCGTGATAGTTTATGCAACTCGCTTTCATCCGCACGCGCACCTCCTTCGCGCTCGGCGCGTGCGCGTCTTCGATCTGCGCGAGACGAATGCGATCGAGGCCTCCAGGCGCATCAAGGATCATAGCTCTCATCTTAGTTGCTCCTGAAATTCGTAGCCGCGTCAGATTAGGGGCGACGTCTGGAAGCACTCGTCGGCAGAAGCACTTCCTCTAATTGATGCTGTTGCCTGCCCGTTCTGCGCATGCCGGATTTACTGATCGTAAGGAACGTGAAATCTGATCCAATCCTTGCCTAATCGGATCGATGGCTTGTGCGTTTGCACGCGTCCTGGTAGCTTTGACCTATGCAGAACTTGCTCGAACGAATGCGTGAGCGCGTGTTGTGCCATTTCACCGAGTCGCGGATGACGACCCCCATTCCGCGCGTAAGCGTTGCAATCTCGCGCGGCACCGGCGATCCGGAGAGCACGATGTGCGGGCCGGGGTTCTGTTTGGTGCTTCAAGGAACCAAGCGGCTCGCGATCGGCAACCGGGAGTTGGAACAGGATCCCGGACGATCATTTGCATCACTGGTCGAACTACCTGCGACGCGGTGCCTGTACGAGACAGCAAGGCGAGAGCCGTATGTAGCGGTTGGGCTCACCGTAGATCCCGTGCTGCTCGCCGAATTACTGACAGATTTGCCTCCATCGCCGCCAATGCCAGAGCCGTCTAGCTTCAGCGTGGCGGATGAAGCGCCCGACCTTCTTGAGGCATGGAACCAGCATTTGGCGCTGTTGGACGCCCCCGGTGATATCGCTGCGCTGGCAAGACCACGGGAGCGAGAGCTGCTGTACCGCCTGTTGCAGAGTGCGCACGGCGGCCTGCTGCGGCAGTTTGTTTGGGAGGAGGGCAGTCTGGCGCAGATCCGTAAAGCCGTGGACTGGCTACGCTCCCACTTCGATCAGCCTGTCCGCGTTAAGACCCTCGCTGAAGTCGCCGCAATGAGCGTTCCAGCCTTCAACCGGCATTTCAGGTTGGCCACGGCTACGAGCCCGCTTCAGTATCAAAAGGCGTTGCGGCTGCAGGCTGCACGGCAGTTGCTTTCCAAGGGCAACGACGTGACGCGGACGGCGCAAGCTGTCGGCTACGAGAGTATCTCCCAGTTCAGTCGCGAATATGCGCGGAGGTTCGAACGCTCGCCCAAACAGGATGCGTTAGCAATGCGGGAGGGACCGCCGCTTCCCATGATCTGACGGTCTGATTGTGATCGTTCGCACAAAGGTCGAGCCCTCAGCTCGGACTTGCTACCCAGCCGAAGATTGATAGATTGATCATTCTATTTTTAAGAAGGCAATTATGCGCAAGCTCGATCCCGTCAAGCACGAGGAAAAACGACGGGAGATTCTAGACGCGGCGGAGCGCTGCTTCGTGCGTGACGGATTGAAGGGCGCAAGCATCTCGAGCATCTGCGCAGAGGCCCGTATCAGTCCCGGTCACCTCTACCACTATTTTACCAGTAAGGAGGCGATCGTCGGTGCGATGATTGAGGCTCGCCTTGAAGAAGCCGCTGCACGCTTTGCCAAACGTGCCGAAGGAGCAGACGTGCTCAGCACCCTTTTTGGCGAGATGAAAGTCACACGATCGGGCCATCCAGCGCTCTTGCTGGAAGCATTAGCCGAGGCCAATCGCAGTCCCCCGATGGCAAAGGCTTTGCAAGATCACACAAAAGGCGTGCATTCACTTCTCGCCGATCTGCTTGAGAAAGGGCAGGCAGCGGGCACGATTGATCCCACGCTGGACCGGCATGTCACGGCGTCCCTTCTCATCAGCATCATCGATGGGTCGAAGACCTTGTATCTGCGCGATCCGAAACTGGACGTGCAGGAAGCGACCAGGGCGCTTCAGACCATGTTAGTCCGCTATTTGGCGCCGGCCTCGGACACGCAGAAAGTGTGATTCGCTCAGCGCGGGCGCTAAGCCCCCGCTCAAGCCGAGACCCGATCCATACGGGATAACACTGTCCGCTGCGCCTATCTGCCGTGGAGGTTGCCGCGCGTGCAAGCGTCCGAGACGGCACAGCTCCTCAAACGTAAAATAGAGCGAATGCTCTATTAGCGCTTGCCGCCGTCGTTAGGTCTCGATAGTTAGAGCGAATGATCGCTCTATTAAATGACGAGCGAGGCGCTTTTTTGCGGCTCACGAGAATGCCGGCGATCGGCATCAGCCAAGCGATGCGGTGGCGCTTAAGCGTTGTCCCGGCGCTGGCTCTGATACCGATGTTATTGACGGGCTGCGCGACTCAACCGGCGTACCAAAAGCTCAGGTTGAGCGTGGCCTCCGCATGGGACAACGGCGCACAGCCAGCATCGACATCGTCCGCATCCGACACCGTGATCCATGGCTGGTGGAAAACGTTGGGTGACCCAGCGATCGACACGCTGGTAGACGCCGCTCTTATCGACAATCCGACGCTCGGGCAGGCGATCGCCCGAATACAGCAGGCCCAAGCGACGGCGCGTGTGTCCGATGCACAGCGCCTGCCGCAGATTTCGGCCAATGGAAGCGCAACTCGCGCGCGGGTGGGCGGCGCTCAGACCGGCAGCGGCGGCGCCACGACCATGCAGAGCATCGCGGCGTCCGGCGCCAGCCTTGGCTGGGAACTGGATCTCTGGGGGCGCCTCAAGGAAACCACGCGTGCTGCCGAGGGTCGCCTCGGCGCGCGAACCGCTGATGCCGAGCAGGCTCGGCTTTCGCTATCGGGCCAGATAGCGGACGCTGTTCTGCGGCTGCGGGCCTGCAATTTCTCGCTCGCCGTTCGAAACCGGGACATCGCAGCCCGCGAACTCGAACTCGCAGTGATGCGCGAACGGTTGTCACTCGGGAATGTCGCGCCGATCGAAGCCGCCAACGCGGCCAGCAATATTGCAGCGGCGCGCACCAATCGGGTCGCCCAGCAGGAAGCGTGCGCGCGCTTGGTCAATGAACTGGTCGCACTGGGCGGCCGTGACGCATCAGCCATCCGAATGCTCGTGGGGGCTCCGGAAATCAGGATCGCGGTCCTGCCTTCTACGCAGACCCAAACAAGCAGGTTAGCGCCGATTCCGGACGTGGATGCGGGCACGATCATCCCGGAGCCTCCGCCCCTCACGCTTGCCTTACCTGCCGCCATCCTTCTTCAGCACCCGAACGTCGTGGCCGCCGAACGCGAGGCGGCTGCCCGTTGGGCGGAAATCGGAGTGGCCCGCGCTGATCGGCTGCCCCGGATTGATCTTGTCGGGCTCCTTACCGGCAACTGGATTCGGGTGCTGGGGTCCGCCAGCAGCTTCGATACTTGGTCAGCAGGCGCGGAGCTGTCCGGCCCACTCTTCGACGGCGGGGCAGGCGCAGCAAATGTTCGCGGCGCGCAGGCGCGCTACCGCGAGGCAACCGAAGCGCTTCGCGGCGCCGTTCGCGCGGCGACGCGGGATGTCGAGGACGCGCTCGCCGGCCAGCAGTCGGCGCAGCAGCGGGTCATTACCTCCCGGCAGGCCGTGGACGCCGCCGGGATTGCCTTGCGCGCGAACGAAGCGCGCTGGCGCGCCGGCGCGACCGACATGTTCGAACTTGAGGACTCACGGCGACAGTTCAACAGGGCACTGGAGAGCGCAATAGCGGCCGCCCGCGATCGCGCCCAGGCCTGGGTCGCGCTGGTTCGCGCTGCGGGCGGCCAAGTCAGCTTGCAGGCTGCGGACCTGACAGGGCCCGACACCATAACCTCCCAATCTGATCAAGGCGGCGCGCAACGGCGATGACCAATCTACCTTTCAAATTAGGGGGTTCTCCGGTCCGGCGGCTGGTCATTTATAGCGCCGCAGGCGCCGCGCTGCTGATAGCAACCGGCGTCGCTGTCGTCACCATCACGGGCGAACCCTCTGCCCCGACGACGGCCGCCAAGCCAGCGGCCGCCTTGACCGTCACTGAAGCGACTGCTCGCCGTGAGCTCTGGCCCATGACCGTCGAGGCGTCCGGCGCGATCGCGCCATGGCAGGAGGCGAGCATCGGCACGCAGATCGGCGGTTATCAGCTGATCGACGTTCGGGTGAATGTCGGCGACCGGGTGCGCCGCGGGCAGCTCCTTGCCCGTCTCGACCCCGCGCTCCTCAATGCCGAAGAAGCCCAGTTACGCGCCGGCTACGATCAGGCCGAAGCCAATCGACAGCGGGCGCTCAGCCTGCAGGCGAGCGGCGCCGTCAGCGATCAAGATGTCCTCCAGTTTGTGACAGAGGCTAGGACTGCGGCTGCGGGGCTTGCCGCGAAGCGTCTGCAGTTACGCTACACTAGCGTTGTCGCGCCTGACGATGGCATCATCAGCGCTCGCACCGCCACCCTGGGTGCCGTCGCGCCGGCAGGTCAGGAGTTCTTCCGCCTGATCCGTCAAGAGCGTCTGGAATGGCGAGGCGAGCTGACCGCCCCGCAACTGGCGCGCGTGATTCCCGGGCAGAAGATCATGCTAGAATTGCCCGACGGGACACATTCCGCCGCAACGGTGCGGCAGACTGCACCGATCCTGGACGAGCGTTCCCGCCTCGGCATCGCCTATGCCGATATCGTCGGAGGCAGCCGCGCACGAGCTGGGATGTACGCCAATGGGCGGATCGAAATGGCTGAAACGCCTGCGATCACCGTCCCGGCGCAGAGCGTCGTGATCCGCGACGGGCGTTATTATGTTTTGAAGCTCGGGCGGCCTGAAGCGGCGCCCCGCGCGTCGCTTCAGGCCGTCACCATCGGCCGGCGCCGCGGTGATGCGGTCGAAATCTTGAGCGGTCTCGCAGTGGGCGCTCGCGTCGTGGTCCAGGGGGCGGGCTTTCTCAACGATGGCGATGTCGTTCGTCTCCCGCCCACGGCTCCTGCGAAGCTCACTAAGCGTGCTGCTCAGGGCGCACGCTCATGAATTTCGCCACTTGGTCAATTCGCAATCCTATTCCCTCGATCCTGCTGTTCATCCTTCTGTCGCTCGCCGGCGTCGTGGGGTTCAACCAGCTTCGCGTGCAGAACTTGCCGGACGTCGACATGCCGACGGTGGACGTCAAGCTGGCACTCCCGGGAGCCGCGCCGGCGCAGCTTGAAACCGAGGTCGCGCGGCGCGTCGAGGATGCACTGTCCAGTGTCACCGGGGTCAAGCATCTGCGAACCTCCATCACCGACGGCAGCGTGGCGATCTCGGTCGAGTTCCTCTTGGAGAAGAACCTTTCCGACGCGCTCATAGAAACCAAAGACGCAATCGACGGGGTCCGCTCTGATCTGCCCGCCGATCTGCGTGAGCCTGTAGTTACCGCAGTGCGCAGCGGCGCGAACGTCATGCTGGTCTATGCGGTCGCTGCGCCTCAGATGGATGAGGAGGCGCTGTCCTGGTTTGTTGACGATAGCATCGGCAAGGCGGTGCTCGGCGTGCCGGGCGTCGGTCGGTTCGCCCGTGTCGGCGGCGTCCAGCGGGAGGTCCGGATCGAAGTCGACCCCGTGCGGCTCGCCAGTCTCGGGGTTACGGCGGCGGAGGTCTCGCGCGCCCTGCGCGAGGTTGAGCAGCAATCGTCGGGCGGTCGCACCCAACTTGGCGGGGACGAGCAGTCGGTCCGCACCATCGCCACCATCCGGCACGCCTCCGAACTCGATGCGCTTCCCATTGCGCTGGCGGGCGGGCGGCAGGTTCGTCTGGATCAGGTGGCGACTGTACGCGACGGCATAGCCGAACGCACGCAGATCGCCATGCTCGACGGCCAGCCCGTGGTGGGCTTTCAGATCTACCGGGCCAAGGGCTTCGACGAGACCAAGATCGCCGAGCAGGTCCAGAAAACGCTTGATGCCCTCGCTGCCACGCATCCGTCGCTCTCATTCCAACTTGTCACCGACAACGTCGAGTACACCCGGGAACAGTATAACGGCTCGATGGACATGCTCTACGAAGGCGCGTTACTCGCCGTCCTCGTAGTCTGGTTCTTTCTGCGCGACTGGCGTGCCACGCTCGTTGCCGCCACAGCGCTTCCGCTATCGATCCTGCCGACGTTCGCCGCGATGGCCTGGCTCGGCTTTTCCCTCGACATCCTGACGCTGCTCGCACTCGCGATCGTCGTCGGCATCCTCGTCGACGACGCCATCGTCGAGATCGAGAACATCGAGCGGCATCGCCACATGGGCAAGTCGCGGATCAAGGCGGCCGAAGACGCGGTCACCGAGATCGCCCTCGCCGTCATCGCCACGACGATGAGCATTGTCGCCGTCTTCGCGCCGACCGCCATGATGCAGGGCATCCCCGGCATGCTGTTCAAGCAATTCGGCTGGACGGCGGTCATAGCGGTGCTGTCATCGTTGCTCGTCGCACGATTGCTGACGCCGATGATGGCGGCCTATCTGCTCAAACCCCAGCCGGCACGCGAAACCCCGGACAGCTGGATAATGACCCGCTACCTGGCGGCGATTCGCTGGTGCCTGGGGCACCGCCGTGCGACGATGGCAGCGGCTGTCGCCTTCCTGATCGCATCGGGTGCGCTTGTACCGTTCATTCCGACGGGGTTCATTCCCGCCTCGGACGTAGGCTACACAACCATTACGTTCGAGCTGCCGCCCGGAAGCTCCTTGCAGCGCACGCTCGGCGTCGGCGAGGCGGCGCGTAAAGCGATCGCCGGTATTGACGGAGCCGAAAAGGCCTTCATCACGGTCGGCGACGCCCAGGAAGCGGGTCGCGGTGCCCAGCAAGCCGGCGAGGTTCGGCGTGGCGCCCTGACCCTGAAGCTCGGGCCGCGCGGTGAACGGGACGGGCAGAGCGACATCGAGAACGCGGTGCGTTCCCGCCTCGTGCAGGTGCCGGGAGCCCGCTTTTCCGTCGGCGGTGGCGGACTGGGCGAAAAGCTTTCACTCATCCTGGCCAGCGACAACGCACAGGCGCTTACGGCAAGCGCGAAGAGCTTTGAGCGTCAGTTGCGCGGAATTCCGCAACTATCGAACATCACCTCGACAGCGAGCCTAGAGCGCCCCGAGTTGGTGATCCGGCCGGACGCGCGCCGGGCGGCCGAACAGGGCGTAACCACGGCTGCTATTGGCGACACCATCCGTATCGCCACGGCGGGTGACTTCGATCCCCTCGTCGCGCGGCTCAACGCCGACACGCGCCAGATTTATATCCGAGCACGAATTTCCGACGCCGCCCGGCAGGACCTGTCGACGATCGCCAACATGCGCGTGAACGGCCGCGAGGGCCCGGTGCCCCTCGCAAGCGTCGCGTCCCTTTCCCTGGAGAGCGGCCCGGCTCAGATCGATCGCTACGATCGCCAGCGCTATGTCACCATCGGCGCGGACCTTGGCGGCATGGCGCTCGGCGCCGCCACGACGGCCGCGCACGAACTGCCGGTGGCCAAAAGCCTCCCGTCAAGTGTAAAGCTGATCCAGACCGGCGACGCCGAGCTGCAAGCGGAGCTAAGCGGCGGATTCATCATGGCGATCCTGATCGGGATCCTGTGCGTGTATTGTGTGCTGGTCCTGCTGTTCAAGGATTTCGTACAGCCGATCACCATACTGTCGGCGATCCCGCTCTCGATCGGCGGCGCTTTCTTCGGATTGCTCGTCTTCGACAGCGAACTTGGCCTGCCAGCGATGATCGGCCTGATCATGCTGATGGGGATCGTCACCAAGAACTCCATCCTTTTGGTCGAATACGCGATCGTCGGTATCCGTGAGCGCGGCTTGACGCTTCCTGACGCCCTGATCGACGCCTGCCACAAGCGCGCCCGGCCAATCGTGATGACCACCGTGGCGATGATCGCGGGGATGATACCGATTGTCCTCGGTCTTGGCGCGGATTCAAGCTTTCGCCGGCCCATGGCAGTCGCCGTAATCGGCGGTCTTCTGACATCGACGGCGCTCAGCCTGCTCGTGGTCCCCGTCGTGTTTAGCTACGTCCACGGCTTCGAGCGCCGCCTACGACGCTGGCTTCAGCACAGCCAAGATCCTGCCTCGCCGTCTGAACCTGCCTCAGTCCACACGCCGCCAACGGCATCTGCGGACACCTGACCCCGTGCCTGCCTAGCTGGAAGGAATACCACTATGTCTTACTCGCTTCGTCGTTCTCCTCGCATCCTGGCGTACCTCATGCTCCCGGCTCTCGCGGCACCGTTTGGGGCGC
Organism: Sphingomonas albertensis; assembly: GCF_014358075.1. GTDB lineage: Bacteria > Pseudomonadota > Alphaproteobacteria > Sphingomonadales > Sphingomonadaceae > Sphingomonas > Sphingomonas albertensis. The sequence goes on along the minus strand of NZ_JACONT010000007.1, from coordinate 97,631 downwards.
ACGCGCAAATCGCCACTCCAGAACCCGATCCGACACAGCTCGTCGATCGGCTTATCGACGAGCCCAGGAACGACAGAGAGGTGGAGATCGGCTTGTTCTCGGCCTATACGCCCGCGTTCCTTGGGTCGAAGGACTACCAGCTCATCGCGGGCCCCAACATTCAGGTCCGCTATGACCGCGCCTTTTTCTCCATGCAGGATGGTCTTGGATATGACGTCATCCGGAGCGGCGGATGGCGTGTCGGCCCAACTATCGGCTTTCGCCAAGGCCGCCGTGAGAACGGCAACAGCATTTTCAAGATCGCCGGCGACGGCACGGACGCGCTAAGGGGACTGGGCAAGATCGAGGCGACGGCCGAAGCGGGCGGATATGTCGGCTATCAGAGCGGCAACTTCGCGGCCAAGCTCGACGTCCGTCAGGCGCTGAGCGGCGGGCAGGGTTTAATCGCGACCTTGGGCCTCCACTATGTAGCAGCCATTCCCCTGTCCTCGGCCTCAAACGCGCAGCCCATCAGGATTGCGATGGGGCCTCGGGTGACCGCCGTCGACGACAAGTATAATCAGACATATTTTGGTGTGACGGCGATCCAGTCCAGCCGCTCCGGTTTGCGTCAATATGACGCCAACGGCGGCCTGTTATCTGCCGGTTTCGGCCTGAGCGCCCACGTCCCTCTCACGGAACGAATTTCGGGCGCATTCCTGATGGGCTTTGACCGACTCACCGGAGACGCCGCTCGGGCCCCCCTCGTCAAAGATCGCGGATCGAGAAACCAGGCAACCGTCGGTCTCGGACTGACTTACAAGTTCGGCCTTTAGAGCCGGCCCATGTCGCACGTCGGGCGCTGCACTCTGCCCCCGGGAAGCGCCCGACGTGCGGCACCTTCATGGTTCAGCAGAATGGATTGCCATTCGATCACAGGCCCCGGACTCGGGAGGTCGGTGTGACACACCCCACATCCCCATTGTTTGAAGATCTTGAGCTCGCCGTAATTGGCGTCGCCAGATGCGACCCTTTGACCAGGAAGATGGGGCCGAAGATTAGAGCGATCGCATGGCTATTCGGCATTACCGCGCCTAACTCGCTGGCCGATCCGCGATTGGAAGCCCTTCGGCTTCTCGTGATCGCGTTGCGCCGACGGGATCGCTATCCAGAAGCGGAGGTCACCGCGGCATTAGCACGCGGATTTTCGAAGGTTCAGATCGATTGGTTGTCACGCAGCCTCGAAAATTAGCGGCCAGCGTCGCTCCATCTATACGCTCGGGTCGAGGAGCGCGAGGGCAGTCACGAACTTGCGCCCCTCGATCCGCGTTAGGAACAAGCGATCCTACATCGAAGATCAGTTGGCGGACAGGTTAGACCGTGCCGGTTCTTTGGCCATGCCCTCGGCAAGTTTCTCCATGAGCCGCACCAACTCGTCGAGATCCTCGCGAGACCACTCGTGGAACAAGCCTAGCGCCATAATCTCGCGGGCGGCATCGAGAGCGTCGGTCGCCGACTTTCCTTTCGGTGTGATGATCGCCTCGCGCACGCGCTTGTCCGCCGACCCGGCACGACGCTCGACGAGGCCGAGTTCTTCCAGTCGCGCAACCTGGCGACTGACGGTGGTGTAATCGCGGCCAATCCTGCCGGCCAGATCGACCACCCCGATTGGCCCCTTTCGCTCGACGAAGACGAGCAGAGGGAAGAGCGCACGCTCAAGCGTCAGGCCCGCCAACGCCAGTAATTCGTCGTCCCTTTCCGGCCTGTTCAGCACGGTTACAATTTCGAGCAGCGACGCATGTAGCGAGGGAAGCAACGCCCTAATATGTGCGTTATGCACTTTCTTTGTTGACATCCATCAGACCCTCCTTGATATGTGTATTATACATATTGGAGGTTCGAATGGAAGAGCGAAGCCAGCCTGCGGTCCTGATTTGCGGGGCCGGCGCAGCCGGCCTGACCCTCGCGGTTGACCTCGCGAGACGGGGCGTGCCGTTCCGGCTGATCGAGAAGCTGGAGCGTCCGTTCGCCGGCTCGCGCGGCAAAGGCATCCAGCCGCGATCACAGGAAGTATTCGAGGATCTCGGGGTGCTCGACCGGCTCGTTGCCATGGGCGGCACCTATCCGCCGCCTCGCAAGTATCACGATGATGGCACCCATACGGATGAGCCCTTCGAAGTCGAGCCGCCCACGCCTTCCGAACCCTACCACATTCCCCTCATGCTTCCGCAGTTTCTGACAGAGCGACTGCTGCGCGAGCGCCTCGCCGAGCTCGGCGGCCGCGTTGAGTTCGGGTTCGAGCTGCTTGGCTTTGAGCAGGAAAGGGATGGCGTCGTGGCGCGAATTCTCGGTCTTCAAGGTGAAGAACTAGTCCGTGTTCAGTACCTGATCGCGGCCGACGGTGGGCGCAGTTCCATCCGCAACGCGCTCGGCATTGATTTCCTCGGCAAGACACTGGGCGCGCGTGCGATGGTGGCCGATGTCGATCTGGTGGGGTTGAACCGCGATGCGTGGCACCAGTATAATTCCGGCGACATGCGGCGGTTGATGTCGCTATGCCCGCTAGCCGGGACCGATCTGTTCCAAATCCAGGCTGCGATCCCGCCGGAAGGCGACGTCGACCTCTCCATCGATGCGCTCAACGCCATGGTGGTGGAGCGATCCGGACGCGACGATATTCATGTTCAGTCGGTGTCGTGGGCCTCAGCCTACACGATGAGCGCTCGTCTGGCGGATCGCTACCGCGTCGACCGCATATTCCTGATCGGCGATGCAGCTCATGTCCACCCGCCAACGGGCGGGCAGGGTCTCAATACGAGTGTTCAGGATGCTTACAATCTTGGCTGGAAGCTGGCGGCGGTGCTGGGCGGCGCGCCTGATAAGCTGCTCGATACCTATGAAGAAGAGCGGCGGCCGGTGGCAGAAGAAATGCTGGGGCTCTCAACCCGGCTGCTCGAAGCGCAGAAGCGCGGCTCCATGCGCCGCGGACGCGAAGTCCATCAACTCGACATTGGCTATCCGGAATCGGCGCTCACCTTCGAGCCGTCCTCCCGGTCTGCCATCCTTCTCCCTGGCGACCGGGCGCCGGACGCGCCGCTGCGCGGAGCAGCCGGTTGTCCTCGACGCCTTTTCGATCTGTTCACCGGCGCTCACTGGAGTCTGATTGGCTATGAAACGACCCACGAAATCGCAGCACCCAGAAGCGACCTCCACATCCATCACGTCGGGGCCCGACACGAGCTTTCAGACGATGGCGGCCATCTACGCGACGCCTATGGCCTTGCACCTGGCGAGTGGGTGCTGGTGCGGCCTGATGGTTATGTGGGCGCGATCTTCGGCTCCGACGAAGGCGGCGCGCTAGAAACCTATCTCAAGAAAGTCGGCTTGGTGTTCGTTGACCGGCCCTCATCGACGAGCGCGTGAACGTTTTCAGTTGGACGGCGCCTCTCACCAGACGCACTTTCACGTGACGATTGGGATCGCAATAAGTCAGTTCTTGATCATGAAGCTGCTTTTCCGCGACCCTTCTTAGACGGTACTCGGGATTTTCTCATCACTGTTGCTGAGAACGTCGCGGTCAGCATCGATACTATTTACTCGCACCACCCCGCGGGAACTGTCGGGCTTGTGTGGTCGTGACGCTACCGACGTACCTGTCAACGAATTGATCACACGATTGAACGGGGAATCACAGGCCTGGCCAAACCCCTTCAAGTCAAACAACGCCGCGCCGCTAAGTTCTCTCCTCAGTACCGTCTCCATATTTCCCCCTCGGTGGGGAATGGCCTAGGCATGCCTCCGCCCGCGCGGGTGAGCGTGAACGTGTCTAGTTGCCACGAGGTATTTAATGACGAGCGGCATGTCAGGGGACAAACTGCAAAGTGCAAGCCGGGACGATTCACGTCGGCGCGGCAAGTCGCTTGAGGAAGCTATCTTGGCCTCCACGTGGGCAGAGTTGACGGAAAGCGGCTACTCGAGCCTCACCCTCGAAGCGGTAGCGAGGCGCTCCGGTACAAGTCGTCCGGTTTTGCACCGACGGTGGAAGAGTCGGGCAGATCTCGTTGCCGCAGCACTAATCCGTCATTTTGCCTTACACCCTGTCGACGTGCCGGATCTCGCCAACCTAAGAGACGAGCTTGCACTGTTATTGCGCCAGCTTGCGGACCGGAGCACACCAATGGTTGTTCAGATCATACTCGCAATGAGCGAAGATCTGGCGCGAGAAGGGCGGAATATCGCCGTTCTCCGATCACGGATCGTTGATGACGGCCCAATGAACGCAATTATACAACGAGGCATTGGTCGCGGTGAGATAGATTCCTGCAAACTCACGCCGCATATCGCGTCGCTGCCTCAGGATCTCCTTCGCCATCAAGCAATCATGACGAATGACGGTATTTCAGACGATTTCATCTTCATCGTGCTCGACCAGATATTTCTGCCATTGGTTTCACGCGCCGATCAGGGCGAACCACCGGCTATTCCTTAATTTCCCGATTGTCGGTGGAGCGTGAACATCACTAGTACCACCAGCAGCCTGAGCGTTGTCGAGGTCAGAGGGGGTATCGTAACTCCCCGGGCTATCAGCGTCGCGAGGTGAGCGATGACCAGATGGAAGCCGCCACAAGGAAAGTCATGCAGCTGCTCATCAAGCCGATGAGCACGGAACCCGTTTCCTTTGCCGCGAAGACACCGACTCTGATGAGAATGACCAAGCCAATCAACCATAGCGTCACCCACCATAATGGGAGTGCCTTCGGGCACGCGAACAGAAGCCGGCGATGCGGCGATCGCCGCGCAAGTGCTGCGCGGCTACGACGCACGACGGTTTTCACGGGGTCAGAAGGCACCCCTTCTTTCCCTCCTGTCAGAAAGTGTACGCCACGCCTAGAATTCCGACCGGCTGCCAGCGGCGTTCGGTGAACGGGCTGTCCATGACGCGGTCAAGGTTGCGCGTCATCAGCGCGGAACCGACAAAGCTAATATGATCCGTCAGACGATATTTGACCGCCAGCGTGGCGCCCACGTCCTGAAGACCGCTCGAGGGCTTGTACTGGGGAAGACCAGAAGCCGCTGCCTGTTGGGCGTTCACCCCGAAATAACTGGTCAGATATTTCTTGTCCGCCCATGTGGCACGAACGCCGGGAACAACGAGAAGCCGATCGGTGACACGCACCGGGTAGCTGATTTCTCCGTCCACGAACATGCCTTTAGCGTCGCCGGTGAATGGGGCGGTGACAGCCAGCGTCCCCACGAAACCGCCAACAGTCCCTGAAACGAATCCGCGCCCACCGATACTGGTGCCAAGCTTGCCAACGCCCTTGGGGACCTTGTCGGCGTCATAGCCGCGCACCGGGGTAATGCTGAAACCGGCCTGAAATTCGGGAGTGTCGACCACATTGACGCCGATGCCGTCGCCAAGGCGCAGGAAGAAATGTCCCTGTTTAATGTCCACCACAGGAAGCGGTTGGATGAAATAATCTTTCGAGCCTTGGAATTCCGGAAGCGCCGCGCCGCCGATCCCGATGGTGATATGGTTGTCGGAAGTCGCTTCCCTGGCAACGTTGGAGCCGTAACTGTCCTGCGCTTGTACAACGGTGGGCGAGGAGACAGCGACTAGAAGCGCGATTGGCGCAAGTGGAGAAGCATATTTAATAGAAGAATATCGCATTACTTTGCTCGCTTCTTGGGGGTCGAGGATATCGACCGGTGCGCGGGTGATGCGCCCGGCTATGGGTGCCTTGGAGGCAATCGCTGGATCGGGGGCGCGGTTACGCACCTCGGAATGCTCGTACGGGACAGGCGTGCACTTGTGCGAAGCAGCCTCCGCGGGATCCTGTTCGCTAACCAGGCGGTTGATTTCACTTATCTGCGGATCGTCGAAGCCAGCCAGACGCAACTTTACGTGCTCCGCCTCGGCCAAGGCGGCACCATGCACGCGACGAAGTATCGCGTAACGTCGCAGTGCCTCGAGCCGCGGCGCTGCGAGCGGCTGGTGGACGTGCCCCCCGAAGATCCGCCGGACGAGACTGCGACGCGGCACACAGCTGGAAACTGGGTCGGCGCGGGCGAGTCCGATCACTACCAGTTCGATGTTCGTGAGCGCTTGATCGGACATCAGGGCTTTCTCCTTTCAGCCCTGAGACACCGACGATCGAACACAACCTCATCAAAAAAATGCGGAGCAAACTCTCCAACCACCAAAGAATTGCGTGACGCCGGCCCTGCGAACCAAAGCGAGCCTCCGCGGTCACGCGGAGCGCCCGATCCACGACGCTCATCGCATTTTTCACGACGGCTTACTCAGAAGCGAGTATCAATCCCCAGCCTGATGGTTCGGGGCCGGAGCGGCGTTACCTGATCACGCTGGCCCAGGCCGTAGGGATTGCCGTAGGCGAAAGTGTTGGCTCGCACGTCGCCAAGATTCGATATGTCGAGCGAAATGCCGATGTTGCCGAACGCGAGGCGGCCGCCCATTTCCGCGACCAGATACTCCCCCTGCGAAACGCCGAGAAGCGGGCCCGGGCCGAGTTGGGACTTGCCGACATAACGCATGGATGCGTCGCCTGTCAGATTGATCCCGGGAGCGATGTCCGTTCGCGCTTCAAACCCGACGCGCACGCCATCGCGCGCGATGTTGGGCAAGGCATTATGCTCTTCGCCGGCCATCACAGGTTCAGTGCGCAGCCTGCTGTCGTTAAGAAATGCGGCCGCCGTTACCGTTACGTCCGGTGAAAGCCGCCACCTGATTTCCCCATCCAACCCATAGATCCGGCCGTTGCCAATATTGGCCGTGTACGGCAGGCCCGAGCCGCCGATCAGGTCGGCCTGTATATGGTTCCATTCGGCAAGAAACAGCGCCGCGCGCACCGACAATGGATCGTAGACCTTGCCCCAGCGCACGCCCAATTCAATCTGCGTGAGGTCGTCAGCCTCGAACCGGCGGCTTTCATTCGTCGAGCCAGACGAAGCGGCCAGCCCCCCTGCTCGATATCCCTGCTGATAACGCAGAAAACCCGTCAGCCGCCCCGCCGGGCGCCAGTCGAGTGCGATCGTGGGTGAGAAGCGGACCTTGTTGCGGAACACTTCCTCCGGAAACTGACCTTTTCCGCCAAGCGCTTGCCCGGCACTGCCCGCGATGGTGAGCCGTCCGCCAACAGTCGCCACCAGCCTCCGACCAACCGGCTGCGAGGCTTGGCCGAACAGGGAAAACTCGGCCTGAAGGTTGCGGACACCCGCGAGCGGCGCGGGCGCATCGGGCGTCCCTAGCGTGCGCGTAATCCGACTGACATCATGGAGGGCGCCAAGCCCTGCGACCCATGATCTATCGCGCGCGCCTCCCGCGATGCGGGTCTCATGCGCTATAAGGGTAATATCGCTCCTCTCCTCGAATTTCGCGGGCGACAGGGAGCCGGCATGCCCGGTCGCATCGAAGACCGATGACAGATCGTGCCGGACCACAGAGGTCGTCGAGACCAGTTCGGCGCTTCCGATTGCCCGGCGGACATCGAGATAGACCAAGCGATAGTCGTTGCGGAAAGGCTGGGACAGGACGTTAGCGCGCGTGAGCGGCGGGTCTCCATGCAGCACATACTGCCCGTCACGGCTCACGATGTTCTGGAACACACCACCCAGATCGACGGTCCACCCGGCGATATCGGAAAATCGCCAGACCAAACGCGCCCCATATTTTCGGGTGCTGTTGATGTTCTTGAGATCGCGCGATGGATCGTCGATGTAGCCTGCCTCGCGAGCGGCGTGGACGACGGCACGAACGGCAATACGATCGCCGCTGATCGGAAGATTGATCATCGCGGCGGCGTCCGCGCCGATGCCGCCGGACCCTGTTGTGCTAAGGCCTGCGGCTGCCGTAGCGCTGGCATTGGCGCCATCGGGAATGCTCGGCACCAGACGGATGACGCCGCCGAGCGAGCCCCCGCCGTAGAGCGTTCCCTGGGGGCCCGCCAGCACCTCGACCCGCTTCATGTCATAGAGATTGAGATCCGGATCGGGCGCGTTGTAGTTCAGCCGCACATTGCCGAGATATTGGCTCACCGTCGCTTGGGTGGGGCCATTGAAACTACTGTCGGCTATACCCCGGACAAACAACTTGTCTCGCCCCGGTCCGAGATTCGTCGAAGCGAGCGCTGGAAGGATTTTCGCGATGGCTCCGGTTCCCTCCGCGCCGTTCCTCGCAAGCCAGTCCGGCCGGAACTCGATGACCATGGCGGTGCCGGGATAGGTATTGAGAGTATTGTCCTGTTTGCTCGCGGTGACGACGATTTCCACCGGGCCCTGCTGAACCTCCGGCGGTTTCCCGACCGGCCCCGGCCTGGGCTTGCTCGGCCGGGGCGGCACGACGCGTTTGCTGACAATCCTCACGGTCACCGCGTCATAAAACAGGCCCTCCGTGCCGGTACCACGCAAAGCTCGGGCCAATGCCGCGCGCACCGAATGCCGGCCGCGCACACCGGGCGACCGCCGGACGGCAATGCCGGGATCCGTGACTGTTATGGTAATTCCAGCTTGGCTTCCTAATGCCGCCGCGACTTCACCCAGCCGTCCTGCGGGTACATCGAAAGTCTCTGCGCCGGCTTCGTCGGCGCTCACAAGGCTGCCCGCAACGGCGATCAGCGCCGTCGCCCATCTAACGCCCCGCACCGTCCGCAGGCTTCATTGTCCAGCCCTCGGGCCCTTGTTCCAGTCGCACGTTCAGGGCACGTTCGAGGCGCCTAACCTGTTCGGGTCCTTTCCCATTGAGAACAATCGATCCCGAGAAGGGGCGGTCCGTAACAGACGGCGCCACGATGATGCGCACGCCGAGCGCCCGCGACAGATCGCCCGCAACCTGCGACATGGGGTCTCCCGTGTAGCTGAGCCCTCCCTTCTCCCAAGATCCGACTCCCTGAACGGGCACGCGCGTGACGCGAATGCGAGTGGAGCCATCTCGGTCCGCCAGCACCTGCCCGGGATCGAGTACGATCCGGTCGCGATCGGGATTGTAGATCACCTTGCCTTCCGCCACGGCGACCCGCACTTCGCTTGGGCTCCGCACGACATTGAACACTGTTCCTGCGTCTTCGACACGGTTTTCGCCGAGCTTGAGCACGAACGGATGTACGCTGTCATGGCGAATTCGGAACAACGCCTCGCCCTGCGCCAACTCGGCAAAGCGCGCGTCCTTGCTATCGAAAGTCATGCGCGTCGATCCATTCATCACGACCTGCGTACCGGGATCAAGCGCGACGGTCCGGCGCTCGCCCGGCCCGGTTACCACGTTGTAACGGCTCGATATCAGCGACGGCCCGAGCGCGAACGCCGCGACAATCGCCGCCGCTAGCGCTCCTCCGCTCAGAAACCAGCGGCGCGTCGGACGCGATAGCGGTGTGGCGAGTTCGTCACTGTCATTCGCAGCTTCACGGAAAACCAGGTCGGGCAGCAGCGGTTCGATGGCATGATCTACACGCTCGATCGCATCATAGGCCTCCGCGTGTTGCGGATCTTCGGCCAGCCAAGCGGCGAAGTCCTCCCAGGCATCGTCACCTCCGTTACGAAGACGAATGTGCCATTCGATGGCGCGCGCCTGAATGATGTCCTGTGCCTCAGTTGCCATGACGCCCTCTTTGGACGTTGAGATGCCGGGGAACGATACTATCCGCATCAAGGCGCAGCTTTGCGGTCGCGATTTCCGCATAGGCTCGCGCGAGATGCTTCTCCACCGCGCTCACGCTGATCCCGAGATCCTCAGCTATCCCGCGTTGCGTCTCGCCATCGATCCGAAAGCGCTTGAAAATCATCCGCGTGCGTTCCGGTAGCCCATCCAGAACCCGCTGCAAGATAGCAAGCTGCTCACGGGCAATGAGGGCGGTCTCGATCGTGGGCCGATTGTTCACTTCCGCGTCATTGCCCCCATGGACCCCCGCCCAATCGTCTTCGCGGCGCGCGCGACGGTCGGCGGTGCGACGAGACAGCGAAAAACCGTTACTGGCCATTTTATACAGATAGGCGCGCGGCTCCGTGACCGGCCCTAGACTTTGGGCCAGCAGTTTCAAGTGCACCTCCTGAAGGATGTCTTCGGCGTCGGCCAAAGACGCGCCGCGTAACTGAAGAAAGCGCAGCAAGGCCTCGCGCGTTTCAGCGAGAATTCCAAGAAGTCCACTATTCGACATTCGGCATCCGCAGTCGCACGCCGACACCATGCGCCCGCCGATCCGCGTTGCGCCGCGTCAGACCTGTACTTGCCGGTATTTTACAGTGAAGCCGCAGCGCCGCGCCGGTGTCGTAACGGGGTAAGGAGTCTGCGCCCATGCCCACCATCCCAATATAGATCATGTCCATCAGGTCGGACACACCTGTTCGCAAGGCGCAGATCGATCGCACCGCGTAAGCTGGGACCCTCGACATCAACGAATTCCCCTTTCCGATTCATTCCCGCTCGGTTCGTCACTCCGCGCGAAGGGTCCTCGCTGTCGGAACTTTAGGATGACATGATGCATCGTACAATGCGTGGCAGGCGCAACGGCGCGGCCTTGCTGTTCGACCGATGCGCTGCCTGACGGCTGGATGCGCAACACCGTTGATCACATCGAGTGGCGAGCTCACTTCCTAGTGTTAAGAAGAAACGGCGCGCAATGACCACGCAGGTCGGCCTGGCCGGCTGTCCGGCGCGTGTCGCGCGAATGCTGCAGAAGGCCGCAACAGTCGGCGCTGGGTCGGCATATGGTCGCGGAGGCGATGTTTATTCACCGTGCGCCTTGGACGCTGTCCTCAATCCTCGGACCATCCCGGTAATCAGAGCAAGCGTCATCGCTGGCGCTGCCAACAATCAGCTCAGCGACCCGAGGCAGGACGCCCGTCTTCAGGAGCGTGGCATTACATACTGCCCGGATTACGTGGTGAATGCTGGCGGCGTCCTTTCCGTGGGCGAGCGTGGCAAACGGTTCGACCGCTCAAACGCGCTGAAGCGCGTCGAGAGGGGTCCGGCAGACGACGACGAAGGTACTGAACTTGGCGCATGCCGAAGGTTTGCCGACCGGAGCCGCTGCAGACCGTCTAGCCGAACGCCGGCTTCGGCCCAGGACCAAGACTCATCGGTCATAGCCGAAAGATGACGGTGGCAGCCAGGGGATGGCAAGAAGATGGTTGGCACCGACAGTAGCGAGTGGCGACGCGGCGCGCATCATTCAGACGATCTAACATGATCTCGACGCGTGTGCGGCTACACCGGCACTTGTCGTATCCAACCCGTTCGTTGGAGAGTTTGAAGCGGGATGGAGGACTGGATGCCATTGGCTCGAGGGCACCGTGAGTCGATCAGCATCATAGTCCTGCGGTTGTGATCAACCGGGCTGATGGCGGCGATTGTCGGTTTCGATTTCAAACTCCGAGTTGATGTTCCCAGTTGTGGTTCTTCAATTATCGAAGAGTTTTTTAGATGACCCGAACCGCTACTGTCTTCGCTGCCGTCTTTCTCCTATCGATCACATCCACACCCGCTATCGCTCAAACGGCCAATCGCCCGCTGTCTACTGCACCTCAGGCGGGTGACATTCAGCGATTCAGGTTCGGAGACCTGCGCGTTACGGCTTTGTCCGACGGAACCGTCCCGCAGGACCTCCACAAGTTGCTGCTGGGGATCACACCGCAGGAAGTCGACAAGCTGCTTGGTAGAGCATTTCTAAAAAACCCTGTCGAAGCGTCCATCAACGCGTTTCTGCTCGAAACCCATGAGGGTCTAGTGCTGATCGACGCCGGGGCAGGCGAAGTGTTCGGTCCGGGCTATGGCGGTCGGCTCGTCCACAGCCTGGCGGTCGCCGGCGTCGACCCATCGCAGATCCGCCACGTCCTGATCACCCATGTACATTCTGACCATTCCGGCGGGCTCGTGGTCAAGGGGAATCCAGTTTTCCCGAACGCCGTGATCCACGTCGGCAAGCCGGACGTCAACTTCTTTCTCGGGGCGCAAGGCACGGAACGGCGGGGCTATGCGGACCACTATTTCAGCGAAGCAGAAACAGCGCTTCGGCCGTATCTGGCACAAGGGCGGCTGAAGACATTCGAAAACGGCGAGGAAATCCTGCCGGGCATCACTGCGGCTATACATCCCGGTCATACGCCCGGGGCCGCGTTCTTCACTGTGCGCAGCGGCAAGGACGCCATGGTCTTCATCGGTGACACCCTGCACGTAAGCTCAGTCCAGTTTCCGCGCCCTGGCGTGACCATCGTCTACGACGTCGTCCCGGACCAGGCGAGTGCCGTACGTCGGACTGCGTTCGACCTGTTCGCGCGAGAGCGCACACTCGTTGCCGCGCCCCATCTGCCGTTTCCCGGTATCGGGCACGTCCGACGGGATAAGGACGGCTACGCCTGGGTTCCGGCCGAATATGTCGACCGGGACTGAGGGCGGAGTGGGGCGGGCATCAGCTTCGCCCCTGCTCCTGGGCGGCGGCGAACATCTGCCCCCGCAACCAGGCATGGCCCTCGTCTTCCTGATGCCGGGGGTGCCAGAAGGCGGTGAGACCGATGGCATTGAGCGCAAACGGCGGCTCCATGACCTCGATGGCGGCGGCATATTTCGCGAGGAAACGGCGCGGAAGAGTGCACAGGCAGTCGCTGTTGGCGACGATCAGCGGCGCCAAAGCGTAGGTTTGCACCGACACGGTCACTCGCCGGCGCCGGTTCGTCATGGCCAGCGTGTCATCGACGAGACCGGAAAAGCCGCCGCCTTCAGCGGAGATGAGGACGTGATCCAGCGCACAATATTCGTCGAGCGTAAGCGGCCCCCGGCCGCGCGGATGACCGGCTCGCTGGGCGACGACGAATTGCTCTTCGAAAAGGGTCCTGCTGAGCCACAGGCTGGACGTCCTTCCCGATCCGACAAACATGTCGATCGAGCCGTCTTCCATGCCCTCGGACATCCGCTCGGGATCCGGAGCGATCACAGCGATCCGGATGTGTGGACCCGTCGACTGAAGCCTGCGGACCAGATCCGGGATCAGCATGACCGCGGGATTCTCGTAGAGCGCCAGCCGGAAGGTGCGCTCGCTCGTCGTCGGCTCGAACGTCACTGGCTCGCCGAGGCGAGCCAGTCGCGTGATCAGGTCGCGGACGCCCGGATCGAGTTGATCCGCCCGCGCGGTCGGAACGACGCCTCGCCCGGTGCTCGATGGCGTGAACAACGTATCGCCGAACAGGGTGCGCAGCCGCGTCAGCCGGGCGGAGAGGGCGGGTTGGCCGATGCCAAGCTGTTCGGCGGCCCGCGTCACATTCCGGTGGGCGTACAAGGCCTCGAAAGCCCGCAGGAGTCCGGTGTCCAGATCCGGATCACTCATCGGGCATATGCCTGACGAACCTCCCGATCGCGCCCCGAACCTGCGTCGCCCGGTCTGATGCAACTTCGCAAAAGGAAGCTCTCCTGATGTTTCGACTTCTTGCCTTAACCCTCGCCACCGTGCTTGTCAGCTTGTCGTCTCCCGCAGATGCGCAGGTCCGCACCGCTTTCCCGGTAGAGCGGGGTCTCAGTATTGCCGACTTCCCCCGGCTCGTGCCGTTGGGGGGCAGCGTCTATGCCTATGAAGCGCTGAGGGCGCCGGGTTTCACGACAGTATCCATGATCGTCGTGGGCTCTGACGGCGTGCTCATTGCCGACGGCCAGGAATCGCCGGATGCGACACGGGCGCTGCTGGCGGCCGTCGCCACGGTGACCGAAAAGCCTGTCCGGTGGATGGTGGTCGGTTCGGTTCATGAGGATCATACCGGCGGGACCGAAGCACTCCCGGCGAACACCGTACTTGTAGTCCATCCCGATGGCCTCTCACAGATCAGGAGCGGCGGCCGAAAGGTCGAGACCGGACCGCGTGCGATCGGGGAAGTCAAGTCTATTGATCTGGGCGATCGGGCGGTGGATATCCTGTTTCTCGGCCGTGCCCACACCGCATCGGATCTGGTCGTGCGCGTCCCGGACCAGAACCTGGTCTTCATGAGCGAGGTTTTCATGAACCGGGTGTTCCCTCCGATGCGATCTGCGTTCCCTAAAGAGTGGGAAGCCAGCCTGCAGCGCGCGCTCGAGCTCAAGGCCCACCTTTATATTCCGGGACACGGGTTTGTGGACGGCCCCGAGCGGTCGCGTGAAGAGATGCAGGCCTTTCGCGCGGCCATAACGCACATCCGCTCGGAAGCCCGTCGTCTGCGAAACGCATCGCCGGGAACCGTTGCGGATTGGGGTGAGTACGCGTCATGGATGCTGGCGGACAGTCAAGAGCCCATCGCTCTCAAACGCCTCGCGGCGCTGGGCGAGTGAGACCGGCGTCGATATTTCTTCCGCTAACTGCGCAATGAAGGTCTATGTTCGCATCGGGCGGTGAGGGACCCCCACCGCCCGTCACGTATATGCCAGCTCCTGGAGCCTGGGTCTTACCGGAGGGACACGGAGGTCTCCGTCGAAGCGAGCGCGGCGCGCAACAGCGGTGCGCCCGTCGTGGCCAACCAGTTTTCGAAAGTCTAGAGTTCCGGAAGGTCTGAAGTTCTCCGAAGGTCCCGCAGCGGGCCGTGCGATCTCGGCGCGCACGCGTTAGATCATGCGGTCCGCCTCCACGGCCAACAATGGGCTGTCGAAGCCACGCGCGGCTCGACGATGCAGGCTCCGGTCAGCTTGTGCGAGCCGCTGTACCGCGCGCTGCAGATCAGGCTCAGTCAGGGTGAAAGGCAGGCGTACGAAGCGCTCGAACCCACCGTCGACCGCGAAGCGCGGTCCTGCAGCAATTCGCACGCCCAGGCTTTGCGCCATTGCCGCGAGCGCAGATGCGTCAGGGCGCGGCAGCTCCGCCCAAAGGGCCAGTCCGCCCTCGGGTACAGACGCGCGCCAATGTGGCAACGCCTCGGCAAGCAGTGCGATCAGCCGGTCGCAACGCGCTCGCATGAGAGAGCGTTGGTCGTCCGTCCGGCGATCCCTGTTCAGCATCACTGTTACGGCGAGTTGCTCCAACACGGGCGTCGCCATGTCCAGGATTGCGCGCAGACGGCCAAACTCGGCGATGCGCTGCTCGCTCGCGCGAATCCATCCAATGCGCAGGCCGCCCCAGTAACGTTTGCTCGCCGAGCCCAGGCTGATGATCATATCTCCGTCGGGATCGTGCGCCGCGACTGGTGCGGGCGCAGTGGCTCCCAATCCCGTTTCCACCATAGTTTCGTCGATCAGCAACGGCGTCCGCGTCCGCGCTGCGATTGAGACCAACTCCCGCCGCCCCGGTTCGTCCATCAACCGTCCCGTGGGGTTGTGAAAGTCCGGTAGCAGGTAAGCAAAGCGGGGGCCGGCTTGACGGAAAACCGCATCCAGGGCTTCGAAATCCCAACCCGTTTCGGGGAGACTGATCGGCACCGGCTGGCAATAGTTGCGCGAGATTGCGCCCAAGGCGTTGTGATAGGTGGGATGATCGACTGCGATGCGATCACCGGGTCCCGCCAGCGCACGCAAGACGAGCGTGAGCCCATTTTGGGCGCCGCTCGTCACGATGATCTGCTCGGGCCGGGTTGGACAGCCGCGTCTTTCATAGTCGCGTGCGATCGCCTCTCGTAGGCAGGGGAGACCCAAGGCCTCATAGCCGATGCCCGAGAGCCAGGCGGGAAGCTGCCGCAACGCTTCTTCATAAGCTTCCCAGAGTCCGGCCGGTGCAGGCACGGCGGCCGCTGTCCAGTCGATGAACGGATTTTCCCCTTCGTTGTCATCCGCCTCCACGGCGGCATCGCGACCGCCGGGGAGCTGCGTGACGCTCCCCGATCCTCGTCGGCTCAGGAGATAGCCATCCTCTCGCAGCTGCCCATAAGCGGCCGTCAAAGTTGTCCGGCTGACACCGAGCGCGTGCGCAAGCTCGCGCTCCCCCGGGAGCCGCACGCCCAGTCCGATCCGACCGTCCACAATCAGCAATCGTAGCGCCCGCGCGAGCAAGTGGTAGGCTGCCTCCCGCGTGTCCTCTCCTCGCCAATGGCCGAGAAGGCGTGAAAGGGAGCCAGAACTAAGACGGATCGGAAGCATTAGAGGCCACTATCACCAAAGTGGATATTTGTAACGGCGCCACTTTAGCTCATCTGGCGCCATGTTCGATCATGATCGCCTCTTCGCTCGCCTCGTGCAACTCCTCGGTGGGTTGAGTCTGTATGGCATTTCCATGGCCATGCTGGTCCGCGCCAATTTGGGTCTCGACCCATGGGACGTGCTGCACCAGGGGGTTGCGCCACGAATCGGCCTCAGCTTTGGACAGACGGTCAACTTGGTTGGGCTCGTCGTCCTCGTGCTATGGTGGCCATTGCGACAGAGGCCGGGACTGGGCACCGTGCTCAACATCGTGGTGATCGGGACCGTTACCGACATAGCGCTCGCATTGATGCCGGCGCCGGAAGGTCATGCACCGCGGATTGCGCTGCTCGGCCTCGGCATTCTGCTCAACGGTATAGCTGGCGGCGCTTATATCGGTGCAGGACTCGGTCCCGGTCCGCGCGACGGCCTGATGACCGGCCTTTGCCAGCGCCTGAGGCTACCGATCAAGCTCGTGCGCACTGCGATAGAACTGGCGGTGCTAGGCATCGGCTGGATGCTGGGCGGCACGGTTGGAGTTGGGACGATCCTGTACGCAATCAGCATCGGTTGGGTGGTCCATCACGCTTTGCCGTTCTTCATGATCGACAAACGGCCTGGAAGCTCTTCGCCAGTGAAAAGCTAGAGTCCAGATGCGTTAAGAGCCAGATCGATGGCCGAAACATCCAGCGCTAACGTCCAATGAGACCGACTGCGCCGACAATTGCGGGCAGGACGGTCCCATGACTCCTGAACGCGAAAACCAGTGCGAAGCCGCTACACTTGTCTAGCACGACCATTGACGTGCAGGTGATCACGCATCATATGAAGTTACATGAGACGAGATAGCCGATTATCCGGTGTCCTCCACGTGCTGCTGCACATGGCTGAACAGCCCGGGCCCCAGACTTCCGAAACGCTTGCCCGCGCCATGAACACCAATCCGGTGGTGGTGCGCCGGATCATGGCCGGCCTGCGTGACCAGGGCTTCGTTAGTTCAGAGAAGGGGCATGGCGGTGGCTGGACGATTGCCGCGGACTTCGAGGCAGTCACGCTCCGCGAGATCTATGATGCGCTGGGCCGGCCGGAAATGCTGGCTATGGGCAATCGCACAGACGCACCTGGATGCCTCGTCGAGCAGACCGTCAATGCCGCCTTGGGCCAGGCTTTTGACGAAGCCGAGGCGCTGCTCCTGAACTGGTTCGGAGAAATCACGCTGGCGCAGCTGAGCGAGGACTTTCACGCCCGCCTTTCCGATCTTGGCGGAGCCGTCACTCTGGAGAATGCGCATGAAGCATGATGCCATCATAGTCGGCGGCGGTTTTGCCGGGCTGGCGGCCGCAACTTATTTGGCGCGGGCACGCCGGAACGTCAGGGTTGTCGACACCGGCAAGCCCCGCAACCGGTTCGCCGATGCTTCCCACGGCTTCCTCGGGCACGACGGCAGTGATCCGCGCCATATTCTGGCAACCGCGCGCAAGCAGCTTCTGGCCTATCCCACCGTGGAACTGATCGAGGCTGAAGCAAGCGTGGCGCGGATCCATGAGGATGGCTTCTCGGTGCGTCTTGCTGGCGGCGAAGAGATCGTGGCACGCAAGCTGATCCTCGCGTTCGGCATGCGTGACGAACTGCCCGATCTTCCCGGCCTGCCGGAGCGCTGGGGCAAGACAGTGCTGCATTGCCCCTACTGCCACGGGATCGAGTTCAGCGACGAGCTACTGGGCGTGCTCTACCGCACACCGATGTCGGTGCATCAGGCCAGCCTGATCGCCGAGTGGGGGCCAACGACGCTGTATCTAAACGGTGCAGAACTGGCCGAAGGAGAAAGGGCAACGCTCCACGCGCGTGGTGTTAAGGTTGAGACCGCACCTGTCGCAGGATTGATCGGCGAAGGTTTGGGCCTTTCCGCCATCGAGATGGCTGACGGGCGTCGCAGCGCAATTGCCGCTCTCTACATTGCGCCGCGCTCCTGTTTCACAAGCCCGCTGGCACAGCAACTGGGCGTAGAGATTGATGACGGCCCACTTGGTCCCGTCATCCACACCGATGGTGACAAGATGACATCCGTTCCGGGCCTATACGCAGCGGGTGACATTGCCCGGATGCCGCACAGCGTCAGCTGGGCCGTCGCGGACGGGGTGACGGCAGGGACGTCGGCGCATCGCTCGCTCGTGTTCGGCTGAACCATGGACACAGTACGTCTCTTTACCGATCGGGCCGCTATCGCCAGCTATGCCGAAGATACGCCGCGCAGGGTGCCAGGCTATGCGGATCTCCACCGCATGGCCATGCTTCTGCTCGCGGAACGCGCGCCACGGGCGGCTGACATTCTGGTTTACGGTGCTGGTGGCGGTCTGGAACTCAAGGCTTTCGCCGGTGCCCAGCCGGATTGGCGGTTCACCGGCATCGATCCTTCGGCGGAAATGCTCGATTTGGCGCGGGAAATCCTCGGACCGCTGCACTCACGCGTCATCTTGCGGCAGGGCTATATCGACGACGCCCCACAGGGGCCCTTCGACGGGGCGACATGCCTGCTCACCCTTCACTTCTGCGACCGCAAAAGCCGGCTGGAAGTGCTGCAAGCCATACGCCGACGGCTGAAGCCGTCTGCCCCCCTCATTGTCGCGCACCATAGCTGCCCAGCTGGAAGCGACCTGAAACCGTGGCTGACGCGCTCGATTGCCTTCGCAGATCGGGCCGGCCACGATCTGGCAAAAGCGTCGGCTTCTGCAGAAACGATGATCTCGCACCTGCCAATCCTGTCTTCAGACGAGGACGAAGCACTGCTCCGCCAGGCAGGCTTTTCCGATGTAGCGCTCTTCTATGCCGGTTTCAGCTTCCGCGGTTGGATTGCTACAGCATGACCGCTTTCTAGCTAGACGTGCTAAGATCGGCAGGCGTGTTGCGGCCGTCAGGAACGGACTACGCTGCCGATTGTCTTCGAAAGGTTCTTATTCAGAAAATACCGAAATTCTCGGATGAAATCAAAAGCGTAGTTATTCGACGGCCCTGCGGTCGGTAGTCATAGGTGAAAAAGTATTTTCGAGCGTGATTTCAAATGTTTACAGGATCCCGAACAATCGAGTGGGAATAAGCTAGAAGAGGAAGTCTGCGATCCTCCCCCGCAAGGGGGAGGTGGCGCCAAAGGCGTCGGAGGGGGAGGAAATGATGCAGACGTTACCGCTTACCGCCCCCTCCGTCAGGCTACGCCTGCCACCTCCCCCTGGCGGGGGAGGATCGCTAAGCTCTCGCGCACGGTCGGTGATCGGCGCACTGGCGATCGCCGCCAGCGCACCGCTCCTCCTGGGCGCGGCCGACCCGCCCGCATGGACGCGCCCACAGGCGCCATTCCCGATCGCCGGCCCGATCAGCTATGTCGGCAGCGAAGGTATCGCCGCCTACCTCATCAAGACCAGCGCCGGCGCGATCCTGATCGACGGCACGCTCGCGCAGAATGCGGGGATGATCGAACGCAACATCGCCAAGGCCGGAGTCCGCCCCCGTGACGTGAAGCTGATCCTCGTCACCCACGCCCATTTCGATCACGCCGCGGGTGTAGCCGCGCTCAAGCGTGCAACCGGCGCGCGGGTTGTCGCCGGCATCCGCGACGTCCGCGCGCTCGAAACCGGTACGCCGCCCGGCGAGACCAACTATGGCGTCATCCGCTTCCCGAAAGTGCACGTCGATCGCGGCATACGCGATGGCGAAACGGTGACCCTCGGCACCACTACGCTGACCGCGCGCGCGACACCGGGGCACACGCCGGGCTGCACGACCTGGACGATGCGCATCCCCGCCAAGCCGCGCCCGCTCGACGTCGTGTTCCCGTGCAGCGTCAGCGTCGCGGGCAACCGCCTGCTCGGCAACCGCGCCTATCCCTGCATCGTCGCCGACTACCGCCGCAGCATCGCGATGCTCGGCACGTTGCACGCCGACATCGTCCTCCCGTCGCATCCCGAACTGGCCGATGTAATCGCCCGCGGCAAGCGCCGCCAGGCCGGTGACACCACTGCGTTCGTCGACCCCACATTGCTCCCGAAGATTGTCGCGAAGGCCAAGGTCGCGTTCGACGCTGATCTCGCCAAGCAGGCACGCTGAGCGGCGATGCTGGTCCTGTGCGGCATCGCGGTGATCGTCGCCGGCTTCCTGCTCCGGTTCAATCCGCTGCTCGTCGTCGCCGTCTCCGCGCTCGTCACTGGCCTGGCCGCCGGCATCGCACCGCTCGCGATCCTCGCCGCGTTCGGCAAGGCGTTCAACGAGAACCGCTACGTTACCGTGATCTACATCGTCCTGCCGGTGATCGGCCTGCTCGAACGCCACGGCCTTCAGGAACGTGCGCGCCTCGCTATCGCCAAGCTGAGGGGCGCGACCGTGGGGCGCCTGCTAATCGGCTATCTGCTGTTCCGCCAACTCACCGCAGCACTCGGCCTCACCTCGATCGCCGGCCCGGCCCAGAGCGTCCGTCCTTTGGTCGCCCCGATGGCCGAAGCCGCCGCCGAGGCGCAAGGCGTCGCGCCCGGCGGCGACCGCATCCCCGCAATGGCGGCGGCGACCGACAACATCGGACTGTTCTTCGGCGAGGACATCTTCATCGCGATCGGCTCGATCCTGCTGATGAAGGGCGTGCTGGAGGGCTACGGCATCGTCATCCAGCCGCTCCACCTCTCGATGTGGGCGATCCCGACCGCGATTGCCGCGTTCCTGATCCACGGCTTCCGCCTCTGGCTGCTCGATCGCCGTCTGGGGCGCGCCCGGAGATCCGCCAAGTGATCGGCACCGGCTTCATCTACGGCGTCGCCGGCCTGATGTTCGCGGCGTTCGCGATCCTGAGCGCGACCGACCGCACCAACCCGAAGCGTTTCGGCAACGGAGCCTTCTACGCGGTTTTGGCGATCAGCTTCCTGCTAGGGGGAAAGCTGGGCGACATCGGCAACGGCGTCCTCGTCCTCGCCCTCGTCGCGATTGCCGGATCGGGTGCGATGGGGCGGGGCGGGCGTGCCACCACCACACTCGGCGAACGGCGCGCCGAAGCTGCACGGCTCGGCAACCGTATATTCCTGCCCGCGCTGATCATCCCCGCCGCAGCACTCGGCGGGACCGTCCTGTTCCGCGCAGTCCCTAGCCTCGTCGACCCGAAGCAGGCGACGCTCGTCGCACTCACCTGCGGCGTCCTGATCGCGCTGGTCGCCATGCAGCTCTGGTTCCGCCCCCGGATCGCGACACCGCTCGCGGAAGGCGTCAGGCTGATGGACGCGATCGGCTGGGCCGCCGTCCTCCCGCAGATGCTGGCGAGCCTCGGCGCGGTCTTCGCGTTGGCCGGCGTCGGCGACGTCGTCGGCGGGCTCGCCGGCCACGCGATCCCCGAAGGCAGCCTGATCGGCGCAGTCCTCGCCTACACGCTAGGCATGGCGCTGTTCACGATGGTCATGGGCAACGCCTTCGCGGCGTTCCCCGTCATGGCTGCGGCGATCGGCATCCCCCTGCTGGTGCGCCACTACGGCGGCGACCCGGCGGTAGTCGCCGCGATCGGTATGCTCAGCGGCTTCTGCGGCACGCTGATGACGCCGATGGCGGCGAACTTCAATCTCGTCCCCGCCGCGCTGCTCGAGTTGAAGGACAAGAACGCCGTCATCCGCGCGCAGATACCGACCGCGCTGCCGCTGCTCGCGGTCAATATCGGCCTGCTCTACTGGCTGGGCTTCCGCTGACCCGACATCCTGATCTTCGTCCCGAGCATGACCAGCTTGCCGTCAATGCCGAACCAGTGCGGCACCCCCGCGGGGATCAGGAACACGTCCCCGACCGCGAGCTTCCGCGTCGTCCCGCCCTCGATCCGGTCACCTTCGACGAGCCCCGCAAAGCGCAGCTTCGGCGCGACCAGCGTGCCGCCCGAGACCAGCGTCCCCGATCCCGCCATCACCGTCGCATATTCAGCCTCGTCGGGGTGTACCGCAGGCTTGCCCGGCGCCTTCCAATATTCGAGCGCGGCGCTTGTCCCATCCGCCTCCACCAGCGAAGCCATGGCGAACCCCTGGCCCGGCTTCATCGTCTTTTCGAGCTTAACGACCCGTGCGCGAACATCCGCCGATGCGGCAAAGCTCGTCGGATCGGTCGCGGTCTGCGCGGGCAGGGCAGAGGCTGAAACGAACGCCACCGCAGCGACGAGCAACGACCGCATCACAGCTTCACCGTCCGGCCTTCGCGGACGGAGCGATAGATCGCCTCGACGATCCGCATGTCGCGCAGGCCTTCCTCACCGGAAACGATAGGCTCGCGTCCGTCGAGAATGCATTCCGCCAGATGATCGAGCTGCCCCGCGAACTGCGTCTTGCCGGGGCCGGGCGGGGGGCTGGTGATCGTAGTCTCGCGACCGTCGCGTCCGGTCCACATCTTATTACCGTCATAGCGCGTCGCGGGTTCCAACTCGACGCGACCCTTGTCTCCCATCAGCAGGATGTGGTTCTGGTTGGCGCTGTACATCGACTGGCACCCTGCGATCGCGCCAGACGGAAATTCCAGCGTCCATTCGATCATGTCCTCGACCTCGCGAAATCGCGGATCGCGGCGATCGGTCGATTCGCGTGCGGTGACCGCGATCGGCTCCTCGCCGGTCATGTAGCGCGCGGCTTGGAGGCTGTAGATGCCCATGTCCATCAGCGACCCGCCGCCTGCCATCGCGCGCTTCAGGCGCCACTTGTCCGGGTCGCGCTGGACGAAGCCGTGCTCCGAACGGACATACCGGATCTTGCCCGCCGCGCCGGACTTCGCGAGCCGCATCGCCTCCAGATTGAACGGTTCGAAATGGCAGCGATAGCCGATCATCAGCTTCTTGCTCGCGGCCTTGCACGCGCGGATCATCGCCTCGCACTCGGCGACCGAGATCGCCATCGGCTTCTCGCACATCACGTGCTTGCCGGCCTTGGCCGCGCGGATGGTGTAATCGGCGTGCATCGAATTGGGCAGGCAGACATAGACGATATCGACGTCGGGATTGTCGCGGATGCGATCGAAGTCGGCATAGGTATAGATCGACCGCTCGGGCACGTCGTATTTCGCTGCGGCCCCAAGCGCCTTGGTCCGGTCGCCGCTGACCAGCGCGGTCACCCGCGAATGCTCACAATTGACGAACTGCGGCAGAATCGTCTCGAGCCCGTAATACCCGAGCCCGACGATCGCATAGCCGAGCTTGCGCGGAGGCGCAGCGCAGGCTGCGCTCGACGTCGCCGCCAGCGTCGCCGCCGCAACGAGCAGATCACGTCTTCCGAGTTCCATTAGACAGCCCTCCCGAGGCGCTCTTCGTCGTGGACAGGTCTCTCGCGCAGAATCCAGTCCAGCGCGACGTCGCAGGCCCGATCGGGCGACAGACCGGCGGCGAGGGTAAGGGCACGCTCATCGGGCTGCGGCTTTTCCAGGGTGTCGAGCTGGCTCGCGATGAGGCTGGTGGGCATATAGTGCCCCGAACGATGCGCCAGTCGCCGCGACAGTTCGTCCTGGTCGGTGGTGTCGAGGAACACGAACAGCAGCGGGATACCCGCCATCCTGGACAGCCGATCGCGATAGATACGCTTCAGCGCGGAGCAGGCCCCGACCGCAACGCCGTCGCTATCGGCCGTATCGCGCAAGCTGGCGGCGACGCGGTCGAGCCAGGGCCAGCGGTCCTGGTCGTCGAGTGGCTGCCCCGCCCGCATCTTCGCAACGCTGTGCGGCGTATGGAAGGCGTCTCCCTCGAGGAATTGGCATCCGAGACGTGCCGCCAACGCGGCCCCGATCGTCGATTTTCCACTGCCGCTAACCCCCATGACGACGATCGCATAACAGGCTGCGGCGGATGGCATTCGTACTGTTTCGTCGAGGGAAGACACGGGCTCTCCATGGCAGGACGGGTTCGGTCGTATCATCAGACGCGCGCCGCGGGTCCCTCTATCCGGGAAACGCAGTGCGTAGCCTATTACGACCTTGGTCGTGATCGTCCGCGGTGGACGGATGCACTATTCGAAACGACCGATGCAGGAGTCCGTTTCATGATCCTCGCCCAGCGAGCGAATACGCGCGGTATCGTGGTCCTTGTCACCGCCAGGGCCCGCGGAGCGCGTGTTCGTCAGCAATGGCCGCGCTTCGGCGCACGCTGCGTTGCCTCCGCGCTGGGCATGACGCATGAACCGCCATCGATGCCGCTTTTAGCCGAGGACCGACGATGACCGACTGGACGACGACACGACGGTCCGCCCTTGCCGGGATGGCGGCAACGATCGCCTTCCCGGCAGTCGCCAAGCACGCCTCATCGGGTGCGATCACGCTGATCGCCGGGACGTACGCGCGCGAGGGTGGCAAGGGCCTGTACCCGGTCGCGTATGATCCGCGCCAAGACCGATGGCGGGTCGGAACGCCGATCCCCGGGATCGCGGACGCCTCGTTCGGCGCCGGTGGTGGCCCCGGCGGTGCCTATTACCTCGTTCGCGAAAATGCGGCTGGCGAGATCGCGGCCTACGCGCCGGGCTGGACACGGCGTGGGATCGTGCCGACCGCTGGCGCCGACCCCTGCTATGTCGCGATCGACCGGGCCAGCGCGTGCCTCGCGATCGCCAATTACTCCAGCGGCAGCGTCGCCTTTTATCAACTCGACAAGCGGACCGGCGTGCCCAGCCAGCCGACGCTGTTCCGCCATACCGGCAGCGGCCCGAACCATGACCGGCAGGACGGACCGCATGCGCATTGGGTAGGATTCAGCCCGGATCGGCGCTGGCTGCATTCGGTCGATCTCGGCGCGGACGCGATCTTCGCCTATCGTTTCGATCCGCGCGCGCGGACGCTCGCGGAGCCCGTGGTCGCATGGCGCGCGCCGGCGGGGGCCGGGCCGCGGCATCTCGCGCGCCATCCGACGCGACCGATCGCCTATGTCGTCTGCGAGATGGCGAACACGCTGATCATGCTAGACGCAGGGGCGGACGGGCGGTTCGTCACGCGGCACAGCGTCTCGACGCTGCCGGCCGGGCATCGCGGTGCGTCGCAGGCCGCGCATATCGCGGTCGACCGCGCCGGACGGCGGATCTACGTCTCGAACCGCGGGCACAACAGCATCGCCGTATTCGCGCTCGATTCCGCAGGCGTGCCGAGCCCGCTCCAGCACGTCGCGAGCGGCGGCAACTGGCCGCGCGCGTTCCTGCTCCTCGACGCGGAGCGGCAGTTGGTGGTCGCTAACGAGCGGTCCGGCACGGTCGCGATCTTCAAAATCGAGAGCGATGGCCGGCTGACCGCCACTGACCAGACGCAGACGGTGCCCGGCGCGGTGTTCCTCGACCGGATCTGACGCGCCGCGCGACGCCAGCCCGCGCGGTCAGGGCCGGCGGTTCTCGAGCAGGGGAACCGCAGCCTCGTAGCGCGCCTGATCGACAAACGGCTCGGCGCGCGTCTGCACGTCGACGGTCTGCCGCACGATCGCGGCATTGCCCGACGCTGCGGCCGGCCAGGTCGGCAGGCCGGTCGCGTTCGGGTTGCCGGTCTTGATGAACGCCGCGAAATAACCCTGGAACACGGCGGCTATGCGCCGATCCTCCGCCGTCCAGGCATAGGCCGGGTTCGTATCGAGATTGCCGAGCGCGTATTCGATCTCGGCACTGTGCACCGCGCCGATCGGCGGGACATCGGGATTGGTCAGCGGTGGCAACGCCGCGGGCCGGGGATGCGAGAAATAGTAGTAATAGGTCGGCTGCCGGGTCCGGCGATGCAGGTCGAACCACTTCCAGGTCGAGGCGCCGAGGAACGCGTCGCTCGCCAGCGCGGTCGCAGCGGCCGGCACGTCCGCATCGGTCCGCGCGGGGTATAGCGCGAACAGGGCATCGGCATCGGTGTAAAGCCGGGCGATACCGGCGTGGTAATTGGCGACCGTCGGCGGCTGGCCGTTCAGGACGCTGGTCCAACTGCCCTCCTGCGAATTCGAACCGACCAGCAACGGCACGCGCGCCGCTCGTCCCGCCGCGTAGGTGTCGATCGGCGCCTCGGCGAGGAACTGGCCGTCGACGATGAAGTCCGCGCGGAGGCGCTGCGTACCCTGCGCGGCGAGCAGTGCGTCGGCCGGCATCGCGCGGAGGTCTGCGATCGAGCTCGCACCCGCCGCGCGAACGAACGCGTCGCCATCCGCGGTCGCCTGCGCCAGAGACTTGGGGCGGAAGCTCGGCGGCATCACCCCGCCGCTCTCGCCGATCGCGCCGGCGAACTGCGTGCGGGTCAGCGGCGAGGTCATC
The DNA here is from genome assembly GCF_014358075.1 of Sphingomonas albertensis. Taxonomy (GTDB): domain Bacteria; phylum Pseudomonadota; class Alphaproteobacteria; order Sphingomonadales; family Sphingomonadaceae; genus Sphingomonas; species Sphingomonas albertensis. The sequence continues at coordinate 71,342 of NZ_JACONT010000007.1, read as the reverse complement.
AGCACGCTCACCGACATCGATCCGGCACTTTCCCCACCGATCGTGATGTGCGCCGGGTCGCCTCCGAATGCGGCGGCGTTGCGACGAACCCAGGCGAGCGCGGCGGCCTGATCGAGCAGGCCGTAATTGCCCGCGGTGTGCGTCGGCGATTCCGCGACGAGGTCGCTGGTCGCGAGGAAGCCGAATGCGCCGAGCCGGTAGTTGATCGTCACGACGACGATGCCCTGCCGCGCCAGTGCTGCACCGTCATAGCGGAGTTCGGATCCATCGCCTGCGATCGCGCCGCCGCCATGGATGTAGAACAGCACGGGAAGCTTCGCGCCGGGCTTCGTGCCGGCCGGCGCCCACATGTTCAGCGTCAGGCAATCCTCGGCGATGCCGGGCGAGCGGAACTTCATGTCGGCGAACAAGGGTTGCTGCATGCAGCGTGCACCGAATGCGTCCGCCTTCCGCACGCCGCTCCACCGCGCGGCACGCTTGGGCGGCTGCCACCTGAGCGCACCGACAGGCGGCGCCGCGTAGGGGATGCCGCGATAGGTATCGACCGGGGCTTGCGACGTCGTCAGGCGGACACCTTGGAGCGTGCCGCCTTCGACGCGTACGCTTTGTGCCGCGGCTGGGGCTGCGCACAGCCCGATCCCCAGAATCCATCCCGCCCGTAGCATGTCGTCGTTCTCCGCGATCGTCTGACGCCGACGGTCGCAGTTCGGCGGGCATTTGCCAAGGCGACCGGTTCGATTGTATCGTCCGGAACCGCAGTCAGGTGCCGGGTTGCGGACCCTTTGCGATCGCGCCGCGGTGCATCACGAAGTCGACATGCTCGAGGCGGGTTACGTCTTCGAGCGGCGAGCCCCGCACGGCGATGATGTCCGCGGTCTTGCCGATGGCGAGCGTGCCGATGTCGTCGCGTCCGAGCAGGTCGGCGGCGCCGGTCGTCGCGGCCGCGATCGCCTGGGTCGGCGTGAGGCCGTTCCTCACCATCAGCGCGAACTCGGTGGCGTTGTCGCCATGCTTCGATACGCCGGTGTCGGTGCCGAATGCGACCTTCACACCGGCCGCATAAGCGCGGCGGTGGCTGGCGGCCATGGCGGCGGCGGCAGCCTCGGCCTTGACGATCGTCGCTGGCGGCAAGGCGCCACCGCGCGCCTGTGCAAGCGCTGCGACGGGCGCGATCTCGGTCGGCACGAGGTAGGCGCCTTTGGCTTTGAAGAGCCGGATGGTGTCCTCGTCGAGGAACGTGCCGTGTTCGATCGAGTCGACGCCGGCTTCCAGCGCCGCCTTGGTGCCCTCGGCCGCGTGGCTATGCGCGGCGACCTTGCGGCCCAGCGCATGCGCCGTCTCGATGATCGCGCGCATCTCGTCCGGAGTCATTGCGCGGCCGAGGCCACCGCTCACATTCGAGAGAACACCGCCGGTGGCCGCGAATTTGATGACGCGGGCGCCCAGCGCCACCTGCGCCCGTACCGCGCGTCGGCAATCGTCGGGGCCGTCGCACAGATTGATCTCCTTGCCATGGACCATGTCGGCGAACTCCTCGGCAAGCCCGTTGCCGCCGTCGCCATGGCCGCCGGTCACCGAGATCATCTCGCCCGCGTTGGTTATGCTCGGGCCCTCGACCGTCCCCGCGTCGATCGCATCGCGCAGCGCACGGATACCGCGCGGGTCGCCACCGAGATCGCGGACCGAGGTGAAGCCGGCGTTCAACGTCGTGCGCGCGTTCGCTACGGCGGTCATCTCGTCGTCGAACCGGTCGCGGTTCAGCGCCTCCAGTCGTGCCCGCATCGGATCGCCGCCGATACCCCATAGGTGGACGTGCATATCGACCAGCCCCGGCATGACGAACGCGGTGCGCAGGTCGACCAGTGTCGCGCCCTGCTCGGGCGCGACGAAACCCTCGCGCAATTCGGCGACCTTGCCGTCGCGGACGATGATCGTGGTGTTGCCGCGCGGCGGCTGGCCCGGCCGATCGAGCAGCGTGCCGGCCTGGATATACGTGGCGGCGGCTGGCCGGGTTTGCGGCGCAGGTGTCGTCTGCGCGTAGAGCGGCAGCGCAACGGTGGCGGTCAGGCCGATCAAGAGTGCCTTGAGCATATGGTTTCTCCCCTTTCGCCCATGCTTGCCGAACCGCGGTGTTTCGGCAAGCGCCGACCGTGCCATCCTTCCGGTGCGCCAACTAAAAATTGCTTGGTCGAAAGCTCAATCGACTGGGAACTCCCACCACGATAGGGGATGATCGTCATCTTGGATGGAGACGACCATGCGGCGGCGACGTGCTGGCGGTGCAAAGGCATCCCGAATGGGACGTTGCAGCGCGTGCATTTAGCCGCGCGTTCTTTTCACTTATCGGCCGCGCGCTCGGTACCTATCGGGACCGGTGAATGCGTCCGTTCGTTCATCACGTACCGAGATCGTCGCAGAACGATCCACTATCAGGGATTACCGCATGACTGCCTATCGCACCGCGTTGACGCTCGCCGTCTCGACTCTCGCCTTTGCCAGCGCCCAGGCCGCGTATGCCCAGAATGCGCCGCTGCCCGCCGCCTCAGACCCAGCGGCGGCGCTTCCCGATACGCAGGACGACATCATCGTCACCGGGACTCGGTCTGTCGGTCGCTCGCGGCTCGACAGCGCATCGCCGGTCGATGTGCTGAGTTCGGCAGCGCTTCAGCGGCAGGGGACTACCGAACTCGGTGCGGCGCTGTCGGCGATCGCGCCCTCGATCGACTTCCCGCGGCCCTCGGCCGTCGACGGCACCGATGCGATCCGACCGGCCACGCTGCGCGGCCTGTCGCCCGATCAGACGCTGGTGTTGATCAACGGCGTGCGGGGGCACACTGCGGCGTTGCTCAACGTCGGAGGCTCGGTCGGTCGCGGCTCGGCGGCGGTCGATTTGAACACCATTCCAACCGTCGCGCTAGACCGGATCGAGGTGCTGCGTGACGGTGCATCGGCACAATATGGCTCCGACGCGATCGCGGGCGTCGTCAACCTGCGCCTGCGCGAGGCAAGGTCGGGCGGCGGCGCGACGGTCAATTACGGCTTCTACAACACCGACATCGATACCGCGCGCGGCAGCCGCAGCACGAACGGCGAGCATGCCGTGACGGTGTCGGGGTGGCAGGGCGTCGGCTTCGGCGAAGATGGCTTCCTGACCGTGTCGGGCGAGTATCTGAACCGCCAGGCCACCAACCGTGCCGATTTCGACCCGCGTGTCACGCCGTCACGCGTGACCGGCCGGTTCGGCGATCCCGCCGTCGAGCAGTACAGCATCTTCGCCAATGCCGGCACGACGCTGACTGGTTCGTGGAAGCTGTACGGCTGGCTCGGCTATCAGGACCGCGACACGCGCAGTGCCGCGTTTCCACGGCTCGCCAGTGCCACGACGGCGCTGGCCGGCTACCCCGATGGCTTCCTGCCGATCATCAACACCAAATCGCGCGATCTGAACTCGGCGGTCGGCATCAAGGGCGAGGTCGCCGACTGGTCGGTCGATCTGAACGTCAGCTACGGCCGCAACAAGATCGGTTTCCGTACGCTGAACTCGGCGAACTACGCCTATGGCAGCGCGACCCCGAAGGACTTCTCGGACGGCGCGCTGGTCTATGATCAGCTCGTCGCGGGCCTCGACGTCAGTCGCAAGCTCGACGTCCTGCAGGGCCTGAACGTCGCGTTCGGCCTCGAAGGGCGCCGCGAAGGTTTCCAGATTCAGGCGGGCGAACGGGCGTCGTACGATTATCCCGTTGCCGGCACGATCACCGGTGCGGCGGCGAACGCGGCGCCCGGCGCGCAAGGGTTCGGCGGCTTCTCGCCCGCCAACGAAGTCGATCGTCATCGCCGCAACGGCAGCGTCTATCTCGATCTCGAAGCGCAGGTGACCGACAAGCTGCTCGTCGGGCTCGCTGGCCGCGGCGAGGATTATTCGGATTTCGGCACCACCGCTACCGGCAAAATCTCGGCACGCTACGACTTCGCACCCTGGTTCGCGCTCCGCGGCACGGCCTCGACCGGGTTCCGCGCGCCTGCTCTCCAGCAGCAGTATTTCACGTCGATCGCGACCGTCATCCAGAACGGCAACCCGATCCAGACCGGCACCTTCCCGTCGGTCAGCCCGGTTGCGACGCGGCTAGGCGGCCTGCCGCTCGAGCCCGAGAAATCGACCAACCTGTCGGTCGGCACCGTCTTTCGCTTCGGTCGGTTCGACCTGACCGTCGATGCCTATAGGATCCGGATCCGCAACCAGATCGGCCTGTCGGAGAACATCACGACGTCGGCGACCCAGTCTGCGGCGGTCAACGCACAGATCACCAGTCTGCTTGCAGGATCGGGTGCGACCGCCGCGCGCTTCTTCATCAACGGGCTCGCCTCCACCACCAAGGGTATCGACGCGGTCGCACATTATCGCCTGCCGACCGACGCGGCCGGGACGTTCGACTTCACGATCGCGGGCAACATCAACGACAGCGACGTGACGCGCGTGCCGACCTCGACGTCGACGCTCAACCCCGCGCCGGTGCTCTTCGCGCGCAGCCGTATCCTGACGCTCGAAGACGGTACCCCCGGCGAGAAGGTGACGGGATCGATCGACTGGTCGCTCGATCGACTGGGGGCACTCGCCCGCGTCACCTATTACGGCGACGTCAACCAGCCCGGCACCACCGAAGCCGCAGACGTGCACAGCGGCAAGCATCTCATCACCGATGTGGAGCTTCGCTATCAGGCGACCAAGGGCGCGCAACTCGGTTTGGGCGTCAGCAACCTGTTCGACGTGTACCCCGATGCGACGGTCGTCGCCAACAACGTGACCGGCGTGATCGGCTTTCCCTATTACTCGCCATTCGGGTTCAACGGTCGCTATCTTTACGCGCGGGCGGGGCTGAGCTGGTAGTCGCCCAAGGGGCGGCGACTCAGGCTTGTCGATGTCGTTCTTCCCGGCGGGCGTTCCGCGGGAGGACGACATCGGCAGTGCGCGACGCAGCGCTCTCTTGAAACCGCCATCGGAAATCGGCATCGCACGCCGATGGCCGCTCCCGTGAACATCCTGCACCTCCATTCCACGTTCGACCTTGGCGGCAAGGAGGCGCGGGCGGTTCGGTTGATGAACGCGTTCGGGGATCGGGCGAAGCACACCATCGTGTCGGGCGTGCCCGACGCGTTGAGTGCGCGGGATTCGATCGCGAAGGGCGTTCGCTATGAGATCGCGCAGAATCCCCCGCCGTTGACGGGCAAGCCTTCGGTCAAGCGCTACGAGGCGATCGCGCAGTATATGCGGCGGTTCGATCTGGTGTTGAGCTACAACTGGGGCGCGATCGACGGGGCGATGGCACGGCGCGCGTTCAGTAAGGGCGCGCCGCCGCTCGTCCATCACGAGGACGGGTTCAACGCCGACGAGGCAGGCGGGCTCAAGATCGAGCGCAACGTCTATCGGCGGCTTGCGCTAGGCGCGGCGCACGCGCTGGCGGTGCCCTCGGAGGTGCTCGAAGGCATCGCGCTGAAGACCTGGAAACAGCCGCGCGAGCGCGTCCACCGGATCGTCAACGGGATCGGCACCGCCTATTACGCGCAGAAGCCCGAGCCCAAGGCGATCCCCGGTTTTACGCGCAACGCCAAGGAAGTCGTGATCGGCGCGCTGGCGGGCCTGCGCGAGGTGAAGGACCTCACCGCGCTGGTCCGTGCGGTCGGTGGCGTCTCGGGCCGGGTGCGCCTCGTGATCGTCGGCGAGGGCCCGGAGCGCGCGAACATCCTTCAAGCTGCCGCGGCGATGGGGATGGCGGACAAGCTCGTGCTGCCCGGTTTCCTCGATCGACCCTATCGGTATATCGGCCATTTCGACATGCTCGCGGTGTCGTCGCGGAGCGAGCAGTTCCCGATCTCCGTGGTCGAGGCGATGGCGGCGGGCCTGCCGATCGCGAGCTATCCGGTCGGCGACATCAGGCGGATGGTCTCGCCCGAGAACCTGCCGTTCGTCACCGACATCGCCAACGAGGTGCGGCTGCGCGATGCGTTGCAGGCGCTGGTCGCGGACCCGGCCCTGCGGGCGTCGGTCGGCGCCGCGAACCAGGCCAAGGCACGGGCGGAGTACGACGAGGCGGTGATGATCGCCCGCTATCGCGCGCTGTACGAGGATGCGCTCGGCCGCCCCGGTGCACTAGGCGATATACTAACCTAGGTCTTAATATTGCTCGCGCGCTGCGTCCTTGCGATATAGGGGGCCGTATTTTCCGGGAGAGGTGACGTCGTGTTCAAGGGCCTGAAGCCTATCGTCTATAACGGTCGGGAAGTCTGGCCTCTGGTTGAGGGCGGCAAGGGCGTCGCTGCGACCAACCACGCCTCGGCCGGCGCCTGGGCTGCAGCTGGGGGCATCGGCACGGTCTCGGCCGTGAACGCCGACAGCTACGATCCCGACGGCAAGATCATCCCGCAGGTCTACGCGGCGCTGACGCGGCGCGACCGCCACGAGGAACTCGTCCAGTACGCGATCGAGGGTGCGGTCCAGCAGGTCGAGCGCGCCTATGAGATCGCCGACGGCAAGGGCGCGATCAACATCAACGTGCTGTGGGAAATGGGCGGCGCGCAGCGGATCCTGCACGGCGTGCTGGAGCGCACGCGCGGCAAGGTCGCCGGCGTCACCTGCGGTGCGGGCATGCCGTACAAGCTGTCCGAGATCACTGCGTCCTACGGTGTCAGCTATCTGCCGATCGTCAGCTCCGGCCGCGCCTTCCGCGCGCTGTGGAAGCGGGCCTATTCGAAGGCGGCCGAGTGGCTGGCTGCGGTGGTGTACGAGGATCCGTGGCTCGCGGGCGGGCACAACGGCCTGTCGAACGCCGAGGACCCGTTGAAGCCGCAGGACCCGTATCCGCGTGTCAAGGAACTGCGCGATGTGATGCGTGAGGGCGGCATCAGCGACGACGTGCCGATCGTGATGGCAGGCGGCGTCTGGTATCTGCGCGACTGGAACGACTGGATCGACAATCCCGAGCTCGGCACGATCGCGTTCCAGTTCGGCACGCGGCCGTTGCTCACGCGCGAGAGCCCGATCCCGGAGGGTTGGAAGAACGCGCTGACCCAGATCGAGGAAGGCGACGTGCTGCTGCACAAATTCTCGCCGACCGGGTTCTATTCGTCGGCGGTGCGCAATCCGTTCCTGCGCTCGCTCGAGGCGCGGTCCGAGCGCCAGATCGCGTTCTCGACGCAGGAGGCCGGCGATCACGTCTTCCAGCTCGACGTCGGCGTGAAGGGCAAGAATTTCTGGGTCACGCGCAACGACCTGCTGCGCGCACGCCAGTGGTTCGGCGAAGGCTATACCGACGCGCTGAAGACGCCCGACAACACGCTCGTGTTCGTCAGCCCGACCGAGAAGGGCATGATCCGCAAGGACCAGGCCGACTGCATGGGCTGCCTGTCGCAATGCTCGTTCTCGAGCTGGGCGGATACCGAGACCAACTCGACCGGGCGCCTCGCCGATCCGCGCAGCTTCTGCATCCAGAAGACGCTCCAGGACATCGCGCACGGTGGCGACATCGACCAGAACCTGATGTTCGCGGGGCATGCGGCGTATAATTTCAAGAAGGACCCGTTCTATTCGAACGGCTTCGTGCCGAGCGTCGGGCAGCTGGTCGATCGGATTCTTACGGGGGATTGAGGCGAGGGGGCGTCGTACATCGATGATGACGACTTTTCGATAGTATCGGCTTCGCAAGGTCTCGGGCGCTGAACAGAGTGGCACTTATCGGCCGGGAGCAAGGGTAGCGTGTTTCCCCGCGAAGGCGGGGATCCAGACTGGGCTCCCGCCTTCGCGGGAGAACAAGGAAGAGCGGACCGTCGTTCGAACGCGGCCGCTCTCTTGCTTCGAGACGATAAACACCGAACACGTCCGGCGTGCTGATAGTCGCTAAGTTACGGTTCTTTGAGAGGCAGGGGCAGACATGACACTCCACGCATGGTGGCTGTTCGTCATCGCGATCGTCCTGCTGTGCGGGACGCCGGGTCCCAATATGCTGCACGTCATGACGCGCAGCGTGGCGTTCGGCGCGCGCCGCAGCATCGCGGCGATGGCGGGGTGCCTGACCGCACTGATACTCGTGCTTGCGGCATCGGCGGCGGGCGTATCCGCGTTGCTGGCCGCATGGCCCCGCGTGTTCGACGCGCTGCGCTATGCCGGGGTCGCGTATCTCGTGTTCCTCGGCATCAAGGCATGGCGCGGGGCAGGGTCTCCGATCGACGTCGGCGCGGACGCGCTGCCGGTGACGGTCTCCACCCGCCGGCTGTTCCGCGGCGGGTTGGTCATCGGCATCAGCAATCCCAAGCTGTTGCTGTTCGCCGCGGCCTTTCTCCCGCAATTCGTCGATCGCGCATCGCCACAGGCGCCGCAGTTCGCGATCCTCGTCGCGACCTTCGCGGTGGTCGAGAGCATCTGGTACGGCATCTATGCGGCAGGCGGCCGGACGCTCGCCAGATACCTGACGCGACCGGCGCTGCGGCGGGCGTTCGACCGGGTGACGGGCGGGATCTTCATCGGCTTCGGACTGGCCCTGTTGCGGGTGCGGGCGTAGCGCGGCCATTGCCGTTTCCGGGCATTGCGCGCATAACGGATCCATCGCGGCGCTTCGTACGGGCAGGCTGCGACTGAGAGATGCTTTGCGCTCCCGCTCCGAGCCGGGAATGCCGCATGACGATCTATCCATACATCGCAACCGGGGCGCTCGCATCGTGACCACGGGCGCAGACAAGCCGGCCGTCGACAAGCAGGTCGTCGCAAAGCAGGTCTCCGAGACGGTCGTGCCGATTTCGCGGGCGGTGAACGTCAGCGTCGAGCAGCCTCAGGTCGTTGCGATGTGCAAGAAGCACGGAGCGATCATCAGCGCGATCGAGACGCTGCCGTCGGGGGGCACGCGGGTCGTGCTGATGAACAGTGCCGACGCCGCCAAGATCATTAAGGCGTTCGGGTCGAAAGTGCTGACCGGAACGGTCGCCCGCACGCACTGGATGCGCGCGGTCTGAGGCGAGCGGTCTGAGGCGTTTGGTTTAATCCTCCCCCGCTAGGGGGAGGTGGCTGGCTCTTGCCAGACGGAGGGGAGGAGAGGGCAACCTCTGTTCCGCGTCCTCCCCCTCCGTCACCTTCGGTGCCTCCTCCCCCTGGCGGGGGAGGATTAATGGCTCACCAAACTGTCGGACGCCGTAATTTGGTGGGACAGGGGCAATATTCCCGCATGTCCCACCAAGTTCTCGATCAGTCGGCGACCGTGCCGACCACCGCGCCACCGGCACCGCCAACGGCCGCACCCTTCTCGATGCTACCACCAGTGGCCGCCGCGACGCCTGCGCCACCGGCGGCGCCGATGCCCGCGCCCTTAAGCGTCGAGCACGCGCTCATCGACACGGCGGATGCGACCAGCAGGGCGGAAATAGCAAACGTCTTCATGGGGATACTCCTGTTCACCGGGGGTATCTGACAAATGCTGCATTGCGATATCGGTTCCGCAAAGTTGATGCAGTTTATCCTCCGCCGTCAGGCCCAGCCGTCGAGAACCTGATCCGGCGGTCGATGCCCGTCCGCCCACATCCGGATATTCTGGATCACGCGCTCGCCCGATGCCATCCGGCCTTCGAGCGTGGCTGACCCCATATGCGGCAGCATCACCACGTTGGGCAGCGCGAGCAGGCGCGGATCGATCACCGGCTCATGCGCCCAGACGTCGAGCCCAGCACCAGCGAGCCGCCCGTTCTCCAGCGCCTCGACCAGCGCCACCTCGTCGACGATCCCGCCGCGCGCCGCGTTGATCAGGTAGACATGCGGGCGCATCAGCGCGATCCGCCGCGCGTCGAGCAGGTCGCGGCTGTCGGCATTGAGCGGCGTGTGGATCGTGACGATGTCGACCGCCGCAAGCATCTCGTCGAGCGATTCGTGGAAGGTCGCCGCCAGTTGCGCCTCGCGGACCGCGGGCAGGCGGGTGCGATTGTGGTAATGGATCGTCAGCCCGAACGCGCGCGCCCTGAGCGCAACCGCCTGGCCGATCCGCCCCATGCCGACTATGCCTAGCGCTTTGCCGCCTATCCGGTGGCCGAGCATCCCGCCCGGGCTCCAGCCGTTCCACTGGCCCGACCGCACCAGCTTTTCGCCCTCGGCTAGGCGGCGGGGGACCGACAGGATCAGCGCCATCGTCATGTCGGCGGTGTCCTCGGTGAGCACCCCCGGCGTGTTGGTGACGATGATGCCGCGAGCCCGCGCCGCCGTCAGGTCGATATGGTTCACGCCCGCGCCGTAGTTCGCGATCAGCTTCAAGCGGTCGCCGGCGCCGGCGATCAGGGCAGCGTCGATGTCGTCGGTAACGGTCGGGACCAGCACGTCGCAATCGGCCATCGCGGCGGCGAGCTGCTCGCGCGTCAGCTTGGCGTCGGGGCGGTTGTTGTGGGTATCGAACAGCGCCTCCATCCGGTCCATGAGCGTATCCGCCAGCTCGCGGGTGACGACGACCTTCGGGTTCGGACAGCGGCGTGTGTCGATCATGCGACCGGCTTGGCGAAGGCGCTCGTGCCCGTCAACGTCTCGTCGCCGTCCCGTCGCCGTCGAGCCTTCAACTTCGGTTGAGGAATGCGGTTCGTCGCGATAGGACGTCGTCTCGCCAGTTAGGACATGACCATGCGCATTCTCGCCGCCGCGCTTTCCGCTTTCGTCATCGTGGCGCTGGTGCCGGACCCGGCGACCGCCGCTGATGCGAAGCGGAGCGTACCCTATTATGCGTCGATCTCGGCGACGCGCGCGCGCATGCGGACCGGGCCCGCGCGGACCTATCCCGCGAGCTGGCTGTACCAGCGCCAGGATCTGCCGATCAAGGTCGTCGCGATCTTCAAGGAATGGCGCAAGGTCGCGGATCCCGACGGGACCGAGGGCTGGATGCAGGCGAATTTGCTGAGCGGCACGCGGACCGCGATCGTTCGCGGGGCGGGGCCTGTGGAGCTGCGGGAGAAGCCGGTTTCAGGGAGTCGGCTGTTGTGGCGCGCGGCGCCGGGCGTGGTCGGCCGGTTGAGCCAGTGCGGGAATGGCTGGTGCCGGATGGACGTGAAGGGGCAGGCGGGGTTCGTGCAGATTAGCGGACTTTGGGGTGTGGAGGCTGGTGAGGTTCTGCCTTGAGGGGTCGGGGTTTAGCTTCCGGGGCGGCGGTGCGTGATACGGAAGCCGACCCACCCCCAACCCCTCCCTTCCAGGGAGGGGGTAAGAAGAGGGGTTCGGTACCGATTACCCTTCTTGCCCCCTTCTAGCTCCCCTCCCTGGAAGGGAGGGGTTGGGGGTGGGTCGGCCGCTGGAGGTCGATCACCTTTGCCAGGATCGTTTCCGCTACACCGTCCGGATTGCGGGCGACGTCGGAGTTCCAGAACTGGATTAACGTCCAGCCTAGCGCTTCCAGACGCTGCGTGCGCGCAAGGTCGCGAATCGAATCGATATGCTGACTGCCGTCGAACTCAACCGCGAGCCGGACCTCACGACACGCCAAGTCGACGATGTACCGCTCCACCACCAACTGCCGCGTGAACCGAGGCCGAAAATACGCGACCTTGTGCCAGATCGCGATCTCCGCATCCGTCGGATGATTGCGCAACTCCCGAGTACGCCGTGTCATCGCGGGGGGAACGCGCCGCATCTCCCGAGACTGCGCGCGCGTGATGCGGAGGGCAACCCACCCCCGACCCCTCCCTTTCAGGGAGGGGGGAAGAAGACTAGCGCATCAATTCCACCGCCATTGCGGTCGCTTCGCCGCCGCCGATGCAGAGCGAAGCGAGCCCGCGCTTTTGGCCGGTAGTCTCCAGCGCTGACAGCAACGTCGCCAGAATACGCGCGCCGCTTGCGCCGATCGGATGGCCTAGCGCACATGCGCCGCCGTGGATGTTCACCTTGTCATGCGGCAGCCCGAGATCGCGCATCGCGATCATCGCGACGACGGCGAAGGCTTCGTTGACCTCGAACAGGTCGATGTCCGACGCCGACCAGCCGGCCTTCTCCATCGCCTTGCGCATCGCGAACACTGGTGCGGTCGTGAACAGCGACGGCGCGTGGGCATGCGCGGCATGCGCCACGACGCGCGCAATCGGCGTGATCCCGAGGCGCTCGGCGACGCTCGCACGCGTCATCACCAGTGCCGCGGCACCGTCGGAGATCGACGAGGCGTTGGCGGCGGTGATCGTGCCGTCCTTCGAGAAGGCAGGCTTCAGCGTCGGAATCTTGGCGACATCACCCTTAGCCGGCTGTTCGTCGAGCGAAACCGTGGTCGTGCCCTTGCGTCCGGCGATATCGACGGAGACGATCTCGCGGTCGAACGCGCCGGACTTCTGCGCGCGTTGTGCCCGGTGGAGCGATTCGATGGCGTAATCGTCCATCTGCGCCCGCGTGAACTGGTATTCGTGCGCGGTGTCCTCGGCGAAATTGCCCATCAGCTTGCCGGGTTCATACGCATCCTCGAGCCCGTCGAGATACATGTGATCGTACATCCGGTCATGGCCGATCCGGGCGCCGCCGCGGTGGCTCTTCGAAAGATAGGGCGCGTTGGTCATGCTCTCCATGCCGCCGGCGACGAGCAGGTCGACCGAGCCCGCTGCCAGCGCATCCGCCGCCAGGATCGCCGCCTGCATCCCCGATCCGCACATCTTGTTGACCGTCGTCGCCTCGACATGATCGCCGAGCCCGGCGTTGATCGCAGCCTGTCGCGCAGGGGCTTGGCCAAGCCCGGCGGGGAGCACGCAGCCCATGTAGATTCGCTCGATCTCGGCAGCCGATACGCCCGACCGCTCTACCGCACCGCGCACCGCGTCGGCGCCAAGCTGCGTCGCTGTCGCGCCGGAGAGCGCGCCTTGGAACGAACCCATCGGCGTGCGCGCGTAGGACAGGATGACGATGGGATCTCGATCGGCGGCCACTTCAGCTCTCCATGTATTTTTCTGCCCCGTATCTGGGGTTGATGTGCGGCAATACAAAGCACGGGCGGACGCGCCTAGACCCGTCTGCATGGAAACCCTTATCACGACGCTCAAATGGTGTGCCGCCGCGTCGGGGGTGATCGCAGCGTTCATGGTATCGCTCGATTTCGGGCGGCGCGTGACGGGGTGGGGGTTCGTGCTGTTCGTCGGCTCGTCGATCGCGTGGCTGAGCGGTGCGGCCTTGACCGGGGACTGGGCGCTGGGCACGCAGAACATCGTGTTGTTCGGGATCAACCTCCTCGGCGTGTATCGCTATCTGGTGCGGAAAACGGGTGTCTGAGGCGGCGTTCTGGGCGGCGTCGCTGGGCGTGCTAGGCGCGATCATCGGCAGCTTCGTCGCGGCGCTGGTGACACGCTGGCCCGATGGGCGATCTGTGATGCACGGGCGCTCGGCCTGCGATGCGTGCGGCAGAACGCTGCGCGCGATCGACCTCGTGCCGCTGCTCAGCGCTCTTGTGCTGAGAGGACGCTGTCGTTCGTGCCGCACACCGATCAGCCCCGTCCACTGGCGGATCGAGCTGGCTGGCCTCGCGATCGGCGCCGCGGCGGGGCTCGTCGTGCCGGGGCCCATCGGGATCGTGGGGGCGGTCTTTGGCTGGCTGCTCCTCGCGCTCGCCAGCCTCGATCTCGTCGCGTTCTGGCTACCCGATCGACTCACTCTTCTGCTTGCCGCCACCGGAATAGCGAGCGCGGCGCTCGGCATCGATCCGCCGCTGTCCGAGCGACTGATCGGCGGCATCGCCGGGTTCGGCACGCTGTGGCTGGTGGCATTCGGCTATCGACGTTTGCGTGGACGCGACGGGATGGGCGGCGGTGATCCGAAGCTGTTCGGCGCGATCGGGCTCTGGCTCGGGTGGCAGATGTTGCCCGCGATCCTGCTGATCGCGAGCATGATCGGGCTCGGCGTTGTCCTCTCCGCGTATCTCAAGGGACGCAGCATGGCGGCGGACACCGCGCTTCCATTCGGCGCGTTGCTGGCGATCGCGGGTTATCCCGCGTGGCTGTTCATGATAGGCCTGACGTCATGATATCGCTCGCTCTTATGCTCGCGTTGCAAGCCGCGACGCCTGCGCCAGCTGCAAATCCGGGTCCGGGCCCGCTCGGCGCGATCGGCAAGCAGAAGCTTCCCGCCAAGGGGTGCGCCGCGTATCTCTGGAGCATGGACGCCGGCCGCCAACTCGTTGCGATGGCCACCGCCGACCCCGCGCAGATCCGTCTGACGGTCGACGGCAAGACGACCGACTATGCGATGGCGACGCAGTCGGCCGCGATCGGTTTCGGCTTTGGCGGGGTCACCGTGTACCGTGGTGGCGACGTCACCGCGACGCTGGACATGGCGGTCGCCGTCCGCGCCGACATCTCGGCCGGCGCGACCGTGACGTCGGCGACGCTACGGATCGACCGCCCCGGCCGTGATACCGTCGTCATGCCGGTCGGTGGCCTAATCGGCTGTGTCTGAGGTAAATTTGTTGGAAACCAAGCCGTCTTACGTGCGTTACGTGGACGAAGATGGGGGTGAATCGTACACGATTGCCGTCCGTAAAGGGGATCGTGTGACAGCTTCGAACAGCCGGCATCATTGGCTCGCTCTGGCGTTGGTAGCGTCGACAACGGGGTTTGCGGGTATCGGTTCCGCACAACTTGCCAAGCCGGGCACTGCCCCGGCCAAGGGTCCCGACGCGCCCAAGCGGAGCGATCAGCCGCAGTCCACCGAGCCGCGCTCCGACGCGCCGATCGTTCCCGATTCCGAATTCGACAGCGCGCTGCCGCCGCTCAGCGGTGACCTGAATGCGCCGTTGGAAGCGATGGCGCCGCTGCCTGCTCCGTCGACCCAGGCACCTGCGAACCAGACACCTGCAACCCAGGCACCCGCAACGCCCGCAACCGCGACGTCTCCCGCGACCACGCTTGCGGGCGACGTCCTGCCGCCGACCGGTCCCAGCGATCCGCAACTCGCGCAACCGCTGACGCCGCTGTCGAGCTTCGACACGACCCCGCTCCAGACCGCCGCGGATATCAAGGACAAGGACGCGCCGGAAATCCGCTACGAGACCGCGACCAAGGGTCTCGACAAGGCCGGCGACGGGCTCGAAGGCGAATATAAGGCGCTGTCCGCGCTCGCCGAAGGCAAGGGCAAGGCGGCGAACGCCACGCAGGTCGCGGCGCGTGCCCGCGAGGACGAGGCGCTCGCGGTGGGACTGCTGAAGTCGCTCGGCTATTACGACGCTACCGCGATCTCGACGATCGAGACGATCCCCGATGCCGACACGACCAAGCCCGCGCGGCTGAAGGCGACCGTCAGCGCGCAGCCCGGCCGGCTGTATTCGTTGTCGTCGATCACCGTGAAGGCGGATCCGACGACGCCCCCGGATCTGGTCCGCACGCAATTGCCACTCAAGGTCAACGACCCGATCGAAGCGGCGCGCATCCAGGGCGCAGAGGCGAACGTCAGCCTGACGCTGCCGCAGCAGGGGTATCCGTTCGTCAAGGTCGGCGAGCGCGACATCCTGCTCGACGACCAGACCCCGACCGGCGCGTACACCTTGCCCGTCGACACGGGTCCTCGCTCGTCGTTCGGACAGCTGCGGACCGAAGGCGATCCGGTCTTCAATCTGGAGCATCTGAGCCTGTTCCCGCGGTTCAAGTCGGGCGAACTCTACGACAACCGGATGACCGACGACCTGCGCGATGCGCTGGTCGCGACGTCGCAGTTCTCGACCGTATCGGTGGAGCCGGTTCGCACCGGCACGATCGCTCCCGACGGCACCGAACAGGTCGACCTGCTGGTCCGCCAGAGCGCAGGCAAGCCGCGTTCGCTCGGCGGCAATGTCGGTTTCTCGACCGGGCAGGGCTTCCGCGCGGAAGGCACTTGGCAGCACCGCAACCTGTTCCCGTACGAGGGCGCACTGATCGCCTCGGTGATCGCGGGTACGCAGGAGCAGGGCGTATCGGGCACGTTCCGCCGCGCGAACGCCGGCAAGCGCGACAAGACGTTCAGCCTGACCGCGGGCGCTAACCATTCGAATTACGACGCCTATGACGCGTTCACGACCAGCGTCGGCGTTCGCTGGAGCTACGATTCGACGCCGATCTGGCAGAAGCCGCTGACCTATTATTACGGCGGCGAACTCGTCGGCACGAACGAAAGCGTCTACGATTTCGCGCAAGGCCGGGACGTGCGCCGCACCTACGGCATCGTCGCGCTGCCGGGGCAGGTGCGGTTCGATCGCTCGGACAATCTGCTCAACCCGACCAAGGGCTATCGCCTGACGCTGAACCTCAGCCCCGAGACATCGGTGCAGGGTTCGGTGAAGCCGTATATCCGGACGATGATCGAGGGGACGTTCTACTACCCCGTCTCCAGCAGCATCGTGATCGCCGGACGTGCCAAGGCCGGCTCGATCCAGGGCGTCGACCGCGATGATTTGGCACCATCGCGGCGTTACTATGGCGGCGGCGGCGGATCGGTGCGCGGCTATGGCTATCAGCGGCTCGGGCCGTTCGATCCCAACGGCAACCCGGTCGGCGGTCGCTCGCTCAATGAATTCGCGCTCGAGGCCCGCTACCGGTTCGGCGATTTCGGCATCGTGCCGTTCATCGACGCCGGCAACAGCTATGAGAGCAGCACGCCGAACCTGTCGTCCCTGCGCTACGGCGCGGGCATTGGCGGGCGCTTCTACACCAGCTTCGGCCCGATGCGTATCGATGTCGCGACGCCGCTGAACCCACGCGAGGGCGACGGCAAGATCGCCCTCTACATCTCGATCGGGCAGGCATTCTGATGGCCGAAAACGGCACTCCCCCTGTTGAACAGGGCCCTGCTGAGCGGGACCAGTTCGAGCAGTCCGAAACGGTGATCGTCGAGCGTCGCCCGTTGTGGCAGCGCATCCTGAAATGGCTTGCGATCCTGGTCGTCGGGCTGATTGCGCTCGTGCTGATCGTGCTGTTCGGGATCAACACCGATCCGGGCCGCCGCCTCGTCGCGGATCAGATCGGTGGCTACACCACCGCATCCGGGCTCAACATCAAGGTCGGTCGGATCGACGGCTCGATCTACGGCGCGATGACACTCAGCGACGTCCGCGTGTCCGATCCCAAGGGCGTCTTCCTGACCAGCCCAAAGCTCGCCGTCGACTGGCGCCCGTTCGCGTTCGCCAACAACCATGTCGACGTGCGCTCGCTAACGACACCGCTCGTCACGTTGCAGCGCCGCCCGGTGCTGAACGCGACACCGACCGATCCGAACGCGCCGCTGCTCCCCGATCTCGACATCGACGTGAACCGGTTGGCGATCGACCGTTTCGTCATCGCCAAGCCGGTGACTGGCCAGACGCATATCGTGAAGATCGACGGCGCGGTGCACATCGCCGACAAGCGCGCGCAGCTGACGACCAACGCGACCGCGTTGACCGGCCGCGGTATCGCTGGCGGCGACCGCCTCGTGCTCACGCTCGACGCGGTGCCCGAGCAGAACAAGCTCGACGTCAACGTGAAGCTGACTGCACCGGTCGGCGGCGTCGTTTCGACTATGGGCTCGTTCAAGGCGCCGCTGACTGCGAGCGTCGACGGTCGTGGCAGCTGGGCGTCTTGGCAGGGTCGCGCTGTCGCGACGCTCGGCGGCGGGCAGCTAGCGAACCTCGGGCTGACCGCGAAGAACGGCCACATCGAAGTACGCGGCTCGACGCGTCCTGGCCTGTATCTCGAAGGCCCAGTCGAGCGCCTGACCGCGCCACAGCTCGATGTCGCGATCGATACCACGCTGAACGACCGCAAGGCCGACACGCGGATGACGTTAAAGTCGGACGCGCTCGCGGTCGACGCCGGCGGCCTGATCGATCTCGCCAACAGCCGGTTCGGCAATTTCGCAGTGAACGCGAAGCTGCTCACCCCGGGCGCGATCCTGCCGAACCTGCGCGGTCGCGACGTCACGGCGCGCGTCGTGCTCGACGGTGCGTTCGCAACGCCGACAGTCGACTATAAGGTCCGCGCGGCGACGATCGCGTTCGGCGACATGGGGGTGGAGAACATCTACGCCGAAGGTCTCGCGCGCGTGAACTCGGACCGCATCCTCGTGCCCGTGAAGGCACGTGCGCGTCGCGTGACGGGCCTAAATGCAGCGGTCGGCGGGCTCGCCACGAACGTCGCGATCGACGGCGATTTCGCGATCTCTGGCGTCAACGTCCTCTCCGACAACCTCAAGATCCGCTCCGACAAGATCGACGCGACCGCGGTGGTCGTCGCGAACATGTCCACCGGCCGCTACACCGGCGCGCTGAAGGGGCGGGTCAACAACTACCGCGTCGACGGCATCGGTATCGTCAACCTGACGACCGACGCGAAGCTGGTGCCCGGCCCGAATGGTGGCTTCGGCATCACCGGCCGTGTCGTCGCGCAGACCGCGCAGATCTTCAACGAAGGCGCGCGTAGCTTCCTCGGCGGCAACGCGATCGTCCGCTCGGACATCGGCTACAGCCCCGAAGGCATCGTGACCTTCCGCAATCTCCGGATGAACGCGCCACAATTCCGCGTCACGCGTGGCGAAGGCCGCTTCGATCCCGCCACCGGCGCGGTGCTGGTGAATGCGGATGCCTATTCCACTGTCTACGGCCCCTTGTCCGCCCGCGTGACGGGTAGCGCGACGGCACCGGTCGTTGTCCTCCGTGCGCCACGTCCGGGCGTCGGCGTCGGCCTCGTCAACCTGAACGCGCGGATCGTGGGCCGTGGCGGCGCCTATGCCGTCACCGCGAGCGGCGGCACCAACTACGGCCCATTCACCGCCGATGTGCTGGTTACGGCGGGCACGCAGCTGGCGGTCGATGTGCGCCGCGTGGTGTTCGCCGGGATCACTGGTCGTGGCCGGATCGTCCAGACTGCGGCAGGTCCGTTCGCGGGTGCGCTCCAGTTCGCCGGGCAGGGTCTGACGGGCAATGTCCGCCTTGCCAACCAAGGCGGCTACCAGCGCGCCGACGTCGCCGCGCGCGCAAACGGTGCCAAGATCCCGGGGATGGTGGACTTCACCATCGGCCGCGCGATCGTCAACGCCACCGCGGTCATGACGCCGACGCCACAGATCGTCGCCGACGCGCAGATCGCCGACATGCGCTACGGCGCGATCGTCCTCTCGGCGGCGCGCGCGAAGGTGAACTACGTCGGCGGCAACGGCACCGCGCAGGCGTTGCTGACGGGCTCGAACGGTGTCCCGTTCCGCCTCGCCGTCAACGCCAAGCTCAGCCCGAACAACTACCTCGTCGCCGCACAGGGCCAGGCGAACGGGATCGACTTCCGCACCGTCAACCCGGCGCGCATCCAGGCGGTGAAGGGTGAATATCGCCTGTCGCCGACCCGGATCGACTTCGGTGGTGCAGGCGGCGGTTCGGCGCGTCTGGCGGGCAGCTATGGCCGTGGTACGAACGCGCAGGTCCGGCTCGATCGCCTCGACCTCTCGACGTTGTCCGCATTGGTCCCGAACCTCGGCATCGGCGGCAAGGCGACCGGCAGCCTCGACTTCTCGCAGGCAAACTCGGCCGCATTGCCGACCGCCGACGCACGCGTGACCGTCACCAACTTCACCCGCTCGGGTCTTGCTGCCGTCTCCGAGCCGGTCGACATCGTGTTCGCCGGAACACTCGGCGGCGATGGCGCTACCGGTCGTGCATTGGTCCGTCGGGGCACGTCGGTTATCGGCCGCATGGTCGCGAACCTGCGACCGCTGCCGGCTGGCAACGGCTCGTGGAGCACGCGCCTGATGGCCGCGCCGCTGTCGGGTGGCATTCGCTATAACGGCCCGTCCGCGGTGCTGTTCAGCTTTGCCGCTATCCCGAACCAGCAGCTGTCAGGGCCGATCGCGGTAGCCGCCGACTTCTCCGGGCGTTTGCAGGCACCGCAGCTCAACGGCGTCGTCCGCGCCGATAACCTGACCTATGACAACGAAACCTACGGCACGCGCCTGTCGCAGATGCGGATCGCGGGCCGCTTCTCGAACACCGACCTGCAGCTGACTCAGCTTAACGCGAAGGCCGGCGACGGCACCGTACAGGCGCAGGGCAAGATCGGCTTTGCGGCGGACAGCGGCTTCCCGATCGACATCCGTGCGACGCTGAACAATGCGCAGCTCGCCAAGAGCGACGCGATCAGCGCCACCACGACCGGCACGGTCCGCCTCACGCACGATCGCAACGGCGGGCTGATCCAGGGCGATCTCCAGATCCCCGAGGCGCGCTATCAGATCATCCGCCAGGGCCAGGCCGAAGTCCCCGAACTGACCGGGGTACGGCGCAAGGGCGATGTGCGTACGCCGCTGTCGACCGATCGGTCCGAGGTGCCCAACGCCGGCTCGTTCAAGCTCGATCTCCGCGTCCGCGCGCCGAACCAGCTGTTCGTCTCGGGCATGGGCCTCGAATCCGAATGGGAGATGGACATGCGGATCGGCGGCACCTCCTCCGCGCCGATCGTCACCGGCGGTCTGGATATCGTCCGCGGGACCTATTCGTTCTCGGGCAAGCGGTTCGAGGTCACCAAGGGGCAGATCCGCTTCCGTGGCGGCGCGCTGACCGATCCGGACATCAACATCGAAGCAAGCACCACGACCAGCGACATCACCGTGACGATCAACGTGACGGGCACCGGCCAGCGCCCGCAGATCGCGTTCACCTCGACGCCGACCCTGCCGCAGGACGAGGTGCTCAGCCGCCTGCTGTTTGGGTCGAGCCCGGCCAATCTGTCGGCGACCGAGGCGATCCAGCTGGCGTCGGCGCTGAACTCGCTACGCGGATCGGGCGGCGGCGGTCTCAACCCGCTCGGCAAACTGCGCTCGGCGACCGGGTTCGACCGGTTGCGCGTGCTCGGCGCCGACGAGGCGACCGGTCGCGGCACCAGCCTGGCTGCTGGCAAGTACATCACGAAGAACATTTATGTGGAGATCGTGACCGACGCGAAGGGCTTCACCTCGACCCAGCTCGAGATCGCACTGACAAGGGCGCTCAGCCTGTTGTCGGCAGCGGGATCGAGTGGCGGGCAAAGCGCGAGCGTCAAATACACGAAGGACTATTGAGTAAATATCACAACAGGATAGGTTCGGTTATGAAACCTACGGCGTAACGCCGGGGCGAGGGGATGCAGCATGACCGAGCATGTCGACGTGATCGTGGTGGGCGCCGGCATTTCCGGGATCGGCACCGGCTACCACCTCCAGACGCGCTGCCCCGACCGGACATACATGATCCTCGAGGGGCGGCAGTCGATGGGCGGGACGTGGGACCTGTTCCGCTATCCCGGCATCCGTTCCGATTCGGACATGCACACGCTGGGGTTCGTCTTCCACCCCTGGACGGCGGCTAAGTCGATCGCCGACGGCCCCTCGATCCGCGCCTATGTCGAGGAAACGGCGCAAGCGTACGGAATCGACCGAAAGATCCGCTACGGGCACCACGTCAAGTCGGCTGCGTGGTCGACCGAGGACGCGCGCTGGACGGTCGAAGCGACCGGCCCCGACGGTCCGGTAACGCTGACCTGCAACTTCCTCTCGATGTGCGTTGGCTATTACAATTACGCCAAGGCCTATTCCCCCGAGTTCGAGGGCGCGGAAAGTTTTGCCGGACAGATCGTCCACCCGCAATTCTGGCCCGAGGACCTCGACTATAGCGGCAAGCGGGTGGTCGTGATCGGCAGCGGCGCAACCGCGGTGACGCTCGTGCCGACGATGGCGACGACTGCCGCGCACGTGACGATGCTCCAGCGCTCGCCGACCTACATCGTCGCGCGCCCGGGCGAGGATGGCGTAGCGAACTGGCTGCGCGGCAAGCTGCCGGCCAAGGCCGCCTACGGCATCACACGGTGGAAGAACGTGCTGATGGGCATGGTCTTCTATCGTCTGGCGCGGAAGAAGCCGGCCAAGGTGAAGGAGCGGATGATCGGCATGGTCCGCGATCAACTCGGCCCCGACTATGACGTCGCGACGCACTTTACCCCGCGCTACAACCCGTGGGACCAGCGCGTCTGCCTGGTGCCGGACGGCGACCTGTTCACCGCGATCAACGCCGGCACCGCCTCGATCGTCACCGACACGATCGCACGGATCACGCCTGACGGCATCCACCTCGATTCGGGGAAGGACCTGCCCGCGGACGTGATCGTCACCGCCACCGGCCTCGAACTGCAATTGATGAGCGGAGTCGCGTTCAGCCTCGACGGCCAGCCGATCGAACTCGCCGGGCGGCTCCAGTACAAGGGCATGATGTTCGACGGCGTGCCGAACCTGTCCTCGACCTTCGGCTACACCAACGCGTCGTGGACACTGAAGGCCGACCTGACCGCGGTGTATGTCTGCCGCTTGCTCAACACGATGAAGAAGCGCGGCCTGCGCCAGGCGACGCCGCGCAACGACGACCCGACGATGAAGAGCGAGGCGTTCCTCGACTTCACCTCCGGCTACGTCCAGCGCGCCGCCGCCGCCCTGCCAACCCAGGGAGAGCGCAAACCGTGGAAACTAAACCAGAACTACGCACTGGACCTGATGGCGCTGAAGTTTGGCTCGATCGACGACGCGATGGTGTTCTCGAACACGGTGCGGGTTCGGGCAATTCAGACAGAGCTAACCGAAGCGCACTGATCGGCTCCTATGCTAAGCGGTCCTTCGTGAAGTGTAGGTACCAGCGGCATATCAAGCGGGGCAACGAGAGGTGACTCGCGTAGCCAAACCGACCCGTCGTGCGCATGCGGCGCAACGGTATCAGTGGTTGTCGAAGATCGAACTTCAGGCTGATCACGGTTAACGTAGCGCACCAGAATAAAAGCCCTTGGCAGTCTCGGAACCGCCTATGTCGACCATGCTTCAATTGCGAAAACCCGCAACTTATCAAGCACCGATAATGGCATGGGATGTTGCGCGACAATCATCGGCGATCTGCCGAATCGAGCCAAGTTTCGGCCCGACTATCAATAGGCATCTTTATTCAATGCACCAACGATACCCGGGCCGACGAAGTCATTCACCAGGGGCGAATGTTGTCATAAACGAGCGAGATGAGGAAATTCAGCATTTTTATGCTCCCTTGTAAACACCCGCTAGGGTGTGGAGCCGGTATAGTGGATAACAAAACGTTAAACAATTATTTTTAGAGTTCGTTAACCACGAATGATGGTTAGCACTCCCTGGGCTTAAGGGTATCTTTATGCGTCCGCGGATATTCCGGGTCGCATGAAGGAATTTCCGCAGTCGCAATTCGAGCGTATGGCGCGGCCGGGCAGCAGCCAGGCTGGTTCCGAGGTTCGATCAGAACTGACGCGAGACGTACTTTCTTCAGTTCTTCAAGGGGGTTGGCGGTTTGTAGTCCTGGCGGAGATCGCGAACTTCGCGGTCTTGCGACGACATGTCGGTAAACCGCGTGCGGACACGCTGATTGTCGACGTCGCGGCGCGGATTGCCAGTGCGCTTCCTGAGGCGCGAACCGTTATTGCGGGTCGTGACATTGCCGAGATCGCCTTTGAAAGCGATGCGAGGCTCGCGCTCGACCTTGCGTTGACCGCGATCGAAGTCGCATTCGAGTTGCCGTTCGATCTTGACGGCGAATCGTATATGGTTTGCCTCCAACTCGGCGCGGCCGCCGCCGACGGCCATCGCGACGAAGTGCATCTTCTCGAGGAGGCTGAGAAAGCACTTCGTGACGCACGCACCGAGCACGTTGCAGTGGCGCGCGACGTCGCTGGTGATTCCGCGGCGATCGATCGAGCCGAGTTGGGGCGTGACCTTACCCGAGCGATCGAAAATGAGGAACTCTTCCTCCAGTATCAGCCGAAGGTGCATCTCCGTCGGCAGGAAATCACGAGTGTGGAAGCACTTGTCCGATGGACGCATCCAACTCGAGGGTTGGTGCTGCCAAGCGATTTTATTCCCATTGCCGAGGAGTCGCGGGATATCGTTGCGCTGACACTCTGGACGATCCGGCGATCGATTCAGGATCAGAAGATATTGGCCGAGCAAGGCCATGATCTCCGAATTTTCATCAATATCGCAGGTGTGCTTTTGGCGGACGAGCGGTTCGTTCGACGCGCATGTGCGCTGGTTGAGAATAGTGGCGCGCAACTTGGCTTCGAAATCACCGAGACGTCGGTGATACGTGATCCCGAAAGCGCGATCGCCAATTTGAAAGTGTTTGCTGCGATCGGTATCGTTATCGCAATCGATGACTACGGTGCAGGACTTTCTTCACTCGCCTATCTGAAGCAACTGCCCGCACGCGAACTCAAAATCGATAAACTCTTCGTTACGCAACTGACCAGTTCCAACCGCGATCCGCTGATCGTTCGATCGACGATCGATCTTGCGCACGCGCTCGAGATGGAAGTCGTTGCCGAGGGCGTAGAGACGCAAGCCGCTATGGCGCTGTTATCGGTCATGGGTTGCGATATGATCCAAGGTTTTCTCATCAGTCGACCGATCAATATCGATGCGCTGATTCACTTCCTCGACGAGGGCAAGCATTTGGCAATCGCGGCAAATGCGCGCGCTCCGCTTAATCGACTTGCGACCGTGTGGAAGCGCGCCTGAGATCCATGATGTCCCCCCGCGGTTTAGCCTTTGCGCTTTTGATGATTGCCGGAATATCCATTTCGGGGGCGGCCGCCGCGCAGTCGGGGGAATCCAATAGCAAAGCCAACAATTACGAGGTCACCATAGCGGATGCGAAAGCTGCTATGTTGATCGATCCCGATCTGGCAGGTGCCAAGGCGCGTGCTGCCGAAGTGCAAGCAAAGAAAATTCTAGATCCGAAATCGCAGGGAATGGCGGTCGCGACGTCAAAATGGCTTCAGGCCGAGTCCTTTCTAAGGGCTAACAAATCTTCACAGGCAGACGCGCCGATTAATGAGGCGTTGAAACTGGTCGTAAAGCTCGTTCCGTACGGCAAGCTTCACGCGGACATCCTTGTTTCGAGGGGCGGCGTCGATAGTGATCAGGGACGCGCCGGCAATGCTTTGCAGGACTATCAGGGGGCGTACCGGATATATTCCCGCCTGCGCGATGCTCGCGGTCAAGCAATGGCGTTACTTTTGATTTCCATGATCTACAACGACGCGTTAGATCAAGTGGCGGCTCTCAGATACTCAAAACAAGCATTGGAGATATACGCGGCGGATCCCAATCTGTCGATATCGATATACAATAACCGCGGCGTCGTGCTTAGCGAGCTGGGGCAGTATGACGCCGCTGCCGAACAATACATAAAGTCTCTGGATTTCGCGAGGAAGGTCGGAGGTAAATCTCTTCAGGCGCGAATATTCAATAATATCGCCCGGTCGCGTTTGTCTGCTGGAAAATTGGATGCGGCGGATGCAGCGATCGATGCCGGGCTCAAGCTTGCGACAGACAAAGACATAGGAGGACAGCGTGCGAAGCTGATCGCATCCGCTGCGCAGTCGGCTTTGTTACGTGGCCAGCCGAAACGAGCACTGGACCTCATAACCGAAGCGCTGGTCGGAGTTGATGCGAGCAAGACAGGTCTGGTCTACAAGGACTTTCACCAGACGGCGTACGACGTGTTTCGGACGGTAGACGACTACAAAGCCGCACTGGTGCATCTCCAAGCGCTCAAGCGGCTCGACGACAACGCGACCAAGCTCGCGACCAGTACCAAGACTGCGCTGATGGCGGCGCGGTTCGATTTTGCGAACCAGGAACTGAAGATCAGCCAGCTCAAGGCCAGCGAATTGCAACGCAGCATCGCGTTCGAGCGGGCGCGGGCGCAGACGCAGCGCTACGTATTCCTGGGCGCCTCGGCCGCAGTCGCGATCGTCATCGCGTTGCTCGCATTCGGCATCGTCACGCTCCGTCGCAGCCGTGATCAGGTCCGCGCGGCCAATGACGATCTCGCCGTGACCAACGACGCGCTGGGCAAGGCGCTGGCGGCCAAGACCGAGTTCCTGGCCACGACCAGCCACGAGATCCGGACGCCGTTGAACGGCATCCTGGGCATGAGCGAGGTCATGCTTGCCGATGAGCGGATCGAGCCCGCGCTGCGCGAACGGATCGGCGTGGTGCATGATGCCGGCGTCAGGATGCGCGCGCTGGTCGACGATATCCTCGACGTCGCCAAGATGGAGACGGGAAACCTGGCGATCGAATCGGCACCGTTCGACGTCTGCGGGACGATCACGGATGCCGCCCGCATGTGGGAGGATCAGGCTCGGGCAAAGGGATTGTCGTTCGCGATCGAGCTCGGCGGATGTCCGGCGATGATCATGGGCGACGCCGCGCGGGTGCGACAGATCGTCTTCAATCTCCTCTCCAACGCGCTGAAGTTCACCAAGTCCGGCCGCGTGACGTTGCGCATCGAAGTCGACAAGAGCGACCGCCTCCATGTCGCCGTAACCGATTCCGGCATCGGCATCCCCGCCGACAAACTGGAGGATATCTTCGAGTCGTTCCGTCAGGCGGATGCCGGGACGACGCGGCAGTTCGGTGGAACCGGGCTTGGCCTCGCGATCTGCCGCAACTTGGCGCGCGCGATGGGCGGCGACGTCTCGGTGAGCAGCATCGTGGGGCAGGGGGCGACCTTCACCCTCGTCCTGCCGGTGGTTCGCGCGCCGAACGCCGCGCCCGAGCCGGTCATGCCGGCCGAGCAGGTCGCGCCGGACGTCGACGCTGTGACGCTGGTCGTTGACCGCAATCCGATCACGCGCAGCATGTTCAAGACGCTGCTTGCGCCCGATTTCGGGGCGACCGCCTTCGCGGCGTCCGTCGAGGACGCGGTCGCACGTCTGGAGGGCGGTGACGTGGTACGCGTGTTGATCGATGACATGACGATTCGAGCCTGTGCGGATCCGCACGCGGCGCTGTCGCGGATCGCCGCGGCCGCGCTCCAGTCGGGGGCGGAAACGTCGTTGTTGTGGCCAGTTTCGGCTGACGCGGAGCGGCAGGAATTGCTCGCGACCGGCATCACCCAGGTGATCTCCAGACCGGTCAGCGGCGGGGAACTCGTCACACGTTTATTACATGGATCAGTTTCAAATAAAAATGCAAATCCGAACCTTGTATCGCACGCTGCTTGACGCGTAGATGCTGCGATATGATGCCGATTTTACCTCCGCTGCGTGACCCTCCGAGGGGGCGGAAGTGAACGTTCTGTTCATCGAAGACGACCGGATGAATCGGCGTGTTGTCAAGGACATGCTCGATGTCGCGGGCGTGACGATGGTCGAGGCCGAGAGCGCCGAACGTGGCCTGGAGATCCTCGACGAGCAGGATTTCGTGATGGTCCTGGTGGACCTGCGGATGCCCGGCATGGACGGCATCACCGCGATCGAACATATCCGCGCCCGACCCGACGCGAAGGCGAAGGTTCCGATCATCGTAGTGACCGCCGACATCGCCCCGGACCTACGCGAACGGTGCATGGTCGCGGGCGCCGACGACGTGATATTCAAGCCCGTCGCGATGGATGCATTGTTCGACGCGATGGGTGCCATCCTCGCCCGCGATGCCGCCGGCGACGGGATGATCGACTAGCCTCTCAGGTGCGGGGCTTCAGCGCGTCGCCCAGCGACGCGGTCGCGCTGCCACGCCGCGCTGGCTTTGGCTGCGAAGGATCGGGCGACCAGCCGGTCAGGAAGACGATCCGGAACGTCTCGTGCGTGCGGCCGCCCGCATCCGCTGCCTCGGCAAAGGCGGCGAACGTCCGTCCGACCACCGCCGACGTCAGCGGCTGGCGCTGCGCCAGGATATTGCCGGCCGCCATGCCACGAAGGTCGCCGAACAGCCGGCCGAGATCGCGGTAGCCGACATCGAGCGTCTCGACGTCGGCGACCGGCAACGCGAACCCGGCGCGCATGAGCAGGTCACCGGCGGATCGCACGTCGATCTGCGGATGGAGCCGTGCGGCCGGGCGATCGCCCTCCGCGGTCCGAAGCGCAGTGCGCAGCGCCGGCAGGCTCCCCGCGCCGACGAACGCGCCGAGGAACAGGCCATCGGGACGCAGCACGCGGCGGATCAGCGCCAGCGCACCCGGCAGGTCGGCGACCTGATCGAGTACGCCCGCGCTCACCACCAGATCGAACGAGGAATCGGCGAAGGGCAGCCGATCCTCGTCCGCCTGCACGCCGCCCGACCGCGCGGCAAAGGCATATCCCGGATCGCAGCGCGCGACGCGGGAACCCGGTGGGGCGACGAAACGTCCGTCGAAACAGCCGAGATCGAGAACGTCCGCGAAATCCCGCGTCACCGCGTCGAGGCGTTCGGCGATGCCGTCGAGCATCGTCGCACGCAGGAAATCATGCTCGGCATAACCGGGCGCAGCCCTGTCGCGGCGCAGGCGGCGGGCGGCCCGGTCGAAGATTTCGGGGGCCGTATTTTCTGAAACGATATCGGACACGTCTGCGCTTGTGCCGTGGTCGCGCCGCGCCGACAAGCTCTGAGGTAGAACGCGGGTCGCGTGGCGGGAGGTCTGCATGAGGATACGCGACCCTTTCCGTCACATCGTCGGGTTCGCCCTGCCACCGCGCTGCCCCGGTTGCGGCGTGCCCGTCGCGGAGGATCACCGGTTCTGCGCGATCTGCTGGACCGCGCTGCGGTTTCTCGGTCCGCCATGGTGTGCGAGCTGCAACCGACCCTTCGCGTTCGATCGCGGCGAGGGCGCGTGCTGCGCGGCCTGCCTCGCCGCACCGCCGCGTCACGCCGGCGTCCGCGCTGCCGTCGCTTACGGGCCGATCGCGCGCACGCTGGCGCTGCGGTTGAAATATGGCGGCCGGATCGCCTTTGCCGAGACGATGGCACGACAGATGCGGCGATTGCTGCCCCCCGACACCGACCTGCTCGTCGCCGTGCCGCTGCACCGCTGGCGGATCTGGTCGCGCGGTTTCAACCAGGCCGCGTTGATCGCCGACGCCGTCGCGCTGTTGTCGGGCGTGCGCCACGATCGCAACGTCCTGATCCGCACGCGCCGCACCATCCTGCTCCGCGGCCTGGGCGGTCGGCAGCGTGCAAAGGCCGTGGCCGGCGCGTTCGGCGTGACCGCGCCCGATCGCGTGCGGGGCAGGGCGATCGCGCTGGTCGACGACGTCTACACCAGCGGCGCGACCGCCGACGCGTGCACGCGCGCGCTGTTGAAGGCAGGAGCGCGATCGGTGACGATTCTATGCTGGGCCCGCGTCCTCTCGTCGCCGGACGATTGACAAGCGCAGGGCGAAACCACACCTCCGCCTGCATGGCTAAAGTCGAAATCTACACCAAAGCGTTCTGCCCGTACTGCACGCGCGCGCTGAAACTCCTCGCATCGAAGGGTGTCGAACCCGAGCAGTTCGATGTCACCATGGGTGGCCCGAAAAAGGCCGAGATGGTCGAGCGGTCGGGCGGTCGCAACACGATGCCGCAGGTCTTTATCGACGGCAAGCATATCGGTGGGTCCGACGATCTCGCCGCGCTCGACGCCAAGGGTGGTCTCGACCCTCTCCTCGCCTGATGACCAGGATCGGCGTTCTCCAGATGACGAGCGGGATCGATCCCGCCGTCAACGCCGAAACATTGGTCGATGCGATCGGTGAAGCTGGAGCGGCCAGCGCAGCGATGCTGTTCACCCCCGAGATGTCGGGGCTGATCGACCGCGATCGTACGCGGGGTGCGGCGTCGATCGTCACCGAAGACGCCGATCCCGTGCTGGCGGCGGTGCGTGTCGCCGCCGCGAACGCCGGCGTCTGGGTGCACCTCGGCTCGCTCGCGGTCCGCCGCCCGGATGGCAAGTTCGCCAATCGTGGGTTCGTCATCGATCCTGCCGGTGCGATCCGTGCCCGCTACGATAAGCTGCACCTGTTCGACGTCGACCTTCCGACGGGGGAAAGCTGGCGGGAGTCCGCGGCTTATGTCGGCGGCGAGACGGCGGTCGTCGTCGATACGCCCGCCGGCCGGTTGGGTGCGTCGATCTGCTACGACCTCCGCTTCGCCGATCTCTACCGGGCGCTGAGCAATGCCGGCGCGACGATGCTCTCCGTTCCCGCCGCCTTCACCCGACCGACCGGCGCCGCACACTGGCATGTCCTGCTGCGCGCACGCGCGATCGAGGCAGGCGCGTTTGTCATCGCGGCGGCACAGACCGGCGTGCATCAGGACGGGCGCGAGACATACGGCCATTCGCTCGTCGTCGATCCATGGGGCGAGGTGATCCTCGACATGGGCGAGTCAGCTGGACTGGGGTTCGCGGAGATCGATCTGGAACGGGTCGAGCAGGTCCGCGCGCGCATTCCGGCCATCGCGCATCGTCGGGATATTCCTCCCGTTACGACCGTGGCATGATCGTCTTCGACCTCAAATGCGGCGGCGAGCACGTGTTCGAGGCATGGTTCGCCTCGAGCGACGCCTATGAATCGCAACGCGCCGCCGGGCATGTCCGCTGCCCGCTCTGCGACGACGGCGACGTCATCAAGGCACCGATGGCGCCCTCGATCCCGTCCAAGGGCAACGCCAGACCGTCGCCGCCCAGTCCGGCAATGGTGAAGGCCGCGATGACACTGATCGCCAAGCAACAGGCGAAGGCGCTGGAGTCCTCGGAATGGGTCGGCACCGCCTTTGCCGATCGCGCCCGCGCCATGCATCTCGGCGAAGAGAAACATGCCACCATCCACGGCCAGGCAAGCCTCGCCGAAGCCAAGGCCCTTGTCGAGGAAGGCGTACCCGTCGCGCCGCTACCGATGCCCGTGATCCCGCCGAACAAGGCGAACTGACTCGTCATCGACGGGTGCTGGCGGAAGAGGTGGGATTCGAACCCACGGATGAGTTACCCCATCGCTGGTTTTCAAGACCAGTTCCTTAAACCACTCGGACACTCTTCCGTACCGGCGCTCGGACGAGCCGGACGACGGCGTCTAAGCGGAGAGCGGCGGGATCGCAACCGTTGCGATACGCCGCCGCGTCGCCGCACCCGATTGCGCGGGGGGCGGGCGGTCCGCTAGGCTGATCGCATGGACCTAGACGCGATTTCGCACCACTTCTTCGGCACGACCGACATCGACACGCTCAGCCCCGAGGCGCTGGAAGCGGGACGCGAGCGTGTGTCGCTGGCGTTCGGCACCGAGCGTGAGCCCGGCCGGCGGTTCGCGTTATGGGCGGTATTACGCGCGACCGGCGATGCGCCCGATCCGACGCGTGCCTTCAAGGATCCGCGGGAGCAGCGCGCGGCGCAGATGTATGCCTCCGCGATCGGCATGGCCGGCGCGGACGACTAGACGTTCAGGCCGCGCGGCGTTCCAGCAGCGCACGGTCGATCCGGCGGATCAAGTCCGCGATCGGTGGTACGTCATACCCGGTAGCGAGATCGCCATGCCGCGGCGACGCGCACATCCGCTTGCCGACCAGCGCGAAGATATCCTGTTTCTGTGCCATCGATCCGATCCCTTCCGATCGCGTGACTATGCCGGCCAAGCGTTAACCAAAGGTTTTGGGCGAATTTGGATCTGGTTAACCGTCGCCGTGGCCCAGACACGCAACGCTCGCGGCGTTCCGGCGTTCTACTGGCACAGCGGCCGTATCGCATGGTTCGCAGCGCGCGGGGATTGATCCACTGGCCATGACATCACCGGCACGATCGCCCGCACATCCACAAGGCTGGACGACGTTGGAGGCGGTCCGCGCGCTGGCCGCCGACTGGGATCGCACCAACGGAGACGAGGTGTTTCCCGCCGAGCGCGTCGCCGCGCTGCACGAGGTGGGCGCGCTTGCCGGTTTCGTCGACGTCTCGTCACCCGAACGGACCGACGCGCTGGTCGACGTATTGCGCGCCATCGGTGGCGCCGATCTCAGCCTCGGTCGCGTGTTCGAGGGGCATGTGAACGCGGCGCAGCTGGTGTCGGCCTATGGCGACGATGCCCAGCGGCGGACTCTGGAGAGCGATCTCGAGGCCGGTCGCGTCTATGGGGTCTGGAACACCGAGCCGCAGCCCGGTCTGTCGATCCGGCAGGATGGCGACGGTCGCTGGCGGCTTCAAGGCCGCAAGAGTTTCGCGACCGGGGCGGGGCATCTCGACCGCATCCTGGTGACCGCGCGCGACGCGAGCGGCGGCAAGCAACTCGTGCTCGTCAGAATCGCCGGCGAAACCGCACGCGCGGACAATAGCGGGTGGCAGGTGCGTGGCATGCGTGGCACGTGCAGCGGCCTGTTCGATTTCTCCGACATGCCGATCGGTCCCGAGGGCATGATCGGTGCGCCCGACGTGTACGAGACCGAACCGCGGTTCAGTGCCGGTGCATGGCGGTTCACCGCGGTCCAACTCGGCGCGGTCGAGGCGCTGGTCCGGCATCTGCGCGATCACCTCGTCGCGACCGGCAAGGGCGATGACGCAATCCAGCGTGCGCGGTTTGCCGCCTGTCTCACCGAGACGCGCAGCGCTGGCCTCTGGGTACGCCGCGCCGCGCATCTGGCGGAGGCGCAGGCGACCGAGGCGATCCCGTTCGTGCTGATGACCCGCGGCATCGTCGAGGAGGCGGGGCTGAAGACGATGGAGGCGGCGGCGCGCTCGGTCGGTACCGCGTCGTTCTTCGCCGCCAGCCGGATCGACCGGATCACCCGTGATCTTGGGCTGTATTTGCGCCAGCCGGTTCCGGATCAGGCGCGCGACCGGGCGGCGGCAGCGTGGCTGGAGGAGGATTGCTGGGGCGACGATCGGTGGTGGTAGCGCCGGGCCATCGCGCCTGGAGCACGCTCTTCCGTCGCGCCCGACCGATGTCGGCCAAGGCTGCCGCAGCGCAAGGCCCGTGGTTGATCCTCGCGCCGCATCCCGATGACGAGACGCTCGGCTGTGGCGCGCTGATCGCGGCGATCGCTGCCAGCGGGGGACGCGCGCATACCGCATTCGTGACCGATGGCGCCGGATCGCACCCGGACGCACCGGGTTGGAGCCGCACGCGCATCGCCGGGTTACGCCGCACCGAAGCCGCCGCGGCGTTGCGCCTGCTGGACGGAGAGGCCCCGCTGCATCTCGACTGGCCCGATGCAGCCCCCCCAAAACCCGGCGACCCGCTCTTCGAACGCACCGCGGATCGCTTGGCAGCCTGGTGTCGCGCCCGCGATATCCGCCGGATCGCGATAACGTGGGATGGCGAGCCCCACTGCGATCACGAGGCCGCCGCAGCCCTCGCCGATGCCGTCGCGCGGCGCATAGCGGTTCGCCTGTATCACTATCTCGTCTGGGGCTGGACCGTCGCGGACGTAGCCGAGCGTGTCCGCAGTCGCCGCGTCGTGTCGATCGGCACGGCGGCGGGCAAGCCGCAACAACGCCGCGCGATGGCATGCCACCGCAGCCAGCGGGGCGGGCGTATCGTCGGTGCCGCCGAGAACTTCCGCCTCCCCGACAGGATGCTCCGTCTGCTCGATCGGCCCACAACCCTATTGCTGGAGATCCCCCGTGCGTCGTGAACACTCGATCGCCCCCGACTATTTCGAGGCGCTCTACAAGGACAAGGGCGATCCTTGGGACTTCGAGACCAGCGCGTACGAGGCGGCCAAATACGCCGAGACGCTCGCCGCCTTGCCCCAGCCGCGGTTCGCCAATGCGCTGGAAGTCGGGTGCGCGAATGGTGTGCTGACAGCTCAGCTTGGTTCGCGGTGCGACGCGTTGCTGTCGGTCGACGTCTCACCGACCGCACTGGCCTCGGCGCGTGCGCGGTGCGCGGATCAGCCGAACGTAACGATCGAGCAGCGTCGCCTGCCCGGCGACGCGCCGCAGGGGATTTTCGATCTCGTGATGCTGTCGGAGGTCGTCTATTACTGGGATAGCGTCGACATCGTCCGGCTCGCAGGCTATCTGCGCGGCGCAGTGGCGTCAGGCGGGTATGTGATGCTGGTCCACTGGATCGGCGAGACCGATTATCCCAAAAGCGGGGACGAGGCCGTTGCCGAACTGCACGCTGCGCTGGACGATCGCGTCACGGTCGTTCGCAGCGACCGGCACGAGGCGTACCGGCTTGATCTCTGGCGACTCGAAGGTGCGGGTTAGGCGGATCAGCGACTGCGCTTCCCGGATCGCCGCGGGCAAAGTTGCGAAGCTCAACTGGTCGTGCGGACTGGCGACGGCGGGGTTGAGCGCCGCCACCACCGCGTAGGTTTCGTGCAAGGGCGCGTCGATCGGCTGATCGATCCACCGCGCCACGGCATCGGCCATGCCGCCCGGCGCGCGACCCGAGACCCGGCAGGACGTGAACACGCGCACGTTCAGCGGGTGACGCACCTGGCCGCCATGCGCGCGGATGCGGTCGAACAGGGCACGATCCTCTGCCACCGACGGCGTCGGCGCCCCGCCGATCCGCCGATACATCGCGTGCGTGACGGCGATGCTCGCGCCGCCTTCGTAGAAATGGCGAGGCCAGGGATCGTGCGCCTCCGTCTCGGCGCGAGCGCGAAGATAATCGAGCGCGGTGTAATAGCGCCCGAGCTGGTCCAGCCGTCGCCGTGCCGTGGCACCCAGCGACGCGCGATCCGCCTTGAGCGTCAGCGCACGTCCGGCCACGGCATCGTTACCCGCATCGATATGCGCGACGATCCGTACGATCCAGTCGGCCGCGACGTTCGTGTCCGCGTCGGTCGACAGCAGCAAATCGGTATGATGGGTCAGCAGGTTCGCGCCTGCATCGAGCGCAAGGCGCCGGGCCCAGCCGGCATGTCGTGCCCCCGGCAAAAGCGAAACGGCCGACCATGCAAGCGTTGCATGGCTCGGCCGCCAGGTTTTCAAAATCTCGATCGTCCCATCGGTACAATCGTTCGCCATTGCGACGATGACAACCTTGCCTCCGTAGCGCCCCGCCGCACGATCCAGCGCGTCGAGGCATCCGCCCAGATACTGGTCTTCGTTCTTGACGGGAATGGCCACCGCCACCGAACGCTGAGCGTACGGTGGCGATGTCTTGGGCTTTATCGAAGCGATCAAGCCGCCTCGGGGTCTTCGAACGCGGGAGCGTCGAGGTCGACGTTCAGTTCGCGATCCCAGATGCGCAGCTTGCCGAGCGTCTTGAGGAACGTGTCCACATCGCCCTTGCCGCCCAGCGCGATCACGCCGTCGTCCATGTCCTCGTCCTCGATGCCGGCCTTTTCGAGGAACGGCTTCGCATCGGCGTTGAAGCCGATGAACTTGGCATGCCCGAACGCGTCGCTGACGAAGTCCTTGGCGGTCTTGTCCTTGCCGAGCTTCTTCGCCCCATCCGCCGACACGACGATCGCGACGGCATCGTAGAGTACCGACGGCGCGCCATCGATCTTCTGCTTGCCCTCCGCGAGCGTCCCGTCGTCGAGCGATGCGCCAGCGACCTTCGGGGCGATGATCTCGTACGTGGCCTTCGCCGCGACGATCCCATCGACCAGGGCCTGCACGATCGCCGCCGGTGCCCCGTCGGTGACGAGGATGCCGAGCTTGCGACCCTCGAAGCTGCCGCTGGTGTTCTTCAGGATGCTGAGCGCGTCCGAAGCGGGCAGGTCGGTCCGCGGCTCGACCGCAGCCTTGGCCTTTGGCGGCATTGCCTTGAAGCCGAGACCGGTCGCGACCGTCTTCGCGAGCTTCTCGTCGATGTTGAGCAGGTGCCCGACCATCAGTTCGCGGATATCGACCCGCTCGACCTTCGACAGCTCGAATGTCAGCGCATCGCCGATGTGCTTCTGCTCGATCTCGGTCTGGCTGATGAAGAACTGCCGCGCCTGGCTATAGTGATCGGCGAACGTTGCCGAGCGCACCTGCGCCTTGCGTCCCGTCTCCTGCGACGGAAAGTGCTTATAGCCCTTCGATGGGCTCTCGCGCGGCGTGCCGGCCCAGCTGTTCGGCTCATAGTTCGCACGACCCTTGCGGGCATGCATCGCCATGTGACCGTCCTGCTGGTAGTTGTTCACCGGGATCTTCGGCGCATTGATCGGGATATGCGTGAAGTTGGTGCTGCCGAGGCGCTTCAGCTGCGTATCGAGATACGAGAAGTTGCGCCCCTGCAGCAATGGATCGTTGGTGAAGCCGATCCCCGGCACGATGTTCTGCGTGCAGAACGCGACCTGCTCGGTTTCGGCGAAGAAATTATCCACCAGACGATCGAGCTTGAAACTGCCGATTATACGGACCGGGATCTGCTCCTCGGGAATGACCTTGGTCGCATCGAGCACGTCGAACTCGAAATTGTCGGCGAACTCGTCGTCGAACAACTGCACGCCCATGTCCCACTCGGGGAAGTTGCCCTGGTCGATCGCATCCCACAGGTCGCGACGATGGAAGTCGGGATCCGCACCGTTGATCTTGACCGCTTCGTTCCACGCGACCGACTGGAGCCCCAGCTTCGGCTTGAAGTGGAACTTGACGTAGGTGCCCTTGCCCTCGGCATTGACGAGGCGGAACGTATGCACGCCGAAGCCCTCGACGAAGCGGAAGCCGCGCGGGATGGTGCGGTCGGACATGATCCACATGACCATGTGCATCGATTCCGGGGTCAGGCTGATGAAGTCCCAGAAATTGTCATGCGCGGTCTGTGCCTGCGGGAAGCCGCGGTCGGGCTCCTGCTTGGCGGCATGGATGAGGTCGGGGAACTTTATCGCGTCCTGGATAAAGAACACCGGGATGTTATTGCCGACGACGTCCCAATTGCCTTCCTTGGTATAGAACTTCACCGCGAAGCCACGCACGTCGCGCGCCAGATCGGCCGAACCCTTGTTGCCCGCCACCGTCGAAAAACGGAGGAACATCGGCGTCTGCTCGCCGACTTCTGTCAGGATGCCGGCGCTGGTGAATTCTTCCAGGCTCTCGGTCAGCGTGAACGTGCCGTGCGCGCCATAACCGCGAGCATGAACGACGCGCTCCGGGATACGCTCATGGTCGAAATGGAAGATCTTCTCGCGGAAGTGGAAATCCTCGAGCAACGTCGGCCCGCGATCGCCGACTTTCAGCGAATTCTGGTCGTCGGCAATCGGGATGCCCTGCTGCGTCGTCAATACGGCGCCTTCGCCGCTGGCGATCTGGTGCAGTTCGCCGCCTTCGCCGATCTGCGTTTCGAACGTGGCACCTTTCGGTGGCGTTCCGGTATCCTTGGCGATGGTCTTGGTCATGTGCCGTCCTCGTAGCTTCTCAGGACCCACAGCGCGTGGCGGGCCGTAAGAGTTGCACCGAAATCGGACGCTTGATGCAGATCAGCGCGATTGCCGAACGGTTCGTGGAGCCTTGGAGAAACTGACCGTGAGGCGCGTTGAGCGGCGATGCCCCCAGTGAAACTCCCAAGCGAAGGAGCAGCCATGCACATCGACCTGACAGGCCAGGCCGCGATCGTCACCGGCGCGAGTTCAGGGCTCGGCCGCGCGTCCGCCATCGCCTTTGCCAAGGCCGGCGCGAAAGTCGCGGTCAACTACAACAGCAGCGCGGACAAGGCGCGCGAAGTGGTCGAGGCGATCGAGCAGGCGGGCGGCGAGGCCTTTGCGTGCGAGGCCGACACGTCCGACGAGGCGGCGGTCCTCAAGTTGTTCGACGAGACGGTCGAACGGTACGGCGGCGTCGACATCGTCTTCGCCAACGCAGGCATGCAGAAGGACGCGGCCTATGCCGACCTGACTCTGGAGGACTGGAAGCGCGTCATCGACGTCAACCTGACCGGCCAGTTCCTGGTCTCGCGCGAGGCGGTGCGCCGGTTCCGCAAGCAGGGCGACCGCGGCGTCAGCCGAGCGATCGGGAAGATCCTGTTCATGAGTTCGGTGCACGAGGTGATCCCCTGGGCAGGCCACGCCAATTACGCCGCGTCGAAGGGCGGCAGCGGGATGCTGATGCGCACGCTCGCGCAGGAAATCGCCGGCGACCGCATCCGCGTGAACGGCATCGCCCCCGGCGCGATCGCGACCGAGATCAACGAGGACGCGACCGCCGATCAGGACAAGCTGCTCGAACTCATCCCCTACGGCCGGATTGGCCACCCGGAAGATGTCGCCCGCGCGGCGCTGTTCCTCGTGTCGGATGCGGCGGACTATATCGTCGGCTCGACGCTGACGATCGACGGCGGCATGAGCCTGTATCCAGGTTTCCGCGATAATGGATAAGCACGGCATATCGATCGCGGACCACGGCGCGATTGGCAATCTGGAGACGATCGCGCTGGTCGATACGGCCGGCACGATCGACTATCTCTGCTGGCCGTGCCTCGACAGTGCCTCGGTCTTCGCACGACTGCTCGATGGCGACAAAGGCGGGCATTTCTCGGTCGAGCCGGACCTCCCCGGCGCGAACATCGTCCAGATGTACCTGCCCGAGACCAACATCCTGCTGACTCGCTGGATGGCGAACGCGGCGAGCGTCGATCTGGTCGACCTCATGCCCGTCGGCAACGATGCCGATGACGCGCCGTCGCGGCTGGTCCGTCGGATGACCTGCACGCGCGGGTCGGCGACGGTCCGCGTCCGGTGCGCCCCGCGGTTTGACTACGGCGTGATGGGCCGCACGGCCTCCGTCACGACGTCGGAGGCGGACGTATCGCGCGGGCGGTTCGACCACGAAAGCGGCCTCGCGCTCGCGGTTCACGGTGCCGCGAAGCTCGTCGCGGACGGTTGCGACCTGACTGCCAAGATCCACCTCAACGAAGGCGACACCGTCTCGCTGATCCTCAGCAACCCCGACGACGTCTCGCTCGACACCGATGCGCTCGACGCTATCGTCGAGAAGGACATGAACTATTGGCGGACCTGGAGCCGTAAGTCGCGCTACCGCGGCCGCTGGCGCGAGACCGTCGAGCGCTCGGCGATGGCACTGAAACTGCTCACCTCACGCAAGCACGGCTCGATCGCCGCCGCCGCGACGTTCGGCCTGCCCGAAGCGCATGGCGGCGTCCGCAACTGGGATTACCGCGCGACGTGGATCCGTGACTCCTCGTTCACCGTCTACGCCTTGCTGCGACTGGGTTATCAGGGCGAAGCGGTCGGTTTCCTCCATTGGGCGATGGACCGCGCGCAGGCGTGTTCGAAGGGCCATCTCGGCGTCATGTACGCGCTCGACGGCGGCGAGATCGCCGACGAACGCAAGCTCGACCTCGCCGGATTCGAGGGCGCGACGCCGATCGTCGTCGGCAACGAGGCGAAGGACCAGACGCAGCACGATATCTACGGCGCGCTGCTCGACGCGACCTATCTCGGCAGTAAGTATGGTGAGCCAATCGCACATGATTCCTGGGTGGCGATTTCGCGGATCGTCGATCAGGTCTGCGAGACGTGGGACACGCCCGACTCGGGAATATGGGAGGTCCGCGGGCCGAAGAAGCATTATCTCCATTCGCGGCTGATGAGCTGGGTCGCGGTCGACCGCGCGGTGCGGCTCGCGCAGAAGCGCTCGCTGCCCGCGCCGCTGGTCCGCTGGTCGGAGGCGCGGACGGCGATCCACGACGATATCTGGGCGAACTTCTGGAACGAGGATCTCGGCCGCTTCGTCCGCGCGATCGGCGATGCGCCGGAGGATCTGGCGGTCGACGGCGCGTTGCTGATGATGCCGCTGGTCCGCTTCGTCGGCGCGACCGATCCCAAATGGCTCGCGACGTTGGAGGCTATCGGCGAGGACCTGTCCGACGACGGGCAAGTCTATCGCTACCGGATCGACGACGGCCTGCCGGGGCAGGAGGGGACGTTCGTCGCCTGCTCGTTCTGGTATGTCGAATGCCTCGCGCGGGCCGGACGGCTCGACGAGGCGCGGCTGAACTTCGAGAAGCTGCTCGCGCACGGCAACCATCTCGGCCTGTTCGCCGAAGAGATCGCGCAGGACGGCAGCTTCCTCGGTAATTTCCCGCAAGGCTTCAGCCACTTGGCGCTGATCAGCGCGGCCTTCTACCTCGACCGTGCGCTCGACAGCGACGGTCCGCGGGAATGGGCATGACCTTTTTCACTGACCTAAGGACGACAGCATGAACCTCGATATCACAGGCAAGATCGCGCTCATCACCGGCGCGGACAGCGGCATGGGCAAGGAAACCGCCCGGATGCTGCTCCAGGAAGGCGTCCGCGTCGCGATCACCGACCAACCCGGCGGCGACCTCGACGCCAGTGTCGAAGATCTGAAGGCGCACGGCGAAGTGATCGCGGTCGAGGCGGACCTGACCAAGCTCGACGACGTGAAGGCGTTGTTCGCCAAGGTTCGCGAGCAGCTCGGCGAGCCGGACATTCTGGTCAATTGCGCGGGCGTGACCGGAGCGACCGGAGACTTCCTCGATGTTGACGATGCCGGCTGGCAGTCGACGATCGACATCAACCTGATGGGCGCTGTCCGCGTCTGCCGCGAGGCGATCCCGGCGATGCGCGCCGCCAAATGGGGCCGCATCGTGCTGATGAGCTCGGAGGATGCGGTACAGCCCTATGTCGACGAACTCGCCTATTGCGCGTCGAAGGCGGGCATCTCCAGCCTGTCGAAGGGGCTGTCGAAGGCTTACGGTTGCGACAATGTGCTGGTGAACACCGTGTCGCCGGCGTTCATCGCCACGCCGATGACCGACAAGATGATGCAGAAGCGCGCCGACGAGAAGGGCGTGAGCTTCGACGAGGCGATCGAGACGTTTTTCGAGGAAGAGCGGCCGGGCATGACGCTAAAGCGCCGCGGCACGGCGGAAGAGGTCGCCTCGGCGATCGTGTTCCTGTGCTCGGAGCGGGCGAGCTTCATCAACGGCGCGGATATCCGCGTGGACTCCGGATCGGTGATGAC
Source organism: Sphingomonas albertensis (assembly GCF_014358075.1). Lineage (GTDB taxonomy): Bacteria > Pseudomonadota > Alphaproteobacteria > Sphingomonadales > Sphingomonadaceae > Sphingomonas > Sphingomonas albertensis. Next base: position 30,726 of record NZ_JACONT010000007.1, on the reverse strand, counting down.
CGTCGCGGGGTAAGCCTCGCCCCTAACCGTCAGCCTCACGGAACCGAACGATCCTCCCCCGCTAGGGGAAGGTGGCAGGCGTAGCCTGACGGAGGGGGAGGAAGGTGAAACCTCTGGTCCGTGTCCTCCCCCCCGTCGCTCCGCGCCACCTCCCCCTGGCGGGGGAGGATCGCAAGAGCGCCTCTACCCTTCGAACAAATCCTTAAACTGCCGCGGCTGCGAGCGCAGATACTGGTTCGGCCCCTTCACCTTCCCCCCAAGGTGCGCCGCCGCGTGCCACGGCCAGCGCGGATCATACAAAATCGTCCGGGCCAGCGCGATCATGTCCGCATCGCCGGTCCCGACGATCGCCTCGGCCTGCTCGAACTCGGTGATCAGCCCCACCGCGACGACCGGGATCGACACCGCCTGCTTCACCGCCCGCGCAAGCGGCACCTGGTAACTCGGTCCGACCGGGATCTGCTGCGCCGGCGTCGTGCCCCCGCTCGAGACGTGGATCGCACTGCACCCACGCGCCTCGAGCGCCTTGGCGAACGCCACCGTCTGCTCTGAATCCCAGCCACCCTCGGCCCAGTCGGTCCCCGACACCCGCATCGTCACCGCGCGCTCGGCCGGAAACGCCGCCCGAACCGCATCGAATACCTCGAGCGGAAACCGCATCCGGTTTTCGAGACTGCCGCCATACTCATCCTCGCGCCGGTTCGACAGCGGCGACAGGAATTCGTGCAACAGATAGCCATGCGCCGCGTGCAACTGGATCGCATCGATCCCGAGCCGCGCCGCGCGCACCGTCGCCGCCACGAACGCATCGCGCACCCGCGCCAGTCCTTCGGCATCGAGCGCGACCGGTGCGTTCTCCTCTGGCAGGAACGGCACCGTCGACGGTCCCTCGGTCTGCCACCCGTTCGGCGCGCCCGGTGCGATCTGGAGTCCACCCTTCCAGGGAACCTCGCACGACGCCTTGCGTCCGGCATGCGACAACTGGATCGCGATCGGCATGTCGGACCAGTGCCGCACGCTCTCGATCACCCCCGCCATCGCCGCCTCGGTCGCATCGTCGTACAGCCCGACATCGCCATGCGTGATCCGCCCCTCGGGCAGCACCGCGCTCGCCTCGATCGTCAGCAGCGCCGCGCCCGACAGCGCGAGCTGACCGAGATGGATCTGGTGCCAGTCGTTCATGCAGCCGTTTTCCGCGGAATACTGGCACATCGGCGCGATCACGATCCGGTTCGCGAGCGTGAGGTTGCCGACCTTGAGCGGCTCGAACAGTTTCGGCCCGCTCATGCGAAGATCGATCGGATGGAATAAGGCATGGGCGTGTCCCTTGATACGTAGAGGAGTACGGCGAAAACTCGCTGCTCGATGCGGAACATAGGAACCGGCGGGCGGGTTTCACGCCAAGGAATGCTGCACCGCGATAAAGCCGCGGCAGCGACGACAGATGGGGGTCTTCACGTTGCATCTATTGCCCGACACGCTCGACGCTGGCTCTGCCTATCCGCTCGGCGCGACCTTCGACGGTCTCGGCGTCAATTTCGCGGTCTATTCCGCCAATGCCGAGAAGATCGAACTCTGCGTCTATGACGAGACCGGTCGCCGCGAGTTGAAGCGCTACGCGCTCCCCGAATGGACCGACGAAGTCTGGCACGGCTACCTCCCCGACGCGCAGCCGGGCCTCGTCTACGGCTACCGCGCGCATGGCCGTTATGCGCCGGAAGAGGGCCACCGCTTCAACCCGAACAAGCTGCTGCTCGATCCGTACGCCAAGCAGATGATCGGCGAACTCCGCTGGACCGACGCGATGTACGGTTATCAAGTGAAGTCGCCGCGCGCGGACCTGAGCTTCGACAAGCGCGACAGCGCGCTGACGATGCCCAAGGGCGTCGTGACCGACAGCCATTTCGACTGGTCGCGCGACGTGCGCCCGAACACGCCCTGGTCCGAGACGGTGATCTACGAAGCGCATACCAAGGGCCTCACCAAGCTGTTCGAGGAGGTCCAGCCCTCCGAACGCGGCACCTTCGCGGCGCTCGGCAACCCCAAGGTCATCGATCACCTCAAGCGCCTCGGCGTCACCGCGATCGAGCTGTTGCCGATCCACACCTATATCCAGGACCGCTTCCTCCAGGAGAAGGGCCTGCGCAATTACTGGGGCTACAACACCCTCAATTTCTTCACACCCGAGCGTTCGTTCTTCGCGACCGACAGCCACGACGAACTCCGCCGCTCGATCCGCCGGCTGCATGCGGCCGGGATCGAGGTGATCCTCGACGTCGTCTACAACCACACCTGCGAAGGCTCCGAACAGGGCCCGACGCTGTCCTGGCGCGGTCTCGACAACGCCAGCTACTACCGCCTCGTCAAGGACGACCCGCGCTTCTCGATCAACGACACCGGCACCGGTAACACGCTCAACCTCACCAAGGCGCGTGTGATCCAGATGGTCGCGGACTCATTGCGCTACTGGGCGACCAGCTTCGGCATCGACGGCTTCCGCTTCGATCTCGGGCTGACGCTCGGCCGCACGGATACCGGCTTCGACCCCGGCGCCGGCTTCTTCGACGTCCTCCGCCAGGACCCGGTGCTGGGCAGGCTGAAGCTGATCACCGAGCCCTGGGACATCGGCCCCGGCGGCTATCAGCTCGGCAACTTCCCCCCCGGTTTCGCCGAATGGAACGACAAATACCGCGACACCGTGCGAAAGTTCTGGCGCGGCGACCACGCGCAGCGCGCCGATCTCGCCGCGCGCCTGACCGGCTCGGCCGACCTGTTCGACCGCCGCGCACGCCGCCCCTGGGCGAGCGTCAACCTGCTCGGCGCGCATGACGGCTACACGCTCGCCGACACCGTCGCCTACGAGGAACGCCACAACGAAGCGAACGGTGAAGACAACAACGACGGCCATTCCAACAATTGCTCGCGCAACTGGGGCGTGGAGGGGCCGACGGATGACCCCGCGATCCTGGAGACCCGCCGGCGCGTGATGCGGTCGATGCTGACGACGCTGTTCGCCTCGCTCGGCACGCCGATGCTGGTCGCCGGCGACGAGTTCGGCCGCACGCAGAACGGCAATAACAACGCCTATTGCCAGGACAACGAGATCAGCTGGCTCGACTGGGACAAGGCCAAGTCGCCCGAGGGCGAGGCGCTGATCGACTTCACCGGGCGCCTGATCGCGTTGCGCCGAGAATATGGTATGCTGCGCGCCGGCAATTTCCTCTACGGCGACGACACGCCGGCCGAGGGTCTGAAGGACATCGAATGGTGGGACGAGCGCGGCCAACAACTCACGGCGGAAGATTGGGACAACACCAACGGCCGTGCCCTTGTGATGCGCCGCGCTTGCGAGATGGAATCGGGTGAGATCCAGGTGATCTCGCTCTTCCTCAACGCCTCGGAGGGCCCGCTGACCTTCCACATGCCGCCCCCCGAAGAGGTAGAGCGCACCGTGCTGATCGACAGCAGCAAGCCCGAGCAAGGTCCCCTCCCGATCAAGGACAGCTACGAGCTTCCCCCACAGGGTGCGGCGTTGCTCTCGTGGACGGTCGCAGCGGCATGAGCTGGGGACCGACGCTCGCCAACGACGGAACGACCTTCCGCCTCTGGGCGCCCGACCACGACGACGTGACGCTGGAGATCGCCGATAGCGGCGCGGTTCCAATGACGCGCAACGCCAACGGCTGGTTCAGCACCTCGGCTCGCGTAGCGCCAGGGACGCGATACCGGTTCCGGCTGGCGGGCGATCTGACGGTTCCGGATCCGGCCTCGCGAGCACAATCGGGGGGCGTCCATGGGTGGAGCGTCGTCGTCGATCACGCCGCCTACGACTGGCGCACAGCAGACTGGCGCGGCCGTGCGTGGGAAGAGATGGTCATCCAGGAGGTCCATGTTGGCGCGCTCGGCGGCTTTGCGGGCGTTGTCGATCACCTCCAGACTATCGCGGCGCTGGGTGTGACGGCCATCGAACTCATGCCCGTAAACGCCTATAGTGGCACGAGAAACTGGGGCTATGACGGCGTGCTACCCTATGCTCCCGCCGAAAGCTACGGCACGCCCGACGAACTGAAGTCGCTGGTCGATCGCGCCCACGAGCTTGGCCTGGCCGTGTTCCTCGACGTCGTCTACAATCACTTCGGCCCCGACGGTAACTACCTCGGCGCGTATGCGCAGGGCTTCTTCAACGCCGACGTCGATACCCCCTGGGGCGGCGCGGTCGCGGTCGATCAGGCGCCGGTACATCGGTACTTCGTCGACAACGCGCTGATGTGGCTGAACGAATACCGCTTCGACGGCCTCCGTTTCGACGCTGTCCACGCGATCGCGAACGACGAGTTTCTCGACGCGATGGCCGCCGAACTTCGCGAGAAGACGGCGGGCCGGCACGTCCATCTCGTCCTCGAAAACGAAGGGAACGACGCCGAGCATCTGCGCTCGGACGCGTTCGACGCGCAGTGGAACGACGACTTCCACAACGTCCTCCACGTCCTGCTGACCGGCGAAACCAGCGCCTATTATGCTGATTTTTCAGACCGTCCGGCCGAACGCCTCGCACGCTGCCTCAGCGAAGGCTTCATCTATCAGGGGGAGGGTTCGCCCAACCACAACGGCAAGCCGCGCGGCAAACCCAGCGCGCACCTCTCGCCGACCGCGTTCGTCGCCTTTCTCCAGAACCACGACCAGATCGGCAACCGTGCGATGGGCGAACGCCTGACGCTGCTCGCCGACCGCCAGAAGCTGCGCGCAGCGACCGCGTTGCTCCTGCTCGGCCCGCAGATTCCGCTGTTGTTCATGGGTGACGAACACGGTAGCGAGAGCCCGTTCCTGTTCTTCACCGACTTCCACGACGAGCTGGCGGACGCGGTGCGCGAAGGCCGGCGCAAGGAATTCGCCAAGTTCGCCGCCTTCGCCGACCCCGAAGCACGCAAAGCGATCCCCGATCCGAACGCGCACGAAACCTTCCATCGGTCGCGCGCAGAACCCGGTCCCGATGCGACCAGATGGCAAGACCTATACCGCAACCTGTTGAAAATCCGTCACGACGCGATCATTCCTCGCCTGCGCGGCACGACCGCGATCGGCGCAGAAGCGATCGGGGAGGGGGCCGTCGTCGCCCGCTGGAAGATGGCCGACGGCGCGGTGCTTACGATCGCGCTGAACCTTGGCGATGAGGCTGTGGCGTTCCCGGAGATCGAAGCCGCACCGATCTTCGCCGACGGCGAACTCGGCCAATCCGGCAGCGTCGCGGTCTGGCTGGAACGATGAGCGATCTAAAAGCGCTGGCGACCGCCGCCGGTCTGCAACTCGAATGGCAGGACGCGGCCGGTCGCCGTCAGACGGTTTCGGACGAGGCGTTGCGGGCGATCCTCAATCGTTTGGGCCGCCCATCCGCGAGCGCCACGCAGATCGCAGAAAGCCTCGCCGCTATCGCAGTCAGGACTGCCCGAGCACCCCGCTTCCTGTCCGTCGACGTCGGTGATCCGATCCAGCTTGCGACGCCGCTATCGGGCGAGGCCGAACTCACCCTGGAAAACGGGACGCGGACGTCGGTTGCGATCGACCGGGGCGCGTTGAAGCCAATCGAGCACACCGGCTATCATCGTCTAGAAATCGGCGACGACGTGATCGATCTGCTCGTCGCCCCGCGCCGCTGCTACACGATCGCCGATGCCGTACCGGGACGCAAAATCTGGGCGCCCGCGGTCCAGGTTCCCAGCCTACGCAGCGAGATTGCCAAGGCATTCGGGGACTTCGGGACACTCGCGGAGACCGCGCGAGCATTTGGCGAGCGTGGCGCCGACGCGCTCGCGATCAGTCCGACCCACGCTCTCTTCCCCGCCGACGCCAGTCGGTACAGCCCTTACGCGCCATCCAGTCGCCAATTCCTCAACGGCCTCTATGCCGATGCGTCCGCGTTCGCCGGGACGTCGAACGACCCCGCGTCCGACTTGATAGACTGGCAGAGCGCGATACCTGCAAAGCTCGCACGCCTTCGCAAGACTTTCGACCAAGATACTCAACAACTTGGCAAAACCCTCGACGCATTCAGGCACGTAGGGGGCGATGACCTCGAACGCCACGCCGAGTTCGACGCGCTCCACGCGCATTTCTTCGCGACCTTCGGCGCGCGGGGTTGGCAGCAATGGCCGGCCGCGTATCACGATCCCGCCAGCCCGGCCGTCCGCCGCTTCGTCACCGAACATGCCGATGACGTCACCTTCTACGTCTTCCTCCAATGGCTCGCTCGCCGCGACCTCGACGCCGCGCAAAAGGCCGCGAAGGATGCAGGCATGGCGGTCGGCCTCATCGCCGACCTCGCCGTCGGCATGGACCCGGGTGGCAGCCACGGCTGGAGCCGACGCAGCGATCTGCTCACCGGCCTCTCGATCGGCGCGCCACCCGATCCGCTGGGCCCGGACGGCCAAAGCTGGGGCATCACCGGTTTCGACCCGCACGCGCTCTGCGAGACCGGGTTCGCCCCGTTCATCGCGACGATCCGCGCGGCCTTGGCGCATGCCGGCGGCATCCGCATCGACCACGCGTTCGGCCTTCGCCGCCTATGGATCGTCCCCGAAGGCGCGTCCGCCGCAGAGGGCGCGTACCTCGACATGCCGTTCGACGACATGATGCGGATCATCGCGATGGAATCGCAGCGGGCGAAGGCTATCGTCATCGGCGAAGACCTCGGCACTGTTCCCGACGGGTTCCGCGAGGCGATGGATGCGTGCCACATGCTCGGCATGCGCGTACTCTGGTTCGAGCGCGACGCGGACGGTTTCGTGCCCCCAGCGAAATGGTCGCCCGACGCGGTCGCGATGACCGGCACACATGACCTCGCGACAATCGCGGGTTGGTGGAGCGGCCGCGACATCGACTGGACGTGGGACCTCGGCCGCAAGTCCGACGCTATCGACGAACCCGCAGACCGGGCAGACCGCGCGGACGATCGCGCGGCACTCTGGTCCGCTTTCGACACGGGCGCGAAGCAGCCATCGCTCAATGACACCGACCCGGTCGTCGATGCCGCAATCGCGCATGTCGCTAGCACGCCGTGTGCGCTCGCGATCATACCCATCGAGGATCTGGCGGGGGTGATCGAGCAGCCCAACCTCCCCGGCACGATCGACGAACACCCCAATTGGCGACGCCGCCTGCCGGATATGACCGAGGCACTGCTCCAACGCCCCGCTGCCGCCGCCCGCATCGACACGCTCAACGCCGCGAGACCCGCATGACCCCCCCTACGACGCCGCGCGCAACTTATCGCTTCCAGTTCCACAAGGACTTCACCTTCGCCGATGCCGAGGCGCTGGTGCCGTATCTCGACACACTCGGGATCAGCCACCTCTACGCCTCGCCGATCACCACCGCCCGCAGCGGATCGACGCATGGCTACGACGTCGTCGACCCGACTCGCATCAATCCCGAGCTCGGTGGCGAAGAGGCGTTCCGCAGCCTGGTTGCGGCCCTGCGCAAGCGGGACATGGGCGTCATCATCGATATCGTCCCCAACCACATGGGCGTCGCCGGTGGTGAGAACGCGTGGTGGAATGACGTCCTAACGCACGGCGAATCAAGCGAATTTGCGCGCTACTTCGACATCGACTGGCGCGAGAAGCTGGTCCTCCCGATCCTGGGCGATCCGCTCGCCGAGACGATCGCGAGTGGCGCGATCAAAGTCGAGCAGGTCGACGGTCGGCATGTCCTTGAAGCATATGGCGAACATCGCCTGCCGATCCGCGACGAGGATCAGGCCACCGCAGCAACCGACGACATCGCCGCGCTGGTCGATCGCCAGCATTACCGCCTCGCATCGTGGCGCGTCGCCAACGACGAACTCAACTGGCGGCGGTTTTTCACGATCAACGACCTCGCCGGCCTCCGCGCCGAAGACCCGGTCGTGTTCGACGCCACCCACGCGCTCTACTTCCGCCTATACGCCGAGCGACTGATCGACGGTGTCCGCGTCGATCACGTCGATGGCCTGACCGACCCCGCCGGCTATTGCCGCCACCTCCGCGCGCGCCTCGACTCGATCGAGCGCCCCGCCGATGCGCCACCCGGTCCGGCCTATATCGTTATCGAGAAAATCCTCGCCGACGACGAACCGCTCAGCACCGACTGGGGCGTCGACGGCACCAGTGGGTACGACTTCATGGAGCAGGTGACGGCCTTGCTCCACGCGCCCGCCGGTGCCGAACCGCTCGCCGAACTCTGGGCGGACATCAGTGGCCGCTCCCTCGACTTCGCGCCCGAGGAACTGCGCGCGCGGCAAGAATTGCTTGCGTGGCAATTCCACGCGCAGCACCGTGACTGCGTCGAGGCCTTCGTCGTGCTCGCCCGCTCGACGCTCGAATGCGACGGGCTTACCCGCGGCATGATCCACCGCGCGATCGAGCGACTGCTCTGGGTCTTCCCGGTCTATCGCACCTACGGAACAGGCGACGCCGCCCCGGCAGCGGACGCCGCGATCCGCGAGACGGTTCGCCAGCGCATCGCGCAGTTCGTCCCACCAGGCGAGACCGCAGTGATCGAGCATATGCTCGCATGGCTGGCAGGCGAGGGTGTCGGGGACGCCAAGCTCGCAGCCGAAGCGGTGCGCAAGTTCCAGCAACTCTCCGCACCGATTGCCGCCAAAGCGGTCGAGGACACCGCGTTCTACCGCTACGGTTGCCTGCTCTCGCGCAATGACGTGGGGTTCGACGCTGCACGCATGTCGCTGGCGATCGACGATTTCCAGGCGGCAATGGTCGATCGCGCCCGTTATTGGCCGGCGGCGATGCTCGCGACCGCCACGCACGACCATAAGCGTGGCGAAGACGTCCGTGCACGGCTCGCGGTGTTGAGCGAAGTCCCCCACCTCTGGCGCGCGCGCGTGCAACGATGGCACGAACTCGCCGCGCGGTTTGCCGACGGGGTCGATCCCGCCGACGCCTATATGCTGTTCCAGACGCTGTTCGGCGCATGGCCTGAGGAACTGACCGCATCGGACGCCAAGGGACTGTCGGATTTCGCCGAGCGGATCGTCGCGTGGCAGGAAAAGGCGTTGCGTGAGGCGAAGATGCAGTCTTCGTGGGAGGCGCCGAACGAGGCGTACGAGAGCCGCTGCCACGATCTGGCCCGCGCGCTGCTCGATCCCGCGCGGTCGAAGGCCTTCCTCGACGACATGACCGCGTTCATCGCGCAGATCGCACCCGCGGCGGCGGCGAACGGCCTCGCACAGGTCGCGCTACGCTACACCGTGCCCGGCGTGCCCGACCTCTATCAAGGAACTGAGACCGCCGATCTGAGCTTGGTCGATCCTGACAATCGCCGCCCGGTAGATTACGCGCGACTGCAGGCATCGTTGGACGGCAAAACGCCGGCGAAGATGGCGCTGATCCAGCAGCTTCTCGCGATGCGAAGGGATAACCCGACCTTGTTCTCGGAGGGCCGCCATGAGCGCGTCGCCGTCACTGGCATTCGCGCGGATCGGGTGATTGCGTTTCGGCGGGTCGGCAAAGAGGCAAGCCTGCGCTGCGTCGTTCCGCTCCGCTGTGCCGAGCGCCATCTCGACCGGATCGATGCCCGCGACTGGTGGGGCGACACCGCGCTCTCATCCGGCGAACGGATCGCCGATGTGCTCGGCGAGCGTTCCGTGTCGATCGAGATGTTGCCCGCGAAAAGCTGAGCGATCAGCGGCCTGCGAGATAGCGCGCGAGCGGGTCGATCATGTCCTCAGGGATACGGCGGGCGATGACCGGCATCGTCGCCTGCGATTTTCGCGCGTCGACCACCGTCTCGTCGCCGCGCCAGTTGCGTAGGCGTTGCGCGATGTAGCTGGCGCGCTGGCCGGCAAGGACGGGGTAGGGCTTGCCGGGGGCGTGGCAGCTCGCGCAGGCGGGGAGTTGCACCTTCGGCAGCCCTTCGCGTTCGATCTTAGCGGCCTCGATCGAGCCCGACGGCGCAACGCCACCGATCCCGGGCATCGCCGCAAATTGATCCGCGAGCCGGGTCATTTCCGCGGGTGTCAGCGTCGCGGCGGCGTTCGCCATCACCGCGCTCTGGCGCTTGCCGGTCGCATAGGCTTCCAGCGCGGCACGGAGATAGGCCGGGCTCTGGCCGCCGAGCACGGGCATGTCGGGCTGCCCGCGGCCTCGTCCGTCCGCGCCATGACAGCCGGCGCAAGTCGCGATCCTGGCATCGGAAACACCCGGCACTTCGGTCAGCGAGCGATAGGTCGCGGGCGTCATCTCAGGTAGCAGGCGTACGAAGGCGACCATGCGGCGGACTTCATCGTCGCGGTCCTTGGCGGCCCAGCCGGGCATGCCGGTGTATTTGACGCCGTGCTTGAGGATCCAGAAGATCTGCTTGTCGGTCCATTCGCGCGCGTTGATCGACAGGTTCGGGGCGGGCGGCGTCGCGGCCTGCATTACGGGGAGCGGACGCACGCCGGGCGCGCCGTGGCACGACGCGCAGCTTGCCTTGAACAGGACGGCGGCGCTGACGAGGCCCTCGTTCGCCTTGGGATCGTCGGGGGCGGTGACTGCGGCGTAGGTGCGCACCGAGTTGCGCATCGTCCAGTGGAGGAACCAGTCGGTGATCTTCCAATGGCCCGACGACGCGGCGATGTTGAACACGCCCGACCACGCGAACAACAGCCCCGCCAGCGCGAGCCCGACGATGGCAGCGATTGCGCGCGCCCAGGTAATCCGGATCGTCATGCCGTCGCGCTCCGTGTCTTCAATAGTCCGCCGAGCATCGCCAGCCCGCCGATGAAATAGCTCGCCGCGCCGACCATCAGCATGACGACGCCGCCGAGCTGCTGGTCTTCGAGGGCGTCGAGGCCGTGCGTTGCCGGGTGCATCGCCATCATTGTGTAGAGCGGTCGTGGGGCGAGGCCGATCAATGCGCCGAGCAGGGTCATGTGCATCGAGGTGAGCAACATAGCCGCGACACCCGACGCCCGTCGATCGCTCGCGCCGCCGATGCGCGTGCCGAGCACGGCGCTCCAGAGAAGGACGCCAGCAATGAGGAAGCTAGCCTGCTCGATCAGCAACGCAACCGGCTCCATGTCGACGCGCAATCTAAGCGCGGGGAGGTGCCAGAGCCACACCACGACCAGCTCGACCAGTGACATCGCGAGCGGGGTCACGACCGCAGGCCAACGCTCGGCCGGATCGAAGCGGCTTCCCGCGATCCCGTATGCCAGGAACGGCGCCGCGACCGCGACCGCGATCATGTGCCCCGCCATGTGCCCGACCATCCCCAGCGGCGCGGCAGCGAACGCCCAGCCGATCGGGACCAGCACAACGCCCAGGACAAGGCTCGCGCGCCTCATCGGCAATCGCCGAAGATGATGACCGGCAGCGCAGTGAAGATGACCGCGACGAAGCTCAGCCCCGCCAGCAACCGCGTCGACAGCGCGAGGAAGCGCAGCCGGTCGATCGCGGTGCCCTGTTCGTGCGGGGCCGGATCGCCCGGCGTCTCGGACTGGACGCGCGCGATATAGCCCGCCGCGACGATCGCGAGCAGCGCCACGATCGTCGCGATCAGCGTCGCGAGCGGAAAGCCGGTCAAGGCAGTCCCCGGGGTCGGCGATTTCGCGCAGGTCACCGCCACCCACAAATAGCAGAACAGGAAATGCACTGCCCAGATCGTCGGCGGGACGATCAAGGTCCAGAGCGTCACCTTGAGGTCGCGCGCCCAATGCTTTTGGTCGGACTCGGACTTTCGAATGGACTTTGGCTCGGTCATGCGAGCCCCGGGAACAGGCCGATCGTGCAGAACGTCACGATGCCGGTCAGTGCGAGGAAATGGTGGTATACGGTGATGTTGCGCAGGTCTGCGTCATAGACCGGCGTCATCTTTCCCGCGAGGCTGCGCGCGAGCGTATAGGCCTGCATGATGACCCCGATCGCGGCGTGCACCGCGGTCCATATCGCCAGCGTCCAGACGATCGCGGGATAGACGTGCAATTCGGGGGCGAGCCCCGAATACCATGGCCCGGCGAGCCCGGCGAACAGGCTCGACAGCGTCGCGGCGATCCCGACCACCAGCAGCGCGCGGCCCGCGCCGACGTTGCCGCGGCGGTGCACTTCGCGCGCGCCGACGGTCGCGGCCCAGCCGGCGAGCGTCAGCGCCAAGGCGACCATCGGCCAGAACACGCCCGGCCCGTTCAGCCCGACACCGCTCGGCGGGAAGTCGTTGTGGATCGTCCAGAAGAAGAAATAGCCGAACACCAGCCCTGAAAACGCGGTCGCGTCGGCCATCATCGTAATGAACATCGCCCACCAGCCCGGCGCCGACGGGCCGGAGGTGTAGAGCGGCACCTCGATGCCGTGGCCGATATGCTTGGTCGGCTTTTCAGGGATCTCGGCGGTACCGGTCCACAGCCACCACAGGACGCACGCGAGCGTCGCGACGCCGCTCAACGCCGACAGAAGATAGAGATGGTAGGTCGTCAAGATGAAAACGCCGGCCAGAGCGACCGCGGTCATCATCGGTTTCACGCTCGGCGTACCGAGGCGGATCACCTGCAACGGCCGCGCATCGAGAACGGTGGTGATGATCGACTCGCGTCGCATCTCCTCCGCGTCGGGCAGGAAGAAACGGCCCTCGTCGACCTTCTGAACGAAGTTCTTCTGGTCCCAGATCGGATAGCGGCTCTCGATCAGCGGGACCGAGCGGATGCCCCAATCCTCATCGTCGGGCAGCGCGAGCCATTCGAGCGTGCCGGCATTCCAAGGATTGCGCGGGGCCTTCGGGCGGCGCGGCGACAAGGCGAGATCGATGCAGACGATCAGCACGCCGGCTGCGAACATGTAAGAGCCGGCAGTCGACGCTAGGTTGAGACCGCCTATGCCGAGTTCCTCCGGATACGTGAACACGCGGCGCGGCATGCCGAGCAGGCCGGACAGGTGCATCGGGAAGAAGGTGAGGTTCATGCCGACGAACATGATCCAGAACGCGGTGCGTCCCATACGGTCGCTGAGCTTCTTCCCCGTCACAAGCGGCCAGTAATAATAGAGCCCGGCGAACAGCGGCAGCAGCGTGCCGCCGATCAGCACGTAATGGAGATGCGCGACAATGAAATAGGTGTCGTGCGCCTGCCAGTCGAACGGGGCGACCGCCACCATCACGCCGGTCAGGCCGCCGATCACGAAGACGGCGAGGCTGCCGGTCGCGTAGAGCAGCGGCGTCGATTTCTTGACGTTGCCCGCCCAGAGCGTCGCGATGAACACAAAGATCTGCACGCCCGTCGGGATCGCCACCGCTTCGGATGCAGCCGCGAAGAAGGCGAGGCTGATCTTCGGCAGGCCCGTCGTGAACATGTGGTGGACCCACAGCCCGAAGCTTAGGAATGCGGTGCCGACCGCCGCCAGCACGATCCACGGATAGCCGAGCAGATGCCGTTGCGCGAACGTCGGGATCAGCATCGCGAACAGCGCGATCGACGGCAGGAAGACGATGTAGACCTCCGGATGCCCGAAGATCCAGAACAGGTGCTGCCAGAGCAGCGGATCGCCGCCTTTTTCCGCGTTGAAGAACGGCCAGTTGAGGAGCCGCTCCATCTCGAACAGCACGTCGCCCGCGATCAGCGGCGGGAACGCGAACAGGATCATCACCGCGACGACCAGGATGTACCAGGCGTAGAGCGGCATCAGGTTGAGGCGCATGCCGGGCGGGCGGCATTTCAGCACGCCGACGATCAGCTCGACCGCGGCGGCGACCGACGACACCTCGATGAAGCTGAGGCCGAGCATCCAGATGTCTGCGCCGAGCCCACTCAGATCGGTGCGCGTCGTCAGCGGCGGATACATGAACCAGCCGCCATCGGGCGCCGCGTCGAAGAAGATCGAGCCCGACACGAACACCCCGCCGATCAGGAAGCTCCAGTATCCGAACCCCGACAGCCGCGGAAACGGCAGGTCGCGCGCGCCCAGCAGCTGCGGCAGGAGGATGATCGAGACCGCCTCGAACATCGGCACCGCGAACAGGAACATCATCATCGAGCCGTGCAGCGTGAACAGCTGGTTGAAGGTGTTCGCCGTGACGAGGTCGTTGTTCGGCACCGCCAGCTGCGTGCGCATGATCAGCGCGAGCACGCCCGCGAACAGCATGAACCCGAACGCGGTCAGCGTGTACCACACGCCGATCCGGTTGTTGTTGACGTCGGTCCAGCGGAAGAACCAGCCCGAGGGCGGCTTCCACACTTCGCGCAGGCGATCTTCCTGGGCCTTGCGGACCGCGGGATCGTTCTGGTCGGGGGCGACGTACTGGGCGCTCTCGGTGGTCATTTGAGCCCCTGAAGATAGCTGGCGATCTGGTCGGCCTCGGCGGCCGACATCTGCGGGAAGGCGGGCATCCGTACGCCGGGTTTGGTCTTGCCCGGATCGCGCACGAAGCCGGCGATGTTGGCGTGGGTCATCGGCAACACGCCCGCGGCGAGCGTCGGGCGCGACCCGAAGTGCGTGAGGTCCGGACTGATCTTCGCAACCGGTCCGACGCCGCGGACGCTGTGGCAGCCGCTACAGCCATAGCTCGCGAACAGCCGCGCGCCGGGGGATGCGGTGATAGTCGCGGGCCGCGCCTGCTCGGCGAGCCAGCGCTCGAACGCGGCCGGCTCCATCGCGATCACGTCGAACGCCATCAGCGCATGGCCGAGCCCGCAGAACTCCGCGCAGACGCCGCGGTACGTGCCGGCCTTGGTCGCACGAACGACGAGGCGGTTGGTGCGCCCGGGAATCATGTCCATCTTGCCGGCCAGCCCGGGCACCCAGAAGCTGTGGATGACGTCGGGGCTTCGGAGCGACAGTTCGACGGTACGGCCGACGGGGAGGCGGAGTTCGTTGGCCGCCTCGACCACCGATCCACCGGGCGGGGCATAGCGGACGCGCCACCAGAATTGCTCGCCCTCGACGCCGATGCGGAGATCATTGTTGGCGACTTCGCGCGGGCGCATCGCAGGGAGCGCGTAGAGCAGCAGCGCAAGCAGAATGATCGATGGCCCGATGCCGCCGAGCCACAGTACCAGCTTCATCCCACCCTTGTGCGTCAGGCGGCCCTCGGGCGCGCGCATCGCATGCCTCATGAGCAGCGCGAGGCCGCCCGCGAGAATGATGGCGCCGATAACCAGAACGATGGTGATCGAGAGAACCTTGTCCGCTTCCTCACCGAACGGCGCGAGCGTCGACTGGTGCTGGTTGCACGCCGCTAACAGCGGCAGACACGCGCCCACGGAAAGAGAAATAGCCTTCCGCATCATCACCTTGCCACCCTTTAGAAGGATTTCTCCTAGCGGCGGGGGCGGGGCGGCGTAAACCCGAAAATGACATTTGTTTCATGTTGGGAGTGAAGCGCTGTCCCTTCTGCGGGGGGCTTTGTCTTCTGCGATGGTCCAGCGCGTCTCCCTGCGCGTCACTCCAGCTTTCGCTGGGGTGACGGGCAGGCGGCGTGTAGCGGCTTTACAGCCCGAAGCGCAGGGTCGCTCGGAAATCACGACCGGCAAGCGGTGCGAAGTCCTTCAGGAAGCTCGTCGCACGCCGTGCGTTCACGTCGAACAGATTGTTCGCGCTCAGCAGCAACGTCGTCTTCGAATCCTTCCCGAACGGGCTCAACCCGATCGACGCGTTGACCATCGTGTAGTCGTTGGTCTTCGTCTCGAACGCGGCGATCCGGTTCTGGTCGAACACATGCTCCACCTCGACGCGGCCGTTCAGCCGGTCGCCCTGCGCCTCGATCCCGCCGAGCACGCGCATCGGCGGGATGCGTGGGACCGGGCCCTGATCGACGATGTTGGCGTGGACGTAATCGCCCAGCACGTCGGCGTTGACCGCATAGCCGCCGATCTGCGCGACCTTCACCGACGCGTCCGCCTCGAACCCGTAATAGCGGGCGTTGGCCTGCTGATACTGGAAGCAGGGCAGGTCGACGGTCCGGCCCGAAGGATCGGCCGCCGCCTGGCAGACCGACGGTGCGACCTGGTTCTCCGAGATGTAGTTCGAGAACCAGTTGTAATAGGCCGACGCGTCGAAGCTGAAGCCGTCGCCATGCGCGTGCAGCGTGCCTTCGAGCCCCCAGGACTTCTCCAGCTTGAAGTCCGGATTGCCGAGTTCATACGCCTGCGTGCCGGCATGCGCGCCGTTCGCGAACAATTCCTCGGCCGACGGCGCGCGCTCGGTCCGCGAGCCGTTCAGGCCGACGCGGATGCTGTCGGTCAGCGCGTAGGATGCCCCGAGCGAACCCGACACCGAATGATAGCTCTGGCTGCCACGGAAGAAGCGCAGGTCGTCCTCGGGCGTCCGTGCGGCGAGATCGGTGATCTCGTAGCGCACGCCGCCCTCGGCGCGGAACTTGCCCGACTCATATTGCTGGAGCGTGAAGAGGCCGGTCTGGTTGGTCTCGTTCTTCGGCAGGAAGGCTTCGTCGCCAGCCACGTTGAAGATGCGGTTGTAGAACTGCACGCCCGATGCGCCCTGCCAGCCGCCGCGGTTCGCCTGGACGACTTCGAGGCGTCCTTCGAGGCCCTTGTTGTAGAAGGCGGTGCCGACCGAATTGTCTTCCTCCAGCTCGAAGTGGCGATAGCTCGCCTGGCCGACGCGGACGCGGATCTTGCTCAGCACGTCGCCGCCGGTGTCGATCTCGCCGCGCAGGTCGACCCGGTTCTGGACGACGTCGAGACGCGGTGCCTCCTGCTCTTGCCCGGCTTGCGTGGCGTAGCGGATCGGCACGCCGTACAGGCTGTCGTAATGGCTATACGACACGCCGAGGCTGCCATTGTCGGTGATGATCGATGCACCGGCGCCCGCCGTCCACGTCTCCGATTGCGTGTTGGGGAGCTTGCCCTTCAACTGCGCCGATGCGGCATAGTCGATCGGATCGGCTTCGTTCGGGTCGACGGGTGTGGCGGCGGCCGTGGCTAGCGCCTGTGCGCGGGCGTCACGCGACAGGATATAGCCGCCGGTGCGCAGGTCGCCCGACTTCAGGTACGAGCCGTCCGCGTGCAGCACGAGGTGCTGGCCGACCGCGACGTCGCCGGCCATGCCGCCCGAGCGTTCGTTCGCCGCCGAGCCATAATTGGCGATGCCGTTCAACCGGTAGCCGTTCTCGGGCACCGACCGCGGGATACGCGTGTCGATGACGTTGACGACGCCGCCGACCGCCGACGTGCCATATAGAAGCGCGCTGGGTCCGCGGAGGATCTCGATACGCTCGGAGAGCAGCGGATCGATGATGACCGCGTGGTCGACCGAAGTGTTCGAGACGTCGATCGAGCCGATCCCGTCGGTCAGCACGCGGATCCGGTCGCCCTGGAAGCCGCGAAGGATCGGACGCGAGGCACTTGGCCCGAACGACGACGCCGACACGCCGGGCTGGCGCGCAAGCGTCTCGCCGATCGACGGGCGCAACTGGCGGGTGAGTTCCTGGCCGGTAAGGACGGTCGTGCCCTGCAGCACGTCACGCTCGCTCGTCTGAAGCGGTGCGGTGACGATGATGTCGCGCTGGTTGGTCGAGCTTGCAGGCGCGGGTGCAGGAGTAGGGGTCGCGGGATCCGTCGCGGCGGTCTGAGCGTGAGCCTGAGAGGCGAGGAGGGCAGCCAGGGCGGTGGCGCCGAACAGCATCGTCTTCATGAAATTCCCTTATCGTCAGGGTGTCGTCCCTGTACGAGTCGCCGGGTAAATTTGATGATACATCATATCAAGTGACAATAATGCCATCTCCGCACTTGGGAGTCAGGCTGTTACCGCAAGGCAACACAGATCATCGCGCCGTCTGGCACGAAGCCCATGCCGTCAGGGGCGGGCGGACGACACGCACCGATCGACGACCGGGTTCAAGATCGTCGCAACGCGCAAACTTATCCCACGGTAATCAACGCCTTGATCCGCCCGGCCAGCGCTTCCATCGCGAACGGCTTTGTCATCACGTGCATACCCGGATCGAGGAAGCCGTTGCCGACCACTGCATTCTCCGCATAGCCGGTGATGAAGAGGATCTTCAGGTCGGGCCGCCCGACGCGTGCGGCATCGGCCATCTGGCGTCCGTTCATCCCGCCCGGCAGCCCGACATCGGTTACCAGAAGGTCGATCCGCGCGGACGACTGCAACAGTTTGAGCCCGGAGGCACCATCCGCCGCCTCGATCGCCGCATAGCCGAGTTCCTCCAGCACCTCGATTACGAGCATCCGCACGGTCGGTTCGTCGTCGACCACCAGCACGGTTTCGCCGTCGAGCGCGCGCGGGGCGTCGGCGAGTTCGGCATCGACGCCGGCGCCTTCCGCCTCGCCGAAATGCCGCGGCAGATAGAGGCAGACGTTGGTGCCGTCGCCGACCTCGGAATAAATCCGCACCTGGCCGCCCGACTGTCGCGCGAACCCGTAGATCATCGACAATCCAAGTCCGGTTCCGAGCCCGAGCGGCTTGGTGGTGAAGAACGGATCGAACGCCTTGGCGATCACCTCGGGCGGCATCCCGGTGCCGGTATCCGATACGCTGAGCGAGACATACTGGCCGGGTTCGAGCTCGCGTTCGCGCGCGGTTCGTGCATCGATCCAGCGATTGGCGGTCTCGATCGTCAGCCGCCCGCCCTCGGGCATCGCGTCGCGCGCGTTGATGCACAGGTTGAGCAGCGCGTTCTCCAGCTGGTTCGGATCGACCAGCGTGGTCCACAGCCCGACCGCCTCGACGACCTCCACCTCGATGGCGGGACCGACCGTCCGCCGCACCAGATCCTCCAGCCCCGAAACGAGCCGGTTGACGTCGGTCGGCTTGGGATCGAGCGTCTGCCGGCGGGAGAAGGCCAGCAGGCGGTGGGTCAGCGCCGCCGCGCGCTTGGCGGCGCCCTGCGCGGCGATCGAATAGCGCTCGACATCGTTCAGCCTCCCTTGTGCGATGCGGATGCCGAGCAGTTCCAAGCTGCCGGTAATGCCGGTCAGGAGATTGTTGAAATCATGCGCGATTCCGCCTGTCAACTGGCCGACCGCCTCCATCTTCTGGCTCTGGCGCAGCGCTTCCTCGGTCGCCATCAGGTCGCGCGTGCGGGCTGCGACCTGCTCCTCGAGCGTCTCGTTCCAGCGGACCAGCTCGGCCGCTTGGCGGCGGCTGTGGTCGATATCGGTGTTGGTGCCGACCCAGCGCAGGATCGTACCGTCGGCGGCGCGGACCGGATCGGCGCGGACCAGGAACCAGCGGTAGATGCCGTCCTTGCCCCGCGCGCGAAACTCGGCGCTGTAGCGCTCACCGGTCGTGAGGGATCGCTTCCAAGCCTTTGTTGCGGCAGGAGAGTCCTCCGGGTGCACCTGGTTCGCCCAGCTGCGCGTGCCGTCGAGCGCACCGGGTTCGAGACCGTTGAAGGCATAAACCTGCTGGTTGAACCAATAGAGATAGCCGTCCGGTCGCGCCGCCCAGATCTGGTTCGGCACCGCCT
The DNA here is from genome assembly GCF_014358075.1 of Sphingomonas albertensis. Taxonomy (GTDB): domain Bacteria; phylum Pseudomonadota; class Alphaproteobacteria; order Sphingomonadales; family Sphingomonadaceae; genus Sphingomonas; species Sphingomonas albertensis. The sequence goes on along the minus strand of NZ_JACONT010000007.1, from coordinate 11,319 downwards.
CGGCGAACACGCGGAACTGTTCTTCGCTGGCGCGGCGGGCATTCTCGGCACGCAGGCGCTCCGTCGCGGCGCGGACGCGTTCGGCGACCTCGCGCATCAGCAGCAGGTCGTCCTCGTTCCACACGCGCGGCGTCGCGTGATTGGCGTAGAGCAAGGCGACGAAATCGTCCTGCTCGACCAATGGCATGTTGACGAACGCCGCCGCGCTGATCGCCTTCAGCACGTCGCCTGTTTCACGGGTGCGCGGGTCGAGATCGACGTCGGCGATGGCGACGGTGCGACCGAACTTCAGGTCCTCGATATAGGATCCGTGGTCGCGAAACCGGAGCGTTCCGGCGATGGTCGCGATCCCCGGCGCGTTCCAGTCGCGCTCGACGGTGATCGTCTCCCGCACCGTGTCGATGACGCCGTAGCCGACCCGGCTGACCTGCAACGCGGTGCCGAGGATGGCCGACGCGGCATAGGCGATCTCGTCGGGTTCGGTCAGGTCGCGGATCGCATCGCCCAGTTCGAGCAAGGCGTGCTGCCGCAGGTCAGCCTGCTTGCGTTCGGTGATGTCGAAGCTGACACCCGAAAAGCGCAGTGGCGAGCCGTCTGCCGCCAGCCGACACCGGCCCTGCGCGGCAATCCACCGGATCGCGCCGTCGGACTGGACCACGCGGTATTCCGCGGAGAAGTCGCCGCCCGCCTCCATCGCATCGGCCACGCGGCAGCGGGTCGCCGGCAGATCGTCGGGATGGACGCAGGCGAAATACCGTTCGAGTGGCGCGCCCTTGCGGGCCATCTCTACCGGCACGCCGTACAGCCGGGCGAACCGTTCGTCGGCCTTGATCCTGTCGTTGGGGACGTCCCAGTCCCAGGTGCCGATCCCGTTGCCCGCGGTCAGCGCCTGGGTGAGGCGGTCTTCGCTCTCCTGGGTCTGCAACGCGGCGCGGCGGCGGTCCGATACGTCGTTGAACAGGATCGCGACGAGATGCGCGTCGGGCGCACCGATCCGGAACGCATGCACCTCGAACCAGCGATCCATCGGGTCGGAGCCATGATCGAACCGCACCGGCTCGCCGGTCAGTGCGACCCGGCCGTACGTCTCGAACCAGAAGTGCTCGAGATCGGGAACGAGGTTGCGTGCGGTACGGCCGACCGCGTCAAGCAGCCCGGTCTGTTGCTCGAACTGCGGGTTGACCTCGACGAAACGGTAATCGACCGGCGTTCGATGCTGGTCGAAGAGAACCTCGATGATGCAGAATCCCGCGTCGATCGCCTCGAACAGGGCCTTGTACCGCTCCTGCGCCGGAATTGGGATCTGGTCGGGCGCCGGGGGCGGGGGCGTGGACTGCATCAGGCTCGAGTTTCAAATAGAGGGGTGGTCACATCTTTGGCCTACGAGCGAACGCACCAGACCGCCAAGACGATCCGCGATCCGATTGCGGCTGCGAATCCACGGCCAAACCGAACCCCGAGCACCCTGATCCTCCCCCGCAAGGGGGAGGTGGCGCCGTAGGCGACGGAGGGGGAGGGCACGGAACAGCGGTTACACCCTTCCTCCCTCTCCGTCTGGCAAGCGCCAGCCACCTCCCCCTAGCGGGTGAGGATCGAAGATACCGAAACTACAGCTAGCCCAGCGCCGCCGGCAGCACCTGCGCCAGCCGCTCGGCCCACACCGCACAATCCTCGTCCGACCCCAACAAATCCTGCCGAACCTCGATCTCCGCATACAGCCGCCGCCGCGGATACGCATGACGCGGGATGGTGTAGTCGATCAGGTCCATCCGGTACGGTTCGTTGTCGCCCACCACCAGGTCTGCCTCGTCGCGCAGCACATCGAGCAGTGCATGGGCGAACGCGGTGTCTCCCCCGTCGTGCAGGATCCCGATATGCCAGGGTCGTGCCTGATCGCGCAACGCGCCCTTCATCGCCGGCGTAAAGCTGTGCAGCGCGACCAGCACCGTCGTCATTCCTGCCGCATCGCGCCGCGCGATCTCCGCCGCGATCGCCGCCTGATACGGTGTGTGGATCTCGGCGAACCGCGCCGCACGATCGGCCTCCCTGAGCCTCGCATTGCCCGGCACCACGGTCCCGTCGCTCACCTCGGCGATCACATCAGGCTGGCTCGGGCTCCGGTTGCAGTCGATCACCAGCCGCGAATAGCTCTGCCGCACGAACACCGCGTCGAGCCTCTCCGCAAGCAGCGCCCCCAGTTCGCCGATGCCGATGTCCCAGCCGATGTGCCGCGACAACTCCGCATCGCTCAGGCCCAGCGACCCCAGCGCCTTCGGTACGGCATTTCCCGCATGATCGCCGATCAACAGGAACGATGACGCACCTTTGGGGTTGATTACCACGACCGGTGCGGCATCTTCGGTCCCAAGCAGCGTTTGGCTGGCAGTGCTGTTCATGCGACGTGGATCCTCGATGCCATCTCTAACGCTCTCTCATGTAACCAAATACTCGTATCGCCAACCGGTTGCGTTCGGCGAGCACCGGATCATGGTCCGGCCGCGCGAAAGCTACGACCAGCATCTGATCGACACGCAGCTGACGATCACTCCGGAGCCCTCCGATGTCCGCTGGCTGCACGACGTGTTCGGCAACGCGGTCGCGATCGCCACCTTCGACAAGCGCGCCAAGGACCTGGTGATCGACAGCCGCGTCCGGCTCGATCACACCCCCGCCGAACTGCAGAACGTCGATATCGAACGCTACGCGCGCTTCTATCCGTTCACCTATTCGTCGGAGGAGATGCCCGACCTGCTCCGCTCGATCGAGCGCCAGCATCATGATCCGCTCCGCGAAATCGACAGCTGGGCGCGGCGGTTCGTCGCGCCGGGCGGGCAGACCGATACGCTTGCCATGCTCTCCGAGATGACCGCTGCGATCAAGCGCGAGTTCACCTATGTGCAGCGCCCCGAAAAAGGTACGCAGTCGCCGATCGAGACGCTCGCCAAGCGCAAGGGCACCTGCCGAGACTATGCGATGCTGATGATCGAGGCGGTCCGCGCGCTCGGTTTCGCGGCACGGTTCGTATCGGGCTATGTCTACAATCCGACACGTCGAGAACATCGCACCGGCGGCGGCAACACGCATGCCTGGGTCCGCGTCTATATTCCCGGTTCGGGCTGGGTCGAGTTCGATCCGACCAACGGCATCGTCGGCAACCGCGGCCTCGTCCGCGTCGCCGTCGCGCGCGACATCTACCAGGCGGTGCCCGTCTCCGGCACCTGGAGCGGCTTTCCCGGCAGCTTCCTCGACATGAGCGTGTCGGTCGACATCACCGTCGACGAAGACTCGAACGAGGCCTCCGACCACCACCAATCATCACACACAGCGTGACTAATGGCGCGACAAGGGGGACATCGATGCTGATCCGGGCTGGCTATGACATTCGTTTCGAAACCGACGTCGAAACCCCGATGCTGGCGATGCTCAGCGTGCACCCGTCGCGCAACAAGGATCTGGTGACGCCGCACCGGCTTGCCGCCGATCCCGACGTGCCGACCTATGATTATCTCGATGCGTTCGGCAATGTCTGCACGCGGTTCACGGTGCCGAGCGGGGGCCTCACCTTGTCGTGTGACTTCACGATCGAGGACAGCGGCCTGCCGGACCCGGTCTCCCCCGACGCGATCCAGCACGCGGTACAGGACCTCCCCGACGACATCCTGATCTACCTGCTCGGCAGCCGCTATTGCGAGACCGACCGCCTGTCCGAGACCGCATGGTCGCTGTTCGGCCACGTACCCGCCGGCTGGCAGCGCGTCCAGGCGATCGTCGACTTCACGCACAACCATGTCGAGTTCGGCTATCATTTCGCGCGGTCGACCAAGACCGCGTGGGACGTCTACCAGGAACGCCAGGGGGTCTGTCGCGATTTCGCACACCTCGCGGTCACCTTGTGCCGCTGCATGAACATCCCCGCACGCTATTGCACCGGCTATCTCGGCGACATCGGCATCCCGCCGGTCGACGCGCCGATGGACTTTTCCGCATGGTTCGACGTGTATCTCGGCGGCACGTGGCATACGCTCGACGCACGCCACAATCGTCCACGGATCGGCCGTATCCTGATGGCCCGCGGTCGGGATGCGACCGATACCGCGCTGACCACCAGCTTCGGCCCGGCACGGTTGGTCGGCTTCGACGTCCACACCGATGAGATCGAAGCGCCAGGCCGGGCCGAGCAGGCGGGCTAAACCGGCTATGGCGTCAAGTTAGGCCTTGTCGCATGTAGCGCGTTCGGCCTAACGGCACCGATCCCCTAACTTATGCTGCGATGCACAACATGACCTCGACCCCCGACCAGTCCGCCCCTTCCCAGTCTGCCCCGTCCAACGCAAACGCGCTGCTGTTGCAGGCGATCGCGCTGCGCCAGTGCATCACCGCGACCTATAACCGGATGGTCTGCACGCTGGCGCCGCATATCCTGTACACCAAGCATGACGACGTGTTCGTCGACGCGATCACGTTGGAGCGCGACGGTCAGCCGCCCAAGGAGATAAAGCTCGGCACGTTCAAGCTCGCCGGTCTGAAGGATATCGAGGTGATCGATCGCCCGTTCGTCCCCGACGCGATCTTCAACCCCGGCGACATCAAGTACGACCGCGTCACGCTGTTCGTCGTCGACCGCACCTGAGCCAATCCTCCCCCGCTAGGGGGAGGTGGCAGGCGTGAGCCTGACGGAGGGGGAGGACACAGAGCAGGCGTTTCGCTTCCTCCCCCTCCGTCTGGCAACAGCCATCCACCTCCCCCGGGCGGGGGAGGATCAACAAACGACCGTTCTCAAACCGCCGGCGGCAACCAGGCCGTCTCGATCTCGCCATACCGATCGGTAAACCCGGTCGTCGCGACCAGTGCGGCCTCGTCGACGATCCGCACCCGACGCCCGTTCCGCTCGATCACGCCCGCTTTCTCCAGCGCCCGGATCGTCCGGTTGACGTGCACCTTGGTCAGCCCCAGCGCATCGCCGATATCGGTCTGCGTCAGCGGCAGGTCGAACGAGTCGACGATCCCGCCCGCCGTCACCCGCAGCCGCGCCATGATGTCGAGCAGCAACGTCGACAGCCGCTCGCTCGCGCCCATCCGCCCGATCGTCGTCAGCCGGTCACTCATCGCGACGTTCTCGGCGGCAGCGATGGCATAGAGCAGCCCGGCGATCCGCGGTTGCGCGCGGAACAGCAGTCCGAGCTCGGTCTTCGGCAGTTCGATCACCCAGCAGTCCGAGATCGCGGTCAGCGTCGCCGCCGCCTGCGACCAGGCCATGCTCGACGTGCCGATCAGGTCGCCTGCATAATGAAACCGCAGGATCTGCCGGCCGCCGGTGATCAGCTTGGTCGAGGAATGCAGCCACCCCTGGCGCACGACGTACAGCGCGTGGCTCTCGCCGCCTTCCGCCATCAGGATCTCTCCGGCCTTCAACCGCCGCTCGCCCCGCTCCGCCCGTGTGATCGCTTCGCGCTCCGCATCGGTGAGGTCGAGATGTCGACCAAGCCGTGCGATCAAACCGCTCAATTGCATTGCATCGCCCTGTGTGTCCTAGCCCTCTGTATCCCTCCTGTCGGCGTTGCACCAACCGCGCCCCCTGTGAAAGGGGGAATGCAAGCGACGCAACGTGACGAAACTGGACGATCGTGCGACGGCCCCGCCGACTATTTGCGACCCGAACAGAGAACCGCCTGCCAAGTATTTCCGATCATTCGGCCTTTTTCAAAGCAGTCTCGACGATCGGTGCGACCCGGTCCGCAATCTTGTTCACGCCGGTTTGATTGGGATGGATGTGATCCGCCTGCATCAACTGTGCATTGCCGATCACGCCATCCAGAATGAACGGATACAGAGTCGCATCATAACGCTTGGCCAAATCGGGCCATATCGCATTGAACTGCGACGAAAAGTCCGGTCCTAGGTTGGGCGGCGCCATCATGCCCGTCAGCACGACTGGAATCCCGCGCCGCTTCGCCTCGTCAAGCATCGCGGTCATGTTCATGCGCGTTTCGGCCGGCGAGATCTGCCGTAACACGTCGTTGCCGCCGAGCCCGATCAGTACGAGGTCCGGCTTGCGCGCCATGTTGTCGAGCGCGAACGCGAACCGCTGCCGCCCCGCCGCGCTAGTGTCGCCCGAGACGCCGGCGTTGACGATTTTCGCGTTGATGCCATCGCGCCGCAGTCGGGCCTGTACCGCTTCCGGCAAGCTCTGGCCGCGGTCGAGCCCATAGCCCGCGTACAGACTGTCGCCGAACGCCAGGATAAGCCGCTCGGGTCCACTCGGGGCGGGCGCTTCCACGACCGGTGCGACCGCGTTCGTGATTGGAGCCGGGGCAGGGGCTTCCGCCGCCCGGTCGCACGCGCTCAACAGCGCGGCTTGGAGAAGCGCCAGTCCGCCCCCATAAAGAGGCCAGCGTCGCATCTGTTTCTCCAAGATATTGGTCTCCATGTCCGAACCTGCTTCCGCCGATATGGTGATTTCGGCGCGTGATGTCACGCTGACACTCGGCGCCGCCACCGCTGCCACGACGATCCTCAAGGGCATCGATCTCGATATCGCCCGCGGCACCAGCGTCGCGCTGCTCGGGCCGTCAGGGTCGGGCAAGTCGTCGTTGATGGCGATCCTGTCCGGGCTTGAACAGGCGAGCGGCGGGCGGGTGGAGGTCGCCGGGCTCGATTTCGGCTTGCTCGACGAGGACGCGTTGTCGCGGGCGCGGCGGGGCCGGATCGGGATCGTCCTCCAGGCCTTCCACCTGTTGCCGACGATGACCGCGCTGGAGAATGTCGCGGTGCCGATGGAGCTGGCGGGCATGCCCGATGCGTTCGCGCGCGCCGAGGCCGAACTGGGCGCAGTCGGCCTTTCGCACCGGATCGGCCATTATCCGACGCAATTGTCAGGCGGCGAGCAACAGCGCGTGGCGATCGCCCGTGCGCTCGGGCCGAGGCCGGATATAGTCTTCGCCGACGAACCGACCGGCAACCTGGATGCGACGACCGGCACTGCGATCATGGACCTGCTGTTCGACCGCCGCGCCGCTACCGGTGCGACGCTGATCGTCATCACCCACGATCCCGCCTTGGCGGCACGCTGCGACAGGATCGTCGAGCTTGGTGATGGCCGGATCGTCGCGGACCGGTTGCGGTGAACGACTGGCGGCTGGCGTGGCGGCTTGCGCGGCGCGAACTCGACCTGCGGTTTCGCGGATTGCGCCTGTTGCTGGCGTGCCTGTTCCTCGGCGTTGGTGCGCTCGCCGCGATCGGTAGCCTGACGCGCGCGATCGACACCGAACTGGCGTCTCGCGGTAGCGCGATCCTCGGCGGCGACGTCGAGTTCGCCGCGTCTCAGCGCGCCGCGACCCCCGCCGAACGTGCTGCGATGTCGCGGCTAGGGACTGTCTCCGAAACCGTGCGCATGCAGGCGATGGCGGTGCGTGGCACCAACAGCGTCCCGATCGAACTCAAGGGCGTCGATCGCGCTTATCCGCTGTACGGTACGCTGGCCCTGCGCGGCGATACGGCGAAGGCGCTCGATGCGAACACCGTCCTGATCGTCCCGGCGCTGGCCGATCGCCTCGGGATCGCGCCCGGCGCGCAATTGAAGCTTGGCACCGCGAGCTTCACGGTCGGCGGTATCGTCACGAGCGAGCCGGACCGGCTGGGCGAGGGGTTTACGCTCGGCCCCGTGGCGATCGTCTCGCTGGCGGGGATCGCGCGAACCGGCCTGGTCCAGCCCGGCAGCCTGTACGAAAGCAAATACCGCGTCCGCCTGCCGACCGGCGCATCGCCGACCAGTGCCGTCGACCGTTTCAAGGCGGCGTTCGCGACCGCCGGATGGGAAACCAAGACGCGCGATCGCGCCGCACCCGGTGCCGAACGCTTCGTCGACCGCATGGGGCAGTTCCTGCTGCTGGTCGGGCTGTCGGCGCTGGTCATTGCCGGGATCGGCGTCGGCAACGGCGTATCCTCCTATCTCGCCGCTCGCCGCGGGAGCATTGCCGCGTTGAAGGTACTCGGCGCGACGTCGGGGATCATCGCGCGGATCTACGTGCTGCAAGTGGCGGTCGTCGCGGCGATCGGCATCGCCGCCGGCCTTGTCGCAGGCGTCCTCACCGTGCCGTTGATCGTGTGGCTGGCGGGTGAGGTGCTGCCCGTCGCGCCGCGTTTTACGCTCCAGGTCGCGCCGTTGGCACTTGCCGCGGCCTACGGCATGTTGATTGCGCTTGCCTTTACCGCGCCGCCGTTGATCGAGGCCGGCCGCATTCCCGCCGCCGGACTGTTGCGCGGCGTGCCGGGCGAACGGCGCGTGCCGCTTCGCAAGACCCTGCCATGGGTGGTCGGCGCCGGCGCCGCGATCGTCGCGCTCGCGTTGCTCACCGCCGAACAACCCGCGTTGAGCGCCGGGTTCCTGGCGGCGGTGGCCGGCGTGCTGGGACTCCTGGCCGTGTTCGGATGGGGCGTTCGACGGAGTGCGGCGCTGTTGCCCCGGTCGCGGCGCCCGCTGCTCCGCTTGGCGATCGCAGGTCTTCATCGGCCCGGCGCGAGGACCGGCACGCTGGTCGTCGCGCTCGGGCTGGGACTGACCCTGTTCGTCCTGCTGGCGGCGATCCGCACGAGCATCGACGCCAATATCGAGCGCACCGTGCCGCAGCGCGCGCCGGCCTTGTTCGCGCTCGACGTCCCGCCCGATCGCGAAGCCGATTTTCGTCGCACCATCGAGGGTATCGCGATCCACCCGGTGATCCGCACCGTGCCGGCGATGCGCGGCACGATCACCGGCTACGGGACCACGCGCGTCGCCGACCTGAAGACTTTGCCTGAAGGAGCCTGGGCCCTGCGCGGCGAACGCGGTCTCACATATTCAGCGACCTTGCCCGAGGGCAGCGAACTGACCGCCGGCCGCTGGTGGCCGCGCAATTACCGCGGCCCACCGTTGGTCTCGGTCGACGAGCGTCTGGCGAAAGTGCTCGATCTCAAGATCGGCGATCCGCTCACCTATACCCTGCTCGGCGTCGAGCGGACCGCGCGGATCGCGTCGTTCCGGCGGATCAGCTGGGATACGCTTGGCTTCAACTTCGTCATGGTGTTCTCGCCCAACGCCATCGAGGATGCGCCGCACAACCTGGCGGCAACGATCGATCTCGCGCCGGGCGAGGAATCGATGGTGATGCGCGCGTTGCTGCCCCGCTTCCCGTCGGTGTCGGTGATCGAGGTGCGCGGCGTGCTGGGGCAGGTCCGCGCGATCGTCTCGCAGATGGCAACCGCGATCACGGCGGCGGCGTCGGTCGCGATCCTCGCCGGTATTGCCGTGCTGATCGGTGCGATCGCCGCCGCACGCGAGGCGCGCACCTATGACGGCGTGATCCTGCGCACGCTCGGCGCGACGCGACGCCAGGTGCTCGCGGTCCAGGCGCTCGAATACGCGTTCCTGAGCATCGTGCTGTCGCTCCTCGCGCTCGCGCTTGGACTCGCCGGCGCGTGGTATGTCGTCACGCAGCTGTTCAGCTTTCAGTGGCTGCCGGATTATGCGGCGGTCGCGGCGACGCTGATCGGCGGGGCGGGGCTGACGATGGCGATCGGGTTGATCGGTGCGTGGCCGATCCTCGGTGCGCGACCGGCACAGGCCTTGCGGCAACTCTGACGGCACGTTTGCGCGCGCACCGCGTTAGGTCGGAGGATACCGGGACTAAGGGGCAAGACGCTGAGCAAAGGTGAGTTACGAGCCGAGCATGAGGCCACCAGCCCGTGGTCGATGTCGGCCCGCGAATGGTGGAAAGTCCTGAAGCGGACCTGGACCGAGGCGGGCGAAGACAATATCGGCCTCATCGCGGCGGGCACCGCGTTCTACGGGTTCGCCGCGATCGTGCCGCTGCTCGCTTCGATCGTGCTGATCTACGGTCTCGTCGCCGATACCGAAACCGTCGTCGCCAACATCCGTGCGCTGTTCCACGTCCTGCCCGACGATGCCGCGCGCGTAATCGGCGATCAGCTCACCACCGTGGTCGGCACGTCCGAAGGCAAAAAGGGCTTCGGTCTCGTTATCGCGCTCGGTATCGCTCTATATGGCGGCACGAAGGGTGCCTCGTCGATCGTAACCGCGCTCAACATCGCCTATGAACAACGCGAGACCCGCGGGTTTATAACGCTTAACCTACTCGCCTTCGCGATCACCGGCGGCGCGGTGGTGCTGGCCTTGGTCGCGGCGCTGTCGACTGCGGCGTTCGCGTTGCTCGACGGCTTGATCCCGAACGCCCCCCACGTCCTGCTCGTCGCGATCCGGCTCGTCAGCTATGCGGTGCTCGCAGCCCTGGGCGTGACCGCGGCGGCGTGCCTGTACCGGTTCGGCCCAAACCGCCACAGGGCGAAATGGACGTGGCTTACCCCGGGATCACTCGCGGCGACGCTGATTTGGCTGGCCGCCACGATCGGCTTTGGTGTCTATGTGTCGCGCTTCGGCAATTACGGCGCTACCTACGGATCGCTCAGCGCGGTCATCGTGTTGCTGACCTGGCTCTGGTTGTCGGCCTATGTTTTCCTGCTCGGCGCCGAACTAAATTCCGAACTCGAGCACCAGACCAAGCACGATACGACGACCGGCGCAGCGCAACCGTTGGGAGATCGCGGCGCCACCGTCGCGGATACCGTTGCCATCCAACGCCCAACGGTTGCACCGCCACCTCCACCACCATCCGGGAGGGCAGGGCAGCTTGCACTCGCGCATATAGCTGGCGCCGATGGAAGCCTCCCCGCGTCGCTGTTGGCACTTGGCGGATTACGTGCCGTACGCCGTGGGGCAACGGTCACGGGCATCGGTCTGCTCGTGACCAGTGCGGCGCTGGCATCGCGCAAGCGGCCATCGGCAAAGCCGTGATGCCGTCGGGCCGACGCACGAAGTTGTTTTTCGACGGTGGCTGTCGCCCCAACCCGGGCGCGATCGAGTGCGCCGTCGTCCTGAAGGGCGTGACATATTACCAGCCCGACTACGGCCACGGCACGAACAGCGATGCGGAGTGGCTCGCAGCCATTCAAGCCCTCGAAGTTGCCCGGCAGAACGGCGAACGCGACATCGTCCTGCTGGGCGACTCGACCCTCGTTGTGACCCAGGCCAACGGCACGGCGCGCTGCCGCACCGCGGCACTCGAAGCCCATCGCGCGAGGTTCGCAGAACTTGCCCACGGGTTCGACTCCATTCGCATCCGCCATATCGGCCGAGCGCAAAACCTGGCGGGCATTGCACTTGCGCGCCGCCACCCCCGCTAGGAGGGCCGGGAGGCGTCTGTGCTCCAAAGCCCGAAAAACTGACCTCAAACTGTAAAAAAGCATTTGACGGTGTTGTGAGGTGGC
>NZ_JACONT010000071.1:0-2500 GCF_014358075.1 Sphingomonas albertensis | reverse complement strand
AAGCCGGGAAATAGCTGGTTCTCCGCGAAAACTATTGAGGTAGTGCCTCGCACGAACACCTTAGGGGGTAGAGCACTGGATGGGCTAGGGGGTCGCGAGATCTACCAAACCTAACCAAACTCCGAATACCTAAGAGTGATATGCGGGAGACAGACGGCGGGTGCTAAGGTCCGTCGTCAAAAGGGAAACAGCCCTGACCTACAGCTAAGGCCCCCAAATCGTATCTAAGTGGGAAAGCATGTGGGACTTCCAAAACAACCAGGAGGTTGGCTTAGAAGCAGCCATCCTTTAAAGAAAGCGTAACAGCTCACTGGTCTAAACAAGAGGTCCTGCGGCGAAGATGTAACGGGGCTCAAGATACGTGCCGAAGCTTAGGGTGTGCCACTTATGTGGTACGCGGTAGCGGAGCGTTCCGTAAGCCTGTGAAGCGATCTGGTAATGGGTCGTGGAGGTATCGGAAGTGCGAATGCAGACATGAGTAGCGATAAAGAGGGTGAGATGCCCTCTCGCCGAAAGACCAAGGGTTCCTGCGCAAGGCTAATCCGCGCAGGGTGAGCCGGCCCCTAAGACGAGCCCGAAGGGGGTAGTCGATGGGAACCACGTTAATATTCGTGGGCCTGGTGGTGTGTGACGGATCATGTGTGTTGTCATCCCTTATCGGATTGGGATGGCTTCGAAATGGTTCCAGGAAATAGCCCCACCGTATAGACCGTACCCGAAACCGACACAGGTGGTCAGGTAGAGTATACCAAGGCGCTTGAGAGAAGTGTCCTGAAGGAACTCGGCAAATTGCCTCCGTACCTTCGGAAGAAGGAGGCCCTCACTATGCGCAAGCACTTTGAGGGGGCACAGGCCAGGGGGTAGCGACTGTTTAGCAAAAACACAGGGCTCTGCTAAGTCGGCTTCAAGACGACGTATAGGGCCTGACGCCTGCCCGGTGCCTGAAGGTTAAGTGGAGGGGTGCAAGCTCTGAAATGAAGCCCAGGTAAACGGCGGCCGTAACTATAACGGTCCTAAGGTAGCGAAATTCCTTGTCGGGTAAGTTCCGACCTGCACGAATGGCGTAACGACTTCCCCACTGTCTCCAGGACATGCTCAGCGAAATTGAATTCTCCGTGAAGATGCGGAGTACCCGCGGTTAGACGGAAAGACCCCGTGCACCTTTACTGCAGCTTCAGAGTGGCATTAGGAAGAAACTGTGTAGCATAGGTGGGAGGCTTTGAAGCATCGGCGCCAGCTGATGTGGAGCCATAGGTGAAATACCACCCTGTTTGTTTCTGATGTCTAACCTCGTTCCGTAAGCCGGAACAGGGACCCTCTGTGGCGGGTAGTTTGACTGGGGCGGTCGCCTCCTAAAGAGTAACGGAGGCGCGCAATGGTGGGCTCAGGACGGTCGGAAACCGTCTGTTAGAGTGCAATGGCATAAGCCCGCCTGACTGCGAGACTGACAAGTCGAGCAGAGACGAAAGTCGGTCATAGTGATCCGGTGGTCCCTCGTGGAAGGGCCATCGCTCAACGGATAAAAGGTACGCCGGGGATAACAGGCTGATAACCCCCAAGAGCTCATATCGACGGGGTTGTTTGGCACCTCGATGTCGGCTCATCACATCCTGGGGCTGGAGCAGGTCCCAAGGGTTTGGCTGTTCGCCAATTAAAGTGGTACGTGAGCTGGGTTCAGAACGTCGCGAGACAGTTTGGTCCCTATCTGCCGTGGGCGTCGAAATTTGAGAGGAGTTGACCCTAGTACGAGAGGACCGGGTTGAACATACCTCTGGTGTACCAGTCGTTCCGCCAGGAGCGCAGCTGGGTAGCTATGTATGGACGGGATAACCGCTGAAAGCATCTAAGCGGGAAGCCTCCCTCGAGATAAGATTTCATAGAGCCGTCGGAGACCACGACGTTGATAGATCGGATGTAGAAGTGCGGTAACGCATGGAGCTAACCGATACTAATTGCTCTATTCGCGCTTGAGAGTCTCACACCATCAATGACAACACTGGGTTCGCCTAGTTAGCCAACGATAGTGCGGATGATTAAGACGACGCCAGATTGCCAATCCCCTCGCCGTCGAGGGATTGGTCGAATACCACTATACCCAAGCACGGTATCGATTTTAAACCCCGCCAACGCGAAAGCCGCGGCGGGGACCCAGATATGACGTACACGCATGTCGCACCGGCTCCATTGCCTGGTGGCTATAGCGTCGGTGTCCCACCCGATCCCATTCCGAACTCGGCCGTGAAACCCGACTGCGCCAATGGTACTATCGCTCAAGCGATGGAAGAGTAGGTCGTCGCCAGGCATTGAAGCCCGTGCAACATGCAACACGCAACATATCCAAAACCCATTCACAAACGTCTCATACACCTATTCCCTCACGGGAACTCGGGCCCCGTTAAAGTAACACTTTAATGGGATCTCGGCGCGGGGTGGAGCAGCCCGGTAGCTCGTCAGGCTCATAACCTGAAGGTCACAGGTTCAAATCCTGTCCCCGCAACCA
>NZ_JACONT010000070.1 GCF_014358075.1 Sphingomonas albertensis | reverse complement strand
CCAGTCTGGGCTCCCGCCTTCGCGGGAGAACATACTAGGCGGGTCGGAGCAGGGTTAGTCTTGCCTTGCCGTGCACGCGCGTGGCGTCGACCTCGAAGCCCGCCAGTTCGACGACCTCCGCCTTCGCCGTCTCCAGGCTGATCCACGTCGCCGGGCCGACCCAACCCAGCCGCGACAGCTTGTCGAGCGCGACCAGTCCTGCACCGGTGGCGTAGGGCGGGTCCATCAGGATCACGTCGAGCGGCGCGGGCGCGGGTCCGAGCGCCATCACCGAGGTGGCGCGGACGTCCCCGCGGATCTCCAGCTTGGCGAGATTGGCCTTCAGCGCATCGACCGCCAGCTTGTCCGATTCGACGAACATGCACGTCGCCGCCCCACGCGACAGCGCCTCGATCCCGAGCGCGCCCGAGCCGGCGAACAAATCGGCGACCGCCAGACCCTCGAAACTGCCGACGCGGCTCGTCAGCATCGAGAACAACGTCTCGCGCATCCGGTCGGCGGTCGGGCGGGTGGTGTCACCCTTGGGTGCGGCGATCTGGCGGCCGCGATACTGCCCTGCGATGATCCGCATCAGCGCTTCCCTCCACGTGGTGCACGGGGCGGATGACCGCGCCCTCCCGACGGACCCTTGCCGGGCGCCGTAGGACGAGTCCCCCGCTCGGGCCGTGCCGGCGCATCGCGCACCGGCCGTGGTTCGGCACCCGGACGTCCGGACGCACTGCGCGCGGCACGTTTGTCGAGAGAATTGCGGCCCCGCGAGTCATCCGCCTGCGGACGGAAACCGCGCTGCGGCTCTTGACGCTGCGGCGTATCGGCGCGGCGTGGCGTCACCGTGCCCCCGGCACCGACCCGCGACGGGGCAGCCCGCTCGCGCGGCGGCTTGGCAGCGCGGAAATGCTTGATCTTCGGACTGGTGCTCAGCTCCTCGCCGCGATCCGCCCGCTCCTGCCGCACGTATGGCTTGGACATTTCGCCACTCGTCGGCCGAGCGTGATGCGCCCCCGTCGGCCGAGCGGCATTGCGCGCATCCGGCCGCGCCCAGGGATCGTTGACGTCGCCGCGCTGCATCGCCGCCGTCGGACGGATCCGCTCGGGGCGCGCAGGCCGCGACGGACGATCGGTCGGCACGGTGCCGCTCGAGAACCCCGAGCTTGCGGGCGCCGTGTACGGGCTCCGGACTGGCGTTCTTGCACCTCCAGCGGCGGCGGGTCGCGCACCCGGCGCCGGGCGCGTTGCGGCAGGTCGCGGTGCATTGCTGCCCCGTTGGCTCGACCGCGCCCCGATGCCGGCACCCGCGCCGGCACTCGCGCTGATCCCGATATTCGCGCGCGCACCCGGACCCTCCGGCCGACCCTTGGCGAGCTCTTTCTGGAACGCGACGACGTCGTGCTGGAGGACCTCGCCGATCTGCCCCGGCGGCAGATCGCCGAGCACGAACGGCCCGTAACGCGTCCGAATCAGCCGCGAGACCTGCAACCCGAGATGCTCGAGCACGCGGCGGACTTCGCGGTTCTTGCCCTCGGTCAGGATCATCTCGATCCACACATTGGCGCCGGTGCGACGCTCGATATTCGCGTTGATCGAGCCATAGCGTACGCCCTCGATCTCAATCCCCTCGATCAGTTCCTCGAGCTGCGGCTGCGTGATGTTGCCATAGGCGCGCGCGCGATAGGCACGCTCGACGCCGGTCGCCGGCAGCTCAAGCTGGCGCTTGAGGCCACCATCGGTGGTCATCAGCAACAGCCCCTCGGTGTTGAGATCGAGCCGACCGACCGGCACCAGCCGTGGCAGGTCCTGCGGCAGGCGATCGTAGATCGTCGTGCGTCCCGCGGGGTCGCGCTCGGTGACGAGCAGCCCGGTCGGCTTGTGATACAGGAACAGCCGCGCGGCGCTCGGTGCCTCGACCGGATCACCGTCGACCGTGACGCCGTTGAGATTGCGCAGGATCGTCGCCGGCGTATCGAGCGTCGAGCCGTTGAGCGCGACGCGCCCTTCGGCGATCATCCGCTCGATATCGCGGCGCGAGGCGATTCCGGCGCGGGCGAGAAGCTTGGCGATGCGGTCGCCCTTTACCGGTGTTGCAGGAGTTGCAGGCGCGTCGGGCGACGGGCTGGCAGTCGGGTTATCGTCTTTTGAAGTCGTCATGGCGCGGCTGATACTATGGATCGGCCGCCAGCGCGAAAATATTTGCGTCCGTTCGTGCTGCGGTGCGTTAACACCCGCAAGCGTAACGACCTTTCGCGCGCGTCCGGGGGCCTTTCTGCAATGTTGTTCGGGAAGAAGAAGCGGCAGATTGTCCGGCTCCTCGTGGTCGAGGACGAGCCGCTGGTGGCGTTCGATACCGAATATTTCCTGGCCGAGGCGGATTTCACTATCGTCGCGACGATCGATCGGGTCGCCGAGGCGCTGCTGATCCTGGAAAGCGACACCGTGGTCGATCTGGTCCTGGTCGACGTGAACCTCGCCGACGGATCGGGCATCGACGTCGCTCGCGCCGCGCAAGCTGGCGGCGTGCCTGTGATGTTCGTGACCGGAAGCTGCCCGGTCGAGGCGACCTCGCTCGCGGCGGGGTGCATGGCCAAGCCCTACGTACCGCGCGATCTGATTGCTGCGATCGAGGCGATCGAGGCGATGATCGGCGGCAAAAAGCCCAAGCGCGTGCCATCGGGGTTCACGCTGTTCGAAGCAAAGGCCTGACGCTCGCCGCCTTCCATCGCCTGACGGGTAGCGCGGTCGCGATTTACCGTTAGGGTCCACGCAAGCGAGTGGGAGCGTAAGTGCGATGGACGGAACCGAAGGCAAACGCTGGAGCGACGGGTTTCGGCCGTATGTCGAAAAGGCGCCGCTGGCTGCGCTCGCGCTCGGCATCTCGTCGGGCTTTCCCTACGCGATGATCGGGGCGACGCTGACCACGCGTCTGGCGGCGAGCGGCATCGACAAGAAGACGGTCACCGCGTTCAGCCTCGCGTTCCTCGTCTATAATCTGAAATTCCTGTGGGCGTGGGTGGTCGATGGCGTCCGGCTTCCGATCATCGGGCGGCTGGGCCAGCGTGTCTCGTGGCTGATCGTCACCGCCGCTTTGGTCGTGGCCGCGGTGGTCAACCTCGCTCTGATCGACCCGGCGGCCAGCATCGCCTCGACCGCAACCGCGGCGATCCTGGTCGGTGCGGCAGGCGCGACCTTCGACGTGGTGATCGACGCATTCCGGATCGAGACGCTCGAGCCGCGTCAATTGGGCGTCGGATCGGGTATGAGCCAATATGGCTGGCGGATCGGCTCGGCGGGGTCGGGCGCGTTGGCGCTGGTCGTGGCCGAACGGGCCGGCTGGAACGCAGCCTATCTGGCATGCGTGGTGTTCGCGTTGCCCGCGGTATTGGCGGGTTTGGCGCTGGGCGAGCCCGAGCGCCGCCGTCCGCCGATCGAACGCCGCGGGCTTGCCGAAGGGTTGCGGGTGATCTGGGGCCCGTTCGTGCAGTTCTTCTCGCGCGAGGGCGCGTTCGTCGTCCTGGCGTTCATCCTGATCTTCAAGGTCGGCGATACGCTCGCCAATCTGACGCTGCGGTTGCTGTTCGACGACCTCGGCTTCACCGGTGACGAGATCGCGTTCTACGATGTCGGGATCGGCTTCATCGCGTATCTGGTCGGCATCTTCATCGGCGGCATCCTGTATGCGCGGATGGGGATGAAGCGGTCGGTGCTGTTGTCGCTCGTCCTGATGGGCGTCTCGAACCTGTCGTTCGCGGCACTGGCGGCGGCGGGGCATTCGAACCTGGGCATGGCGGCGGCGATCGGCTTCGAGAATGCCGCGAGCGGGTTTGGCGGCGTCGTCGTGATCGCGTATTTCTCCGCGCTCTGCGACCTTCGCTTCACCGCGGCACAATTCGCGCTGATCTCCGCAGCGGCGAGCATCGTCGGGCGGATCGTCACCGGGACCACCGCCGGCGCCCTGATCGAGGCGCTCGGCTATGTCGACTTCTACCTGCTGACGACCGCCCTCGCGCTTCCCGGCGTCGTGCTCTTCTGGTGGATGAGCCGGTCGGGCATGATCGATCGTTCGATCGGCAGCGCGGGCGTCGAGGGAGAGGGCGACGCGCGGGCAGGGGACCCCGTCTAGCCGCGCCTACATGACGACCGGTCTTCCCTCGTCGGCAAACGCGGCCGCCACGGCCGCGGCGCTGGCGAGGACGCCGTCGACGCGGCGGACGCCGAGCAGGTCGGCCATCAGGTAGCGCGCGCTCTCCGGTGCAATCTCGACGCGTGAGAGGATCGATAACATCGCCGACTCCGCCGGCGTCATCCGCGCGCAGCAGCATGGCGCGATCGCGATCGTCCCGGCCGATGTGCCGGCTAGGTCCGCCATTAGTGCGCGAAGCAGCACCAGCGGGCGGCGGAAACTCTGCCCGAATGCGGTGAACATCGTGTGCGCCGCACGCGCGTCGGCAAGCCCGTGGGCCCCCATCCGCCG
The DNA here is from genome assembly GCF_014358075.1 of Sphingomonas albertensis. Classification (GTDB taxonomy): domain Bacteria; phylum Pseudomonadota; class Alphaproteobacteria; order Sphingomonadales; family Sphingomonadaceae; genus Sphingomonas; species Sphingomonas albertensis. Next base: position 1,514 of record NZ_JACONT010000070.1, on the reverse strand, counting down.
CATCGCGAACAAGGCGATTCGTGCGTTTTCACAAGGCGGTAGCGGATGCGGCAGCAACGTCGTCGCGCTGGCGAGCAGGTTAGCCGAGGCGGGCGTCGCACTGGGCGTCGAACTGGGGCGGGTATCGGTCATTCACGCGACTCCGTGGTGGTGACCACAAAGTCGCGCGTCCGTTATTGATAGTCAATAGCAATAAGAGCTCAGTCCGGCGGCTGGTCGTTCGCCGCGAGCACTTCACCGGCGAGGTAGAGCGAACCGGCAATCAGGACGAGGTTGGGCTGGGCGCTCCGCATACCGATCAGGTCGAGCGCATCGGCGGGGGTCGGCGACGTTTCGGCCGTCTTCCCGAAGCTTTGCGCGAGCGCCGCGAGTGCCTCGGGCGCGTGATGCGCGTGCCCCGGCACCGGGATCGCGACGACATGCCCGACCGACGGCGACAGGATGCGGATCACCGCCTCGGCGTCCTTGTTCGCGAGCATCCCGAGAATCAGCGTGACCGGACGACCCTTCGCCAGCGTCCGCAGCGCCCGCGCGACCGGTTGCGCGGCACTGGGATTATGCGCCCCGTCGAGCCATAGTTCGCTGCCGTGCGGCAGGCGTGCGAGCAGGGGACCGTCGGACAGGCGCTGCATCCGCGCCGGCCAATGCGCCCAGTCGGCGGCGGCGCGCATCGCCGCTTCGGTGATGTGCAGCGTGCCTTGGTGACGCAACATCGCGATCGCCAGCGCGAGATTGCGCGACTGGTGCGCGCCGACGAGGCGAGGGCGGTTGGTGACGACCGAAAAGCCCGCATCCTCGTAGCGCATCGTCGTCCGCGCGGTCTCGCTAGTCCACGCCGTGCCGCGCGCGATGACCGACGCCCCGGCCGCATCGGCGACGGCGGCGATCTTCGCGCGCAAGGCCTTGGGGTAGTCCATCGTGACGAGGGGTACGCCGGGCTTGGCGATGCCCGCCTTCTCGCCGGCGATCTCCAGCAACGTGTCGCCGAGGAACGACTGGTGGTCGATGCCCAGCGCGGCGATGCCGGTGACGACCGGGTTCGGGATGACGTTGGTCGCGTCGAGCCTGCCGCCCAAGCCGACCTCGACTATCGTCGCGGCGGCGGGCGTGCGCGCGAAGGCGAGGAACGCGGCGGCGGTGGTGACTTCGAAGAAGCTGGCTTGCAGGTCGGCGGCTTGGTCGAGGACTTCCGACAGCAGGGCTGCGAGCAGGTCGTCGTCGATTAGCGATCCGGCAAGGCGGATGCGTTCGTTGAAGCGGACGAGGTGCGGGGAGGAATAGACATGGACGCTGTGCCCGGCGGCCTCGATCGCGGCGCGGAGGAACGCGCAGGTCGAGCCTTTGCCGTTGGTGCCGGCGACGTGGAACACCGGAGGGAGGCTCAGATGCGGGTCGCCGAGGCGGGCTAGCAGCGCGGTTATGCGCTCGAGGCCGAGGATGTCCGCACCCGACGACAGCGCGGTGAGTCGGTCGAGCTGGGCCTGGACGGCGGGCGAAGAGGAAACGGCGTGGTC
>NZ_JACONT010000069.1 GCF_014358075.1 Sphingomonas albertensis | reverse complement strand
GTACCGGGGTGTGGCGCTTGTGGTAGCCCCTCACCCCAACCCTCTCCCCGCAGGGGAGAGGGAGCAGTTGGAAGTTACGCTTCCGCGGCCATCTTCTCGGCCTTGGCGACGGCTTCGTCGATGCCGCCGACCATGTAGAACGCCGCCTCTGGCAAGTGATCATACTCGCCCTCGACCACCGCCTTGAACGAGCGGACCGTGTCCTCGAGCTGGACGAACTTGCCGCTGATGCCGGTGAAGACCTCGGCGACGTGGAACGGCTGGCTCAGGAACTTCTGGATCTTCCGCGCACGCTGGACGGTGAGCTTATCCTCTTCGGACAGCTCGTCCATGCCGAGGATGGCGATGATGTCCTGCAGCGACTTGTACTTCTGCAGCGTCGACTGGACGGCACGCGCGGTGTCGTAATGCTCCTGGCCGACGACGCGGGGCTCGAGCAGACGCGAGGTCGAATCGAGCGGATCGACCGCCGGGTAGATGCCCAGCTCCGAGATCGCACGGTTGAGGTTGGTCGTCGCATCGAGATGCGCGAACGACGTCGCCGGCGCCGGATCGGTAAGATCGTCGGCCGGCACGTACACGGCCTGCACCGAGGTGATCGAGCCCTTGTTCGTGGACGTAATGCGCTCCTGGAGCGCGCCCATGTCGGTCGACAGCGTCGGCTGATAGCCCACGGCCGACGGAATACGGCCGAGCAGTGCCGAAACCTCTGCGCCCGCCTGCGTGAAGCGGAAGATGTTGTCGACGAAGAACAGCACGTCCTGGCCTTCGACGTCACGGAAATACTCGGCGATCGTCAGGCCCGACAGCGCGACGCGGGCGCGTGCGCCTGGCGGCTCGTTCATCTGGCCGAACACCAGCGCGACCTTCGAGCCCTCCGACTGCGGATTGCCGTCGGCATCCTTGGCGATGACGCCTGCGTCGAGGAACTCGTGGTACAGATCGTTACCCTCGCGGGTACGCTCGCCAACGCCTGCGAACACCGAGGTGCCGCCGTGACCCTTGGCGATGTTGTTGATCAGCTCCTGGATCAGCACGGTCTTGCCGACGCCGGCGCCACCGAACAGACCGATCTTGCCGCCCTTCGCATAGGGTGCGAGCAGGTCGATGACCTTGATGCCGGTGACCAGAATCGCGCTCTCGGTCGACTGGTCGACGAACAGCGGCGCCGAGGCGTGGATCGGGGCGGTCGTCTCTGCGCCGACCGGGCCACGCTCGTCGATCGGCTCGCCGATGACGTTGAGGATGCGGCCGAGCGTCTTCGGACCGACCGGCACGCGGATCTGGGAGCCGGTGTCGGTGACGGTCTGGCCGCGGGTCAGGCCCTCGGTGGCATCCATCGCGATCGTACGAACCGTGTTCTCGCCGAGATGCTGCGCGACTTCCAGCACGAGCCGGTTGCCGTTGTTATCGGTTTCGAGCGCCGACAGAATCGCGGGCAGATTGTCGGGGAAATGCACGTCGACGACGGCACCGATCACCTGCGAGATGCGGCCAGTATTATTCGTGGCCTTCGAGCTGCCCTCGGTCGGGCGGATGTCTTCAGCGGCGGTTGCCATCACACTATCCTTGGGTCTTGTTGTTGGCCGGGTTGGTAGCCGGTGAACGGGTAAAAGTCACGTCGATGCGCTCGGGCGCACCGTTGGTCGAAGGCACGATCGCCACCTTGGCCGGTGCCGCGTCGAGCGGCTGACCGAGGCGGATCGCGCGCAAGAGGTCGGGCGACGCCTTGATCTTGAAGCGGCCGAGAAACTCGCCGACGGTCTGCGCGAGCCGCATCCGGGCGGTGGTCGCGTCGACCGGGTCGGTCAGCGTCAGCGCGTAAGTCACGGTGTCGATTGCCGTGGCGGTCTTGCCCGTAACAGCAACCGAGGTCGTGTTGGGCTTGGCCGCGTTCGAGTTGGAGAACATCCGCGGCTGGCCGGTCGCGGTGAAGCCACCGTCCTTCGCCGCATAGGCCCCGAGCGCAAAGCCCGCCTGGTTGATCGCGCCGATCGTCTCCTGGGGAGCGCCAAACAGCCTATCCCAGCCCGACAGCGTCGCGACGGACGCGGTCTGCGCCGCCTCCTGCTCGCGCACCGACGGTGCCGGCTTGCCGCAGCCAGCCAGCATCGCCGAACCGAGGATCAAGGTCAGGGCGACCGCGAACTTCATTTCAGCGCTTCGGCACCCGAGATGATCTCGACCAGCTCGGTCGTGATCGCGGCCTGACGCGTGCGGTTATACTGGATCGAGAGGCGCGTGATCATGTCGCCGGCATTGCGCGTGGCGTTATCCATCGCGTTCATGCGCGAGCCCTGCTCCGACGCTGCGTTTTCGAGCAGCGCGCGGAAAATCTGGATCGCGACGTTGCGCGGCAGGAGATCGGCGAGGATCGCTTCCTCGTCCGGCTCGTACTCGACCACGGCTTCGGCGGGCGCGTTCGGCTTGGCTTCCGCGCCCGGGATCGTCGACAACGGAATCGGGATGATCTGGATGCCGGTCGGAAGCTGCACGAGCGGCGACACGAACTTCGCGTAGAACAGATGCGCGACGTCGAACTGACCCTCGCCGAAGCGCTTGATCAGGTCCTCGGAGATTTCCTGCGCATCGCTGAACGCGAGCTTCTTGATCTGGCCCATCTCGTGATCGGCGAGGATGTCGTTCGGGAAGAAGCGCTTGATCACGCGCCCCTTCTTGCCGGCGACGTAGAACTTCACGGTCTTGCCCGCCGCGATCAGCTCCTCGGCCTTGCGACGTGCCGCACGGACGATGTTGGTGTTGAACGCACCCGCGAGGCCACGCTCCGACGTCGCGATGACGATCAGGTGGACCTGGTCCTTGCCGGTGCCCGCGAGCAGCGGCGATGCGCCCGGCGCGATGCCGACGCGCCCCGCGAGGCTCGCCATCACCGCTTCGAGGCGCTCGGCATACGGACGCCCGGCAACCGCCGCGTCCTGCGCACGGCGCAGCTTCGCAGCGGCGACCATCTTCATCGCCTTGGTGATCTTCTGCGTCGACTTCACCGAGCCGATGCGGATCTTGAGGGCCTTAAGGCTCGCCATTCTCGTTCCCTTGTTCCCCCGCGAAGGCGGGGGCCCAGTCTGGGTCCCCGCCTTCGCGGGGACACAAGTTATTTATGCAAACGTCTTCGCGAACGCTTCGAGCGCTGCCTTCAGCTTGTCCTTCGCCTCGTTACCCAAATCGCGGGTATCGCGGATCAGCTTCAGCACGTCGGCGTGGTTCGCGCGCATGTCGGCCAGCAGTGCCTGCTCGTAGCGGGTCACGTCGGCGACCGGCACCTTGTCGAGATAGCCGCTGGTGCCAGCGAAGATCGACACGGTCTGCTCCTCGAACGGCAGCGGCGAGAACTGCGCCTGCTTGAGCAGCTCGGTCAGGCGCGCGCCACGGTTGAGCAGCTTCTGCGTCGACGCATCGAGATCCGACCCGAACTGCGCGAACGCCGCCATCTCGCGGTACTGCGCCAGCTCGAGCTTGATCGAGCCCGACACCTTCTTCATCGCCTTGGTCTGAGCAGCCGAACCGACGCGGCTCACCGACAGGCCGACGTTGATCGCCGGGCGCACACCCGAGAAGAACAGGTCGGTCTCGAGGAAGATCTGGCCGTCGGTGATCGAGATCACGTTGGTCGGGATGTACGCCGAAACGTCGCCCGCCTGCGTCTCGATGATCGGCAGCGCGGTCAGCGAGCCGCCGCCGTTCGCGTCCGACATCTTCGCCGCACGCTCGAGCAGACGGCTGTGCAGATAGAACACGTCGCCGGGATACGCTTCACGGCCCGGCGGACGACGCAGCAGCAGCGACATCTGGCGATACGCGACCGCCTGCTTCGACAGATCGTCGTAGCAGATCAGTGCGTGCATGCCGCGATCGCGGAAATACTCGCCCATCGCGACGCCGGTGTAGGGCGCGAGATACTGAAGCGGTGCGGGATCCGACGCGGTCGCGGCGATGACGATGGTATATTCCATCGCGCCATTCTCTTCGAGCGTCTTGACCAGCTGGGCCACGGTCGAGCGCTTCTGGCCGATCGCGACATAGACGCAATACAGCTTCTTCGACTCGTCGTCGCCCGCGTTGGCGATCTTCTGGTTGATGAACGCGTCGATCGCGACGGCCGACTTGCCGGTCTGGCGATCGCCGATGATCAGCTCGCGCTGGCCGCGGCCGACGGGGACGAGGGCGTCGATCGCCTTGAGCCCGGTCTGAACCGGCTCGCTGACCGACTGGCGCGGAATGATGCCCGGTGCCTTCACTTCGACGCGGCTGCGCTCGGTGGTGTGGATCGGACCCTTGCCGTCGATCGGGTTGCCGAGGCCATCGACCACGCGGCCGAGCAGCTCTTTGCCGATCGGCACGTCGACGATCGTGCCGGTACGCTTGACGATATCGCCTTCCTTGATCTCGGAATCGCTCCCGAAGATCACGACGCCGACGTTATCGGCCTCGAGGTTGAGCGCCATGCCCTGCACGCCGTTCGAGAATTCGACCATCTCGCCGGCCTGGACGTTGTCGAGGCCGAAGATGCGCGCGATGCCGTCGCCGACGCTCAGCACCTGGCCGGTCTCGCTGACCTGGGCCTCGGTGCCAAAATTGGCGATCTGATCCTTGATGATCTTCGAGATTTCTGCGGCGCGGATATCCATTAGCTTAGCCCTTCATCGCGTGCGCGAGAGTGTTGAGACGCGTCTTGATCGACGAATCGATCATCTGGCTGCCGACGCGGACGACGAGTCCACCCAGCAACGATGGGTCGACGCTGAGGTCGACGGAAACTTCACGGCCGACCCGCTGGCGGAGCTGATGCTTCAGCTCGATCACCTGCTCGTCGGTCAGCGGATGCGCGGACGTCACCTCGGCCGCGATCTCGCCGCGATGCTGCGCGGCAAGTGCGCGGAATGCCTTGATGATCTTCGGCAGCGCGCCCAGCCGGTGGTTCTCAGCGAGGACGCCGAGGAAGCTCTTGGTGGTCGCATCGACGCCGAGTTCGTCGGCCACTGCCGAGACTGCCTTTACGGCAGCGCCACGCGAGACCATCGGACTGACCGTCAGGTTGCGGAAGTCCTCCGACTGCGCGAGCGCGTCGCGCACGTTCGCCAGGCTCGACTCGACCGCATCGATCGTCTTCGCGTCACGCGCGAGTTCGAACAGGGCCAGCGCGTAACGCCCGCCTAAGCTCGCTTGAATACCGCCGGATGTCTCCACGGACCTGTCAATCCTCGCATGAAACCGAAATAGTGCCGCCCCACGGGGGAAGAGGGCGCGAAAGCACCTCTCATGGGACGCGGCGCGGGTAGCATCGGGTTCCCGGATTGGCAACCCGGCCGGACGGTCGGGGCGATCGGTTTGTGACTGTTTTGTCATTCACTCTGCGTCACCCCGGGCTTGTTCCGGGGTCCACCGCTCCGCTAACCCTACGGCTTGTTGCCGATGCGGCACGGTGGATGCCGGAACCAGTCCGGCATGGCGGATAGGAAATCAGAATGACCGGCACGATGGAAACGATGACCATGTCCGACGGCGCGACCGTTGCGGTCTATCACGCGCACCCGAGCGGCGAACGCCGCGGTGGCCTCGTGCTGGTGCAGGAGATCTTCGGCGTGACCGACCACATCCGCGACCTCTGCGACGAATACGCTGCCGACGGCTACGAGGTTCTCGCGCCGGCCCTGTTCGATCGCGAGCACCCCGGCTTCGAGGCGGATTATTCGGCCGATGGCCTCGCGCGCGGCGTCGAACTTGCGCGGCAACTCCACCCGTTCGACCTGTCGCTGAAGGACGTCCAGACCTGCATCGACACGCTCGCCCCCGCCGGGCCGGTGTTCGTGGTCGGCTATTGCTATGGCGGTTCGGTCGCGTGGTTCGCCTCGACCAAGCTCACCGGCGTCGCGGCGGCGAGCGGCTATTACGGCAGCATGATCCCAGCGGCGGCGGACGAGGAGCCGAAGGTGCCGGTGATCCTCCACTTCGGCCGCCACGACCACGGCATCCCCATGGAAGGCGTCGAGCAGGTCATCGCCAAGGATTGGCCGAACGCGACGGTGTATGTCTACGAGGCGGGTCACGGGTTCAATTCGGACCGGCGGAAGGATTATCACGAGCCGAGTGCGGACCTGGCGAAGCAGCGGACGCTGGAGCTGTTCCAGGCGAATGGGGGC
>NZ_JACONT010000068.1 GCF_014358075.1 Sphingomonas albertensis | reverse complement strand
GGGGGGGCGGGGGGGGGGGGCGCGACGATCGTGCGGGCGTTCGAGGTTCCGGGGTTGGAGGAGGCGCCGTTGCGCGCGCCGCGGATGACGGTGGTTGCGGCCGGCTCCGGTGCGGCGTGGCGGCAGGCGGCTCTGCTCTACAGTGTGGATGACGGGGTGAGTTGGGTGGCGGCGGGGGCAACGGCTGCGCCTGCGGTGTTGGGGACGACCGCGGTCGTTGCGTCGGGGGCGCCGGCGACGTTGGTCGACCGTCGGGGGGTGTTTGAGATCGTCCTGGCGCGTGCGGACATGGAACTGGGTGATGCCGATGCGGCGGCGCTCGATCGCGGGGTCAATCTGGCGCTGATCGGCAACGAACTCGTCCAGTTCGCGCGGGCGGAACCCTTGGGTGGCGCGCGGTGGCGGTTGAGCGGGTTGCTGCGCGGGCGGCGGGGGAGCGAGGCGGCCGCTGGCACGCAAGCGGTCGGGGATCGGTTCGTGCTGATCGAGGCGGAGGTGGCGCGGGTGTTCGACCTGCCGGTGTCGGTGCTGGGGCGCGAGGTCCGGGTGATGGCGTCGGGCGTGGGCGACGCGACCCCGATCGAGACCCGGTGCGTGATGCGCGGGGCGTCGGTGGTGCCGCCGTCTCCGGTGCATCTCGGCTGGCGAGGCGAGGCGGATGGCGGCGCGACGGTGCGGTGGACGCGGCGGAGCCGGGCGGGATGGCGCTGGATCGACGGGGTCGACGCGCCGCTGGCCGAGGAAAGCGAAGCGTACCGGGTGACCCTGACGACGGGAACCGGTGTGCGCGACATCGATGTCACGGTGCCGTGGATCGTCCTCAGTGCGACGGAGCGGAACGGGCCGGTCGGCGTCGCGGTGCGGCAGCGGGGCGTGTTCGGCGAATCGCTGGCGGCGGAACTGATCGTACCGGCCTGATAATCGAACGGGGGAACGAATGATGAGCGACGACACCACACCGCGGCTGGCATTGCCGTTGTTGCAGCCCGGGCAGGCGCAGAAGGAAACGACGCATAACGAGGCGCTCGCGCTGCTCGACTTGGCGGTGCAGGCGAGCGTGCTGGCGGTAGGAACCGAAGCGCCGCCGGCGAACCCGGTGGCGGGGAACGCGTGGATCGTCGGCGGCGCGCCGACCGGCGGATGGGTCGGGCAGGCGGGGGCGGTTGCCGGATGGACGAGCGGCGGGTGGCGGTTCGTGGCTCCGCGCGACGGGATGGCGGTGTGGAGCGTGGCCGACGCGCAGGTCGCGCGGTTCGCCAGCGGGGCGTGGACGCTGGGTGTGCTGGCCGGATCGCGTGTGTCGATCGGCGGAGTCGACGTCGTTGGCGCTCGGCGCGAGGCCATCGTCGAACCGTCCGGCGGACCCGTCGTGGACGTGGACGCGCGGGCCGCTATTGGCGCCATTTTGGCCGCGTTACGGGGGCACGGATTGATTTCGATCTGAAACCCCCGAAAACTGTGTCGTTCCAGCAACAGTATCAACTTTTGTTAGCTTGCGTGGAAACAAGGCCGAGGATAGGGAGTTTGCGATGTCCGTGTGACACTCATGAAAGGGGATTTAGTATGCGGAAGCTTGCCGTCGTTCTGGCACTCGCCTCCACCGCACTCGCCACTCCCGCCCTCGCCCGCGACAAGTCGTGGTACGTAGGCGTCGAAGGCGGTGCGATGATCGTTGAAGACATCGACTATGATATCGGCGCATTGAACAATGCCGGTTCGGTCGATCATGACTATGGTTACGATGTCGACGCCGTAATGGGCTACGACTTTGGCGGTTTCCGCCTCGAAACCGAAGTCGGCTACCGCAAGGCAACCGTGGACGGCTACTCGTCGACCACGACCACGCCAGTGTTTGGCCCGACCGGTGCACGCGGTAACGCGGCAACCGGCAACTACGACTATGCCGGTGGCTCGTCGTCGGCTCTCAGCTTCATGCTGAACGGCCTTCTGGACTTCGGTCCGGACGATGGCATCCAGGGCTTTATCGGCGGTGGTGTTGGTGTTGCTCGCGTCAAGGCGCAGTATGCACTCAACAACAACGGCGACTTCCTGAACGACTCGGACACCGTGTTCGCGTATCAGGGCCTGGCCGGTATCCGTGCACCGCTGACCGACCACATCGACGCGACGCTGAAGTATCGTTTCTTCAACGCCGAGAACGTCAAGCTGGTCGACGTTTCGAACCGCGTGTTCGACGGTCGCTATCGTTCGCACAGCATCCTTGGTGGTGTGACGTACAACTTCGGCGAGCCTGCTGCTCCGCCGCCGCCGCCGCCGCCGCCGCCGCCGCCTCCCCCGCCTCCTCCGCCGCCGCCGGCGCCGGTCGAAGTGGTCTGCTCGCCTGGTCCGTTCATCGTGTTCTTCGAATGGGACAAGTCGGACATCACGCCAGAGGCAGCGTCGATCCTCGACAACGCGATCACGCAGTACCAGTCGTGCGGCAACGCACAGGTCATGCTCGCAGGTCACGCGGACAAGTCGGGTTCGGCTTCGTACAACGTCGGTCTGTCGCAGCGCCGCGCAGATGGCGTGAAGGCATACCTGTCTTCGCATGCCATCCCGGACAGCGTCATCTCGACGGAAGCATTCGGCGAGAGCCGTCCGCGTGTCGAGACCGCCGATGGCGTTCGCGAAGTGCAGAACCGTCGCGTGGAAGTCACCTACGGTCCGGGTTCGGGCCAGTAAGACTTTCGCCAACCGGCTCTCGGGTCGGTTACGGAATGAAGATCGGGGAGGTCAGCGCAAGCTGGCCTCCCTTTTCTTTTGTGCTTTGCGCGGGGGTGGCCGATCGCGAGGGCGGCGGCTTGGGCTGGCGTAGATTTGGTTCACGCGGAGACGCGGAGACGCGGAGAGTAAGAGCGGAGATGGCTCGTTCCGGGTAAGCGCACCCGCGATGCGGCTTTGGATGATCGGCTTCGCCAGAGCGGGGCCATGGCGGGAAGCGCTGTCCAAGCCCTTCTTCTTACTCTCCGCGGCTCCGTGCCTCCGCGTGAACAAAATCAACGTTCGGACTCTTCGTGACGGCGGCGTTTGGCGGAACGCCGATGTGTTCACGCGAAGGCGCAAAGGCGCGAAGAGGGTTTGCCCGTGGCGGCGTCGATCGCCTTCTCATGGAATTTTGGGCTGCCGCATGCGTGCGAGGCTGAGCGCGGGGCCGGGGAACATATCTTTGCGCCTTCGCGCCTTCGCGTGAACACATCTATCTACCCTTCACCGTAGTGGCTCGTGGCTATATTGGGGCGGGCCTAGCGAGGAGATGCAGATGAAACCGCTGATTGGCCGGGATACGCAGCTGTGCATGTCGCTGTCAGCGCGGCCGGGGAATTTCGGGACGCGGTTTCATAACCGGCTGTACGAACTGACCGGGCTGGATTTCGTCTACAAGTCGTTCTCCACCACCGACCTGGACGCGGCGATCGGCGGGATACGGGCGCTCGGGATTCGCGGATGTGCGATCTCGATGCCGTTCAAGGAGGCGGTGATCCCGTTGCTCGACGGGCTGGCGCCGACCGCGGGCGCGATCAACAGCGTCAATACGATCGTCAACGACGGCGGCGTGCTGACCGGGCACAACACGGATTATGGCGCGGTGGTCGATCTGGCCGCGGACCTCGACCGGGCGATGCCGTTCGTGGTGCAGGGCTCGGGCGGGATGGCGAAGGCGGTCGCGGCGGCGCTGAGCGACAGCGGGTTTCGCGACGGCACGATCGTTGCGCGGAACGAACGCGCGGGGCGGACGCTGGCCGATCTCTATGGCTATCGCTGGGCGGCGATGCCTGAAGGGACTGTGCCCTTGCTGGTGAACGTCACGCCGCTGGGGATGACCGGGGCGGATGCCGAGGCGCTCGCGTTTCCGGCGGCGATGATCGACGGCTGCGCGGTGGCGTTCGACGTGGTGCAGTATCCGATCGAGACGCCGTTCCTGCGCGCGGCGGCCGCGGCGGGAAAGCGGTGCATCACCGGGGCGGACGTCGCGACGTTGCAGGCGGTGCAGCAGTTCGTGCTGTATACCGGGGTGACGCCGGATGCGGCGCAGGTGGCGGATGCCGGCGCCTGGGCGCGCGCGCATTCTTGAGTGTCGGAACGTTCGATCCTCCCCCGCCAGGGGGAGGTGGATCGCGTAGCGAGACGGAGGGGGAGGTCGACGATGACCTACGTTTCGTGTCCTCCCCCTCCGTCACCTTCGGTGCCACCTCCCCCTGGCGGGGGAGGATTGTGAGGGGCTCGTTAGGGCGTTTCTGTCAGTGCTGCGGCCAGCCAGGGGGGCGTGAGCGCGTCGCCGAGGGCTTCGACGCGGCGGTGTTCGACCATCAGGCCGAGTTCGGGATAGGTGACGCGGGTTCGGGCGCTCGGTTCGGTGAACGGGGCGACGACGAGGCGGCGGTTGACCTTCGAGCGGTGGTGCATCCGGGCGGTGTTCTCCTGGCCGACGTAACACCCCTTGGTGAAGCTGACGCCGTTCAGCTCGCGCGCGTTGCATTCGAGCCAGAGCGTCTCGCCGCTGCCGAGTTCGCCGACGCCTTCGGTGACGCCGAGCGACAGGCGATGCGCGTGCCAGCCGGTCGCGGGGTCGCCGGCGGGGCCGAGCCAGCGGTGGCCGAGGTCCGCGAGGCGGGGGTCCGGCACGCCATAGTTCCCGGTCGGGGACCAGTGGACCTTGGCCGCGTCGGGCTGGAGCGTGATCGCGCGGCGCAGGCGGTAAAGCGACAGGCGCTTCGTCAGCGCTTCGGCCTGCGCGGCCTCGACGTCGATCAGCACGTCGTCGCCATCCGCCCAGAGGATGAAGTCGAACAGCACTTTTCCCTGCGGCGACAGCAACGCGGCCCAGGCTGGGGTGTCCGGGGTGAGCAATACCGTGTCGGCGGTGACCAGCCCTTGCAGGAAGCCGTGCACGTCCTCGCCCGAGACGCGGATCACGCTGCGGTCGATCAGCATGGTTGGGAGAATGGCGGGGGGCGTCGTTGCGGGAGCGGGCTGTTCCATCGCTACCACCTAGTGCGCGTGGGGCGATTTCCAAGCGCGGGGCAATTTCCAACAGCCGTGCGGCTGGCATCTCAGCCACCGCGCCGATAGGAAGGCGGCATGACCGAGCGCCTCACGATCCGCCGCCCCGATGACTGGCATGTCCACCTGCGCGATGGCGCGATGCTGGAGGCGGTGGCGGGGCATACCGCGCGGCAGTTCGCGCGCGCGATCATCATGCCGAACCTGACGCCGCCGGTGACCTCGATCGAGGCTGCCAAGGCATATCGGGGGCGGATCATGGAGGCGGTCGGGGATGCGCCGTTCACGCCGCTGATGACGTGTTATCTCACCGACGGTACCGATCCCGCCGAGCTCGAGCGCGGCTATGCGGAAGGCGTGTTCACCGCGTGCAAGTTGTACCCCGCACATGCGACCACCAATTCTGCGCACGGCGTGACCGATATCCGCACGCTGACCGGGGTACTCGAGACGTTGCAGCGGATCGGCATGCCGCTGCTGATCCACGGCGAGGTGACAGACAAGTCGATCGATATCTTCGACCGCGAGGCGGTGTTCGTCGAGCGCGTGCTGACGCCGCTCGTCCGCGATTATCCGGGGCTGAAGATCGTGCTGGAGCATATCACGACCGCAGAGGCAGCGGCGTTCGTGGCCGAGGCGGACCATCCGATCGCCGCGACGATCACGCCGCAGCACCTGCTGATCAACCGCAACGCGCTGTTCGACGGGGGGCTCAGGCCGCATGCCTACTGCCTGCCGGTGCTGAAGCGCGAGACGCACCGGCTCGCGGTGCGGCAGGCGGCGGTGTCGGGATCGCCGCGGTTCTTCCTAGGGACGGACAGCGCGCCGCACGTCGTCGGGGCGAAAGAGTCCGGGTGCGGGTGCGCGGGGATCTTCAACGCGCCGTTCGCGCTGGAGGCGTACGCGCGGGTGTTCGACGAGGAGGGCGCGCTCGACAAGTTCGAAGGGTTCGCCTCCGAGCATGGCGCGCGGTTCTATGGGCTGCCGTTGAATGAGGGCACTGTGACGCTGGTGCGTGGGGATGCCGAAGTGCCGGCGTCGATCGGCGCGGGGGAGACGGCCGTGGTGCCGTTTCTCGCGGGGACCAATGTGGGGTGGCGGTTCGAGGGGTAGGGCTGCTCAGAGGCACTTGAAGCGGAGCGGGCAGGTGCGTCCAGAGCTTTAGCGGCGTGCTCAGCTATCGGTTCTCCCCTCCCTGGAAGGGAGGGGCTGGGGGTGGGTTGGCCCGCTTTGGTCGCGAGCGTTCGGACGAGATGAAGCTGACCCACCCCCTGCGCCTTCCTCCCAAGGGAGGGGAGCCTGTCGCTTAGGTAGCGATGGTCATCTACAGCGTAGAAGGTGGCGCCGTCAGCCGATCCAGCCACAGTCGCGCTTCCTTCTGCTCGCCGACCGCGCTGGCGCTGACCGGGCCTCGCGCGGCGAAGAAGTCGCGGTGGAGCGCAAAGGGCTCCATCATCAGGCGCTCACGCATCGCGTCGATGTCGGTACCCATCTCGGTGAGCGCGTCGATCGTCGGGGCGATCGCGGCGCGGACGCGGCGGTCTGCGGTGCGGTCGAACAGGCCTAGCGATCCGGACGCGGTCTTTTCGAGCGCTGCCAGGAGGGTTTCGTGGTAGTCGGTTTCCAGGTCTTCGCGCTGGGCGTCTAGACGGGCGAGGCGGTCGGGTTTGGCCATCTGTTGGGGGGTAGCGCTTGGGGTGGGGGCGTCAACTCGTGGGCTGGCTTTGGCGCGGTGGCATACGCTGAAGTCACGGTTTGGGCGCCCGCCC
>NZ_JACONT010000067.1 GCF_014358075.1 Sphingomonas albertensis | reverse complement strand
GGACTTCAGTTGAGATCGCTGCCGCTACCGGTGGTGTGGCGTCTGGTGACTTCTCCGTTACCGGCGTCGCCTTCGACTCGCGCGAAGTCGGGCCCGGTGATCTCTTCGTCGCGATGAAGGGGGAGGCCAGCGATGGCCACCTGTTCCTCGACCAGGCCTTCGCCCAAGGCGCGGCGGGGGCGATAGTGTCCGAACCTTGCGACCATCCGCACGTCCTTGTTGCGGATAGCTTCATCGCGTTGCAGGCACTCGGCCGCGCCAGCCGGGCGCGCTCCACCGCCAAGATCATGGGTGTCACCGGGTCCGTCGGCAAGACCAGCGCGAAGGAGGCGCTGTTCGCGTGTCTCGACCGCGCAGCCCCCGGCGAGGTCCATCGTTCGGTCAAGAGTTACAACAACCATACCGGCGTACCGCTCAGCCTCGCCCGCATGCCGCGCGACGCGAAGTTCGGCGTGTTCGAGATGGGGATGAACCACGCCGGTGAGCTTGCCGAGCTGACCCAACTCGTGCGGCCGCACATCGCGATGATCACCGCGATCGCCCCCGCGCATACCGCGTTTTTTCCCGACGAGAGCGCGATTGCGGATGCGAAGGGGGAGATCTTCGCCGGGCTTGAGCCGGGCGGAACGGCGATCGTGCCTTATGACAGCCCTCACCGCGATCGGCTGCTCGGCCATGCTGCGCCGCATGCCGCGCACATCGTCACGTTCGGCAGCGAGAAGGGCGCCGATGTCCGTGCGATCGAGGCGATGCGGCTGCCGACCGGCGGGACGTTCGTCACCGCGCGGATGGGGCAGGGGGCGGAGCACGAGCTGAGCTTCACGATCGCGCAGCCCGGCGCGCACTGGGTGTCGAACGCGCTCGGCGTGCTGGCGTGCGTGCAGGCGGCCGGCAGTGATCTTGGATTGGCCGGGCTGGCACTTGCCGAACTCGGTGGGCTGCAAGGTCGCGGCGCACGATCGCTGGTCAGCGTCGGCGAAGGCCAGGCGCTGGTGATCGACGAGAGCTACAACGCCAACCCTGCATCGATGCGCGCGACGTTAAGCGTCCTCAGCCACGAGCTGGGCCGCCACATCGCGGTACTCGGCGAGATGCGCGAACTGGGCGAGGGCTCCGACGACTATCACGCCGGCCTCGCCGAGCCCATTCTCGCCGCGCGCGTCGAAATGGCGCTGCTGGTCGGTGAAGCGATGGCGCCGCTAGCGCAGGTGCTTGAGAGACAGATCGAAACCGTCCATGTGGGCGACGCTGCGGCCGCGCTCGCGTCGTTACGGACGATCCTGGCGCCGGGCGATGTCGTGCTCGTCAAGGGATCGAACGGGGTGGGCCTCGCCCGCGTCGTGGCTGGTCTACAAGCTGGCCTCAAAGGCGGGATTAACTGAATGTTGTACTGGCTCGCCGAGCATCTGGGGTTTCCCGGCCTGCTGAACCTCATCCGGTATCAGACGGTGCGGACCGGCGGTGCGGTGGCGACCGCGCTGATCATCGGCCTTATCATCGGGCCGAAGTTCATCGGCTGGTTGCGCGTGCGGCAGGGCAAGGGGCAGCCGATCCGCGCCGACGGCCCGCAGTCGCATCTTTCGAAGCGCGGCACGCCGACGATGGGCGGGCTGATGATCCTGACCTCGATGTGCCTCGCGATCTTCCTGTGGATGGACCTGAGCAATCCGTATGTCTGGGCGTGCGTGTTCGTGACGCTGGGCTTCGGGACGATCGGGTTCCTCGACGACTATGACAAGGTGCGTAAGGCGAGCACCGCGGGGATCAGCGGGCGGACGCGGCTGCTGCTCGAGTTCGCGATCGCGGGGATCGCCGCGACGATCATCATGTCGCAGAACGGGCCGCATCTGTATCTGCCGTTCACGTCGCGCATGTACCTCGATCTGGGCTGGTTCTTCCCGGTCTTTGCCGCTTTCACGATCGTGTCGTTCGGCAATGCGGTGAACCTGACCGATGGGCTCGACGGGCTGGCGACGATGCCGGTGATCATCGCCAGCGTCGCGTTCATGGTGATCGTGTATCTGGTCGGGAACGTGAAGTTCGCGGATTACCTCGGCATTCCTCATGTCCCTCGTGCGGGTGAACTGGCGATCTTCTGCGGGGCTATCGTTGGGGCAGGGCTCGCGTTCCTGTGGTTCAATGCGCCGCCGGCCGCAGTGTTCATGGGCGATACCGGGAGCCTCGCGCTCGGCGGCGCGCTGGGGACGATCGCGGTCGTCGCGCATCACGAGATCGTGCTGGGGATCATTGGCGGGCTGTTCGTGATCGAGGCGCTGTCGGTGATCATCCAGGTGTTCTTCTACAAGCGCACCGGCAAGCGCGTGTTCCGGATGGCGCCGATCCACCATCATTTCGAACAGCTCGGCTGGGCCGAGGCGACGGTGGTGATCCGCTTCTGGATCATCGCGCTGGTGCTGGCGCTGGTCGGCCTTTCGACGTTGAAGCTGCGGTGATTATCGCGAAGGCCTGGCGCGGGAAACGCTATGCGGTGCTGGGGCTGGCGCGGTCTGGGGCTGCGGCTGTTCGGGCGCTTGTGGCTGGTGGCGCGCAGGTCGTCGCGTGGGATTCGGCCGAGGCCGAGCGCGCCGTCTTTGCTCCCTCTCCCCTGCGGGGAGAGGGTTGGGGTGAGGGGCAGCCCAGCAATGTTGCGCTCGGAACAGCCCCTCACCCAACCCTCTCCCCGGAGGGGAGAGGGCTCGTGGACGTTGCGCCGTTGGATGATCTGTCGGGCTTCGACGCACTCGTCGTTTCGCCGGGAGTGCCTCTGAACACGCACCCGCTCGCCGCAACCGCGCGCGTAGCCGGCGTCCCCGTTATCGGCGACATCGAGTTGTTCGCGCAAGCCCGCGCAGACCTCCCCCCGCACAAGGTCGTCGGCATCACCGGCACGAACGGCAAGTCGACCACCACCGCGCTCGTCCACCATATCCTCAAGACCGCGGGCATCCCCACGCTGATGGGCGGCAACATCGGCCTGCCGATCCTTGAGCAGCAGCCGCTCCCCGAGGGCGGCGTCTATGTGCTCGAACTGTCGAGCTATCAGATCGACCTGACGCAGACGCTCGATTGCGACGTCGCGGTGCTGCTCAACATCACGCCGGATCATCTCGATCGCTATGACGGCTTCGAGGGCTATGCGGCGTCGAAGACGCGGTTGTTCGCGATGCAGTCGGTCGAGCATGACGCGGTCATCGGGATCGGCGATGCGCCGTCCGCGCAGATCGCGCGCGGTCTGTCGGCGAAAGGCGAGCATCTCACCAAGATCGCGCCGGGCGTGTGCATGGATCAGAGCAACTGGCCCGCGCTCCAAGGTCCGCACAACGCACAGAATGCGCTCGCGGCGATCGCGGTCGTGAAGGCGCTGGGCGTGAGCGAGGTCGACATCGACCGCGGCCTCACCAGTTTCTCCGGCCTGCCGCACCGGATGCAGCAGATCGCGTCTTATGGGGGCGTCGCCTATGTCGACGACAGCAAGGCGACCAATCCCGAAAGCACCGCGCCGGCGCTCGCCGCGTTCGACCGCGTCCACTGGATCATCGGTGGGCGCGCGAAGGGCGACGACCTCGACGCGTGCAAGCCCGCTTTCGGCCACGTCGTCCGCGCCTACGCGATCGGCGAGGCGGGGCCGCGGTTCGCCGAAATCCTGAAAGATTCCATGCCGGTCGAGAACGTCGGTACGCTCGACGCAGCCGTCCGCAGTGCCGCAGCCAACGCGAAGCCCGGCGACACGGTGTTGTTATCCCCCGCTTGTGCTAGCTTCGACCAGTTTCGCGATTACGAAGCGCGCGGGGCGGCGTTCCGCGCTGCGGTGGAGTCGCTGGCATGACCGA
The DNA here is from genome assembly GCF_014358075.1 of Sphingomonas albertensis. Lineage (GTDB taxonomy): Bacteria > Pseudomonadota > Alphaproteobacteria > Sphingomonadales > Sphingomonadaceae > Sphingomonas > Sphingomonas albertensis. The sequence continues at coordinate 4,875 of NZ_JACONT010000067.1, read as the reverse complement.
TTTGCGCGCTGGGGCCATGGATATGGGTGTGTCCGGACAGAAGACCGGCATCGTCGCCAAGATGAAGCGGCGCGGTGGCCGCGGCGATCAGTCGCCGCTCGGCACGTGGTTCTGGGATATCGACCGGATGCTCCTGCTGTTGACGCTGTTCTTGATCGCGATCGGCCTGATTGCGGTCGCCGCAGCATCGCCCGCGAGTGCGGTCCGCTATTCGGGCGAGCACCACAAGATCGCGCCGCTATACTATTTCTGGCGACAGTTGATGTGGGTCGGCGTGTCGCTCCCCGTGCTGTTCGGCGTGTCGATGATGCCCGTCTCGATGGCGCGGCGGATGGCGATCGGCGGGTGCGCGCTGTTCGTGCTGATGCTGATGGTGACGCCGTTCATCGGGGTCGAGGCGAACGGCGCACGGCGCTGGCTCGGCGTCGGATTCGCGCAGTTCCAGCCGTCGGAGTTCCTGAAGCCGCTATTTATCGTCACGGTCGCGTGGCTGTTGTCGCTACGTGCGAAGGATGCCGAGCTGCCGACCGTGCTGATCACCGGCGCGATGACCGCAGGCGTCGCGGTGCTGCTGATGCTGCAACCCGATTTCGGCCAGACGATCATCTTCTGCTCGGTCTGGATGGCGCTGCTGATGATCGCGGGGACGCCGGCCAAGGTCATGCTCGGCCTCGTCGCGATGGCGCCGGCGGGGCTGATCGCCGCGTATGTCTTCTACGGCGTGGCGCGGTCGCGGATCGATGCGTTCCTGTTTCCGGGTGTCGAGGGCGAGGGCGCGGGCGACCATTTCCAGACGAATGCGGCGCATAATACGCTGACCGCGGGCGGCTGGACCGGGACGGGGCCGGGCGCGGGTGCGGCGAAGTTCGGGCTGCCCGAGGCACATACCGACTATATCTTCTCGGTGATTGGCGAGGAGTTCGGGCTGATCGCATGCTCGGTGATCGCGGTGATCTTCCTCGCGATCGTGGTGCGCGTGTTCGTCAAGTTGTTGGACGAGCAGGACGAATTCAAGCTGCTGGCCTCGGCGGGCCTCGCCACGCAGTTCGGCGCGCAGGCGCTGGTGAGCATGGCGGTCAACACCGGCCTCGCGCCATCGAAGGGTATGACGCTGCCGTTCATCAGCTATGGCGGGTCGTCGATGATCGCGTTGTCGGTCGGCATGGGGTTGCTGCTGGCGTTTACCCGGCGCAATCCGTTTCTCACGCGGAGCCCTTATGTCGTCCGCTGGAGTGGTGAATGAGTAAGCATTATGTCCTAGCAGCCGGTGGCACGGGCGGACACATGGTCCCGGCGGCGGCGCTCGCGGCCGAACTGACGAAGCGTGGCCACCGCGTTGCGCTGGTCAGCGATGCGCGCGGAGTACGGTTTCCGGGGCTGTTCGAGGACATCCAGACGCATGTCTTGCCGGCGGGACGTTTTACCGGCGGGCCGCTCGGCTGGGCTCGGGCCACGCGGGAGATGTGGCGCGGGCGGGCGATGGCGCGCGAACTGTACCGGACCTTCAAGCCCGCCGCCGTGATCGGCTTTGGCGGCTATCCTGCGTTGCCGGCGTTGCTGGCGGCGTTCGCGGACAAGATTCCAACGGCTGTGCATGAGCAGAACGCGGTACTGGGTCGGGTGAACCGGTTCGTCGCGGGTCGCGTCGATGCGATCGCGACCTCGTCCGAGCCGACCGAGCGCCTCGCGCCCAAGCTGCTGGGCAAGGCGCATCTGGTCGGCAATCCCGTGCGCGAGGCGGTGCTGGCGCTGCGCTCGCGGCCGTATCCGCTGCTGGAGGAAGACGGCATCTTCCGCGTGCTCGTTACCGGCGGTAGCCAGGGGGCGAGCATCCTGTCGCAGGTCGTGCCCGACGGTCTGGCGATGCTCCCGGTGACCTTCCGGCGGCGGTTGCAGGTGACTCATCAGGCGCGGATCGAGGATATCGACGCGGTCCGCGCGAAGTACGCCGAGCATCATATCCCGGCCGAGCTGGCGACGTATCTGCCCGATATGCCCGAGCAACTGGCCTGGGCGCATCTGGTGATCGCACGCGCGGGCGCTTCGACGATTTCGGAGCTGACCGCGGCGGGGCGTCCGGCGATCCTGGTTCCGCTGCCGGGCGCGACCGACGACCACCAGACCGTGAACGCGCGCGAGATCACGCGGGCGGGCGGCGCGCGGACGATCGCGCAAGAAGACTTTACCGCAGTGGAACTGGCCAAGCAGATGCAGAAACTCGGGCTCGATCCGGCGGCGTTGCAGAATGCGGCGGGGCGTGCGCGCAGTTGCGGAAGGCCGAACGCGGCGAGCGATCTGGCCGATCTGGTCGAGAGCCTGGATGCACCGTTGTCGCGGATTCCGGTCGGCGCGCCCTCCAAGCCCAAGGCGCAGTTCGCATGAAGGGCGTCGCAACGGATATCGGCACGATCCACTTCGTCGGGATCGGCGGGATCGGCATGTCGGGCATCGCCGAGGTGATGAAGAACCTCGGCTACCGCGTGCAGGGCTCGGACGTGGCCGAGGGCTATGTCGTGCAGGGGTTGCGCGACAAGGGCATCCCGGTGGCGATCGGCCATGCCGCGTCGAACATCGGCGATGCCGCGGTGGTGGTCGTGTCGACCGCGATCGTGCGCTCGAACCCCGAGGTCGAGGCGGCATTGAACGCGCGCGTGCCGGTTGTGCGGCGTGCCGAGATGCTGGCTGAGCTGATGCGGTTGAAGTCGACCGTCGCGGTTGCCGGGACGCATGGGAAGACGACGACGACGTCGATGGTGGCGGCGCTGCTCGATGCGGGCGGGGTCGATCCGACGGTCATCAATGGCGGGATCATCAACTCGTACGGCTCGAACGCGCGATTGGGTGCGAGCGACTGGATGGTCGTGGAGGCGGACGAGAGCGACGGCAGCTTCCTGCGGCTCGACGGCACGATCGCGGTGGTGACCAACATCGATCCCGAGCATCTCGACCATTACGGCTCGTTCGAGGCGGTGAAGGATGCGTTCGTCGAGTTCGTCGAGAACGTGCCGTTCTATGGTGCGGCGTTGCTGTGCCTCGATCATCCGGAGGTGCAGGGGATCCTGCCGCGGGTGCGCGATCGTCGGGTCGTGACGTATGGTTTCTCGGCGCAGGCGGATGTGCGCGGGGTGGAGGTTACGCCGATCCCGGGCGGCAATCGTTTTGATTGCGTGGTGCGCGAGCGGGATGGTGCGACGCGGACGATCTCGGGAATCGAGATGCCGATGCCGGGGCGGCACAACGTCCAGAACGCGCTGGCGGCGATCGGCGTGGCGCTGGAACTCGGGATTGCGGATGCGACGATCCAGCAGGGGTTTGCCAAGTTCGGCGGCGTGAAGCGGCGGTTCACCAAGGTTGGCGAAGTTGCCGGTGTCACGATCATCGACGATTACGGGCATCACCCGGTCGAGATCCGGGCGGTGCTGGCGGCAGCGCGCGAGGGTGTGAAGGGTCGCGTGATCGCGGTGGTGCAGCCGCATCGCTATTCGCGGCTCGGCAATCTGATGGAGGATTTCCAGACTGCGTTCAACGATGCGGATCGGGTTTTGGTGACGCCGGTCTACGCGGCGGGTGAGGCGCCCGTGGAAGGCGTCGATGCCGAGGCTTTGGTCGAGGGGTTGAAGCGGCGCGGGCACCGGTTCGCGGGTGTGGTCGCGGATGCTGATGCGCTGGCGGTAGAGTTGGCGGCGACGATCGAGACTGACGACATGGTCGTGTGCCTCGGCGCTGGCGACATCACGAAATGGGCGGCTGGCCTCGCTGACGCGATCGCTGCCGAACGTGCGAAGGTGATGGCGTGAGTGGCGCGTCGCAAATTCTCCCCGGTACGGGGAGGGGGACCATGCAGGGCATGGTGGAGGGGGGCGTCCACGAGCGTAACGCTTCTGGCAGCGCCCCCTCCACCGCCTTTGGCGGTCCCCCTCCCCGTGCCGGGGAGGATCTGCGTGGTACTCTGACGGCTAATGGCAGTCTGGCGGACTTTATCTGGTTTCGTACAGGTGGCCCGGCGGAGTGGCTGGTGCGGCCTGCGGATGTCGAGGATTTGGCGGAGTTGCTGAAGGCTCTCGATCCTTCGACGCCGGTGCTGCCGGTTGGTGTAGGCTCGAACCTGATCGTGCGCGATGGCGGCGTGCCGGGGGTCGTTGTGCGATTGCCTAAGGCGATGGCCAAGGTTTCGGTGCAGGACGGCCGCGTTCGTGCGGGGGCGGGGGCGATGGGGATCACCGTTGCCAGCGCTGCGCGGGACGCTGGAATTGCCGGGCTTGAGTTTTTGCGCGGGATTCCGGGGACGGTTGGGGGTGCGGTTCGGATGAACGCGGGGGCTTATGGTCGCGATGTCAGCGATATTCTGGTCGAGGCTACCGTTGTCACGCGGGACGGGTCGGTCGAGACTTGGTTCGCTGAGAAGCTTGGTTTCACCTATCGGCATTCTGACCTTCCCGCTGGTGCGGTTGTAGTCGAAGCCGTCTTCTCCGGCACGCCCGGCGAGCCAGCTGTGATCGGTGCAGAGATGGATCGGATTGCCGCCGAGCGTGAGGCTTCGCAGCCTCTCCGTTCGCGGACGGGCGGGTCGACGTTTAAGAATCCCGAGGGGCATAAGGCTTGGGCTTTGATCGACGCGGCGGGGTGTCGGGGGCTGACTCGCGGCGATGCGCAGGTCAGCGAGAAGCATTGCAATTTCCTGCTGAACCTCGGGTCCGCGTCGAGCGCGGAAATCGAGGCGCTGGGTGAAGAGGTACGGGACAGAGTGAAGGCGCATTCGGGGGTGACGTTGGAATGGGAAATCCAGCGGGTTGGGGTCGCTGCTCCCTCTCCCCTGCGGGGAGAGGGTCGGGGTGAGGGGCAGCCAAGCAGTGCAGCGCCTGGAACTGGGGGGCG
>NZ_JACONT010000066.1 GCF_014358075.1 Sphingomonas albertensis | reverse complement strand
TCGCGCAGACTGGGTCCCCGCCTTCGCGGGGAAACAAACTTTGACGAAGGCGGCGGTAGGTCAGGCCGCGATCGGGAGCCCCAGCTCGACCAACCGCGCACGAAAATCCGCCGCGTCCGTGAACAGCACCGATTCAATCCCTAACGCCTGCGCCGCCGCCACGTTCGCCGCATTGTCGTCGACGAACACCGCGTCCTCCGCCGCCAACCCGAATCGCTTCAGCGCCAGCCGATAGATCGCCGGATCCGGCTTCACCATCTTCTCCTCGCCCGACACGACGACGTCGCGGAACCGGTCGAACAGCGCGGCTTCACGCGCGCGGAAGGGTGGCCAGAACTCGTGGCTGAAGTTCGTGATCGCGAACAGCGGCACGCCGGCCGAATCGAGCTCTTCGACGATCTCGTGCATGCCCGCGATTCGCGCACCGATGCTCTCGTTGAATCGCGGCCCCCAGGCGGCGATCAGCGCGGCATGCTGGGGATACAGCGCGGCCAGCTCCGCCGAGGTGTCGGCGAAGTCACGGCCAGCGTCGTGCTGGAAGTGCCAGTCGATCGTCACGACATCGCGCAGGAACGCGTCGAGCGCCCGATCGTCGTCGATCAGGCGCTCGTACAGGATCCGCGGATCCCAGTCGTAAAGGACGCGACCGACGTCGAAAATGACGGCGGTCTTCCCCCTCTTCAGCAAGATAGGAGGTTAGCCCTGGCGTGCCTTGAAGCGACGGTTGGTCTTGTTGATGACGTAGGTACGGCCACGACGACGGATCACGCGGTTATCGCGGTGACGATCCTTGAGCGACTTCAGGGAATTGCGGATCTTCATGATCGATTCGCTTCTTTTCAAATCTAGGTGTGCGGAAAGACGGGATCGCCTAATGGCGGGGTGTGTCCAAGTCAAGCAACGGACACGCTCCTACCCGAAGAGGGCCTCCCATCCGGGAACCCACTCGGCTGGTCGGAGCGTTACTATAGCGCAACATTCTAAGGAAGTCCCGATGGCGGTACGTTCGATCCTGGTCCTGGCGCTGGCAGGCGCATCCCTCACCGCGTGCGCGACCGGCCCGTCGCTGCCTCCGACCGAGGTGCTGCGCTATCACCTCGGCGAACCGATCGACCGCGGGACGATCGCGGTCCAGCCGCTGACCTCCGGCGGCCCGGCCAGTATCGAGTTCAAGACCTATGCCGCCGCCGTGCAGGGCCAGTTGCTCCAGGCCGGGTACAGCGTCCCGGCACCCGGCGCGAAGCCGCTGCTCGTCGCGACTGTTGCCTTCACCCGCACCACGCAGGCTGGCCCACCCAAGCGCTCGCCGATCAGCATCGGTCTGGGCGGCGGCGGCTTCAGCGGCGGTCGTGGCGGTGGCGGCGTCGGTCTCGGCGGCGGGGTCGGCTTCCCGATCGGCGGCGGCGGGAGCACCGCGATCCTCGTGTCCGAGCTGTCGGTGACGATCAAGCGCACCGCCGATCAGTCGCCCGTCTGGGAAGGTCGCGCGCAGTCGTTCGCCGACGCCCGCAAGGAGGACGCACGCACCGATATCCAGGCCACGAAGCTCGCCCGCGCCTTGTTCATGGGGTTCCCCGGCGAGTCCGGTCGCACTATTCAGGTGAAATGAACGCCGAAACATTGAGTCCCGCCGCTACTCCCGTCACCATCAACGCAGCCTTCGATGGCGGCAACATCCGTGTTGTCGCCATCGACGGGGACCGAATCGACCTGGAGATCGTCACGGATCACCAGTCCGACTTCTTCCAGTGGTTCTATTTTCGCGTGGCGGGCGCGGCAGGCCGGACGCTGACCTATCGTATCCTCAACGCGTGCAAGTCGGCCTATCCGTTCGGCTGGCCGGGCTACAAGACGCGCGCCAGCACCGATCGCCAGGCATGGCGGATGATCGAGACGCGCTATGCCGACGGCGTGCTCGAATTCGACTTCACCGCCGATACCGATCTCGCCTGGTTCGCCTATTTCGCGCCGTACACGATGGAGATGCACGAGGCTCTGGTCGCGCGCACAGCGTTGCTGCTGGGCGTCGCGCACCGCGAACTCGGCCAGTCGCTCGACGGGCAGGCGATCGACTGCTTCACCATCGGCAGCGGTCCCAAGCAGGTCTGGATTTACGGGCGCCAGCATCCCGGCGAATCGATGACCGAATGGTGGATGGAAGGCGCGCTGGAGCGGTTGACCGATTCGGCCGATCCGGTCACCGCCGCGCTGCTGGCGAAGGCGACTTTTAACGTCGTCCCGAACATGAACCCGGACGGCACGCGCCGCGGGCATCTGCGCACCAATGCCGTGGGCGTGAACCTCAATCGCGAATGGCATACGCCCACGCTTGAGAAGAGCCCCGAAGTTCTCTGCGTCCGCAACGCGATGGACCAGACCGGCGTCGACGTCGCGATGGACATCCACGGCGACGAGGCGATCCCCGCGAACTTCATCGCCGGGTTCGAGGGCATCGCGTCCTGGACCGACGCGCACGGCGAGAAATTCTACGACTACGGCCGGCGGCTCGCCGCGCACACGCCCGATTTCCAGACCGAGAAGGGCTATCCCAAGTCTGCGCCCGGGTCTGCGAACCTGTCGATGTCGACCAACCAAGTCGCCGAGCGCTTCGGCGCGGTGTCGATGACGCTCGAGATGCCGTTCAAGGATCACGATGCCAACCCCGATCCCGAGTTCGGCTGGTCGCCCGAGCGCTCGAAAACATTGGCGCATGCGATGCTGGAGACGCTCGCCGACATGATCGACGATATCTAGAACAATTTCAATGGGTTGGCTGGAGATTGCGAAGGTCGCCCATGAGACAAAAGATCATGCGTTGGCCTAACCCTGCCTAACCTTCTTTTTACTGGAGCCCGAATGCCGACCCTAGTCCTGATCCGCCACGGCCAGTCCACCTGGAACCTAGAGAATCGCTTCACCGGCTGGTGGGACGTCGACATGACCGCCAAGGGCGAGGCTGAAGCCAAGGCCGCGGGCGAGCTGATGGCCGCCAAGGGCCTCGACTTCGACCAGACCTTCGTCAGCCTCCAAACGCGGGCGATCAAGACGCTCAACATCGCGCTCGAGGCGATGGGTCGCCTCTGGCTCCCGGTCGAGAAGGACTGGCGCCTCAACGAGCGTCACTATGGCGGCCTCACTGGCCTCGACAAGGCCGAGACCGCCGCCAAGCACGGCGATGCGCAGGTCCATATCTGGCGCCGCAGCTTCGACGTCCCGCCCCCCGTTCTGGAGGACGGCAGCGCGTTCGACCTCTCGAAGGACCGGCGTTACGACGGCATCGCGATCCCCAGGACCGAGAGCCTCAAGGACACCATCGCGCGCGTCCTCCCCTACTGGGACGAGCGGATCGCGCCCGCGCTGAAGGACGGCCAGCGAATCCTGATCTCCGCCCACGGCAACTCGCTCCGCGCGCTGGTCAAGCACCTGTCGAACATCCCCGACGACGAGATCACCAGCCTGGAGATCCCGACCGGCCAGCCGATCGTCTACGAACTCGACGCCGACCTGACCGCCACCGACCGCTACTACTTGAGCGAGCGCTGACACCGACGTCTCTTACTTCACCCCTCCCTGAAAGGGAGGGGCCGGGGGTGGGTAGGCCAGTTGGCGGATATCGTGGTCACCAAGCAGCCGACCCACCCCCAACCCCTCCCTTCCAGGGATGGGAGCAGCATACCCACCAAAACATTGCCCAATCCCCCCCGCATCGCTAGGCACGGCGCTCCTTGAATCAGGGGGCGATCGTGGCTCTAGTCGGCATCATCATGGGCAGCACGTCCGATTGGGAGACGATGCGCCACGCCGCCGAGACGCTCGACGCGCTCGACGTCGCCTACGAGACCAAAGTCGTCTCCGCGCACCGCACCCCGCAGCGCCTGTACGACTACGCGACCACCGCCGCCGACCGCGGTCTCAAGGTTGTGATCGCGGGCGCCGGCGGCGCGGCGCACCTCCCCGGCATGGCCGCCTCGATGACGCACCTCCCGGTACTCGGCGTCCCCGTCGAATCGAAGGCGCTGAAGGGCATGGATAGCCTGCTCTCGATCGTCCAGATGCCCGGCGGCATCCCGGTCGGCACGCTCGCGATCGGCAAGCCCGGCGCGATCAATGCCGGCCTGCTCGCCGCCGCGATCCTCGCGACGTCCGACGATGCGCTGGCCGATCGCCTCAAAGCCTGGCGCGCCGCACAGACCGACGCCGTCGCCACCGACCCCCGCTTGAAGACGATAGCCTGAAAGACGCTGACATGACGCCGCTTCCCCCCGGATCGACCATCGGCATCCTCGGCGGTGGCCAGCTCGGTCGCATGCTCGCGACCGCCGCGGCCCAGCTCGGCTATCACACGCACGTCCTCGCGCCCGACCAGGAGAGCGTCGCCGCGCAGTCCGCCTCGACCATGACGCGCGCCGACTACCACAACCGCATCGTCCTCGCCGACTTCGCCGATGCCTGCGACGTGATCACGTACGAGTTCGAGAACATCGCAGTCGAGCCCGTGGAATGGCTCGCAGACCGCGTCCCCGTCCACCCGAGCCCGCGTGCGCTCCGCGTCGCGCAGGAGCGGATCGGCGAGAAACGCTTCGTGGAGAGCGTCGGCGGCCGCCCGGCACCTTGGGGTGCGGTCGACAGCCTCGAAAGCCTGCAGGCGGGCCTGAAGGCGATCGGCACCCCCGCCATCCTCAAGACCGCGCGGTTCGGCTATGACGGTAAGGGCCAGGTCAAGATCGACACGCCCGACGGCGCGCAAGCCGCCTGGGACACGATCGGCGGCCCCGCAGTGCTAGAAGCCTTCGTCCCGTTCGACCACGAGTTCTCGATCCTGATCGCCCGAGGCCTCGACGGCAGCATCGCGCGCTACGATTCACCACTCAACGTCCACCGCGACGCGATCCTCCGCCACTCGACGGTCCCCGCACCCGCCGCAGTCCTGGCGCAGGCCGACGAGGCCGCAGCGCTTGCCGAACGGATCGCAGCCGAACTCGACTATGTCGGCGTGCTGGCCTGCGAGTTCTTCGTCGGCGCCGACGGCCCGGTCTTCAACGAGATGGCGCCGCGCGTCCACAATTCCGGCCATTGGACGATCGAAGGCGCCGAATGCTCGCAATTCGAAAACCACATCCGCGCGATCTGCGGCCTGCCGCTCGGCGCGACGACGCTGACCGGACGTGAAGCGACGATGGAGAACCTGATCGGCGACGATGCCGATCGCTGGGCGGAGCTGCTGGCCGAACCCGGCGCGCACCTGCACCTGTACGGCAAGGGTACCGCGCGGCCGGGGCGGAAAATGGGTCACGTCACCCGCATCCGCCGCTAACGGACCGCGCCGGGGTGCTAGCGCGCCTCCCGTTCGTCCTCAGTAGTCGCCGTAGGCGGCGTATCGAGGCGGCGTATCGAAGGACAGGTTGGCGCGCGGAACCCATGCTTCGATACGCGCTCTCGATACCCTGCTGACGCAGCTACTCGGTCTCTACTCAGCACGAACGGGAGCGGGGAAAAATGGTGCCCGGAGACGGGGTCGAACCGCCGACACTGCGATTTTCAGTCGCATGCTCTACCAACTGAGCTATCCGGGCACGTCCGGTCTGGGACCGGAGAAGCGTCCGACCTTGCGATCGGAAGGGCGCGTTTAGTCGGCGTCTTCAGCGCTGTCCAGCCCCGTTTGCGCAATTGATCGGCCGGGAATGCGATAGCCTTCGCCAAGCCACTGCAACAGGTCGCGGTCGCGGTGGCGGCTCGAGCAGAACGGCTTGTATTCGGGTGCCGCGGGCTGGTCGCAAATCGGGCATTTGACGGTTGTCATCAGGCGCTCTCCAGTTCGTGGACGACGCCCGTGCGGCGCGCGAGTTCCGCCAGCCAGGCAGGACGCGCCATGAGGCGTGCGTGGACGGCCGCGGGCAAGGTATGGCAGCGCGAGGCGGTCGGTGGCGTGCGTTCGAGCGTGCGGAGCGTCGCGCGGGTCGCTGCACCGACCGGATCGCTGCGGAGGATCTCGGGGATCGACGCGCGGGGGCGGGGGCGAACGATCTGCAGGAAGCCGAAGCCGTTCATCGCGGTGCGCTCGAACGGCTGCGGCAAGGATTCGTCGATTGCGGCGGCGACGGCGTTGCGCTGAGCCTTGCCCTGCAACGTCGGGAAATCGATGCCGATCGAGCCGCCGATCCCGTGTCGGCGAAGCGCGCGGGCGACGGCATGCGCGGCGGCAATCGCGAGCGTGTCGAGCGGCGGCGCGCCGTCGACGTCGAACAGCGTCATCGCGGGCGTCGGCGAGAGGCGGAGCGCGCCGAGCGGGAAGACGATCTCGCCGCTGGTCGCTTCGTCGAGGAGTTCGGACCAGCCTGCCGCCTCAAGCGCGTCGGGTTCGTGCGCACAAGGGCTGCGGACGGGCAGGCCGGTCGCCACGAGGCGCTCGTACAGCGTCGGAGCCGGGCAGGGCGGCAGATCGCTGGGAACGGCCTTGGCCAGCTTTGCACGGCCGGCTTCGGGGAGGGCCTGCCGGACGATCTCGACGGTCAGGCTTGCGCCCTGCGTGATGCCCTGGGGGAGGTGGTTGATCAGCACTTCGCCGCCGTCGAGCGTGACGCGACCGCGGCGGCCCGGCAGCAGTTCGACGAGCCGCGCACGTGCGACGAGACCGACCTTCAGTGCCTCGGTGTCGAGTTCGATCGCAGCTTCGATAATCTGATCATCGTCCACCAGAGCCGCGCGCGCTTCGCCGATGCCGGCTTCGTAGAGCCATTCAGGCCCAGGATCAGGCAAGCGCGACGCCCGCGGTCTTCAACAGCGCGCGCGTTTCGAACAGGGGCAGGCCGACGACGCCCGAATGGCTGCCCGACAGGAAGCGGACGAACGCCTCCGCGCGGCCCTGGATCGCGTAGCCGCCGGCCTTGCCGAGGCCTTCGCCGCACGCGAGATAATCGTCGATCTCGGCGGGGGAGAGCGGCTTGAACGCGACGATCGTGTCGGCGATCCGCGTCCGCACCTTGCCGGTCGCGTCGATCACGCAGACTACGGATAGGCAATGGTGGCGGCGGCCCGACAGCTTGCCAAGCAGGTCGCGCTGGATCTCGATCGTGTCGGCGGGGGGCAGGATGCGGCTGCCGAGCGCAATCGTCGTATCGCCGGCGAGGACGATCTCGCCCTCCGCACGCGCGACGGCGCTGGCCTTCTCGACCGCGAGGCGAAGCGCGTAGGCGCGCGGCGGCTCGGCCTTGCGCGGGCTCTCGTTGATGTCAGGGGATTCCACGCGCGACGGCACGACGCCGAGCCGTGCGAGCAGATCGCGGCGGCGGGGCGAGGAAGAGGCCAGGACCAGCATTGGTGCCTCGTTATAGAAGCGGCAGGCGCCTAGGCACCCACGGGCTTATTTGAAGCGGTAGGTGATGCGACCCTTGGTCAGATCGTACGGCGTGAGTTCGCACAGCACCTCGTCGCCGACCAGCACGCGGATGCGGTTCTTGCGCATCTTGCCGGCGGTGTGACCGAGAATCTCGTGGTCGTTTTCGAGCTGAACCCGGAACATCGCGTTGGGGAGGAGTTCCACCACGCGGCCGCGCATCTCGAGCAGTTCTTCCTTGGCCAAATATAATCTCTGAATTGGGGGAATTTCGGGACGAGCGCCCTTACCGCAGGTTCGCGAAAAAGGAAAGCACGGCCGATGCGCGGTCACAGGCGTCATGCCCGTGGCCGTTGATCGAGACGTAGATATCGTCGTCCGACGTGATGGAAACAAGGGCGCAGTGCGCAAGTGTTCCGCCATCCGGACCACCGCCCGTCATGCTGACGAAAGTCAGGATCCAGGATAATTGAGGACAGCCTTTTGTCGCTCTGGATCCTGACTTTCGTCAGGATGACGGGGCGATGGCGATCACGACATTCCGGCGCACTCACAGCAAGTTCGGCTGGTGCGCCGTCGCCTCGCGCGCGGCACGGCGGAAGGCAGCGCGGTCGACGTTGGGAATGCGCGGCCGCTTGCCCTGGAACAGGTCGGCGAGCGTGAGGATCTGGAGCTTGGGAAACGTCTCGTCGACGCCGGCGCGATAGATGCCGACCGCGGCGGCACGGCGTTCCATCTCGCGGGTGGGCTTCGCGTTCATGATCAGGATGCCGATCGGTGCCTTTTCGCGCGCGATCGTCGCGGCAAGCGTCTCGACCATCGCAGTGTCCGGATTGAGCCCGCCCTTCACCGACACGATCGCGCGGTGCGTGACCATCTTGCCCGACACGGGATCATGGTCGTTGAAGTAGATCAGCCCGTCGATCCCGCCGTCCGCGCCCTTCTTCCTGCCACCGAACGGCAGCGCGTCGACCATCGATACCGCCCACCACTGGAACTGGTATTTGTCGCGGAGAGCGAGGTCGCACGCCGAGGCGAGATCCTTCGGCGTTCCCTCGACGGTGAAGGTGACCGCGGGAAACGCGTCCTTCATCCGCTTCTCGATCAGCGAGATGGCGAGATGCGTGACGTCGATCCCGATCCATTGCCGCTTCAGCTTTTCGGCTGCGTGCACCGCGGTGCCGCACCCGCAGAACGGGTCGAGCACGACGTCGCCCTCGTTTGAGGAGGCGGCGATGATGCGTTCGAGCAGGGCCGAAGGCTTCTGCGTCGGATACCCCAGACGCTCCTTGGACGACGCGTTGATGATCGGGATGTCCCACCAGTCGCCGAGCCTGACCCCGTCGGCGAGATAGATGCGATAGGGCTCGGCATTCTTGCGCTTCTGCCAGCGAAACCAGCGTCCATCGTCGTCCTGTCGGTAGTGCGAGTCCTTCTTGCCCGACGTCTCGCCATACGGGATCCGGATGTCGTTGAAGCGACGCTGGTCGGTCTTGCCGTAGAACAGCAGCGTGTCATGCAACCGCTGGAACCGGTTGCTGGCCGCGGTGTAGCGCCGATAGCACCAGATGATCTCGTTCGCGATCTGGCGTTTGCCGAAGATCGCGTCGAGCAGCAGCTTGAGGTAATGGCTCGCGGTCGGATCGCAGTGGAGATACAGGCTGCCGGTCGGCTTCAGCACGCGGTGCAGCTCGAGCAGGCGGACCGCCATCATCGCCAGATACGCCATCATGTCGTTGTCGCCGAGAAACCCGCGCATCGCGTTGAGCAGGTCGAACGCCTTGGTGTTGCCGCTCCGCGCGACCTGGTCGAAGGCGTCCTCGGCGGTGTCGTTCCAGTGCCAGGTGTCCTCGAACGCCTCGATCTGCGCATTCGAGGATTTGCCGTCGGGTTCCTTGAACAGGATGCCGTAATTGGCGTTCGAATTGAACGGCGGATCGAGATAGATCAGGTCGACGCTCTCGTCGGCGATCTCCTTGCGGAGGACGGCGAGGTTGTCGCCGTAGAAGAGGTGGTTTTCAGGACGGTTTCGCATCCGTGGACGATGCGGGGGCGGCGGCGCGCTCGTCCAAGCCAGATGCATCCTACGGCGGGAAATCAGCTCCGTTCCGGAGCTTTCGCGCGGGCACCGCCGGCGACGCGACCGTCGTCCCGATGCCCTTATGGGGGCCGGGCGACCGCTACTGT
>NZ_JACONT010000065.1 GCF_014358075.1 Sphingomonas albertensis | reverse complement strand
GGTGGGGGTGTTATGGGCATCCTGGGCGCCGTGTCCTCCCCCTCCGTCACCTTCGGTGCCACCTCCCCCTGGCGGGGGAGGATCGTTGGGTTGGGCGACCTTACATCGTTTTATTTAACAGTAGAGCCCCCCTTACCCCTCCGTCATGCCGGGCTCGTTCCGGCATCCACCGTTGCGCGGACTCGCCAGCCGTGGAATTTGCGGATCGGTGGGCCCTGGAACAAGCCCGGGGTGACTGGGTAGGGGTGGAAGCGTGGTCCAAGGGACGCGGTATTCTGCGGACGGACCGTCGAACGGAGCCGACGGGAAGTCCGGAGCGCCTCTCCCCCGCCCGCCATCGCACCGGAGGCTGGCAAGCGCGCGCTAACCTGCTAGACGCTGCGGCAGTAATCATGGCGTCCGATCCCTCCCCCAACTCGACGACGGCGACAGGCCGCACCAGCGACCGGCTACGCGGCGGGTTCGCGCGCGCCTGGTCGAGCCGTTGGACCAAGGCCGCGCTGGCGCTTGGCGTGCTCGGCGTCGTCGCGATCTTCGCGTTCTGGTTCGCGGTCATGCGCGACCTGCCTTCCGTGGATACGCTGCGCACTTACGAGCCGCCGCTGCCGACCAACGTACGCGGGATCGATGGTGCGCCGATCCATTCCTACGCGCGGGAACGGCGCGTCGAGCTGAGCTATGCCGAATATCCGCCGCTGCTGGTGAAGGCATTCCTCGCCGCCGAGGACAAATCGTTCTTCGAGCATCACGGTGTCGATTATCCCGGCCTCGCCGGCGCGGTGTACGACTATGTGACCAAGCTCGGCACCGGCAAACGCGCCAAGGGCGGCTCGACGATCACACAGCAGGTCGCCAAGAACCTGTTGATCGGCAACGCCTATTCGCCGTCGCGGAAACTGCGCGAGGCGGTGCTGGCGTACAAGATCGAGGACACGCTGACCAAGCCGCAGATCCTGGAGCTGTACCTCAACCAGATCGCGCTCGGGCGTAACGCGTTCGGCGTCGAGGCGGCGAGCCATGCGTATTTCGACAAGGAGCTCGACCAGCTCGATCTCGCGCAGATGGCGTATCTCGCGATCCTTCCCAAGGGGCCGTCGAACTACGATCCGGTGCGCAATACCGAGCGCGCGATGATCCGGCGCAACTATGTGCTGAACCGGATGCTCGACAACGGCTTCATCACGCGTGCGCAGCGGGACCAGGCGAACGCGGAGCCGCTCGGCGCGGTGTTGCGGCGTACGCCGAAGTTCCAGAGCGTCGGCGGCTATTTCGTCGAGGAAGTCCGCCGCCAGCTGATGGCGAAGTTCGGCGAAAGCGCGAAGGATGGGCCGTACAGCGTCTATTCGGGCGGGCTGTGGGTGCGGACGTCGTTCGACGCGCGGTTGCAGGATCTGGCGCAGCAGGCGTTGCGCGACGGGCTGGTGCGGTTCGACAGCGGGCGCGGCTGGAACGGCCCCATTCGCCATGTCGAGATCGAGGACGACAACTGGCTCCAGCCCTTGCTCAACAGCAATATCGCGCTCGATTACCGCGATTGGGTCGCGGCGATCGTAACGGGCAAGGACGGCAATGCCTGGAGCCTGGGCTTCCGCACCGGCAAGACCGGCACGCTGCCGCGCTATGCGGCGCAGATGGCGGTGCGCGGCAAGGGCGGCAACGCGTTCGGCGCGATCGAGGTCGGCGACATCATCGCGGTGGCGCCGGAAGGCGGCCAGTTCGCGTTGCGGGCGATCCCCAAGGTGTCGGGTGCATTCGTCGTCGAGGAGCCCGCCAGCGGTCGCGTGCTGGCGATGCAAGGCGGGTTCGACGACAGGTTGCAGGCGTTCAACCGCGCGACGCAGGCGATGCGCCAGCCGGGCTCGACGATCAAGCCGATCGTCTATTCCGCCGCGCTCGACAACGGCATGACGCCCGCCTCGATCATCGTCGACGGTCCGTTCTGCGTCTATCAGGGCGCGCGGCTGGGGCAGAAATGCTTCCGCAACTTCGGCAATTCGCGCGGCGCCGGGCCGCACACGATGCGCTGGGGCATCGAGCAGTCGCGCAACCTGATGACGGTGCGGACCGCCGCGCAGACCGGCATGCCGAAGGTGGTCGCGACCATCAAGAAGATGGGGGTCGGCGATTACGCGCCCTACCTCTCGTTTGCGCTCGGCGCCGGCGAGACGACCGTGGGGCGTATGGTCAACGCGTATTCGATCCTGGCGAACAACGGCAAAGGCGGTCCGCCGTCGCTGATCGACTTCGTCCAGGACCGTCATGGCAAGGTGATCTGGCCGGAGAATTGGCGGCCGTGCGACCGGTGCAACGCGCCCGACTGGGACGGCAAGCCGATGCCGCGCCCGGTTACGCGCCAGCGCCAGGTGCTCGATGCGATGACCGCCTACCAGATGGTCCACATCACCGAGGGCGTCGTCCAGCGCGGTACCGCGGTCACCTTGCGCGATCTCGATCGGCCGATGTTCGGCAAGACCGGGACGAACAATGGACCGACCGACGTGTGGTTCATCGGCGGCACGCCGCAATTCGTCGGCGGGCTGTATATCGGCTTCGACACGCCGCGGAATTTGGGCGGCGCGGCGCAGGGCGGGACGCTCGCCGCGCCGATCTTCAAGCAGTTCGCGGTGAAGGCGTATGAGGATTTGCCCAAGCTGCCGTTCCGCGCGCCCGCAGGAATCCGCATGGTCCGGATCGATCGCGGAAGCGGCCGCCCGGTCTATGGCACGTGGCCGAACACCGACGATCCCAAGCCCGCGGTGATCTGGGAAGCGTTCAAGCCCGAGAGCGAACCGCGCCGTGCCGCACGGCGTTCCGATGCAGCCCCGGCCGCGGCCGCGACCACCACCGCGGTGAAGAAGGCCGAAGCGCCGCGCGACAGCGATTTCTTGCAAAGACAAGGCGGAATCTACTAGCGCCCTTATATAGACGTCATCGCACATCAATCCGTCATCCCAGCGAATGCTGGGATCTCGTGGTAAGGGAGGACACTCCTCGCCGCAGGAGATGCCAGCTTTCGCTGGCATGACGAAGACCGGAGAATACCCATGCGCGCCGAAGCGCAGGCTCACGTAGACACCATCAACGACGCGCTGGCGCTGCTGCGCCGCTTCCTCGACTGGGACCGCGCGCTGCGTCGTCTCGACGAGCTGAACGCGCGCGTCGAGGATCAGGCGCTCTGGTCCGATCCCAAGGCCGCGCAGGAGGTGATGCGCGAGCGTCGTCGTCTCGACGAGGCGATCAGCGCGACGCGTGCGATCCAGAGCGAGCTGTCGGACACGGCCGAGCTGATCGAGATGGCGGAGGCCGAGGGCGATACCGCGATGGAAGCGGACGGCGTCGCCGCGCTCGCCGAACTCGCCGCGCGTGCCGACCGGGACAAGATCAAGGCGCTACTGGCCGGCGAGGCCGACGCCAACGACACCTATATCGAGGTCAACGCCGGCGCTGGCGGGACCGAGAGTCAGGACTGGGCCGGCATGCTCAGCCGAATGTATTCGCGCTGGGGCGAGCGCCACGGCCTGAAGGTCGAGCTGATCGACCAGCATTCGGGCGAGCAGGCCGGGATCAAGTCCGCAACGCTGCTGCTGAAGGGCGAGAACGCTTACGGCTATGCGAAGACCGAGAGCGGCGTGCACCGGCTGGTGCGGATCAGCCCGTACGACTCGGCGGCGCGACGCCACACCTCGTTCGCCAGCGTCTGGGTGTATCCGGTCGTCGACGACAATATCGAGGTCGAGTACAACGAAAGCGACCTGCGCATCGACACGTACCGCGCGTCGGGCGCGGGCGGGCAGCACATCAACACGACCGACTCGGCGGTGCGCATCACGCACATCCCGACCGGCATCGTCGTGCAGTGCCAGAACCAGCGCTCGCAGCACAAGAACAAGGCCGAGGCGTACAACCAGCTCCGCGCGCGTCTGTACGAGCGCGAACTGGCGATCCGCGAGACCGCGGCCAATGCCGAGAATGCCGGCAAGACCGATATTGGCTGGGGTCACCAGATCCGCAGTTACGTGCTGCAGCCGTATCAGATGGTGAAGGACCTGCGCACCGGCGTGGTGTCGACCAGCCCGTCGGACGTGCTCGACGGCGACCTCGAAATGTTCATGGCGGCGGCGCTGTCGCAGCGCGTGACGGGCGAGGCCGTCGAAGTGGAGGACGTCGATTGAAGCTCAAGGGTGCCCTTGCCCTGATGCTGTCGCCGGTGTTCCTGCTCCCATTATTCGCATTGGGCGCATGCGACGGCAGCAAGCCGCTGATCAAGCGCGAGCCCAAGGAGCCGGTGTTCCCCGCCGCCGACCGTCCGGTTGCATCGATCGTGTCGTCGCGCTGGTCTAACGAAGAAGCGCGCGACCGTCTCAACGAGGCGGGTGAAGTCATGAACAAGGCCGAGATCAGCAAGGGCATGACGGTCGCGGATATCGGCGCGGGCGAAGGATATTACACGATCCGCATGGCAGCGCGGGTCGGCAAGGAAGGCCGCGTGCTCGCCGAGGACATCGTCGCGAGCGTCCGTGACACACTGGCGGAACGCGTCGCGCGCGAGGATCTAGCGAACGTCAGCGTGAAGCTGGGCGAACCGAACGACCCCAAGCTGCCCGAGGCGAGCTTCGACCGGGTGCTGATGGTGCACATGTATCACGAGATCGAGCAGCCGTATGAGTTCCTCTGGCGGTTGCGGCCGTCGTTGAAGCCCGATGGGCTCGTGGTGGTGGTCGATGCGAACCGCCGGACGCAGGACCACGGGACGCCACCGGCGCTGTTGAAGTGCGAGTTCGCGGCGGTGGGGTACACGCAGGTGGATATGGACGACATGCCGTCGGCGGGCGGCTATCTGGCGACGTTCAAGGCGGCCGGGCCGCGACCGGCTCCGGAAGCGATCCGGGCTTGCCGGCTGAAGTGAGCGCCTAATCCTCCCCTGCAAGGGGAGGTGGCAGCCCATCGGGCTGACGGAGAGGTATCGCGCTATCGAGAGGGTCTCACCCCTCCGTCTGGCAAGCGCCAGCCACCTCCCCTTGCAGGGGAGGATTGATGTCGAAACGGTCAAATCACCCCCATCGCCCTAAGACTCGTCGCCTCGTCCCCCGCGATCACCAGATGATCGAGCAGCACCACCTCCAACGTCCGCAACCCAGCCGCGAGCGCGCGCGTGAACGCCACGTCCCGCGCACTCGGCGTCGCATCTCCGCTCGGATGGTTGTGCGCCATCACGACGCCCACCGCACCGAACGCCAGCGCATCCACCGCGACCGTGCGGATCGAGATCGCCACCTGATCCCGCCCCCCGACGACATGCCGCATCCCGAGAAGCCTCCGATTCGGATCAAGATACGCGACCGCCGCCGTCTCGACCGTGGCATCACGCAAGCCAGCGAACAGCGCGCGTGCCGCATCAAGGTCGGCGATACGTGGGGAAAGCTCGGGCAGCGGCGGCACATACCCGCCTGCCCCGCGGCACGCGCCACCGCACGCGCAACTACATCCGCTTGAGCCCGCCCTCACACCCGACTACGCAAACCCAATGCGCCAATATCTAGACCTCATGGACCGCGTGCTCTCGACCGGCGTCGAGACGATGGACCGCACCGGCACCGGCACGCTCAGCGTGTTCGGCGCGCAGATGCGCTTCGATCTCGCACAGGGCTTCCCGGTCCTTACCACCAAGAAGCTCCACCTCCGCTCGATCATCGTCGAGCTGCTGTGGTTCCTGCGCGGCGACACCAACGTGCGTTGGCTGCAGGACCGGAAAGTCGCGATCTGGGACGAGTGGGCGGACGAGAACGGCGATCTCGGCCCGGTCTACGGCAAGCAGTGGCGCGACTGGGTCGCCGCGGACGGCCGCCATATCGACCAGATCGCCGAGCTGATCGCGCAGATCAAGACCAACCCCACCTCGCGCCGCCAGATCGTCAGCGCGTGGAACCCCGGCGACCTGCACGCGATGGCGCTCGCGCCGTGCCATTGCCTGTTCCAGACGCATGTCGCGAACGGCAAGCTGTCGTTGCAACTCTACCAACGCTCGGGCGATATCTTCCTCGGCGTGCCGTTCAACATCGCCAGCTATGCGCTGCTGACGCATATCCTCGCGCAGCAATGCGGGCTGGAGGTCGGCGAGTTCATCTGGACCGGCGGCGACTGCCACCTCTATTCGAACCATCTGGAACAGGCGCAGCTGCAACTGACGCGCTCGCCGGGGCCGTTGCCGCGGCTCGAGATCGTGCGGAAGCCGGACCCGATCGATGCGTACGAGTATGAGGATTTCGTGCTCCACGATTACGTGGCGCAGGCGCACATCAAGGCGCCGGTCGCGGTCTGACACGAGAGCGAATCGCAATAGGAACCGGGCGTGGCGCGCATGGTTGACCGTCCGAACCTATTCGGAAGGCCCATCATGGACATCACGCAGCTCATCCTCGACGAACACGCGCAGCAGCGCGCCTTGTTCGCGCAGATCGATTCGATCGACGCCAAGGACACCGAGGCGCTCTCGGCGCTCTGGACACGCCTCAAGAACCTGCTCGACGCGCATGCCGAGGCGGAGGAACGCTTCTTCTACCCGCGGCTGATGAAGATCGGCACCGGCGGCAACGACGCCGACTCGGCCGCCGAGGAGACCGAGGACGCGATCGAGGATCACAACGACATCCGCGACACGGGGGAAGCGGTCGACAAGCACCCGGTCGGCTCGGACGCATGGTTCGAGGCCGTCGGCGAGTGCAACAAGGCGAACAGCGATCATCTCGCCGAGGAAGAGCGCCAGGGGCTGACCGATTTCCGCAAGCATGCGACGCTGGAAGAGCGGCACGAGCTTGGCGTGCGGTTCGCGGCGTTCGAGGCGAATCATCTGAACGGGGTGAAGGTCGTCGAGAAGGATCCCGAGGCGTATGTGAAAGAGCACGCTCCGAACTGAGCTCCATTCCACCTCGCCACCCCGGCGAAGGCCGGAGCCCAGTTGGAAAGGTGGGAATAATGGGGAGCAGCGCTCAATTAGCGACGCTTCCCAACTGGACCCCGGCCTCCGCCGGGGAGGTGCTTGGGGGTAAGGTAGGTGAAATACTTGGAGTAGCCCTCCGCCCCCCATTCCGGCATGACCACCGCATGATCACCTTCTACCTCGCCCGCGCCACCAACGGCGTCATCGGTCGTGACGGCCACCTCCCGTGGCGCATCCCCGCCGACCTCAAGCGCTTCAAGGCGCTGACGATGGGCAAGCCGATGGTGATGGGGCGCAAGACCTTCGAGAGTTTCCCGAGCCCCCTGCCCGGCCGCCGCCACATCGTTCTGACGCGGGGCGACTGGACGGCGGAAGGCGCCGAGGTCGCGCATTCGGTCGAGGAGGCACTGGCGATGGCGGGGGACGACGTCGCAGTGATCGGCGGCGCGCAGATTTACGCGCAGTTTCTCCCCCATGCGGATCGCATAGAACTGACCGAAGTCCACGCCGAACCGGAAGGCGACGCCACCGTCCCTGCGTTCAAAGGCTGGCAAGAGATCGCCCGCGAAGATCATCCAGCCGAGGGTGAACGCCCGGCATACAGCTTCGTCACTCTGACCCGCTGACTTCCCCCCCTCCCTGAAAGGGAGGGGCCGGGGGTGGATCGGCCAGCTTGTGCGAACGGCGTCTGGAGCTTGCGGTAGCCAACCCGCCCCTAACCCCTCCCTTTCAGGGAGGGAACCCGTCGTATCCGGTGACACCTAGCGCCACCCTTCCCGCCCCCCTATAGCCCGCCTCCATGCAGCGGCTCGACGGCGGCGCTTCCATTCCTTCGCATCTCGCGAACGGGATCGTCGCGCTGGGCAATTTCGATGGATTTCACCTCGGTCACCAGGCGGTGGTCGCGCGCGCGATCGCCTGGGCGAAGGCCGAAGGCCGTCCCGCGCTGGTCGCGACGTTCGATCCGCACCCGGTTCGCCATTTCCGCCCCGCGACTGCGCCGTTCCGCCTCACCACGCTCGACCAGCGCGAGCGGCTGCTCGCCGATGCCGGCGCCGACGCGATGGTGGTGTTCCACTTCGACGGCGATCTCGCCGCGCTGACCGCCGAGCAGTTCATCGCCGATCGGCTGGAGCGCAACCTGCGGGTGGGCGGCGTCGTCACCGGCGAGGACTTCACCTTCGGCCACGCCAAGAGCGGCACCGTCCACACGCTCGCCGCGCGCGGGGCCGCGCACGGGTTTCGCGCGGAGACGGTCAGCGCGGTCGCGCTTGATGGCGAGACGGTGTCCTCCACGCGCATTCGCGACGCGCTGCGCACCGGCGACATGGCGACCGCGACGCGCCTTCTCACGCGGCCGTTTGCGATCGAGGGCGACGTGCAGCATGGCGATAAGCTCGGGCGGACGATCGGCTATCCGACCGCGAATATCGACATGGGCAACTACCTCCGCCCTGCGTACGGGATCTACGCGGTGACCGGGCGGCTGGACGACGGGCGCGTGCTGAAGGGCGCGGCGAACCTCGGCATCCGCCCGAGCTTCGATCCGCCCAAGGAACTGCTGGAGCCGTATTTCTTCGACTTCTCAGAGGATTTGTACGGCCGCCGTGTCGAGGTCTCGCTGATCGAGTACCTCCGCCCCGAAGCGAAGTTCGACAGCCTCGAAGCCCTGACGACCCAGATGGACGCCGACTGCGCGCGGGCCCGACATATTCTTGGGTCCTCCCCTCCCTGAAAGGGAGGGGTTGGGGGTTGGGTCGGCCGGTTGGCTGATGCCCGCCCTAGCCTCAAGCCGACCCACCCCCGGCCCCTCCCTTCCAGGGAGGGGAGCAGGACGGGGAAGTTGTTTGTGTGTCCCCCCCCTCTCGGCTACAGCCCGGCCCACTTATGACCGATACTCCCGCGCCCGCCCGCGATTACCGCGACACCGTCTTCCTGCCGAAGACCGACTTCCCGATGAAGGCGGGTCTCGCCGCGAAGGAACCGGCGATCCTGGAGCGCTGGGCCAAGCTCGGCATCTACGACCGGTTGCGCGAACAGCGGCTCGGGCGCGAGCGGTTCATCCTGCATGACGGCCCGCCGTACGCGAACGGCGACATCCACATGGGCCACGCGATGAACAAGGTCCTGAAGGACATCATCGTCCGCTCGCAGTCGCTGATGGGCAAGGACGCGCCCTACGTTCCCGGCTGGGACTGCCACGGGCTGCCGATCGAGTGGAAGGTCGAGGAAGCGTATCGCGCGAAGAAGCTCAACAAGGACGACGTCCCCGTCGACCAGTTCCGCGCCGAATGCCGCGCCTATGCCGAGAAATGGGTCGCCGTGCAGAAGGCCGAGTTCGAGCGGCTCGGCGTGATGGGCGACTGGGCCGATCCGTACCTGACGATGAAGTACGAGGCCGAGGCCGCCATCGTCGGCGAGCTGCTCAAGTTCGCCGAGAGCGGCCAGCTATACCGCGGCGCCAAGCCGGTGATGTGGTCGCCGGTCGAGAAGACCGCGCTCGCCGAGGCCGAGGTCGAGTATGAGGACATCGTTTCCACTCAAATTGACGTCGCGTTTGAGATCGTGGACGCGCCGAACGCGCCCGAACTGGTCGGTGCGCATGCGGTGATCTGGACGACGACGCCGTGGACGATCCCGGTGAACCAGGCGCTGAGCTATGGGCCTGAGATCGAGTATGTTCTGCTGGCAGACGGCGATCGCCGTTACCTGATCGCAGATGCGCTCATCGAGAGTTTTTACGCCCGGAACCCCTCCTCCCGTCATCCCGGCGGAGGCCGGGACCCACTTACCAACGGGGGAGACCACGGTGAGGTGGGCCCCGGCCTCCGCCGGGGTGACGGAGCGGAGGGTGGCGCTGCCATCCTTTGGCGCGGGAAGGGTTCTGCTCTCGCCGACGCAACCGCGCGTCATCCGATGCGCGCACTCGGCGGGTTCTTCGCGAAGCCTCGCCCGTTCCTCCCCGGCGAGTTCGTCACGACCGATGCGGGTACCGGGCTCGTCCACATGGCGCCGGACCACGGCGAGGACGATTTCGAACTCTGCAAGCAATACGGGCTCGACCCCGTCTTCGCGGTCGACGGCGCGGGGATGTACCGTGCCGACTGGGCATGGCGCGGCGGTGAGGGCAGCGTCATCAACAAGAAGTTCGTGAGCGCGGACGGTCCGATCTGTACGGACCTGCGCGAGGCAGGTGCGTTGCTCGCGGCGAGCGACGACTTCAAGCACAGCTACCCGCATTCGTGGCGCTCGAAGGCGAAAGTGATCTTCCGCGCGACCCCGCAATGGTTCATCCCGATGGACTCTTCTTCTTCCCCCCTCCCGCAAGCGGGAGGGGCCGGGGGTGGGCACGCGCTCTCGACCGATGCTGACGGGGATGGCGCG
>NZ_JACONT010000064.1 GCF_014358075.1 Sphingomonas albertensis | reverse complement strand
GTGGCTGTAGCGGGGACCTAGCTCAATTTGTTTCCCCGCGAAGGCGGGGACCCAGACTGGGCTCCCGCCTTCGCGGGAGAACAAGAAGAGGCATGCCGCATTCAGTCAGGCACGCCACACCCTCTTTGCTCACCACACCCCGATCGCACCCGATCATCACCGGTTCGCCGCGATGATCTGCCGGATCTTCGCCTCGACCGCAGCATCGCCCGCGCCGGTCGCCAAGCCCTTGTACGCCGCCACCGCCGGCCGCCCGACCATTGTCCCCGACGTGTCCGCGGTATCGACGATCGCGTTCACCGACAGCCCCACGCGCAACGGATTGCGCCGCAGCTCGCCCTTGTCGAGCGCGATCCGCACCGGCACGCGCTGGGTGATCTTGATCCAGTTGCCGCTGGCGTTCTGCGCCGGCAACAGCGCGAACGCGTTGCCGCTGCCCGCGCCCAGCCCGACGACATGGCCGTGATAGACGAGGTCGTCGCCGTACATGTCCGCCGTCACCGTCGCCGGCTGGCCGATCCGCAGGTCGCGCAACTGCGTCTCGCGGAAGTTCGCGTCGACCCAGACGCGGTCGAGCGGCACCACCGCCATCAACGGCATCCCCGCCGACACCTGTTGCCCGAGCTGCACGGTCCGCTGCGCGACAACGCCGTCGATCGGCGCGACGACGTGCATGTGGCTGCGCGTGATCGCCGCACGCCGATAGGCGGCGATCGCCGCCATCACCGCCGGGTTGGTCGACACGGTGGTGCCCGCAACGCCGCTGCGCGACTGCGCCTGCTGGCTACGCGCGAGTTGCAGCGTCGCCGCCGCCACCTTCACCTGGTCGGCGGCGTGGCTCAGTTCCTCACCCGAGATCGCGCCTTCCGCGGCGGCCCCGCGACGCCGCGCAAGGTCGTTCCGCGCGCGCGCGAGTTCGGCCTCGGC
Organism: Sphingomonas albertensis; assembly: GCF_014358075.1. GTDB lineage: Bacteria > Pseudomonadota > Alphaproteobacteria > Sphingomonadales > Sphingomonadaceae > Sphingomonas > Sphingomonas albertensis. Next base: position 11,028 of record NZ_JACONT010000064.1, on the reverse strand, counting down.
CTGCACCACCGCGGCACCGGTTTCGTTGACCTTCGAAAAGTCCGACCGGGTCGCACGCACCGCCCGCGCGAGCTCGGCCTCGGCTGACGCGAGCCCGACATCCGTGGTCGCTACATCGAGGTCGATCAACGGCTGCCCCGCCTTCACCACCTGCGTGTTGTCCGCATGAATCGACGTCACCTGCCCCGGATCCCGCGCGGTGATCGCCACCACGTCGCCCGCGACATAAGCGTCGTCGGTTTCCTGTTCGGGCGCGGCAAGCAGGAAGTGGAACACCGCCCACACGATCGCGCCGATCACCACGACGACGCCGAGGATCGTCAGCGCCCGCTTGCGCGCTCTCGGATTGCCGGCCGGTGCGGGTGCGTCAGTGGGTGCGGGGGCCGGTGCGGGCGCCGGATCGGTCTGCGTATCGGTCATCGTGTCACATCCTGAAAATCGAAACCGCCACCCAGCGCCAGCACCAGCTGGACGCGCTGTTGGGCTGCATTGGCGGCAAGATCGGCATCGGCCTGTTCGGCGGCGAGCAACCGCACGTCGTTGTCGACGAGGTCGAGCCGGCTATCGAGCCCGCTCGACACGCGGATCGCATTCAACCGCCCGGTCTCGGCATAGCCGCGCACCACCTCGCGTTGCCGTTGTCGGTCGGCGTCGAGCGCACCGATCCGTGCGACCGCATCCGCCGCCTCGCGCACCGCGCCGACGACCCGGTCGTTGTAATCGGCGGTCGCCAGATCGAGCGCCGCGGTCGCGCCCGCCAGATCGGCCTTCAGCCGGCCATTGTCGAAGATCGGCAAATGGATCGCCGGCCCGACGCCTACCGTCCCGGCATCGAGCGATACCAGATTGCCAAGCCCGACCGCCTGGAACCCCGCCAACCCCGCCAGGTTCACGTTCGGATAAAAGGCGCGCCGTGCCACCTGACGTCCCGCCGCCGCCGCTTCGATCCGCGCCTGCGCCGCACCGATATCCGCCCGCCGCGCGAGCAGGTCAGCCGGGACGGACGCAGGCGACGGCAACACAGCATCGAGCTTCAGCGCAGTCGCACCGATCGTCGCCGGATAGTCCGCCCCGCGCCCGGCCAGCGCCGCCAGCGCGTTCTTCGCCAGCATCTGCGCCGCCTGCGCGCGCACCAGCGCCTGCCGCGCCTGCGCCAGCAGCGTCGTCGCCGCCTGCGCATCCAGCTTGCTGCCCAGCTTGTTGCGGATCCGCACGTTGACCAGCCGCAGCGTATTCTCGCGCGTCGCGATCGTCCGCGTCGCGATCCCCGCCTGCGCCTCGGCGCGTTCGAGGTCGATATAGGTCTGCACCACCGCCCCCGACAGCGCCAGCCGCGCCGCCGCCACGTCGAGCGCCGCCGCGCGCACCGAGGCGCGCGCGCCCGCTATCGCCGCCTTCTGCCGCCCGAACAGATCGAGGTTCCACGACAGGTTCGCCGCGACCGTCCCGACGAACCGGGTCGACCCGGCAAAGGGCGGCGGGATCGTGTACCGCCCGCTCAACCGCGCATATTGCTCCTGCGCATCGAGCGTCACGTTCGGGCCATTCTCCGCGCGGTTCGTCGACAACACCGCCTGCGCCTGCGCAACCCGCGCGAGCGCCGCGTCGAGCGACGGATTGCCCGCCACCGCGTCGTTCACCAGCCGGTCCAGTTGCGGATCGCCGAACCCGCGCCACCAGTCAGCCGCGATCACCGGTGCGGCATCCGTCGACAGTCCCAGCGCGGTGGTCGACACCGGCTCGACGATGCCCTTGGAGGCGGGAATCGCGCATCCCGCCAGCAGCCCCGCCACCGTCACCGGCATCGCCACCGGCGCGAGCGCCGAACATATCCTCATGGCCCCCAATTTCATGGCCGGAGTCCTTCGGTCAGAGCATCGTCGAGCGTCGTGCGGAGTTTCTGCATCAGTTCGATCAGCTTTTCGATTTCGTCACGATCCCAGTCCGTCAGCAGGACGTTCCAGTACGTGATGATGCGGTCGCGACAGCGGATTGCCGCCGCCTCGCCATCCGGCGTGAGTTCGAGATTGAGCACCCGGCGATCGTCGATCGCGCGCGACCGCGTTACCCAGCCCTGTTGCTCCATCGCGTCGACCAGCCGGGTCGTCGCGCCCTTGTCGTGCGAAAGATCGCGCGCGAGATCGGCGCATGTCGAGGATCGTCCCGCCAGCATCGACATGAGCGCCGACCATTGCGTCCCCGACATGCCTTCCGCGGCGAAGACGGGCTCGATCAGGCTCTGCCCGATCTGGTGGATCCGGCGCGCGAGATAGCCGAGCGAACAGTCCGGCCCGAACGCTGCTTTGGTGTAGAAAGCCATGTCATTGCCATGGCAACCATTGCTCGGGCAGTCAATTGCCCTTTAAGCATGCCGACGCATCGTCCGACGATCGAAGCCGCCGTTCTGCGATCCGAATAACAAATACCTGAACGCCGGATCGGCCGATCAGGCGTCGCGCGTGCCCTTCCGATCGAGTTCATCGAGACATTGGGCCAGCAACGCCCCGACGTGATGATCCAGTCGCTCGTCGGCGATCAGCAACGCTCGCGCGATCGCCTCGCGCAACGCGCCATTATCGTCCTGCCCATCTGCCATGCCGCGTGTTTGCCCGCCTCGCAGGTGATCGCAATTCACAAAGTTAAGGTCATATATCTTATACTGGATTAGTCCGACGCCGGCAGTCTTTTCCTGTGGCACCGCCGTCTTGCCCGGCCTAGCATCTCATATGACCATCGAAACCGAGTCGGCGAAGAACACATTGGCGCGGACGGCGGAGAACCTCATCCGCGTGCGTGGCCTGCGGACCGAGGTCTTTCCGAGCGACATCTTCGACGAGCATGCCTGGAATATGATGCTGCGTCTGTTCGTCGCGCAGGCGAACGATCATGCGATGTCCGAAAGCGAACTCTTCACGGCGACCGGTACGCCGCCGGGTGTGGGACAGCGCTGGCTTGCGCACCTTGTCGCCGACGGACAGATCGAACCCCATGCGGACGGCGGCACGATAGCGCTGACGCCATCGGCGCTGGAACGCATGGAGGGTTTTCTCCGCGACGCCAGCGCGACCCACCAGACCGATGGCCCCACCTGACACCGGATTATGCCGCCTGACGCCGGATTATGCCCGCTGGATTATGATTGCGCACGCCAGTCGAGGTCCGTCGCGAAGATTAGCGCATTGACCGGCCCCCGCACCCTTCCCCGAAGCCCTCCCCCTTGCTAAGGCCCCTCCGGTAACAGCATTTTTCGCTCGGTCCCCGACGCGCCCGCGTGGCCTATATGGCTGCTTTCCCCTCGGCGCCCGGCGGCCCGACGCCCACGGGAAGGACCCCTATGACTGCCATTGGCCAGGATACCCTCAAGACCCGCACCAGCCTGTCGACCGGCGGCAAGTCGTACGACTATTACAGCCTCGCCAAGGCGTCCGAGCAGCTCGGCGACATCAGCCGCCTGCCGTTCTCGATGAAGGTCCTTCTCGAGAATTTGCTCCGCTTCGAGGACGGCGTGACGGTCACGCGTGAAGATATCCAGGCGATCGTCGACTGGCAGAAGGAGCGTCGCAGCGACCGCGAGATCCAGTATCGCCCCGCGCGCGTGCTGATGCAGGATTTCACCGGCGTGCCCTGCGTCGTCGATCTCGCCGCGATGCGCGACGCGATGACCAAGCTCGGCGGCAACCCCGAGAAGATCAACCCGCAGGTCCCCGTCCACCTCGTCATCGATCACTCGGTGATGGTCGACGAGTTTGGCACCCCGCAGGCGTTCCACGATAACGTCGACCTCGAATATGAGCGCAACATCGAGCGCTACGAGTTCCTGAAGTGGGGCAGCAAGGCACTCGACAATTTCCAGGTCGTCCCCCCCGGCACCGGCATCTGCCACCAGGTGAACCTCGAATATATCGGTCAGGCCGTGTGGTCGTCGGCATCGTCGGGTGACCACGGTGACGGCACGATGATCGCGTATCCGGACACGCTAGTCGGCACCGACAGCCACACGACGATGATCAACGGCCTGGGCGTGCTTGGCTGGGGCGTCGGCGGGATCGAGGCCGAGGCCGCAATGCTCGGCCAGCCCGTGTCGATGCTGATCCCCGAAGTCGTCGGCTTCAAGCTGACCGGCGCACTGAACGAGGGCATCACCGCCACCGATCTCGTGCTGACCGTCACGCAGATGCTGCGCGCCAAGGGCGTGGTCGGCCGCTTCGTCGAGTTCTTCGGCCCCGGCCTGTCGTCGATGACGCTCGCCGATCGCGCGACGATCGCCAACATGGCGCCCGAATATGGCGCGACCTGCGGCTTCTTCCCGATCGACGACAAGACGCTCGATTACATGCGCCTCACCGCGCGGTCTGACGAGAATGTCGAGCTGGTCGAGGCCTATGCCAAGGCCAACGGCTTCTGGCGCGACGAGAACGCCGAAGACCCCGTCTTCACCGACACACTCGAACTCGACATGGGCACCGTCGTCGCGTCGCTCGCCGGCCCGAAGCGCCCGCAGGACCGCGTCAGCCTCAACAAGGTCGACGAGGTGTTCAACAGCGATCTCCACAAGCTGTACCACAAGGAGCAGCCCGCACGCGTCGCGGTCGAGGGTCGCGAGCATGACATCGGCGACGGCGACGTCGTGATCGCCGCGATCACCAGCTGCACCAACACCTCGAACCCGTCGGTGCTCGTTGCCGCCGGTCTCGTCGCGCGCAAGGCCAACGCGCTCGGCCTGAAGTCGAAGCCCTGGGTGAAGACCTCGCTCGCCCCCGGTTCGCAGGTCGTGACCGACTATCTCGACAAGGCTGGCCTCACCGCGGACCTGAACGCACTCGGCTTCAACCTCGTCGGCTATGGCTGCACCACCTGCATCGGCAACTCGGGGCCGCTGGCGCCGGCGATCTCGGCCGCGATCAACGAGAACGACCTCGTCGCCGCGTCGGTGCTCTCGGGCAACCGCAACTTCGAAGGCCGCGTATCGCCGGACGTTCGCGCCAACTTCCTCGCCTCGCCGCCGCTGGTCGTTGCCTATGCGATCAAGGGCACCGTCACGACCGACATGATCGAGACGCCGCTGGGCCAGGGATCGGACGGCCAGGACGTGTATCTGCGCGATATCTGGCCGACCAACGAGGAAGTCCGCACGACGATGGACGCCAACATCGACGCCGGCATGTTCGGCGCGCGCTACGGCGACGTCTATGCGGGCGACGCCAAGTGGCGCGAGATCGACGTCACGGGTTCGGACACCTACGCATGGCGCGCAGGGTCGACCTATGTCGCCAACCCGCCATACTTCGAGGGCCTCAGCATGACGCCGTCGCCGGTGCAGGACATCATCGACGCCAAGCCGCTCGCGATCCTCGGCGATTCGATCACCACCGATCACATCTCGCCGGCCGGTTCGATCAAGGCCGACTCGCCCGCTGGCCGCTTCCTCCAGGAGCATCAGGTCAGCAAGGCGGACTTCAACAGCTATGGCGCGCGCCGCGGCAACCATGACGTGATGATGCGCGGCACCTTCGCCAACATCCGCATCAAGAACGAGATGGTCCCCGGCGTCGAAGGCGGCATGTCGAAGTACGACGGCGAAGTCATGGCGATCTACGACGCCGCGATGCGCTTCAAGCAGGACGGCACGCCGCTCGTGATCGTCGCCGGCAAGGAATACGGCACCGGCTCCTCGCGCGACTGGGCGGCGAAGGGCACGAACTTGTTGGGCGTCCGCGCGGTCATCACCGAGAGCTTCGAGCGCATCCACCGTTCGAACCTGGTCGGCATGGGCGTGCTGCCGTTGCAGTTCGCCGACGGTGTGGACCGCAAAACGCTCGGCCTCGACGGCTCGGAGACGTTCACGATCCTCGACGTGGCGAGCATCCGCCCCCGTCAGGACGTCACCGTCAAGATGACCCGCGCCGACGGCACCAGCGAGACGTTCCAGACCAAGTGCCGGATCGATACCGTCAACGAGCTGGAATATTTCCTCAACGGCGGCATCCTCCACTACGTCCTGCGCAAGCTGGCCGCGTAAGACCTGCCCAGCGTCATCCCGGAGCGATCCGGGGTGACGCCCAAGCCTCACCTACCTCCCTGTCGATCCTCCCCCGCAAGGGGGAGGTGGCGCCGTAGGCGACGGAGGGGGAGGACGCCGGAACAGAGGTTTCCCTTACCCCCCCTACGACAGGCAAGTGCCTGCCACCCCCCCTGGCGGGGGAGGATCGCGGGATGGTGATATCCAAAACTGCTGCCGCGCGCCGCGCGACCAGCGCGCTCCCAGACCAAAAAGGCGGGGCGACCATGAAGGTCGCCCCGTAGTTCAGGGAGAAGACCGGGACAGGGGAGACCCGGTCAAGTCGCCGTCCACAGGGGGAGAGGGAGCGGCGACGCACCCTCCTTCGGCTCGATATGTTGCAGTGATGTGTCGAACGGGGCGAATGACGAACTTTTCACCTAACGATGCCGAAATCCAAATCCTTCCCTGCAAGGGGAGGACCGCAATTCAGGCCGAAAGCGCCCGCCCCGCCACCGCATCCAACTTCGCCACCAACGCCGGATCGCGAGCCTCCCGCGCGGTAATGATCGCGCTGTCGAGACACGTATCGATCGGCGAAGCCTCCCGCTCAGCCGGCAGCGCGCGCAGCAACGCCATCACCATCGCGCTCGCCTTGGCCGCATTGGCACCGAGTTGCGCGATCACCTGCGCGACATCGACGCCCGCCTCGTCCTCGCGCCAGCAATCGTAATCGGTGACCATGCCGACCAGCGCGTAGGGAAGCTCCGCCTCGCGCGCGAGCTTGGCCTCAGGCATCGCGGTCATCCCGATCACATCGCAACCCCATTGGCGGTAGAGACGGCTTTCCGCACGGGTCGAGAATTGCGGCCCCTCCATCGCGAGATACGTGCCGCGATCGTCGACCTGCGCCCCGGCTTCGCGTGCTGCGTCCGCCGCATAGCGGGAGAACCGCGGACACACCGGGTCCGCCATCGAGACATGCGCGACGAGGCCGGTGCCGAAGAAGCTCGACGGGCGCCCCTTGGTCCGATCGATGAACTGGTCGACGACGGTGAAGCTGCCGGGCGGGCGGGCCTCGACCAGCGAGCCGACCGACGACACGGCCAGGACGTCGGTCACGCCGAGCCGCTTCAGCGCATCGATGTTCGCGCGCGCGTTGAGGTCTGAGGGCGCAATGCGATGCCCTCGCCCGTGTCGTGGGAGGAACGCGACGTTCACGTGGCCGACGCGGCCGGTGAAAATCGCGTCGGAGGGCTCACCCCAGGGTGTGTCCACCGTCTGCCAGCGGCCGTCCTCGATCCCGTCGACCGCATACAATCCCGAGCCGCCGATGATGCCGATGGTCCAGCCGGTCACTCGGCAAGCGCTCGCGGCCGGGCGTAGACGAAGTAGATTACCAGCCCGAGCAGGTTCCACAGCCCGAAATACAGCTGCGTCTTCGAAGGCAGGCTGAAGAACAGGTACAGGCACCCGAGGATGCCGATCGCGCCCACCAGCGTCGCAGCCGGCGCGCGGAACGTCCGCACCGCATCGGGCGCACGGCGGCGCATCACCAGCATGCACGCGCACACCGCGACGAACGCGGCAAGCGTGCCCGCGTTCGCCAGCGCGGCGATCTCGGCGAGCGGCAACAGGCCGGCGATCACCGCGACGATCGCCGCGGTGATCCACGTGATGCGGACGGGGGCGCCGCGTTTCGACACCTTGGCGAGGCTCAACGGGAGCAGCCCGTCGCGCGCCATCGTGAAGAAGATGCGGCTCTGGCCGAACAGGAAGGCGAGCAACACCGTCGGCAAGGCGATCACGGCCGACGCGCCGAGGAAGGTGGCGAAGCCGGGCCGACCGATCTCGCGCAGGATCAGCGCGAGCGGCTCGGCGCTGCCGGCGAACCGGGTGTAGGACAGCGCGCCGACCGCGGCGACCGCCACCAGGATGTAGATCGCGATGCACGCCACCATCGACCCGACGATCCCGATCGCGAGATCGCGGCCGGGGTTCTTGGTCTCCTCCGCTGCGGTGGAGATCGCGTCGAAGCCGTAGAACGCGAAGAATATGATCGCCGCCGCGGCCATCACCCCGCGCTCGGCGCCGTCGGGCGCAACCGCCTTGGGGAAGCCGTAGGGCATGAACGGATGCAGGTTGGCGCTGTTGAAATAGTGGAGCGCGATGAACACGAACACGGTCAGCGCGATCATCTTGACCGCCACCAGCACCGCGTTCAGCGTCGCACTCTCGCGCGTGCCGAACGACAGCACGGCGGCGACGACCGCGATGATGAAGATCGCGGGGACGTTGAGGATCCCGCCAAGCTCGGGGCTGAGCGTCAGCGCCTCGGGGAAACCGAACGCGCCACGCAGCAACGGCGCGGCATAGCCCGACCAGCCGACCGCGACGGTCGACACGACGAGCGAGTATTCGAGGATGAGGCTCCAGCCGATCACCCACGCGATCAGCTCGCCGAGCACCACATAGCTATAGGTGTACGCGCTGCCCGACGCCGGGATCATCGTCGCCATCTCGGCATAGGCGAGCGCCGCGCAGGCACAAATCCCGCCGGCGATGATAAACGAGAGGATCACGGCCGGCCCGGCAAGCCCTGCGCCAACGCCGATCAGCGTCAGGATGCCGGTGCCGACGATCCCGCCGACGCCCATCGCGACGAGATGCGGCCAAGACAAGGTCCGCGCGAGCTGATGCTCGGGCGGCTGCTCGGTGACGATTTTTCGGCGAAACAGACTGGCCACGGATATCCCCTTTGTTGGCGCGGGGAGTGGCACAGGAGGGGCGCGGCGGGCAAGGCCAGCAACTTTTCCCGCTCTTGGCTCCCCTCCCTGAAAGGGAGGGGCTGGGGGTGGGTAGGCCCGCTTATGCCGCCGACGATCGATAATACGGAACCCGACCCACCCCCGCCCCCTCCCTTCCAGCGAGGGGAGAACAAGGGGGCGATCCGCCCTAGTGTGAGCGCGAGCGCGTTTTAAACGGTAAAGCTTTCGCCGCACCCGCACGCACCCTTGGCGTTGGGATTCTGAAACACGAACCCCGCGGTGAAGTCGTCCTCGACCCAGTCCATCGTCGACCCGATCAGATACAGGATCGACCCGCCATCGACGAACAGCGTCCCGCCCGGCGTATCGATCCGCTCATCGAACGGTTTCGCCTCGCTCACGTAATCCACCGAATACGCCAGCCCCGAACACCCACGCTTGGGCGTCGACAGCTTCACCCCGATCGCGTCCGCCGGCGCGCGCGCCATCAAATCCGCGATCCGCGCATGCGCCGTCGCCGTGAGGTTCAGCGCCGCCGGCCGTTCTCGCAATGTCGTCGCCATCTCTTCTTCCTTCCCCCCTCCCGTAAGCGGGAGGGGAAGCAGAAGTCAGAGCATGCCCAGCTCTAGCTTCGCCTCGTCGGACATCTTCTGCGGATCCCAGGGCGGATCCCAGACCAGGTTCACTTCGGCAAACCCGACCCCCGGCACCGACCCGACGCGCATCTCGACCTCTGCCGGCATCGACTCCGCGACAGGACAGTTCGGTGTGGTCAGCGTCATCGCCACCACCGCATGCCCGTCCTCGGTCACCTCGACGCCGTAGATCAGCCCCAGGTCATAGATGTTCACCGGGATCTCGGGATCGTAGATCTCCTTCAGCGCGTCGATGATCGCATCATACACCGCGCCGCCGGGCTCGCCGGGCGAGTCCACCTGCGGCTTCTGCGCCAGGAAGCCGGCGAGATAATCCCGCTTCCGCTCCGCGTCGGAGTCCGTCTCCATCACGACGCGCGCCTTGGGCGGCGATGCGACCGCATCCACTTCCTCGATCTCGAACCGATCGCTCATCCAAAAATCCTCGTTACTCGCTCGATACCGCGCACCAGCGCCTCGACGTCCGCCGGCCCGTTATACACGCCGAAGCTCGCGCGGGCCGTAGCCTCGACGCCCAGCGCCTCCATCAGCGGCTGTGCGCAGTGATGTCCGGCGCGGATCGCGACGCGCTCCTCGTCCAATATGGTGCCGATGTCGTGCGGATGAACCCCCTCGATCGTGAAGCTCACGATCCCCGCCGAGTCCGCCGGGCCATACAGACGTACGGAGTTGATCCCCGACAGCGCCTCGCGCGTCGCCGTCACCAGCGCCGTCTCGTGCGCATGGATCGCGTCGAGCCCGATGCTCTCGACATAGTCGATCGCCGCATGCAGCCCGAGCGCCCCGACGATATGCGGCGTCCCCGCCTCGAACCGCCCCGGCGGCGGCGCGTAGGTGGTCTTCGCGAACGACACCCTGTCGATCATCGACCCGCCGCCCTGGTACGGCGGCATCGCGTCGAGCAGTTCGGGCTTGGCCCAGAGCACGCCGATCCCAGTCGGGCCGTACAGCTTGTGACCGGAGAACACGTAGAAGTCGCAGCCGATCGCCTTCACGTCGATCGTGATCCGCGGCACCGACTGGCACCCGTCGAGCAGGATCTTCGCCCCGACCGAATGCGCGATCTCGGTAGCGCGCTTCGCATCGAGCACCGAGCCGAGCACGTTCGAGACATGCCCGAGCGCGACCAGCTTGTGCGCCGGCGTGATCATCCGCTCCATCGCGTCGAGATCGATTCGGTGGTCGGGCGTCAGCGGCAGCACATCGATCGCGACGCCGCGCGCTTCCGCGATCATCTGCCAAGGCACGATGTTCGAATGATGCTCGAGCATCGAAAGCAGGATGCGGTCACCCGCCTTCAACTGCTCGCCGGCCCAGCTTTGCGCGACGAGGTTGATACCCTCCGTCGCGCCGCGCACGAACACGACCTCGTCAGGCGAACCCGCACCGATAAACCGCGCCACAGCCTTCCGCGCAGCCTCATAGGCGACCGTCATGTCGGCCGAGCGCTGGTACACGCCGCGGTGCACGGTAGCGTAGGTCTCGCCATAAGCGCGCGTGATCGCGTCGACCACGACCTGCGGCTTCTGCGCGGTGGCAGCGGTATCGAGATACGCCCAGCCCTCCGGGATCGCCGGAAAATCCGACAGACGGTCGAGCGCATCCT
>NZ_JACONT010000063.1 GCF_014358075.1 Sphingomonas albertensis | reverse complement strand
GCCGCCACGATCCCCGTCGCCACGGAGATATTCATCGACCGCAACCCCGGCCGCATCGGGATCAGCACGCGCACATCCGCCCGCGCATGCACTTCGTCAGGAACGCCAGCCCCCTCGCTCCCCATCAGCAGCACGTCGTCCTCGCGAAACTCCGCCACATCCAGCCGCACCGCGCCCTTCGTCGTGAGCAGCACGATCCGCCCGGTTACCTGTCCCAGGAACGCGTCCCAATCGACATGCCGCACCACGTCGACCACGCCGACATAGTCCATGCCGGAGCGCGCGACGGCCTTGTCGCTCCAGGTGAATCCCATCGGTTCGATCAGGTCGACACCGATTCCCATGCACGCGGCGGTGCGCAGGATTGCGCCGACATTTCCGGCGATATCGGGCTGGTAGAGGGCAATACGCATGCCCGATCCCCTAGCGCAGCGGGGCTTCGGGGGTAACCCAAAGCAAAATGCAGTTGGCAAACCGTCGTCCCGCCGTCTATCAGATCGCAGCCTCCGTGGGGACGGTCGGGCGGAATGGGCATGTGGTTTCGCGAAACCGAAAGCCCAGTCGGCCACGAAAAAAATAACGTGCAAGGGCGAGATGAATGGCGACAGTCGACGACATGGTTCCTCCCGGCGAATCGCCAGAGCCGTTTCACGAAGAGGCCCATGACCCTCGCCGCCGTGATTTCATCAATATCGCAGCCGTCTCGTTCGCCGGTGTGGGCGCGGTCGCGATCGTCCTGCCGCTGATCAATCAGATGAACCCGAGCGCCGACGTGCTTGCGCAGTCGACCACCGAGATCGACCTGTCGAAGATCCTCCCCGGCCAGGCGATCAAGACCAGCTTCCGCAAGCAGCCTTTGTTCGTGCGCAACCTGACGCCCAAGGAAATCTCGGAAGCCGACGCGGTCGATATCTCGACCTTGCGCGATCCGCAGACGCTGGAAGAGCGCACCAAGGCGGGCAAGAAGAACTGGCTGATCACGCTGGGTGTCTGCACGCATCTCGGCTGCGTCCCGCTCGGCGCGGGCGAGGGTGAGAACAAGGGCCCGTTCGGCGGCTATTTCTGCCCGTGCCACGGGTCGGCCTACGACACCGCCGCGCGCATCCGCAAAGGCCCCGCACCGACCAACCTCCACGTGCCGGAATACGCCTTCAACTCCGACACCGTCGTCACGGTAGGCTGAGGAAAACGACATGAGCTTTCCCTGGGCCAAGCAATACGAACCGAAGCTGCCGCTGACGCGGTGGCTGGATGAGCGGCTTCCCGTTCCCCGGCTCGTCTACAATTCACTCGGCGGCGGCTATCCCGTCCCGCGCAACCTCAATTACTTCTGGAACTTCGGCGTCCTCGCCGGCGCCGCTCTGGCGATCCAGATCGTCACCGGCATCGTGCTGGCGATGCACTACGCCGCCAACGGCGCGGTCGCGTTCGACTCGGTCGAGAGCATCATGCGCGACGTCAACGCGGGCTGGTTCCTGCGCTACGCCCACGCCAACGGCGCCTCGATGTTCTTCATCGTCGTCTACACGCACATCTTCCGAGGGCTGTATTACGGCTCGTACAAGGCACCACGCGAGATGGTGTGGCTGCTCGGCGTGGTCATCTTTCTGCTGATGATGGCCACCGCGTTCATGGGCTACGTCCTTCCCTGGGGTCAGATGAGCTTCTGGGGTGCGCAGGTCATCACCGGGTTCTTCTCGGCGATCCCGCTGGTCGGCGACACCATCCGCATCTGGCTGCTGGGCGGATTCGCGCCGGACAACGCCGCGCTCAACCGCTTCTTCTCGCTGCATTACCTGCTGCCGTTCGTGATCGCGGGCGTCATCATCCTGCACATCTGGGCGCTGCACATCCCCGGCTCGAACAACCCGACCGGCGTCGACGTGAAGGGCGAGCAGGACACCGTCCCGTTCCACCCATATTACACCGCGAAGGACGGCTTCGGGCTCGGCATCTTCCTGCTGATCTTCGCCAGCCTGTTGTTCTTCTTCCCGAACTATCTCGGCCACCCGGACAATTACATCCCGGCGAACCCGCTCTCGACGCCCGCGCACATCGTCCCCGAATGGTATTTCTGGCCGTTCTACGCGATCCTGCGCGCCTTCACCGCGGACTTCATCCTGCCGGCCAAGCTCTGGGGCGTGCTGGCGATGTTCGGCTCGATCTTGCTGCTGTTCTTCCTGCCCTGGCTCGACAGCTCGCCGGTCCGCTCGATGAACTACCGGCCCAAGGCGCGGATCGCGTTCTGGGTACTGGTCGCCGACATCCTGGTGCTCGGCTATTGCGGCGGCGCCCCGGCGAACGCGTTCTACGTGATCCTCAGCCAGATCTGCGCGGCCTATTACTTCGCGCATTTCCTGATCATCCTGCCGATCATCTCGCGCTCCGAGCGTCCGCGGCCGCTGCCCAACTCGATCACCGAGGCCGTTCTGGCCAACCACGGTGGCACCAGCCCGGCCAAGACTGCGCTTGCGACGTCCACGACGTCGCCTGCACCGCACGCCGCGCACTGATACGAACTCGAGGACACACACATGGTTCGTCTCATCGCATCCATCGTCGGCGCGGCCTTCGTGCTGGTGCTCGGCATCGCGCTCTTCGGCAGCGTCGCGGGGGTCATCACCGATCCCGTCGCGCCGACCGCCGAGAGCGTCGCGCACAAGCACCCCAAGGAACTCGAGCTCGCCTCCAACGGCGTGTTCGGCAAGTTCGACCGTCGCCAGCTCCAGCGCGGGTTCCAGGTCTACAAGGAAGTCTGCGCCGCCTGCCACTCGCTGCGGCTCGTGTCGTTCCGCGACCTGCAGAAGATCGGCTATTCGGAGCCCGAGGTTAAGGCGATCGCCAACCAGTGGGTGATCGAGCAGCCGTCGATCAATCCGGAAACGGGTGAAGCGGCAACGCGCAAGAACATCCCGTCGGATCGCTTCCCGTCGCCATTCGCGAACGAGGTCGCCGCCCGCGCCGCGAACAACAACGCGCTGCCGCCCGATCTCTCGCTGATCACCAAGGCACGCGAGGAGGGCACCGCGTACGTCCACTCGCTGCTGACCGGCTACACGACGCAGCCAGCCGCGCTGCTGAAGGAATTCCCGGACATCAAGACGCCCGAGGGTCTCCACTACAACCCGTATTTCGCGAACCTCAACATCGCGATGCCGCCGCCGCTGACTTCGGACGGTCAGGTGACCTATGCGGACGGCACCAAGCCGACGATCGACCAGATGTCGACCGACGTCTCCGCGTTCCTGACCTGGACCGCCGAGCCCAATCTGGAGGCACGCCACGCCGCCGGGTTCGCGTCGATCATCTTCATCCTGATCTTCTGCGGCCTCGCCTGGGGCGCGTACCAGAACGTCTGGCGCGACGTTAAGCATTGATGACGGCTGGGCTCCCGCGGTAAGGGCGCACGGATAGAGGGAGCGGCGGACGGGTGATAAGCCCGATCCGCCGCTTTCGTTTCGGCTGGGGCGCAGCATCGCGTCTCGGCCTGTCCGCCGCCGTCGAGCGGAACGAAGGGAACGATCCATGTCCGATTTCGCCGAGCAGAACGCCGACCTCAAGGCGCTGATCCGCACCATCCCGGACTTCCCCAAGCCCGGCATCCAGTTCCGCGACATCACGACCTTGCTGCTCGACCCACACGGCTGGGCGACCGCGATCGAACGCATGGTTGCGGCGGTCTCGGGGCCGGTCGACCTGATCGCCGGCATCGAAGCCCGCGGCTTCCTTTTCGCCGCAGCGCTCGCCGCACCGCTCAAGGCCGGCGTCCTGCTGATCCGCAAGGACGGCAAGCTCCCCGGCGCGACCATCGCCGAAGACTACGCCCTCGAATACGGCACGGACCGCATCGCGATCCACGCCGACGCCTTCGCCCCCGGCGCGCGCGTCTTGCTGGTCGACGACCTGATCGCCACCGGCGGCACCGCCCGCGCCGCCGTCCGCCTGCTTCACAAAGCTGGCGCGATCGTCACGCAGGCGCAGTTCCTGGTCGACCTCCCCGAGCTCGGCGGCGCAGACGCGCTCCGCTCGGACGGCATCGAAGCCTCAGCCCTGATCCACTTCCCCGGCCACTGATCGCCCGCCACGAGACTGCTGCGCGCCCGCCGCTCGCATATCGTGTGCACGGCGCCCCATACAGCTCCCCCCCGGCGAAGGCCGGGGTCCAATTGGGGAACGTCCCTAACGAAGGACGTCGCGTCGTTACCTCAGCCATTCCAATTGGGCCCCGGCCTCCGCCGGGGGGGAAGCATCCCTCCCAAACCGTTCCCCAAAACTGTTCCCCCGCGGACGCGGGGGCCCCGCTAAGTACCGCGGCGCTCCGTTAGCCTGGACTCCCGCGTCCGCCAGGGAACAGTAAGGAAGGGCGTGCCGGTTCCTCTCCAAGCTCCTGCCGAACCCCAAACCCTGTCAGACCCCATTCCCGCCCCCGGTACGAAATCCCGTCAGACCTCGTTCATGGAACTTGCGACATAGTGTCTCCGTTGTGCGACGAATGGCGGCGCGTTGTGTCCGCCCTCCGCGTACGGGAGAATTTCCATGTTTATTAAACGCTTCGGCATTATCGGCCTAGCCCTGGGCCTCGGATTGGGCGTCGCTGGCTGCACCGACGGTTACGGCTATGGCGGCGCTGGCCTCGGCTATGCGAGCGACCCCTATTACGGGGGCGGGTATGGCGGCGGCTATTACGGTGCAGGGTATGGCGGCGGCTATGATGGGTTCGCGGGCTATGGCGGCCTGAATTCCTATTACGGCTGGAACGGCGACTATTATTATCCCGGTTCGGGCGTCTACGTTTACGATCGCAACCGTCGCCCCTATCGTTGGAACGGCAACCAACAGCGCTATTGGCAGGGTCGTCGCGGCAATTACCGCGGCAACGGCAACTGGGGCAATTTCGCCCGCGGCAACAATCCCGCGGCGCGCGAATATCGTCAGGATCGTCGCGAAGCCAACCGCGATTTCCGCCAGGACCGCCGCCAGGATCGCGGCCAGCTCCGCAACGGCCAGATCACGCCGGACCAGTTCCGCGGCGAACGTCGCGAAGCGCGCCAGCAGTATCGCGGGGAGGCGCGTCAGGATCGGCGCGAATACCGCCAGAATCGCGGTGGCCAGGGGCGTGGCTTCGGTGGCGGCAACCGCGGATTTCGTGGCGGCAATCCCGGCGGCGTTCGCACGCCCAAGTAACTAGCGAAGATTGGTTCACGCGAAGGCGCGAGGGCGCGAAGAGAAGGAGTTAGGTTTCACGCGGAGACGCGGAGGCGCGGAGAGTTGTAGTGGGCGAGAGGAGGGTGACCTCCTCCCAAAAGGCCTCAAAGCTCACCAAGCGGCTCGGTCATCCCAAATCTTCTCCGCGCCTCCGCGCCTCCGCGTGAACAAACCTTCTGTCTAGCTTTGCGCCTTTGCGCCTTCGCGTGAATCACTACTGCATGAGAGCCAGAGAGTGTTCGGGCTGACGCCCACCAGTCAGCCAGCTGGCGCTTCCGTCGGGCGCGTTGCGACCAGTCCATTAGAAACGAACGTCATCACCATCACGTCGTCTTGATTGAACACCCGCATACGGCTCTTGAAGATTCCCATCTCGGGCCGGCTCGCCGACACGCGCTTTTCCAGGACCTCGCTCTCGCAGCGCAGCGTATCCCCCGGATACACCGGCTTCACCCACTTCAACTCGTCGATTCCCGGCGACCCGAGCCCCGCCTGCTCGTTCTCCTTCAGATGCGCGACCAGCATCGCCATCGTCATCGCGCACGTATGCCAGCCGCTCGCCGACAACTGCCCGAAATGCGTCTGCGCCGCGGCCTCGTCGGACAGGTGAAACGGCTGCGGATCATATTTCGCGGCGAACTCAGTCACCTCCTCGCGGGTGACGGCATAGGAGCCAAACGACGCGGTCCGACCGACCTCGATATCCTCGAAATACTGCACGCGAACCTCTCCTCTTATCGTTGCATCACCTTCTGGAAGGGAGCAGCGGTTCCGTCCAGCCCCGCCTCGGCCGGCAACCCGATCAGGTCGCGCAGCAAGGGCTCGATCGCCACGTTATCGAAGCTCGGGATGGTCTTGCCGCGAACGAACGCCGGCCCGTTGGCGATGAACAGCGCACGCATCTCCGGCGCCATGTTGTCATAGCCGTGCATCCCACCGGCCGAAGCCCGGGTCGGCGCACTCGCATCGACCCGCCAGCCGACATCGGCAAGACACAGATAGCTCGGCACCCGCGGGTTGCGCCCATAATGGAACCGCGCCGGAATCTCGCTTTTCCGCCAGCATTGCAGGTGATCGTGCGGCTTCAGCAGCCGCGCCTCCAGCGCCGCCTCATGCCCAGGTACCGCGAACAGGGTCGCGTACGGCCCCATCTCGACGGTGCGATAATCCGCCTTGTCCGCGATCGTATCGAGCGCCACGACGCGCGTGCTGCTCGTCGCCGCCATGCCGTGGTCCGCGACGATCACCAGGTTCGCCGGCTGCCCCAGCGCGGCCAACCCGTCGACCAGCGCGCCGATGCTGGCATCGACATCCGCCACCGCCTGAGTCACGCCGGCGCTGTCCGGCCCGCCCGCATGACCCGCGCTGTCGACCGTATCGAAATACAGCGTCACCAGCTTCGGCCGGATCGCCGCCGGCCGCCGCATCCAGTCGAGCACCGCGTTGACGCGCTGTGTGCCCGACACCTGCTGGTTGAACTGCTGCCAGTCCTCCGGCCGCGTCCCGCCCTCGATCGCACCATGGCTGTTCGGTTTGGCGGTCCCCCCGACCGCAACGTTCGCGCCCGGCCAGAACATCGTCGCGGTCCGGATCCCGGCCTTCTCCGCATCGACCCAGATCGGCGAACTCTCGCTCCACCAGAACGGATCGTCGGTCGCCATCGTGAACGTCTCGCCCGGTCGCGCCGGATCCTCCATCTTGTTCCCGACGATCCCGCTGCGGTCTGGCCGCAGACCCGTCACCAGCGTCCAGTGATTGGGAAAGGTGACGCTGGGAAACGACGGCCGCATGCTCGCGAACACGCCGCCAGTGCGCAGCCGGTTGAGGTTCGGACTGACGCCGCGGTCGAGATAATCCGGCCGAAACCCGTCGATCGACACGAGAATCGTGACAGGCGCGCGCGTTTCACCCGGCATCGCCGCAGCGGCGGTCGATGCGGGGGCAGGTGCGGTAATCGGCGCAAGGGCAGGGGGCGTGTACGGATACGCACACCCGGCGAGTGCCAGCCCCAGAAATGCGAGCACAGTCGTCTTCATCATAACCGTTCGTCCCGAGCAGGTGCCGACCTCGCGCGATCCCTACTCGGCACGACCGGCGAGCGAAAGCGATCCGTGCGGAGGCGAGCTTGCCCTCGCTTGTTTCCCCGCGAAGGCGGGGACCCAGCCTGGGCTCCCGCCTTCGCGGGAGAACAAGGAGCGCTGTGCGCTGTGATGCAGCCTACAACCCCACCGCCAGCTTGCTGAACAAGGTCCAACTCACCGGCGTCTTCCCATACGCCGCGTCCAGCGCCGCCGGCTTGGCATACGCCGCAATAGTCCCCCCGAGCGCCAACCCAAGCGGCCCCACGATCGGCAAGCGGTACGCATATCCGACCTCAGCCTTCGTCACCCGGAACTTCCGATCATGCAGCGGATCATCGTGATCCGGAAACAGCTCGTCATTCGCCACGTTCTCGACCCGACCGAACACCGCATGCCGCGGCGAAAGTTCGTACGTCGCCTCCGCCAAAAACGCGCTCAGCTTCTCCCCCGGCACCCGGTCCTTCAGACTATACGCAAACGTCGTCGCCAGCCCGCCCCGCGCATATTGCACGCTCGCGGTCGAGCGGTTCTCGTCCTCGCCCGGATGCTGCGCCTCGGGCTCCTTCAGCCGGCCATGGCTCACCTGCACCGCCCAGAACGGCGACGGCGTCCACGTGCCCCGCACGCTCCACGAATCGAGTCGCGGCGTCTCGATCCCCCAACGATGCTCGTCTGGCTCGCGTCCCTTGAACGCCGAAGCCTCCAGCTGGAACGCCGGCGTCGCATAGCCCGCCGTCACCACGCCATAGGTGATATGCGT
Source organism: Sphingomonas albertensis (assembly GCF_014358075.1). Taxonomy (GTDB): domain Bacteria; phylum Pseudomonadota; class Alphaproteobacteria; order Sphingomonadales; family Sphingomonadaceae; genus Sphingomonas; species Sphingomonas albertensis. The sequence goes on along the minus strand of NZ_JACONT010000063.1, from coordinate 4,294 downwards.
CGAATCGAACCAGTGATGCGTGATCGGCGACATCGGCTGATACCGCGCCGACCCCCGGTGCATGAACGCGCTCGGCCCCAGCGCCGGCTCGCCGACCGGCCCGCCGTACAGGAACAGCGTGTTGCCGTTCCCCAGCCGGTAATCGACCTTCGCGGCAAGCTCCATGAACAGGTCGTGCGGATGCTGCCGATCGACCAGCGGCCGGTCGTTTGCCAGCTCGCCGGTCGCGAACAGATTGGTGTAGCCCCGCGCACCCATCAGCGGCTCGAGGCTGTTCATCGCCCGCAGCTGGATATGAAACCGGTCGCCCAGATCGCGGTCCGCCATCAGCATCGCCATCGACTGCACGAACGCCTCGCTCTTCCCGCGCGGGCCCCCCTGGTCGGTGACGACGCCCCACGCATAGCCATGCGCCATCAGCATCCACTCGCCCGCCTGCGTCATATACCCACGCATCGGTCCCTCGGCCGCCGGCAGCCGCGATGTCCCGCTGCCCTGGCTGTAGAAGCCGGCCGACGTCCCCATCGCCATCCCCGCCATCACCGACCCCGCCGGCATCCTCGCCACCGCCGCATCGGACGCCGCACGATAGGCGGGGTCCACGATCATCGCGGGCCCCATCGCGCCATGATCCATGGCACCATGATCCATCGCCATACCGGGCATCGCCGAGTGATCCATCTGCGCATGATCCATTCCCGGCATCGCAGACGGCGCGGCCGGAGTCGGCGGCGCGACCGGAGCAGCGTGCCCCATCGCCGAATGGTCCATGGTCGAATGATCGACCGTACCGCCAGACTGCGGCGGACGAGCGGCTGGGGCGGCCTTAGTCACCGGCCGCGATTTGACCTTCTTCACCGTCTTCTTGGGAGCCGCATCCGGCATCGTCATGCCCGGCATGGACATGGAATGTTGCGCCGCCGCACCGACGGGCAGCACCGCCCCCATGACACCGCCAGCAAGCGCCATCGCCCTCACGGCATCAGCCGCGAGAAACCTATATCGAGTCATTAGTATATCCTTGGAAAAGCCTGAAAATCGGGGCGCATCAGCACCCGACGATCAAGCCTCTCGCGGAGGCCGCAAAGCCGGCGCGACGCCAGCCCCAAGATCCAGCACCGCCACCCGCTCGGTCACCATGACCGGCTCCCGCAACGCCACGCCCAGAACGCGGGCGCCATTCCAGTTCGAAGGCGGCACGCACCCGATACACCCATGCAGCGGGGTCGCCTTCCGATCGGGCGCCTCGTGACCCGCCCGATGATCCGACCCATGATCCGACACGGACTCATGCGCCCCGCCCATCGCCGCCATATCGATGACGGCGCCATGTCCGCGCGAAGCAGGCGCATCATGACACGCCGCCGGCGCCACCGCAGGAAACGCAAACGCAGCAAGGAGCAAAGCCAGGATCAGGCGCGCGAGCATGACGACAGTCTAACCCCCCGCACGACCCGCCACAACCTCGCAGTCTATCCCCGACCCCGCCAAAGTCCTCGCAGCGCAAACGCGCAGCCTTGCCCGAAAGCCGCGAAAGGTTCAGCCTCGACGCATGAAGACCCCAACGCACTCCGAACGCACCAAAACCCCAAGCACCCCCGCCGCCAAAGTCTCGATCCGGATCGGCAAGCGCACCACCTTCGACGCCTCGATGACCACCGCCGGCCTGCTATCGGTCGGCGCGCTCGTATCCGGCATCCTCCTGTCCAGCGCCGTCATAGTCGCCGCCGCAGGTCGCAAGGCAGCAAGACGCCCGCTGGCATTGCCCGATCATACCAGGACCGATGGCTAACGCCCGGTTGCGGTCGTTCGTTCACGGTCGTAGTGCGCCGAAAAGCAGACGCTAGACAGGTCATCTTGACCGGCATCTGCATCTACGGAACGAAGACCGTTCAACCGCGTCTCGCCAGTAGTTTTCCATTAAATCCTGTCAGTTAATTTTGCTGTACACCTGATTATAGACGATCGGCGTAGAGCATAGCGGGTTGACGATGGTGGTATTCTCCACCAAGTCCTGGCCTACACTATGATACTTTGACGTCCGCTCGCCGTATTCGCCACGGAATATTAGAGCGATGGTTCCGCCATCCGATTTTACCGATACATCGAAAACAAGTTCTGGGATAAGCTTCCACTTGATCGGCTCTTCGCCTAACCAAACTACGATAGGTGTTTTGGCATCATATGCGATCCCGAATCGACGTCCTGCGGTGGAAATTCTAATTCTATTTACCGCAATGGACTTGCGGAGCCTCATCCGAATGCGAGGGCGCTTGTCGTCGGGAATGTTGGCGGTAGCGCCGTCGATCACCTTAAAAGCGTTGTCACTCCGCGCGTTGTCCAGTTCATAGATGCCCGAAACCAGACCTTGCACAGTGCTCGCGGAGCCTGAGGCAGAACTCAAGATGGCAACTCCAATCGCCGCCGACAAAGTGTGACGCATCCTACGCTCCTCAAATTCCGCTGCTCGCCGGTCGGAGGTAGCAACGTTCCGGATTAGCGCATAGGTTATGCCTCAGGTGTCGGAGCGGGGACTTTCTCTTTCCGGCTGCGAAGCCAGCAACCCACCGATAAGTCTTCGTCAACCACTACGCCCATATGGTGCGTCATGGAGCGCTCCTTTATCGCGGTCACGGCGGTCGCCTCGACATTGATGTTTGCCGGTGTCTGGAAAGCCACCGAACCGCAGCCGACTGCACCCCCAGCCATCGTCGATACCAAGGCTGCACCCGAAATGCCGGTTACCGCGCCGCCAGCGCTGCGGGGTATCGTCGCGCCTGCCCGGCCAGTCGTTGACGCCGAGCCCTACAACGTCGTTCGACCGGCATACCGATCATCGACCCCGGCTCGCCCGTCAGCCAGCGCCGGATCGGAAAGCTCGGTCTTCTACAGCGGGTGTCGCGAAGTGCGGGCGGCGGGGGCCGCGCCGCTCCACCGCGGCCAGCCGGGCTATCGTGCCGGCATGGACGGCGACGGCGACGGGATAGCCTGCGAAAACTATCGCTAACCCGCCGCCGCCAAATCCTCAACTATGCAGGAAGTGCATCACGTCGCCGTCCTGCACGACATACGCCTTGCCTTCCGCGCGCAGCTTGCCCGCCTCGCGCGCCTTCGATTCCCCACCCAGCGCGATGAAGTCGTCGAACGCGATCGTCTCGGCGCGGATGAAGCCCTTTTCGAAATCGCCGTGGATCTCGCCCGCCGCCTGCGGTGCGGTCGCGCCCTCGTGGACGGTCCAGGCACGCGCTTCCTTCGGGCCGACCGTGAAGAACGTCAGCAGATGCAGCAGCTTGTACCCCGCGGTGATGACGCGGGCGAGGCCGGTCTCCTCCAGCCCAAGCTCGCCGAGAAACTCGCCGCGATCCTCGGCGGGCATCGTCGCGATTTCCGCCTCGATCGCCGCCGACACCACGACCGCCTCGGCGCCCTCGGCCTTCGCCTTCTCGAACACCCGCGCCGACAGCGCATTGCCGTTCGCCGCATCGCCCTCGTCGACGTTGCACACGTACAGCACCGGTTTCGCGGTCAGCAACTGCGCCTGCGCGAACACGCGCGCCTCGTCCTCGTCCTTCGGCACGGTCAGCCGCGCGGGCTTGCCCTCGCGGAGCAGTTCGAGCGCCTGGCCGAGTACGGCGGCGCCGATCTTGGCTTCCTTGTCGCCCTGCATGCCCTTCTTGGCGAGGTTCGGGACGCGCTTTTCGAGGCTTTCGAGGTCGCTCAGCATCAGCTCGGTGTCGACCGTCTCGGCATCTGCGATCGGGTCGACCTTGTTGTCGACATGCGTCACGTCGCCATTCTCGAAGCAGCGCAGCACATGGACGATCGCGTCGACCTCGCGGATGTTGCCGAGGAACTGGTTGCCGAGCCCTTCGCCCTTCGACGCGCCGCGCACCAGGCCGGCGATGTCGACGAAGCCGAGCTGGGTCTCGATGATCTTCTGCGATCCGGCGATCTTCGCCAGCGCGTCGAGCCGCTTGTCGGGCACGCCGACGTTACCGACGTTCGGCTCGATCGTGCAGAACGGATAATTCGCCGCCTGCGCCGCGGCCGTCTCGGTCAGCGCGTTGAAGAGAGTGGACTTGCCGACGTTCGGCAGCCCCACGATGCCGCAGCGAAAACCCATGATGTGCCCTTGGTATATGAATGTGCGGGCGCTTTAGGCGACGCGCAGCCGGAAGGCCAGTGAAGGCGGCGCGCGAGAAACGAGTTCATCCTGCTCCCCTCCCTGAAAGGGAGGGGCTGGGGGTGGGTAGGCCAGCGCGAGCCGCAACCGTTCCACGATCCGGAAACCGGC
>NZ_JACONT010000062.1 GCF_014358075.1 Sphingomonas albertensis | reverse complement strand
GTCCCCGCCTTCGCGGGAGAACAACCTTGCTTCGCCAACAGCCCGCTTGACCGTGTCCCCGCTCCATGAGACCATCGTTCACGATCCGTTCTCAAGGAGAGTCGCGTGGCCCTGACCCTGTATACCAACCCGATGTCGCGCGGCCGCATCGCGCGCTGGATGCTCGAAGAAGTCGGCGCTGCGTACGAGACGGTCGTGCTAGGCTACGACACGACGATGAAGGCCGAGGCGTATCGCGCGATCAACCCGATGGCCAAGGTCCCCGCGCTGGTCCACAACGGCAAGACCATCACCGAATGCGCCGCGATCTGCGCCTATCTCGCCGAGACCTTCCCCGACGCAGGCCTGGCGCCACACGCAGACGAACGCGCCGATTATTATCGCTGGCTCTTCTACGCCGCCGGTCCAGTCGAATCCGCTATTACCAACCGCTCGCTCGGCGTCGTCCCCACTGATGCGCAACAGCGCATGGTCGGTTATGGCAGCTTCGATGCCGTCGTGGACGTGCTTGAACGCGCCATATCCGCGCATCCCTACATCGCCGGCGACCGCTTTACCGCAGCCGACGTATATGGCGGATCGCAGATCCTGTTCGGTCTGCAATTTGGCTCCTTACCCAAGCGCGAGATATTTGGAGACTATGCCGCCCGCCTGATCGAACGTCCGGCATACAAGCGGGCAGGAGAGCTGGACGACGCGCTGATCGCTGCCGCAGCCTGAGGTCGACCGACGGCGTGTGACCGGTCATACCTGACCTCGTCATCCTGACGAAAGTCAGGATCCAGAGCCACGGAGGCTAGCTGTCGGTATCCTGGGTCCTGACTTTGGTCAGGATGGCGGCGGGGATTGGGCCTGCACGGCGCTTTTTGAAATTAGCTTTATAGCAGAAGCGGTTGCGTTCGCAGCCGAATGGCGCACAGCGGATCGACATCAAACGGGCAGGGGGCGTTGGATGCTCTCGGCGAGAAAGAGGGCCGACTCACGAATACGACCGGTAGCAATGGCCCATACAAACCTTGCCCTCACCCCTCCCACGGCCAAGTGGCCGCGCGCCCCTTCCCTCTCCCGTCGGGGACAGGGAGAGACGCGAAGGCGGCGATAGGTGAGGGCACGCCATCGATTGCAATCGTGGACGCTAAATTCGCTGGCTAGTCGACTGACTAACCACGGCCAATCCAAGCTAAACCAGTATCTACTACTCAGCCACTAGCCGACCCTTACAAAACCAGGATCAGGCCGCCCACTTCGCCAGCCAGTCGGCCAAGGCCTGCGGCCCCATCGACCGGGCATCCGCCAGTTCGGTTTCATGCCCGGCATTCAACAGCTTGTTGCTGCGCGGATCGACGATCAGCACTGCCGGCACGCCCTTGAGGCGACCTTTGATCCCGTAACCCGCCGCGATCTGCCCATTCTTGTCGAAGCGACCGACGTCGACCGTCACGACCACGAACTTGCTGTCAACGAAGCGCTTCATCTCGGGCAGGTCGATCGTCCCGGCGAGCAGTCGGCAGTCGAGGCACCAGTTGCCGCCGAGATCGATCAGCAACCGCTTGTGCGTCTTCAGCGCGCGCGCACGCGCCGCCGCGACCTGCGCATTGGCGTTAGCCGCCTCGTCATACGGCAGCGGCAAAGGCTGTGGCAGCTTGTCGAAGCTCGCCGTGTTGACGTGCGGTGCCGCGACCCTGCCACGGGGCGCCGCCGGTGCCGCTACCGCCGTGGCGAGCAGGGCGAGGGCGGCGATACGGCTCATCGACATCATTCATATCCTCCGATTACGGCATTGAGGAAGCTCGGGAACGGTCCGTTCCAGCCATCTTCCGGCGTTTCGACAACCGGCTCGCGACGACCACGATCCGGTTCCGCAGGAATGCGCTCCGAGCGCGCTGGTTCCGAACGGACCGGTTCAGATCGAGCAGGCTGGGTCCGAACAGGCTGGGTCCGAACGGGCTGCGAACGGACCGGCTCCGACCGAACAGACGCGGCGCGGACCGGTTCCACATACTGTGGCTCGGCCCGCACCGGTTCGACCTGAACTGGCTCAGCCTGCACAGGCGCAACCCGCACCGGCTCTGCAACGCGCGGCGCGATCGCAGGCACGGGCTCGTCGATCGGCGTCCGCTCCCACCGCGGGCGCTTGGCGACCACGACCGGCTCGACCGCAGCAAGCACCTCGGCGATGACCGCCGGGGCTACCGTGTCTTCGCGCGGTACGCGGCGAGTCCGAGGCCGATCGCGACCAGCCTCCTCGGCAACCGCGATCGGAGCCACGTCTTCCGAACGACCCCCGCGACGGCTCCGCGATCGATCGCGACGCGGCGCCTCGTCCTCGGCTTCCACGGCAGCCGGGGCCACGCCCTTAGGCTCGGCAACCTTCAGCCGCTCGATCGTCTGACCCGTCAGCTTCTCGATATTCTGGATATTCTCGGAATCGTCCGGCGCAACGAACGTGTACGCCGTCCCAGTCGCCCCAGCGCGACCCGTGCGGCCGATCCGGTGGACATAATCGTCCGGATGCCAAGGCGCGTCATAGTTGAACACCGTCGACACGCCCTTGATGTCGAGTCCGCGCGCCGCGACGTCCGACGCCACGAGGATCGTCACCGCGCCCGACTTGAACAGCTCAAGCTCGGCGAGCCGCTGCGGCTGTTCCATGTCGCCGTGAATCTCGCCCGACTTGTAGCCCGCCTGCTTCAGCACCTTGTTGAGGTCGCGCACCGTCGTCTTGCGGTTGCAGAAGATGATCGCGTTGGTCACCTCCTCCTGCGCAAGGATACGGCGCAGCGTATCGCGCTTGGCGGTCTGGCTCGGCACCGGCACCAGATACTGCTTGATGTTGAGGTTGGTCGATGCCGGGCGCGACACCTCGATCGTCTTGGGATTGGTCAGGAACTTGTCCGCCAGCTTCTTGATCGGCGGCGGCATCGTCGCCGAGAACAGCAAGGTCTGGCGCTGTTTCGGCAGCTTGGTGCAGATTTCCTCGATGTCGGGGATGAAGCCCATGTCGAGCATCCGGTCCGCCTCGTCGATCACCAGCATCGAACAGCCGTTGAGCATGATCTTGCCGCGCCCGAACAGGTCCATCAGCCGGCCCGGCGTCGCGATCAGGACATCGACGCCCTTCTCCAGCGCGGCGAGCTGGTCGCCCATCGACACGCCACCGATCAGCAGCGCCATCGAGAGGTTCGAATTCACCCCGTATTTCTCGAAATTCTCCGCGACCTGCGCGGCGAGTTCGCGCGTCGGCTCGAGGATCAGCGAGCGCGGCATCCGCGCGCGACTACGGCCATGCGCGAGAATGTCGATCATCGGCAGTACGAACGACGCGGTCTTGCCGGTGCCCGTCTGGGCGATACCGATGATGTCGCGCATCATCAGCACCGACGGGATCGCGCCGGCCTGGATCGGGGTCGGCTCGGTATAGCCGGAGTCGGTGACTGCCTTCAGCAGTTCGTCGGAGAGGCCGAGGTCGGCAAAACTCATGCAAATGTCCGGTAAATGGAGGGTGAAATGCACTGCCCTCAAGCGTTCCGGCGCTCGCCGATTTAGCGACAAATGTCAAGGAAACGCGGTGAATGGAGGATGGAGAGGCACCGGTGGCCGGCGCACTTCCGCAAAAATCCCGTCATCCTGACGAAAGTCAGGATCCAGAGCCAAGCAGCGTACCGTCGGTTACTCTGGATTCTAACTTTCGTCAGGATGACGGAACGGGTGACCTTGCATCCGCCAAGCACATTAGCGCATCCGCCAAGCACGTTAGCGGCCCGACCCCGCTACTTCTTCACCCGCAAACTCTTGAACCCATCGATCTCGCACCGCGCGCCAGAGCGCATCCGGATGGCGTCGCGATCCTTGCAGATCAGGCCGTCGGGCCCCGGCCTCAGATAGAAGCCCGAATAATAATCGAGCGGCCTGCAGTCGCCGTCGAGCCGCGCGCGCAACCGCGTCGTATCATCCATCACCAGGTCGACCGCGCCCTCCTTGTTCAGCATCGCGCCGGCGATCTCGGCGACCGCGATGCATTTGGGGCCCTTATGCTCCTTCCACTCCCGCGGCGGCGAGAAGGTCCGGGCAGGGGCCCGGCTCATCCGGGGCACGCGGATGATGACGCGCTGGTGGATTGAGATCTGCGCGACTTGCACACCATCCAGCGCGAACCGAGGCTGCGGGACATCGCGCCCGCCGGCAGAAAAGGGGGCCGCAGCGAAGGGGCCCGCGAGCGCGAGCAGGGTGGCGGGAATCGCGGGATGGATCATGTTGACGTAACCGTTAGGGCCAATCGTTGAACGCGCGATGAATTTTGTCTAGCGCTGCTCGCGTGGTTCAAATTCAGACAGCAACCCTGACGCCTTCGCAAGCTGCGATGCTGGCCGCGCTCGCGCCGCATCTCGACGCAAAGGCGATCGTCACCGACCCCGCCGACATCGATCCCTGGCTGCACGACTGGCGCGGCCGCTTTCACGGCACGGCGCCCGCGATGCTGTCGCCGACCTCGACCGCGGAGGTGGCGCTGATCGTCAAAGCCGCCGCCGAGCACAGCGTGCCGCTGGTCGCGCAGGGCGGCAACACCTCGATGGTCGGCGGCGCGACCGCGCCGTCGGACGGCAGTGCGCTGATCCTGTCGCTCCGCCGCCTGAACCGCATCCGCAACGTCGATGCTGAAGCTGGACTAGCCATCGCCGAAGCCGGCGTGATCCTCGCCGACCTCGACGGCGCCGCGCAAGGGCAGGGGTGGCGCTTCCCGCTGACGCTCGGCGCACGCGGCACCGCCACGATCGGCGGGCTCGTCTCGACCAACGCCGGCGGTACGCAGGTCCTGAAGTTCGGCACGATGCGCGGCCTCGTCGCGGGCGTCGAGGCGGTGCTCGCCGACGGCAGCATCCACGACGGCCTGTCCGCGCTGAAGAAGGACAATCGCGGCTATGACCTCGACCAGCTGTTCATCGGCGCGGAGGGCACGCTGGCGATCGTCACCGCGGCCACGCTCCGCCTCGCTCCGGCAATCGCGGCGCGCGGTACGGCGTGGGTCGGCATCGGGTCCCCCCAGGCTGCACTGAAACTCCTGCGTACGATGCAGGCGAAGACCGACGCGATCGAGAGCTTCGAGATTCTCCCCGCCGAGTCGCTCGACGCGGCGGTGGCGCATCTCCCGAACGCCCGCGCCCCGCTCGCCGGTCACCACCCCTGGCACCTCCTCATCGAGGCGACCGCAGCCTCCACCGAAGGCGAACCCCCCAGCTCGCTCCTCGAACGCCTGCTCGCCAAAGCGTTCGAGGACGGCGCGATCGAGGACGCCACGATCGCCACCAGCGAAGCCCAGTCGGACGCATTCTGGCTGCTCCGCGACTCGCTGTCCGCCGCCGAACGCGCGCTCGGCCCCGCGACGCAGCACGACATCTCGATTCCCGTGGAGACGATGCCGCGGTTCATGATCGAGGCGGCAGCAGCGTGCGACGCGCGCTTCCCCGGCACGCACGCCAGCGGCTTCGGCCATCTCGGCGACGGCAACGTCCATTTCCACGTCCGCGCCGCGCCCGGCACCGACCCCGAGCACTGGTATGCCGAGGACGCGCCCGTCGTCACCCGCTTCGTCGGCGATCTGGTGACGGCGGCAGGCGGCTCGATCTCGGCCGAGCACGGCATCGGCCAGATGAAGCGCGACGAACTCGAACGCCTCTCGTCGCCGGCGCGGATGACCGCGCTCCGGGCGATCAAGGCCGCACTCGACCCGCTGGGCATCCTCAACCCCGGCAAGCTCGTCTAAGGATAACGAACAATCCTCCCCCGCTAGGGGGAGGTGTCGCCGAAGGTGACGGAGGGGGAGGTAAGAACCACCTCTTTTCCGTGTCCTCCCCCTCCGTCGCCTATGGCGCCACCCCCACCCTTGCGGGGGAGGATCGAAGCTGGGGCCAGTCGCGTCCCACCCTCGAAAAGCGCGTCACACTTGCACCAGCCCGCCCCGCACCATACAGCCTCGCCCCAATCGGTGGCACCAGCCGCCGGCTCAAATCTGACCGATCCGGAGAGTAACATGGCCAGCGCCGCCCAGCTTCCGCTTTTCTACAACGGCCTCGAGCCGCTCTCGAGCGACACGCATGCCAACTACAAGGTCCGCCCGCAGGACAGCGCGCCGTTCCTGGTCGGCCAGCACGCCATCCCGATCACCGTCGACGAGTTCCCGCTGGTCCAGCGCCACATGCCGATCGTCTTCTCGACCGGCGACGATGCGATCCCGCTCGCGCTGATGGGCCTGAACGAGGGCGTCAACGTGTTCGTCGGTGACGACGGCAAGCTGACCGAAAGCACCTTCTACGTTCCCGCCTATGTCCGTCGCTACCCCTACATGCTCGCGCGCCTCCACCCGGACGCACAGGAGCTGTCGCTCTGCTTCGATCCGACGTCGCCGACGCTCGGCGAGTTCGAGGACGGCGATGCGCTGTTCGAGAACGGCCAGCCGACCGAGCTGACCAAGAACATCCTCGGCTTCAACGAGTCGTTCGAACAGGCCGGCGCGCGCACGCAGAACTTCATGAAGGAACTGCGCGAGCTCGACCTGCTGATGGACGGCGAAGTCACGATCCAGCCCGACGGTGCCGAGCAGCCGTTCGTCTATCGCGGTTTCCAGATGATCAACGAGGAGAAGCTGATCGACCTGCGCGGCGACGCGCTGCGCAAGATGAGCAAGTCGGGCATGCTCCCGCTGCTCTACGCGCACCTCTTCTCGTTGTCGTTGATGCGTGACATCTTCGCGCGCCAGGCGCAGCTCGGCCAGACGCCGCAGCCGCAGATGGCCGCGCCGACCCCGTTCAACGTCTGATCGCGACGGCATAGCCCTCTATCGAAGGAAGACACATGGCAGCGCAGGATCGTCCGAACGGACCCGTGCCGGACCGCTATTCGAGGGTGGCGATCTGGTTCCACTGGACGATCGCGCTGCTGGTCATCTTCAACATTGCGGTCGGCCTGCTGCATGATCCGGTGCCGGCGCTGCGCAGCCTGATGGGGGCGCACAAGGCGCTCGGCATCACCGTGCTGGTGCTGACCGCGGGACGGATCGCGTGGCGGCTGGCGCATCGCCCGCCGCCGCTGCCGATCCATACCCCGATGTGGGAAAAGGCGCTCGCGCATGCCGCGCACGCGGTGCTCTACGTATTCATGATCGCCCTGCCGCTGACCGGGTGGCTGATGGTGTCGGGCAGCGCCAAGCGTTCGCCGCTGAACTGGTTCGGTCTGTTCGACATTCCTTACCTGCCGGTGTCGGTCGCGACGGGTCGGTTGGGGCATGATGCGCACGGCGTTCTGGGCTGGATGATGCTGGCGCTCGTCGTCCTGCATATCGGTGCCGCGCTGCGTCATCACGTGCTGCTCCGCGATCCGGTTCTGGAGCGGATGGCCCCGGTTTTCCGGCGTCGCTGAACAGCCGACGGAACACCGCGCGAAAAATTATTTGCGGTGCGTCGCAACAAGGGTTGAACCAAAACGGGGCTCACCCATTTAGATCCTGTACGGCATCGTGTCCCCCCCTTTCGCGGCGCCGTACGGTACGCTTCTAGCGTACCTCCTCCCTGAACCTAGGCCACTCCGTGCGTCACGCACGGGGTGGTTTTTTTTTGGCCTTCCGACCCGCTCCGATCGAGCGCCGGGCCCATCCGCCGCCGCCGCCCGTTGCGCCCGCGTGCAATTGTTCGAAAGCCTCGATGCGATCCTGCTCGCCGCGCTGGTCCTGCTGGTCCTCGCGCGCAAGCTGAACGTCCCTTATCCCACCTTGCTCGCCGCAGCGGGGCTCGGCTTTGCGCTGCTGCCGTTCGCACCCAAGATCGCGGTCGAGCCGCATCTGGCGCTGGCGCTGTTCATCGCGCCGGCGCTGCTCCACGCCGCCTATCACACCAGCCCGCGGGCGTTGCGGCGCTACTGGTTCCCGCTCCTGTCGCTGGCGGTGTTCGCGGTGCTCGTCACCGCGGCGATGGTCGCGCTGGTTGGCATGACTCTCGGCGGCCTGCCGCTCGCCGCCGCGTTCGCGCTTGGGGCGATCGTCGCGCCGCCCGATGCCGCCGCTTCCGAGGCCGTGCTGGGCGAGGTCGGTATTCCCCGCCGCGGACTGTTACTGCTCCAGGGCGAAAGTCTGCTCAACGACGCCACCGCACTGCTCCTGTTCGGGCTCGCGGTGGCGTTTGCGACGCATTCGGACACGCCGGTGACCCCGCTCGCGCTCGCCGCCGCAGTGCCGGGCGGGATCGTCTTCGGCGCGCTGTCGGCATGGATCTATCTTCGCGTCGCACCGCTGTTCGCAGGCACGCTGGGCGCCAGCCTCGCCGATTTCGCAGTGACCTTCGGGATCTGGCTGCTGGCGGAGCGGCTGCACATTTCACCCGTACTGGGTGTCGTCACCTTCGGCATGATCGTGTCGCAGCGCCGTCCGATCGGCCAGCCGGCCCGCGACCGGCTTCAGAGTGCGGCGGTATGGTCGGCAGCGGTCCTCGTCCTCAACATCATCGCCTTTGCCCTCATGGGGCTGCAATCGCGCGACGTGCTGGAGCGTCTGCCGGCGGCCGAGCGCTGGCCGGCGATCGGGTTCGCCGCCGCGGTGCTCGCGACCGTGCTGGTGACGCGAGTCGCGTGGGTGTTCTTCGTGCGTTTCGTGGAGGGCGTGATCGCCAGCCGCTATGCGCCGTCCTGGCTTCCCAAGCCGCCGCCGTGGAATGCGTCGTTGATCCTGTCCTGGTCCGGCATGCGGGGGCTGCTGACGCTGGCCACCGCGTTCGCGTTGCCGAGTTCGGTGCCGGGCCGTGACCTGATCGTGCTCGCGGCGTTCGGCGTGGTGATCGGTACGCTGATGCTGCAAGGGCTTACGCTCGGCCCGCTGATCCGACGGTTGAACCTCGGCGCGGATTCCGGGCTCGCGGACGAGATCGCCCCCGCGCGCAAACGCCTGATCGAAGCCGGCCTCGCGGTGCTGCCCGCGCGTGCCGGCGAAGCGGCGGATGCGCTGCGCTTCCGCTATGGCGCGGCGGGCAAGGTCACCGCCGAGGCCGACGATCCGCAGGCCACCTCCGAATTCGACGAACTCCACCTCGAGATGATTGCCTGCCAGCGCGTCGTCCTCCACCGGATGCGCGACAGCGGCGAAATCGCCGAGGACGTCTATCGTCGGTTGCAGGAGGAACTCGACTGGTCCGAGGTCGACGCACGCTCGTTCGGCGACAATATCCTCACGGCGACCTGATCGCCCGGGTGAGCTCGACGGAACCACGTGCCGGGAACATCGGCGCAGGCTACGCTGTTTGAGAGAACCACCCACACCCCAGAACTGTCGTAGAAAGGGTCGATGCATGTCCGAGGCGAAATCATGAGCAAGTCCGTGAAGCCAGCACCGCCCACGACGCTCGTGATCTTCGGCGCGTTCGGCGATCTCACCCGCCGGCTGCTGATGCCGGCGCTGATCAACATGACGCGGCTGGGCCTGGTCGGCGACGACTTCCACGTGCTCGGCGTCGGCATCGACGAGGGGAACGACCAGACGCTCCGCGATGCGCTCGGCAGCTTCGATGCGAAGGGCGGCGAGGGCGCGGGCGAGAAGGGCGAGGCCTGGGCCCGCCTCAAGGATCGCGTCGGCTACCTCCAGGGCGATTTCACCAAGGACGACGTCTACGAAGCGCTCAAGACCCGCGTGACCGGCAACGTCGCGTTCTACTTCGCGGTGCCGGCCAAGTTCTTCGGCGATATCGTCGACAAGCTCGCGGAGCACGGCCTGATGGCCGAAACCCCGCACGCCTTCCGTCGGATCGCGATCGAGAAGCCGTTCGGCCACGATCTGGCCTCCGCGCGCGATCTCAATGCGCGCATCCTCGACAAGGTCTCGGAGGCGCAGGTCTACCGGATCGATCATTTCCTCGGCAAGGAAACGGTACAGAACATCATGACCGCGCGGTTCGCGAACATGATGATCGAGCGGGTCTGGAATTCGGACTGCATTGCGCATGTCCAGATTACCGCGGCTGAAACCGTCGATGTCGGCACCCGCGGCAAGTTCTACGATGCGACCGGCGCGTTGCGCGACATGGTGCCGAACCATCTGTTCCAGCTGCTCGCGATGGTCGCGATGGAGCCGCCCGCGAACTTCGATGCGGAGGCGATCCGCAACGAGAAGGGCAAGGTGCTCAAGGCCGTCCGCGCCTATTCGCCCGCGCAGGCCGAGCGCAACGGCGTCCGCGGCTCCTATACGGCGGGCAAGGTGCAGGGCCACGAAGTCCCCGACTACACCGCTACCGCCGACGTCGCGCCGGACAGCCATACCGAGACCTATGTCGCGCTGAAGCTGATGGTCGACACCTGGCGCTGGGCGGGAGTGCCGTTCTACCTGCGCACCGGCAAGGCGATGACCTGCCGCGACACCGAGATCGTGATCACCTTCAAGCCCGTGCCGTTTGCCTCGTTCCCGGGTGCCGCGGCGGACATGCTCCCGCCCAACCGCCTGATCATCCAGATCCAGCCGGACGAGGGGCTGAGCATGGACATCAACATCAAGCGCCCCGGTCTAGAAGTCGCGACCGCCCCGATCGCGCTCGATTTCCGCTACGCCGACGCGTTCGATATCGGCCACCTGACCGGTTACGAGTCGCTGATCTACGACCTGTTCGCCGGCGACCAGACCCTGTTCCAGCGCGCCGATGCGATCGAGGCCGGCTGGGCCGCGGTGCAGCCGTTCCTCGATCTATGGGCGACCGACCAGAGCATTCCGGAGCAGTACCAAGCCGGCACGCTGGGCCCGGCTGCGGCGGACGCGCTGCTCGCGCACGACGGCCACGCATGGCATGAACTGGCGCCAGCCGGCCAAACGGTGCCCTGACCTTCACCCCTCCCTGAAAGGGAGGGGCCGGGGGTGGGTAGGCCGCTTGGGATCCGTTTCGCCAGCCAACTGGCCGACCCAACCCCTCCCTTCCAGGGAGGGGAGCAAGTCGATCAAACCCGCTCGGTCAATTCGATCTCGCCCTCGACCTCCATCTCGTCCTCGTCGCCCATCTCATCCATGTCGGGCATCGTGAAGTCGGCCTTCCAGTCATAGACCTTCTCGACCCCGCCCTGCACCCAGACGCGGACCGCGCCCGAGGTGATCTCGCCGCCCATTGCGCCGACGAAGTCCGCCACCAGCGAATCCGCCGCATCCTCGTGATCCGTCGCGCCCGGGATCGTCGCGGCCGTCATCTCCTCGTCGAGTTCGATGATCTGCGCCCAATATTGCTTCGCCATGTGTCGCTCCTGCGTAAGATGAGATGCCGTCAGCCGGCGGTAATGATAGGATGATCCTCGCGCAGTCGGTCCGCCAGCCGCTCGACTGCGTCGACCTCGCTCGCGCTGCCCGACGGCGTCACCGCCCAGTTGCAATGCGCGTGCGTCGCGAGGCTGTAGACCTTCACATCGCCGACGATCAGCCGCCACCGCCGCCGATCGCCGCTATTGTACCGGACGAGGTTGGTGACGAACAGGCTCTGGAGATCCGATGCGGTCATCCGCGCCCCATAGCCACAACCGCGCACCCGCCGCCACCGCAAACGGGACGCCGTGGACCCCTTCCAAAATTCGGCGCGTTTGGGACGTCACGGGATCATCACCAGATACGGGAATTGCACATGGCCGGAACGGCATTGGTAGTGGGTACGAGCGGGATCGTCGGCAGCGCGACCGCGGCGGCGTTGGTGAGGGCGGGCTGGGCGGTATACGGCCTCGCGCGCCGGCCGACCGAACAGGACGGTGTGCAGCCGGTCGCCGCCGACTTGCAGGATCCAGGCAGCCTTGAGGCGGCCCTGACCGGCATCAGGCCCGATGCGGTATTCATCGCAACCTGGTCGCGCCAGGACAGCGAGGCGGAGAACATCCGCGTGAACGGCGGCATGGTCCGCAACCTGCTCGGCGCGCTCAGCCCCGGCGGCAGCGTCCGCCACGTCGCGCTCGTCACCGGGCTCAAGCATTATCTCGGACCGTTCGAGGCGTACGGGAAGGGCGTCCTCCCGCAGACCCCGTTCCGCGAGGAACAAGGGCGCCTCGACGTCGAGAATTTCTACTATGCGCAGGAGGACGCGGTGTTCGAGGCGGCGGAGCGCGACGGCTTCGGCTGGAGCGTCCACCGCCCGCACACGATCATCGGCAAGGCGGTCGGCAACGCGATGAACATGGGCACCACGCTCGCGGTGTATGCGACGTTGTGCCGCGAGACCGGCCGCCCGTTCCGCTTCCCCGGCTCGGCCGCGCAGTGGAACGGCCTCACCGACATGACCAGCGCCAGCCTGCTCGCCGATCACCTGTTATGGGCCGCGACCACGCCGACCGCCCGCAACGAGGCGTTCAACGTCGTCAACGGCGACGTCTTCCGCTGGAGCTGGATGTGGGGCCGCATCGCAGAATGGTTCGGGATCGAGCCCGCACCGTTCGACGCCACGATCCTGACGCTCGAAGACCAGATGAAGGATGACGCCGGCATCTGGCGCGAGATCGCCGCCCGCGAAGGCCTCGCCGAGGCCGACCTGTCCCGCCTCGCGTCCCCCTGGCACACCGACGCCGATCTCGGCCGCCCGATCGAAGTGGTCACCGACATGAGCAAGAGCCGCCGCCTCGGGTTCAAGGAGTACCAGCCGACCGACGACGCGTTCTTCGACCTGTTCGAACAACTCGGCGCGGACCGCCTGATCCCGTAACGACGACGGGGGTTAAAATCCTCCACCGCCAGGGGGAGGTGGCGCCGCAGGCGACGGAGGGGGAGGACACGGAGCGGCGGTTTCGCTTACCTCCCCCTCCGCCTGGCAAGGGCCAGCCACCTCCCCCTGGCGG
>NZ_JACONT010000006.1 GCF_014358075.1 Sphingomonas albertensis | reverse complement strand
CGGGGTGGTGATTATGGGCGAGCGGTGGTTGTCAGCAACCGGCCGACCCACCCCCGACCCCTCCCTTCCAGGGAGGGGAGCAGGTGCGGTCGTTGTGGAGGGCATCGCTCGCCCATAATCACCACCCCGGCGAAGGCCGGGGCCCAAGTGGAGAGTTTGCGGTAAGGGCGCGCCGTTCTTCGTTACTGCCGTCCCCCAATTGGGCCCCGGCCTTCGCCGGGGTGGAACTCCGTGGCAGGTCGCGGACTCAAACGACACATCAAGCATGGTCGATGACCAGCCCCTGGATCTCGTTCGCGACGTCCTCGAAGCGGTCGACGATCTTTTCCAGGCTGCTGTAGATCTCGCGGTTGATGATGAAGGTCATCGGGTCCGCGCTGATCTTCGACGCCTGGAACAGAGCCCGCAGGCCAGTATCGTGGATATCGTCGGCATGACCCTCGATCTGGATCAGCCGTGCGGTCAGGTCGTGCAGCCGGCCCGCATTGGTGCCGAGCGAACGGAGCAGCGGAATCGCCTCTGCGGTGATACGTGCAGCCTCGACGATGATGCCGGCCATGTCGCGCATCTCGGCCGAGAACTCGGTCACCTCGTACAGCGCGATCGCGTTGGCGGTGCCATTCATCTGGTCGATCGCGTCGTCCATCACGCCGATCAGGTCGGTGATCGCGCTGCGGTCGAACGGCGTCACGAACACGCGGCGGACGTCCTGCAACACCTCGCGCGTGATATCGTCGGCCTCGTGCTCGCGCTTGACGATCTCGGCGATCTGCCCTTCGATCGAGCCTTCGCCGTGAAGCAGCCGTGCGAGCGCATCGGCGCCGGCAACCAGGGTCGCGGCATGCGCGTCGAACAGTTCGAAGAACCGCCCCTGCTTCGGCATCAGCGACTGGAACCAGCCCAGCATCGGAATTCTCCTTTTCGCACTCTTGCGTACGACGGGTAAGATACGTTGCGCGAGCGACGCCGGGATCGGCGGCTCACGGAAAGCCGCGATCAGCGCTTTCAGGCCGGGCTCATTGACAGCCTCCGCGGCGCGATCAAGCGTAAACCAGCGGGTGTCGCGCTGATGGCGCTCGGGCCAGTCGTCGAGTTGTTCGACGAACGCGAGCGGAAATACCGTCACGATCATGTCGCGGTAGCGGCCGGTGCGGCGGCGTTTTCGATAGCCGAATTCGCCGACCGCGGTGGGGCAGGGGATGCCGCGGATGCCAGCCTCCTCATACGCCTCCTGCGCGGCAGCCTCGTGGCTGGCGAGCCCGACGATCGGATTGCCCTTGGGGATCACCCAGCGACCGGTATCGCGTGAGGTGATCAGCATCACGCGGGCATGGCCGTCGGCGTCGATCACATAGGGAAGTGCCGCAATCTGCTGGATAATTCGGGTCCTTCTGGCCGCGGAGTCGCGGGGTATGGGGGGCAGCTTAGACGGCGGGGCTAGGCATGCACAGGGGCCGCCTGATGGGATCGGGCGGGCTGTTACCGGCGCGATTCAGTCCCATTCCCGGACGTGGCAAATTTAACCATTTTTGCGACTGGTCGAATTAGTAAACGCGGCGTTAACGTTTGCATCATGACCCGACGCCTAGTCCTCACCAACGAAGCCGCCCGCCATCCGCTGCGCCGGTCGTTGCCGCCACCGGTGGTCGCGGCGGCGAAGAACGACGATCAGGACGTGAAGCTGTTTTTCCTGAGCTTTGCGGCGTTCTTCACCTGCTTCTACAGCTTCATTTTCTGAGAAGAACAATCCTCCCCCGCCAGGGGGAGGTGGCGCCGAAGGCGACGGAGGGGGAGGCACGCGCCACGTCTGCTCCGTGTCCTCACCCTCCGTCAGGCTGACGCCTGCCACCCCCCCCCTGGCGGGGGAGGATTTTAGTGTCGAAGCGTCGGCAAGCACCCGCCGACGTCATCGTCGCAGGCCCGGTGCAGCTTCTGCGCGAGCCATGCCGAGACGAGGCACATCGCCGCTACCAGGAACAGCATGTCCTCCGGCGAGACGCCCATCGCGGTGATGCCGATGACCAAAATCGAGCCGACCGTCATCGCGCCGGAATTGACGACGTTGTTCGCGGCCACGGTGCGTGCGGTCTGGTCCTTCTCGACGGTCGTCGTCAGGAACGCATAGAGCGGCACCACGAACATCCCGCCGGTGATCGCGATCGCCAGCAATGTCCCGAGCACGGGGAGCGCGCCGGGCTGGCGGATGAACCCCGCCCAGTCGTAATACTGCCCGGCCGGCGCAGGCGTCCAGGTCCGCGCGAGAAACGAGAACAGCACGACAAAGCCACCCATCGCGATCACCGAGGCGGGGGAGAACTTCGCCGAGATGCGCCCGCGCAGCATCGAGTTGATGACCACCGAGCCGATCGCGACGCCGACCGAGAATACCGCGATCACGAAGCTCGCGACTCGCTCGTCGGCGGTCAGCACGTTCTTGACCAACGGTGGGAAGACAATGATCAGCACCGCGCCAATCGTCCAGAAGAAGCTGATCGCGACGATCGCGAGGAACAGCCGCGGGATGTGCAGCGTCGCGCTGATCAGTCGCCACGACGCCGTGAAAGGGTTGTAGTCGAGCTTCAGCGCTGGCCCTTCGCGCGGCGCAGGCGGAATTTGGCGCCCCGAGAACCAGCCGATCACCGCGACGACCAACACGGCGGCGGCGGCACCCTCGATCGGGATCCAGCCTGCGGTTACCGTGCCGAGCAGGATCGCGAGATACGTCCCCGCCTCGACCAGCCCGGTGCCGCCGAGCACATCGCAGGGCTTTAGATGCTGCGGCAGGATCGCGTACTTTATCGGGCCGAAGAACGTCGAATGGACGCCCAGGCACAGCACCGCGCCGAGCATCAACCCGATCCCGAGCGACGGATGTCCCGCGCGTGCGACCATCAGCCCGGTCGCGCCAAGAATCATGATGCCGATCTCGACCGTCTTCACGATCCGGATGATCCGCGCCTTGTCGTGGCTGTCCGCCAATTGCCCGGCAAGCGCGGACAGCAGGAAGAACGGCAGGATGCCGAGTCCCGTCGCCAGCGCGTTGAAGTTCGCCTCCATCTTCGGGTCGTTGAAGACCGCATAGGTGGCGAACAGGACCATCGAAGTCTTGAACAGATTATCGTTGAACGCGCCGAGAAACTGCGTGGTGAACAGGGGCAGGAAGCGACGTTGCTTCAGCAACCCGAGGGCATTGAGCATGACGGGAAATAGCCCTGATCGTTGCGAAAATACTGCAAACCCTTAGCCCAGCGTCATGCTCACGCCAACGTTTAAACCGGTTTCGCCGCGCGGCCGACCGGTATAGAGGTGGCGGGTGCTGAGCTTGCCTAACCTCCTGACATTGTCGCGGATCGTCGCGGTGCCCCTGCTGGTCTGGTTCCTGTGGTGGCCCGATTGGGAGGCAGGCTATGGCATCGCCTTCGTGCTGTACTGCCTGATGGGCATCACCGATTATTTCGACGGCTATCTCGCGCGGTCGAGCGGCGCGGTGTCGCGGCTGGGGATCTTCCTCGATCCGATCGCCGACAAGATCATGGTCGCCGCGGTAATCCTGATCCTGGTCGGCACGCGCGATATTCCCGGTGTCCACGTGATCGCCGCGCTGGTGATCCTGCTGCGCGAGATCGCGGTTTCGGGGCTGCGCGAGTTCCTGGCGCAGGTGCAGGTTTCGGTCCCCGTTTCGCAGTTGGCGAAGTGGAAGACGACGCTGCAACTCGTGTCGCTCGGCGGGATTATCCTCGGCGGCGCGGTGCCCGAGATGGTCTGGGTGCATAATGTCGGCATCGTCGCCTTGTGGGGCGCGGCCGTCCTCACCGTATTGACCGGGTGGGATTATCTCCGCGTCGGCCTGAAGCACATGGACTGACGATGGCGAAGATACGGATGGTGTATTTCGCCTGGGTGCGCGAGCGTATTGGCACGGGCGAGGAGACGGTAGAGCCGCCCGCGAGCGTCGCGACGGTCGCCGACTTGGTCGACTGGTTGGCGGAAATCAGTGTCGGCCATGCCGAAGCGTTCGAGAATCGCGCGCGGCTCCGCGCTGCGGTCGATCAGGAGTTCGTGCCGCTGGATACGCCGATCGGCCGGGCGCAGGAGATCGCGATCTTCCCACCGGTGACCGGCGGATGATCCATATCTCGGTCCAGCAATCGACGATCGATATCGCGGCGGAGATGACGCGCGCCGAAGCGGCCGGGGCCGGGGCGGTGGCGACCTTTACCGGGCTGGTCCGCGCGGACGACGGCGTGGGTACGCTCGAACTCGAACATTACCCTGGGGCTACCGAAGCGGCGTTGCTGAAGGTCGCCGAGGGCGCGGTCGAACGCTGGGGGCTGAGCGCGGCGATCATCGTCCACCGGGTCGGGCCGATGCAGCCGGGCGAGCGTATCGTGTTCGTCGCGGCGACGGCGGCGCATCGCGGCGCGGCGCTGGAGGCCTGTGCGTATCTGATCGATCGGCTGAAGACCGATGCGCCGTTCTGGAAGCGTGAGACGCGGGGCGTGACGGCTAGCTGGGTTGAGGCGCGGGATGTGGATCATGCCGCTGCTGAGCGGTGGGATAGGCCGGAAGCCTAAACCAAAGGTTGTTCTCCCGCGAAGGCGGGAGCCCAGATTGGGTCCCCGCCTTCGCGGGGAAACAAGATACGGGCCACGACCTTTGTGAAAGTCGCAGCCCGCAGTTCCATTAGCCGAGCTTCGGAACGCTCATGCCGTTGGTCAGGTGGACGACGCCGTTCGTCTCCTTGATGTCAGCCGTATCGACGTACGACTTGATCCCGGCGGTGTCGGTCAGCTCGATGTTGCTGTTCGGGCCCAGCGAGGCGATCAGCGGCTGGCCCGCGAGCGTGGTCAGCGTCGCCTTGCCACCGCCGGCGGTGATCTGCGCCTTGAGCTGGTCCGAGGTCACCGCGCCGGCAACGACGTGATACTTGATAATCGTCGCAAGCGTCGGCGCCGACTCAGGCTTCAGGAGCGTATCGAGTGCGCCGGCCGGCAGGCGGGTAAACGCTTCGTCGCTCGGCGCGAACACGGTGAACGGGCCGGGACCTGCCAGCGTCGTCTGGAGCTTGGCCGCCGTCACCAGCTTGGTCAGCGTCGCGCGGTTCGGCAGTGTCGGCAGCGCGGCGGCGATCGTCGTCGTCGGCGCGGCGGTCGGTGCGACCGGAGCCGCAGTTGCAGGCGCTGCCTGCGGCGTCGCGGTGGTGGCTGGCGCCGTCTGCGCTGGGGTCGCAGAGGTCGTCGTCTGCGTCGCGGTCGTCTCCACCGGTGCGGTCTGTGCGGTC
Organism: Sphingomonas albertensis; assembly: GCF_014358075.1. Classification (GTDB taxonomy): domain Bacteria; phylum Pseudomonadota; class Alphaproteobacteria; order Sphingomonadales; family Sphingomonadaceae; genus Sphingomonas; species Sphingomonas albertensis. The sequence goes on along the minus strand of NZ_JACONT010000006.1, from coordinate 128,037 downwards.
GCACCGGCGGCGAAGATCATGCTCGATGCGGCTGCAATCAGAAGGTTCGTCTTAACAGTCATGTGCGACTCCAAATATAATTGATGGGACGATTAAAAACTCGAACGAAAAAATAGGTATGAGATCGGCCCGTCTTCAATGTTTTGGCGGACCAGCCGCGCCATCGATGCGACGAACCGAGCCCGACAGTCGTGTCGATCAGCCCAGTTTCGGCACGATTACGCCGTTCACCACATGCACGACGCCATTCGACTGGCGCACGTCTGCGGTCTCGACATAACTCTTGTTGCCATTGACGTCGGTGAGCGTGATCACCGCGCCGACCAGCGTTGCGGTGATCGGATCGCCCTCGACCGTGGTCAACGTCGCCGTGCCACCGCCAGCGGCGATGCGCTGGCGCAGGTCGTCGGCGGTGATGGCGCCGGGCACGACGTGATAAGTCAGGACCTTGGTGAGCGAGGCCTTGTTCTCGGGCTTCAGCAGGGTGTCGACCATGCCCGGTGCGAGCCGCCCGAACGCGTCATTGGTCGGCGCGAAAACGGTAAACGGCCCCGGACCCGATAGCGTACCGACCAGATCGGCGGCCTTCACCGCGGCGACCAGCGTCGAGAGGTTCGGTGCGGCGGACGCGTTGTCGACGATCGTCCGCGTCGCCATCATCGGCACGCCGCCGACGGTGGGATTGGCGACCGCGGGCGGACCGTTCGGCACCGACAGCGCGGGGTTGGTCGACGGACTCGCCACGTCGTCCTTCGATTTGCCACTGCACGCAGCGAGCGCCAGCGCACTCGTCATCAGCAGTAGCGGAAGCGTCTTCGACATCATCGGGTCTCCAGCGGGAAGTTCGAAAGATACGATCGAACGCCGAGTTGGTTGCGCACCCGTGCCAATCTCGGGGCGGACGGATGTCCAGGGACTGAACGGGCGAGCCGCAGGGGCGGTGGTCTCCCGGCCCTGAAAGGGAGGGGCTGGGGGTGGGTAGGCCGGGTTGCGTCGCAACCGTTCGGCAATACGGAAACCGACCCACCCCCAACCCCTCCCTTTCAGGGATGGGAGCAGAAGTTAAGTGCGGTGCCCTACGCTACGCTATTGCACCCTATTGAACGTCGGCCAGCGCCTTCGCCATCAGCCTGAAGTCCTTCTCCCGCGGGCTCGCGCGACGCCAGACCAACGCGATCCGCCGCACCGCGTTGATCTCGTCGAGCGGCCGCGCGGTGATGTTGGTGTTGTCGAGGATGCCCGCCTTCAGCGCCATCTCGGGCAGCATCGTGATGCCGAGCCCGTTGTCGACCATCTGCACGATCGTGTGCAGCGACGTCCCCAGCATCGTCGCCTCCGCACGCAGTTCCGGCCGGTTGCACGCGCCGAGCGCATGGTCCTTCAGGCAATGCCCGTCCTCGAGCAGCAGCAGCCGGGTCTCGTCGATCGCCGACGCGGGGATCGCGGGCAGCGCCGACGGCACTTCGCCCGACGGATAGGCGACGAACAACCGATCTTCGAACAACGTCTCCGACGTCACCTCGCCGCACGCATAGGGGAGGGCGAGCAGCACGCAATCGGTCCGGCCATTGTGCAGACCTTCGCAGGCGGGACCACTAGGCTCCTCGCGGAGGAACAGCTTCAGGTCGGGATAATCCTTTCGCAACCGCGGCAGGATCCTCGGCAGCATGAACGGCGCGATCGTCGGGATTACGCTCATCCGCATGTCGCCCGACAGCGGCTGGCCGGCGGCGCGCGCCATGTCGCCCAGTTCCTCCGCCTCGCGCAGCACGCGCCGCGCCTTGTCGGCGATCGAATCACCCAGCGGCGTGAACCGCACGACCCGCCGCGTGCGCTCGACCAGCACCACGCCGATCAGCGTCTCCAGCTCGCGCAGGCCCGCGGACAGCGTCGACTGCGTCACGAAGCACGCCTCCGCCGCGCGCCCGAAATGACCATGGTCCTTCAGCGCGACCAGATATTGCAACTGTTTCAACGTGGGTAGGTACGTGGCTGCCATTAATCGCCTCAATCGATCATCGGATGATAAATAGACCGTTGGATCGATAACACCAGTGCCCATATACCGCATTGCACAACGAACGAGCGGGATACCCGCCGCCTGTGAGGATGCCTGGAGCCAAAGATTTTTCAGGAGGCTTCCATCATGTTGACCATCGGCGACCAGTTCCCATCGATGACCATTCCCGTCCAGCAGGGCACCGCAGCGCTGCCCGCCGGCGAGACGCTCGACCTGACGACGGCATATCCCGGCAAGTGGAAGGTGCTGTTCTACTGGCCGAAGGACTTCACGTTCGTGTGCCCGACCGAGATCGTCGGCTACAGCGACATCCGGGGCGACTTCGAGGATCGCGACGCCGTGCTGATCGGCGCGTCGACCGACACCGCGCACGTCCACCTCGCCTGGCGCAAGTCGGACGCGGACCTTGCCGCCGCGGACTTCCCGTGGCTCGCGGATAACGGCGCCAAGCTCGCCGACGCGCTCGGGATCGTCGACAAGAACGAGCATGTCGCCTTCCGTGCGACCTTCATCATCGATCCCGACAACGTCATCCAGGCGGTCCAGGTCAATGGCCTGAACGTCGGCCGCAACCCCGCCGAGACGCTCCGCGTGCTCGACGCGTTGCAGACTGACGAGCTCTGCCCCTGCAACTGGAACAAGGGCGACGACGTCCTCCAGCTCGCGGCGTAAGTAAAACTCTTCTTTCCCCTTCCCGCTTGCGGGAGGGGGCAGGGGGTGGGCCCGCGCGCTCCCCGGACGCATTCGTTCATGGTGAGCGCGGGCCCACCCCTCGGTCCCCCCCCGCCAGCGGGAGGGGAGGAAGAAAAATAAGATCATGTCGCTCAAGGAATTCGCGGGCACGCTGCCCGAATACGCCAAGGACATCCGCCTCAACGTCGGCTCGCTGCTGAACGAGACGCATTTGACCGACCAGCGCAAATACGGGCTGTTGCTGACCTGCGCGCACGGCTCGGGCTACAAGCCGCTGGTCGAGGCCGCGGAAGCCGAGTGCGCGCCGAAGCTCTCGCCCGAGGCCGCCAATGCGGCGCGTGCGGCGGCTGCGGTGATGGCGATGAACAACGTCTATTACCGTTTCACGCACCTCGCCGGGAACCAGGAATACCGCAACATGCCGGCCAAGCTGCGCATGAACGTGATCGGCCAGCCCGGCATCGACAAGGTCGATTTCGAGCTGTTCAGCCTGGCCGTGTCGGCGATGAACGGCTGCGGCATGTGCATCGACAGCCACGAGCAGATCCTGAAGAAGGCGGGCGTTACGGCCGAGGCGATCCAGACGTCGGTGCGGATCGGCGCAGTGATGGCGGCGGTCGCGACGGTGCACGCCACGCTGTGAATTGAAGACGGGAAGCCCCCCTCCCTGAAAGGGAGGGGATGGGGGGGGGTAGGCCCGTTTGTGTCGCGGACGTCACCGCATACGGAGGCCGACCCACCCCCGACCCCTCCCTTCCAGGGAGGGGCAAGAAGTTAATTCAGTGCCAGATCGCGCGGTAGAGGCCGAAGAGGCTCGTGATCGTCAGGATCACCCCGACCAGCACCATCAGCGTCTTGGCCGGCACGCGCTTCGCCAGCAGCGCCCCGAACGGTGCCGCCAACACGCCGCCGATCAGCAACCCCACCGTGGCCTGCGTAAACGCCGCCCAGCCGAGCTGCGTGATGAACGTCGCCGAGATCGTCGCGGTCAGGAAGAACTCCGCGGTATTCACCGTCCCGATCGTGGTGCGCGGCGATGCGCCCTGCACCAGCAGGTTCGACGTCACCACTGGCCCCCAGCCGCCACCACCCGCCGCGTCGAGAAACCCGCCGATCAGCCCGAGCGGCTCGACGATCTTCGGCTCCTTCTGCTTCGGCGGATAGCGAAGCCCGCGGTACAGCAGGTACACGCCGATCGAGGTGAGATACGCGAGAATGAACGGTTTCGCCGTGCTCGCATCGATGTTCGACAGCACGTACGCGCCCAGCACGCCGCCGATGACGCCCGGGATCATCAGCCGCAGGAACAGCGTCCAGTTGACGTTCTTGTGCAGCACATGGCTGATCCCCGACACCGCGGTCGTGAACGTCTCGACGGTATGCACCCCCGCCGACGCTGCCGCTGGCGGCACGCCGACCCACAGCAGCAGCGTGTTCGAGATCACCCCGAACGCCATCCCCAGCGCACCGTCGACGATCTGCGCGGCGAATCCGACGAGGATGAAGGGCAGGAGAGTCTCGAAGCTCAAGGTCGTCAGGTCGAACATCGGCATCCCCTCAATATCGCCCTAAACTGCAACGCGCGCGCTTATCCCACAACAAAGATAGGCTTTACCCCGATCCCGATGGGCTGATGGGGGCTGACACTGCTCGCGGGCCGGTTCTGGAAATTGGCGGTTCGATACCCTAGATACGGACATCGCGAAGGGGACTGCGCATGTCGAGCGGATTACTGGCCTATCTGGATTCGATCCGCGCCCGCGACCCGGCCCCCCATTCGCGCGCCGAGATCATGCTGTACCCTGGCGTCTGGGCGCTCGGCTATCACCGCATCGCGCACCGCCTGTACAAGGCGAAACTGTATTTCCTCGCGCGCTGCGTCAATCACTGGTCGCGCTTCACGACCGCGATCGACATTCATCCGGGCGCGACGATCGGCCGCAATTTCTTCATCGACCACGGCTTCGTGGTGATCGGCGAGACCGCCGAGATCGGCGACGACGTCACGATTTACCAGTGCGTCACCTTGGGCGGCACCAGTCCCGACAACGGCGTCCAGGGCAAGCGCCATCCGACCATCTCCGATGGCGCGATCATCGGTTCGGGCGCGCAGGTGCTCGGCCCAATCACGCTCGGCAAGCGCTCGCGCGTCGGCGCCAACGCGGTCGTCACGCGCGACGTGCCGGCGGGCACGACGGTCGTCGGCATCCCCGCGCGCGCGACGACGATCGAGGGCGGCAACGCACCCGAACTGCCGCGATTCGTGCCGTACGGTACGCCGTGTAGCGAAGCCTTCGATCCCGCGACCCAGAAGATGGAGCTCATGCGCTGCGAGCTGGAGACGATGCGCAAGCGCCTCGACGCGCTGCTCGCCGAAGATCATCCAGAGGACCGGCGCGACCGCGCATGAGGGTGGCTAACTGATGGGCGTCGTGCCGTTCCCGACACCGTCCAAGGCGACGCAGGTCGGCTTCGAACGCCTCGAACTCAATCGGATTCTCGACCTCTACGGGCGGATGGTCGCGGCCGGCCATTGGCGCGACTATGCGATCGATCTCGGCAAGGACGCCGCAGTCTTCGCCGCCTTCCGCCGCGCCGCCGAACGGCCGGAGTTCCGGATCGAGAAACGCCCGGCGCTGCGCAACAAGCAGGGCATGTGGGCGCTGATTGGCGAAGCAGGCGCGGTGGTGAAGCGCGGGCATGAGCTGGGGCCGGTGCTGGCGCCAGTCGAGCGGCGGTTCATGAAACTGGTAGAAGACTGACGAGTGATTCTGCTCCCCTCCCTGAAAGGGAGGGGCTGGGGGTGGGTAGGCCAGCTCGTGCCGCAACGTTGCCTGATGCGGAAGCCGACCCACCCCCGACCCCTCCCTTCCAGGGAGGGGGGTAATGGGCCGTGTTACACCAGTACCGGAGCCGTCTCGCGGTCCGCTTCGCCGAACACGCGCAGATAGCGTTCGATCTCCGCCGGTTCACCGGTCGCCTTGGCCGGATTGTCCGAAAGCTTCACCGCCGGCCGCCCGTTCGCGGCAATCACCTTGCAGACCAGCGAGATCGGCTCCAACGCCGCTGCCCCATCTGGATCGCAACCGCGAAAATCGTTGGTAAGGTTGGTCCCCCAACCGAAACTCATCCGTACGCGGCCATGGAAATGCCGATAGGTTTGCTCGATCGTGTCGATATCCATCCCGTCGGAGAAGATCAGCAGCTTGGTCTTCGGGTCGACGCCCTGTTCCTCCCACCAGCGGATGATCTGCTCGCCGCCCGCGATCGGCGGCGCGCTGTCGGGGCGGAAACCGGTCCACTCCGCTAGCCAGTGCGGCGCGTTGCGCAGGAACGCGGTCGTCCCGAACGCGTCGGGCAGCGCGATCAGCAAATTGCCGTTATAATGCTGCCGCCAATGCTCGAGCACGCGGTACGGCGCGTCGGCAAGTTCGGCGTCGCTCTCGGCCAACGCGGCGGTCACCATCGGCAGTTCATGCGCGTTCGTGCCGATCGCCTCCAGGTCGGCGTCCATCGCCAGCAGGACGTTCGAGGTGCCGATGAACCGGTCGCCAAGCCCTTCCTTCAGCGCCTCGACGCACCAGCGCTGCCACAGGAAACCGTGCCGTCGTCGCGTGCCGAAATCCGACAGCACGAGGTCGGGCAGTTCGCGCAACCGCTCGACCTTCTCCCACAGCTTGGCCTTGGCGCGCGCATAGACGATGTCGAGCGCGAACCGGCCGCGGTCGCGCAGGGCCGCGCGCGATTTCAGCTCGTTGATGATCGTCAGAGCAGGGATTTCCCACATCGTCGTGTGGCTCCACGGCCCTTCGAAATGCAGCTCGTACTGGCCATCGACTTGGCGCAGGTCGTACGCCGGCAACTGGAACTCCGCGAGCCAGGCGAGAAATTCCGGCCCGAACATCTTCTGCTTGCCGTAAAAGCTGTTGCCCGCGAGCCAGATCAGCTCCTTCTTCGCGAACCGCAGCGTCCGCGCGTGATCGAGCTGGGCGCGTAACTCGGTTTCGTCGACGATCTCGGCCAGGCGCACCGTCTTCGTCCGGTTGATCAGCGCGAAGGTGGCGCTGACGTCCGGATACGCGTGGCGGATCATCTGCAACATCAGCAGCTTGTAGAAATCGGTATCGAGCAGGCTGCGCACGATCGGATCGAGCCGGAAATTGTGATTGTACGTCCGGGTGGCGATATCGGTCACGGCCATGCGCGCGGGCTCCTGCGTTGCGAGTGCTGCGGGTGTCCGAGAAGACGCGAGTGTGTCAAGCAGCGGGCAAAGGAGACGGGCGATGGCGCGGTTCGTGGTCGTGGTGGATACGCAGTGGGATTTCATAGCGGCCGAGGGCGCGCTGAGCGTGGGCGGAGCGGCGGCGTTGGTCGCGCCGATGCAGGCGTGGCTGGCCGCGCTGAAGCCGGATGATACTGCGGGAGTCCTGTTCACCTTCGATACGCATTTCGTCGAGACCTACGCCGCATCGCCCGAGGCGGCGATGTTTCCGATCCATTGTGTCCGCGGCACGCAAGGATGGGGCAACATGCTCGACGTGGCGCTGGTCGATGCGGCGATCCCGGCGTGGCGGATCGAGAAGGGCGTGTTCGATATGTGGGCCGAGCCGCGGCTGGCGATCGAGGACGCGCGCGATGCGGGACGGCCGACGACACCACGGGAGGCGTTCTTCGCGGGGTTGACGGCGAGTGGCGTCACGGACGTGACGGTGATCGGCGTCGCGGCGGATTATTGCGTCCGCTGGGCCGTCGAAGGCCTGATCGCGCGCGGCTTTGCGGTGACGGTACCGGCCGGGCTTACGCGCGGTATCGAACGCCAGATCGAGGCGGTTGCGGCGGAGGATTTCGCCGGTGCGGCACTCGTCGTTTGACCCGCCCTATCGCCGCCGAACGATCCTCCCCCGCCGGGGGGAGGTGGCAGGCGTAGCCTGACGGAGGGGGAGGTAAGGCAAACCTCCGTTGCGTCTCCTCCCCCTCCGTCTGGCAAGTGCCAGCCACCTCCCCCTGGCGGGGGAGGATCAGTGGGGCCTGGCTATCACGCCATAGCCGCAATCAATCGTCCCACATCGACCGTCGCGAACGAGGCGAAATTGTCCGCCACGCCGAACGGCAGCAACAGCGTTCGGTCATGCACGATCCCGCCACAGCTGTAGACGACGTTCGGCACATAGCCGTCGCGTTCCTTCGGGCTCGGCACGATTAGCGGCTCCGTCATCCGCGCGAGCAGCTTGGTCGGGTCGTCGCGGTCGAGCAGGCAGGCGCCGACGCAGTAATTGCGGACGCTGCCGACGCCGTGGGTCAGTACCAGCCAGCCCTCGTCGATCTCGATCGGTGAACCGCAATTGCCCATCTGGATGAACTCCCACGGCCATTTCGGCTCGACGATCTTGGTGCCGCCCTCCCAGGTCAGCAGATCGTCAGAGCTGAGGAACCAGATATTCTCGTTGTCCTGCCGCCCGAGCATCGCGAAGCGCCCGTCGATCTTGCGCGGGAACAGCGCCATTCCCTTGGTGGCTGCGACCGCGCCGCGCATAGGCTGCATCTCGAACGTCTTGAAGTCCTCGCCCCGCAGCAGTTCGCAGCGCGTCTCGGACCCGCTGAACGCGGTATAGGTGCCGAGATACTGAACCTCGCCGGCATCCTCGAACCGGACCAGCCGCAAATCCTCGATCCCCTGGCGCTGGCTCGGCAGGATCGGGAAGATCACGGTTTCGGACAGTTCGCGACTATTGCCGCATTGCAGGCGGGTCGGGCCGCCATCGGTCGCCCCCTGGTCCGACGGCTCGATCCGCGGCGCCACTGCGGTCTGACTGGCGGGATCGACCGAAAATCCGTCCTGCGGCGACCAGCGGCCGGTGCGGAACGTGACCGACGACACGTGACCCTCGCCGATCCCGCGCAGCGACAGGATGAAGCGGAGGCCGTCGTCGGGCGCACCGGTCTGGTCGGGATGCAGCACCATGCTCGGATTGAACAGCGCAGCGGCCTCGAACGAATATTCCCCGCTCAGATACGCGCCGATCAGCACCTGTTGGTCGCGCGTGATCTCGCGGGTGTCGTGCACCACCGCCATGACCTCGCCGAACCGGTGGAGCAGCAGGTCGTCGACGTCGCGGTGGCGCTCGTCCAGCGATGCGGTGACGCGCTCGCGTTCGGCGTGAAGTTCGTCGTGCGTCAGCGACAGCACGCGGTCGATCACGCGCTCGGCACGGGGATGGCCGTCGACCTTGAACGGCCCGGGATATTCGATGTTGAAGGGGCGGATCACGGTCCGCGACGGATCGGGGCGCAGCTGGATGTTGGAGAAGGTGACGAGATCGGCTTCGGCCATGATCGGCTCCACTGTGGCGGCGAGACACGGGGAGACGACACCGCGCTCGGGTCCGCCATGAACGCCGAAACCGGCGGCATGGCTACATGAAAACGGCGTCACGCGCGCGGTGTCGGCGGCAGTGGTAATTTGGTTGAAATACGGTGGACAAGTTTGACGGCCAGATCGCGGGTCCGATCTTTCGGCGATCGAGGCGGACGGGGGCAGACGTTGGAGATGCAGACATCAGGTGCGCGAACGCGACCATCGGCCGCCTGCGCGCTCGGCCGCCACACGCCGCGATCGCGGCACCGCGACATCAAGGACGAGCCGATCCAGCGCTCGGCCTGCCGGCGGTGCGGCGCGACGATCGTCAAGTCCGCGGTCAGTCGCCGATGGATCGTTTCCGGATTGCTCGGCTGAGCCGGCGACCGCATCAACACGAGGGGACTATCATCATGAAGACGACGAAGAGATGGGCAGCGCCGTTGATGGGTGCCGCAGCGCTGGCGGTATCGATGCCGGCGCATGCGCAGGACAATAAGAGCGGTCGAGGCCCCGGGCCGACGCCGGCGATGATCGCCCAGCTGCAGGCGCAGATGCAGGCGCGCGAAGCCGACGATACCGCCCTGCTGCTGAACCTGCGCGCGGATCAACGCCCGGCCCTGATGGCATTCCTGGCATCGATGACGCCGCCCCCGCCGCCATGGCGCGGGCCGATGCCCGGTGCTCCGATGCCCGGTGCGCCGGCGCAGGACGGGCCGGCGCAGGACGGGCCGAAAACGATGCCGCCAACCGACGGGTTCGCCCAGCAGCTCGACCGGATGACGCAGGATGCGGCACGGCGTTCGGCCGAGGATGCGAAGCGCATCACCGCCGCACGCACCTTCTACGATTCGCTCGATCCGGCCCAGCGTCGCGCGTTCGAGGCACTGATGCGGCTCCGGCACGGCAGGGGACCGGGGTTCGGTCCTATGGGTCCGGGGCCGATGGGTGCGGGGCCGATGGGAATGGGGCCGATGGGAATGGGCGGGATGGGGTCGGGCGGGGATGGTCCACGCCCGCCGATGGGCGGCATGCCACCGCGACCTTGATCCCGCGAGCGTGATCGCACGGTCGCGCGGCACTCGATCCCGTCGTTCTCGTCACTACGGGAGCAACGAGATCAGGTGACGGCGACCGTGGTCATCGGAACCGGGAGCTAAGTCAGGGCTCGCGCGGTTCCGGTGGCGGGACGACCGGCAGGTCCGCGCCGTTCCGCCACGTCTCTCCGCCGGCGCGTGGCAGTTCGCCGCGGGTCAGCGCACCGTCCCGGTTGCGGTCGAGCGCCGCGAACCGCGTCGTCGCCGCCTTGGCGAACTCGCCTGGATCGATCCCCCGGTTGAGATTGATGTCCGCCGCGATCACCGGCTCGGGCAGGTCGAAAAATCCGAAGCGGGCCGCGCCGAGGCGCTCGTGGACGACGGCGCTCTTCTTGCCGTCGCCGTCGCCGCTGCCGAACTGCATGCCCTGGCCGCCCGCTCCACCACCGCCGGCACCGCCGCCGCCGCGACTGCGCCCACCGCCGCGTCCACTGCGCGGTCCGCCGCCCTCGGGCCCGGAGCCACGTCCGCCCGATGCGACGCGGATCTCGGGAACCAGGACGTTTTCATAATAGGCGATGTCGTCGGGATCGATCTCGCCGTCGTTGCCGCGATCTAGCACCGCGAAGAACCGTGTGGCGTCGTGCTGGAATTCGGCCAGCGTGATCCGTCCGTCGCCATCGGCATCCGCGCCGGTAAACCACAGATCCTGCGCCGCCCCCGCGCGCGCCGACGCGCGGAACGGTTCTCCCATCGGACTGATGAAAAGCTGGCCCCTGCCACGCTCGGGGCCACGCGCTGGACCATGGCCGGGACCATGACGGGATGCGCCATCCGGTCCGCCGTGCCGAGAATCCCAGGTGGCGCATCCTGCCAGCGTGGCGGCGACGCCGATCATTAGGACGATACGCATGCAAAACTCCCTGCTGCCGGATCGTGCGTCAGACACGCCGATCATTGCCGCGATGTGTCCGGGTCGGAGGGCGCGCTCAGACTGCCCGCTCAGACTGGGAGCGTCACCACTGCGACAAGCCCGCCGCCGGGCCGGTTGGCGATGGTCGCGTCGCCGCCATGTCCGCGCGCCACCGCGCGAACGCTGGCGAGGCCGAGCCCGCTGCCGCCGGTATCGCGGTTGCGCGATTGTTCGGCGCGGAAGAAGGGCTCGAATGCGCGCGCCAGGTCCTGCGGCGCCATGCCAGGGCCGGTGTCGGACACTTCGATGATCGCAAGGCCGCGTTCGCGACGAAGCTGCACATCGGCATGGCCGGCATATTTGACCGCGTTGCCGACCAGGTTGGCGAGCACCGCCTTCAACGATGGCGCATCGCCCTCCATCGTCATCGCCGAGCCCGGGTGCAGGACGACGGTTTCGCCACGATCGGCAAAATCGTCGGTGACGCTCTCGGCGAGCGATCGCAGGTCGAGCCGCTGCCGGCGGACATGGCGGGTCATGTCGCGGACGAACGCCATCGCGGATCCGATCCGCTGGCTCATTTCCTGGATATCGCCTTCGCTCGAGGCGCGAATGTCGTCGGGCGCCTTTTCCAGTCGCAGCGACAGCCGCATCAACGGGGTCCGCAGATCGTGCGCGACGGCCGCGATCAGCGTCGTCCGGTCCTCGACATACCGGTTCAGCCGCTCTTGCATGAGGTTGAAGGCGCTCGCGGCCTCGGCAATCTCCGGTGGGCCCGACACGCGCAGCGGATCGGTGCGCGGATCGCGACCGAGCCGTTCCGCAGCCGCGGCGAACAGGCCGATCGGCTTGGCGACGCGCCGCGCCAAGGCCCAGGCGATCGGCGCGGCGACCGCCATCGCGACGAGGAACCACAGGATGATCCGCATCCGCCACGGCCCGATCGTGCTACGCGCCGGGCGTATCACCAGCCATCGCCCGTTCGGCGCCTCGATCGAGACGACGAAGGGGCCGAACAGCGCGTTGTCGAACGACGGGGGCGGGGGCTGCCGGCGACCCATGCCCATCGGCAGCGGTGGACGAAGCGCACCGGCGAACATCGGCATCGCCGAGCGTTCGGTATCCACCGTCACCTTGTCGCGGGCCAGCCCGAGATCGGTCGCGATCGAGGCGGCCAGCCGGCTGTCGCGGGGATTGTCGCTCGGCCGGGGTGGCCCGGACGACAGCTCCGCCTTGAGCAATCCGCCCGGATCATGCCCGGTTCGCGCGACCGCAGCGACGCGGTTGGCGGTGAAGATCACCGGCATCGGCGGCGGGATCAGCAGCACGACCGCGAAGTTCAGGACCTGCACCAGCATGACCGTGCCGAGCATCAAGGCGAAGATGCGCAGGAACAGCGGCCAAGGGCGCTGCATGCTGTTCTTTACCGGAGGAGCACCGGGCGGCGTCAGCAGTGTCGTCACTGGCGCGCGACGCGGGGCACGAAGAAATAGCCTTCGTTGCGGATCGTCCGGATGATCTCGTCGCCGCGCGAGCGGAGCTTGCGCCGCAACCGGCTGACCTGCACGTCGATCGCGCGATCGAACGCCTCGGTATCGGGGCCGCGCGCCGCCTCCAGTAGCGCATCGCGCGCCAGCACGCGGCGCGGCCGCTCGACGAACGCACGCAGCACCGCGAATTCGCCATCGGTCAGGTCGATCAGCGTGCCCTCGGGATCGAACAGTTCGTGCGCGGCGAAGTCGACCCGCCAGCCGAGAAAGCCGAACGATCGGCTCTCGCCCGCATCCTGGATCTCGCGCGCGCGCAGTGCAGCGCGGACGGTCGCGAGGATCTCGCGTGGGCTGCACGGCTTGGACAGGTAATGGCTCGCCCCGATCTCGAGCCCCAGGATCCGATCGGGTTCGTCGCCCAGCGCGCTCAGCAGCACGACCGGCGGCGCGCCGACGCCCGCCAACCGACGACAGACGGACAGGCCGTCTTCGCCGGGCATCATGACGTCGAGCAGGATCAGCGATACGCTGCGCCGCGCCAGTACGGCATCCATGTCACGCGCATTCGTGGCGGTTTCGACCTGATAGCCGTGCATGCCGAGGCTCTCGGCGAGAAGGGTGCGGATCATCTGGTCGTCGTCGACCACCAGCAACACGGGTTTGGCCGCATCGAGAAGAACGGAATTGGGATACATAGCGCGATCCTAATCCGGGCATGTGTTCGGTATGTTTCTGCGCCCGATGCCCGCCGGTGCCCGTAGGCAGCGATGCTATGCGTCCTGGGCGAGCGTGAAAAGCGCGAAGCAGCCATGGCCGGGCTTGGCGCGCATCGTCTTCACGAGGCGCGGGGCCGCGTCGCCGGGTTACCCGTCGAGCGTGGTCGTCGACGGATGATGCTTGTCGAGGTGGCGCTTGATGATCCGCAGGTTCCGCGTGTTCGAGCGAAAGAAGAAATCGGGCACCGCGCCGACGAACGGGATCATGCCCAGCGCCCAGTCGACGCCGACATTGCCGAACATCCGCGCCATCTGGAGCTTCGACATGCCGATGTTGCGCGCTTCCCAGACCATCCACCCGCCGACCGCCGCAGCAATCGTGCTGCCGGCGAACGGGATCAGGTCGAGCACGACGTCCATGCCGACCTTGCGATTGGTACCGGGGATGACGAACAGCCCCTCCATCACGCGCTCCATCGCCTCGACGCGGCGGCGGACGGACAGCGCGTCCTTGCCCATCGGCAGGGTTTCCAGGATCGAGCCGGGAGTGATGCGGGTGACGCGTGGGTTCATGGCCATTAGTTGGTATCGGCGCGCAGCCGGTTCAACGGGTGCCACGCGCGCGGGTTCGCCTGCCATTGCCGCAGCCGTGGCGACACCAGCGACCAGCGCAGCGGACGGGCGAGGGGGATGAAGGCGACGTCCTCGTTCAGCGCCGCATCCGCCGCGGCAATCCGCGCCCCGCGCTCGACCAGCGTGGGAGCCTCGCGCGCTGCTTCAAGGGCGGCCTGCGCCACGTCGCCGCACACCACGCACGCGGTCGCCAGATACCAGCGCGCGCTGTCATAGGGCGCGACCGCATCGACCAGCTTCAGGTCCGCGGCATCGCGCATGCCGACGCGTATCGGCGTGATCCCGACCGCGATCAGCGATGCAGCGACCTGCGCATAGAGGAGCGTGGCGCCGGGTCCCGCCGGCAGCGCAATCCGCAGCGCAATCGGTCCACCAGTCCAGGCCGCGACCCTTTGCCGGGCTGCGGCACGGCGTTCGTCCTGCGTCAGCAGCGTCCAGGCGGGCACCTGTGGCAGCGCGGCGGAATCGAGGATGTCGGGCAGGATCCTATCGGCAGGATCCCAAGCGGGCGCGATTGCCGCGGTCAGTGCCGTGCGATCGATCGCCTCGGCCACCGCGGCGCGGTTGGCAGGGTCGGCAAGGAACCCGTCGCGGCGGACGATCGCGAGTCCGAACAGGCCGACCGCGGGGTCGACGCGAACGTTGCCCGCGGCAATGTCTGTCGTCGCCAGCAGCGGCCAGTCGACGAAACTGCCACCACTGACCAGATCGGAATCGCGATTGGCAAACCGCGCGATCGCGCGCGCCGCACGTTCGCCGATCAGCCGGACGTCTTCCTCGGGCTTGGCCTCGCGCTGGTCGTCGGGGTCGGCCTGGTTCGGATCGAAGGCCGGACGCAACAACGGTGCACGGCCACGGCGCAGCACGCGAAACGGACCGCTCCCGCCCGAGGGGCGCAGGCGGAGCAATGCGAGCTCGGGTTGCGCGAACAGCTTCAGCAGGTCGGGACGGGGGCGGGACAGCCGGACCTCGATCACCTGCGGCGTCATCACGACGATCTCGTCGATCGCGGTCAGGAACGGTGCGAGCGGATTGCGCGAGTTCGGCGCGATCTGGCGCTCCAGCATCGCCACCACCTGTTCCGCGGTGACCGGCGTACCGTCGCCCCAGTCGCCCTCGCGCAGGCGGAAGATGTAGCTCATGCCGCCGTCGATCACGATCCAGCGCTCGGCAAGACCCGGCTCGATCTGCCCGGCGGCATCGAACCGCACGAGCCCTTGCGCGGTGGAGTCCATCATCAGCCGCGAGGGGGTGTCGAGCACGACGCGGCTGGCATCGGCGACGCGGGGCGGGGCTCCGATCGCGCTGGCGACGACCACCCCGGTATCGGGCCGGCGATCGCACCCGCTCAGCGCGGCGGCGGACACCGCGATTCCGCCAGCCAGCAGGACAGCCCGAATGGTGCGGACGGCGGGACTCGAACCCGCACTCCTAGGGAGGGAGATTTTAAGTCTCCTGCGTCTACCGGTTTCGCCACGTCCGCACACACCGCCAACAAGACGAGGTCGCTCGCCGGGTCAACCCATGTCGGGCATATTAACGCCCGTTGAGCATGATCCTCTGGCGTGATCGGGGGCCTCGAACACCGAAGCCCCTACGCCGCGCTCAGACGTTGAGGCGGGCGCGCATTTCCTTGCCGGGCTTGAAATACGGTACGCGCTTCGCCTCGACGTCGACGACTTCGCCGGTGCGAGGGTTGCGGCCGGTGCGGGCATCGCGTGCGCGCGTCGAGAAGGCGCCGAAACCGCGCAGTTCGACCCGGCCGTCGGCGGCCAGTCGCTTGGAAATCTCGTCGAAGAACGTGCTGACGATCAGCTCGACTTCGTTCGGTTGGAGGTCCGGATGCGCCTCGGCGATCTTCAGGACCAGTTCAGATCGGATCATTCGAGCCCCCGCCCATTCTAAGAGCTTGAAAGTTGATACAAGTCAATCTGCGAGTCATTAGCACCAATTGAGGGACAGTCAAAAACCAAAGTGGCCCAGACAAGAAAAAGCCCGGCATGTCGCGACATGCCGGGCCAAATCTTCGCTAAGCCGTTGAGCTTACTTCTTCTCGGCGTCCGTGCGGGCCTTGAGAGCCTCGCCCAGGATGTTGCCGAGGGTCGCGCCCGAGTCCGACGAACCATACTGAGCGACAGCCTGCTTCTCTTCCGAGATCTGCATGGCCTTGATCGAGAAGGTCGGCTTCTTCGAACGATCGAAGCCGGTGACCATCGCGTCGAACTTCTGGCCGACCTGGAAACGCTCCGGACGCTGCTCGTCGCGATCGCGACCCAGATCCGTGCGCTTGATGAAGCCGGTCGCGCCATCGTCGCCCTGCTGCACTTCGAGGCCCGCGTCGCGGACTTCGAGGACAGTCACGGTAACGATCGCGTTCTTGTTCAGCTTGTCGCCTGCTGCCGCGATGCCGCCAGCCGATGGCCCGCCACGCTCGAGCTGCTTCATGCCGAGCGAGATACGCTCCTTCTCGGCGTCGATGTCGAGCACGACGGCTTCGACGGTCTCACCCTTGCGATGCAGGTTGAGCGCGTCCTCGCCCGAAACACCCCATGCGATGTCGGACATGTGGACCATGCCGTCGACGTCGTTGTCGAGGCCGATGAACAGACCGAACTCGGTCGCGTTCTTGACTTCGCCTTCGACGGTCGAACCGATCGGATGAGCGGCAGCGAATGCCTCCCAGGGATTGGCCTGAGCCTGCTTGAGGCCGAGCGAGATGCGACGCTTCTCGGAATCGACTTCGAGGACCATGACGTCGACTTCCTGCGAGGTCGACACGATCTTACCCGGATGGACGTTCTTCTTGGTCCAGGACATTTCCGACACGTGGACGAGACCTTCGATGCCCGCTTCCAGTTCGACGAACGCACCATATTCGGTGATGTTCGTGACGCGGCCGGTGAGCTTCGCGCCGACCGGGTACTTGACCATCGCGCCATCCCAGGGATCGCTCTCCAGCTGCTTCATGCCGAGGCTGATGCGCTGGGTGTCCTTGTTGATGCGGATGATCTGCACCTTGACGGTGTCGCCGATGTTCAGGACTTCGCTCGGGTGACCGACGCGCTTGTAGCTGAGATCGGTGACGTGCAGCAGGCCATCGATGCCGCCGAGATCAACGAACGCACCGTAATCGGTGATGTTCTTGACGACGCCGTCGATGATCTGGCCCTCGGCCAGGCTGAGGATCAGACCCGAACGCTGCTCGGCGCGCGTCTCTTCGAGAACGGCGCGACGCGACACGACGATGTTGCCGCGCTTGCGGTCCATCTTCAGGATCTGGAACGGCTGGGGGATGTCCATCAGCGGGGTGACGTCGCGCACCGGGCGGATATCGACCTGCGAACCGGGCAGGAATGCGACGGCGCCGTTCAGGTCGACGGTGAAGCCACCCTTCACGCGGCCGAAGATGACGCCTTCGACGCGGGTCGTCTTCGAGAATTCGGTTTCCAGCTTGTCCCATGCGGCTTCGCGACGGGCGCGATCGCGGCTGAGCATCGCTTCGCCGTGGACGTTCTCGACGCGGTCGACATAGACTTCGACTTCGTCGCCGACCTTGAGGTCAGCCTTCTGGCCCGGCGCTGCGAATTCGCGAAGCGGCACGCGGCCTTCCGACTTCAGACCGACGTCGATGACGGCCATGTCGTTCTCGATGCCGGTCACGGTGCCATGCACCACGCGGCCCTCGAAGCTGTCGGCGTCGCCGAGCGTTTCGTTCAGCATCGCCGCGAAATCGTCGCGGGTCGGCATTACCTGGGTTGCCATAGAATTCAGTAATCCTAGTCTGTTTCCGGCCAAGCGGTTGGGTCCGCTGGTCTTGGCCTTCGTTGCCGCGACGACCGAACGCCGGCGCGGCATCCGGACGGCACGAGGCGCAGAGGACGTAGACGCTGAATGCGAAAACGGCGCGTGAGACTCGTGGGTCTCCGCGCCTTCCTCCACGAGGATCGCTCGCCGGACGTCGCTGTATAGCCGAAACCGCGTCTCGGAGCAAGTTCGGCCCGGCTTCGTTGGGGGCTGCTCACAACAGGAGCGAAGATTTGAACGAACGCGGCATTCTCGTGCTGGGCTGGGTCGCCACCGTGACGGCGATCGTGATGTACCTGTCGTACATTGACCAGATCATGCTGAACCTTGCCGGGCAGAAGGGATCGGTGGTCCAGCCGTTCACGACGATGGTGAATTGCGCGCTGTGGGTGGGGTATGGGTTTCTGAAGGACAAGCGGGACTGGCCGATCGTCGTGGCGAATTTTCCGGGGGTAGTGTTCGGGGCGGTTGCGCTGTTTACTGCGCTTTAGGGGAGGGCGGGTGGCGGCGCAGCAGGTGGCGGGGAATATAACGGGCGGCAGCACCTGCTTCCTTGTTCTCCCGCGAAGGCGGGAGCCCAGTCTGGGTCCCCGCCTTCGCGGGGAAACAATATTGGGTTGCGGTAGCTCCCCCCAACAGAGCAACCACCCCGTCGAAGGCCGGGGCCCAATTGGGGGACGTTGCTGAGGGAGGGCCGCGCTTCGTTACTGCGGACGTTCCAATTGGGCCCCGGCCTTCGCCGGGGTGGTCGGGAAGAGTAGGTGTGGCCTAAACCGAAACCTTCTTCGCCCGCTGCGCCTCCACCAACGCAACAGCCCGCTGCACCGAAGCCTCAATCGACAAAAAGCTAGTATCCAGCAAAGCAGCATCCGCCGCCATCACCAGCGGCGCAGTAGACCGCCCGCTATCCCGAGCATCCCGAGCCCGGATATCTGCCAGCACCCGATCCTTACTCGCCGTCCCCCCCCGAGCCTGCAACTCCGCATGCCGACGCTGCGCCCGAATATTCGGCGTAGCCTTCACGAACAGCTTCGCATCCGCATCCGGCGCGATCACGGTCCCGATGTCACGCCCGTCGAGGATCGCGCCACCCTCCTGCGCCGCAAACCGCTTCTGCCGGTGCAGCAACGCCGCCCGCACCAGCGGATGCGCCGACACCACCGACGCCAGCGCGCCGATCTCGTCGTCGCGCAACGCCGGATCGCTCAGCAGTGCATCGCTGAAATCGCAGGCCGCGACCGCGTCGGCTTCGGTTTCCGGATCGAGCCCCATCCGCGCCACACTCAACGCGACCGCTCGGTAGAGTAGCCCGGTATCGAGATACGGCAGGCCGTAATGCTTGGCCAAGGCGCGCGCGATCGTGCCCTTGCCCGATGCCGCCGGACCGTCGACTGCGATGATCATTCTTATTCCCCCCGTCCGGTCAGCGCATCGAGCGACCGGAAGAACACGGGATAGCTCGTCGCCACCGGCGATACATCATCGATCGTGACGGACTGAACGGCGCCAAGTCCAGCCACCACCATGCTCATTGCGATGCGGTGGTCGAGTTTCGAGGCCACCCGAGCGCCACCGCGAATCGCCGCGCCGCCAGACCCGGTGATCGCCATGCCGTCTTCGAACTCCTCGCAAACAACCCCGCAGGCTTCGAGCGCGATCCGCATCGTCGTGATGCGGTCCGATTCCTTCACCCGCAGCTCGTGAGCGCCGCGCGCGACGGTCGTCCCGGTCGCGAAGGCTGCGGCGACGAACAGCACCGGATATTCGTCGATCATGCTCGGCGCGAGATCGGCCGGGACCTCGATCGCGGTCAGCGGCGCATGACGGACCCGCAAATCTGCGACGGGCTCACCGCCGACGGTGCGCGGGTCGAGCTCGGTAATATCTGCGCCCATCATCCGCAGAGCCGTGACGATCCCGATCCGCGTCGGGTTCAGCCCGACATTGCGCACTACGATATCCGACCCCGGCACGATCGACGCCGCCACCAGCCAGAACGCCGATGACGACGGATCGCCCGGCACCACAATATCCTGCGGCTTCAACTCCGCTTCGCCGGTGATCGAGATGATCCGCCCGGCCTCGGTTTCCTCGACGGTCAGCTTCGCGCCAAACCCGGTCAGCATCCGTTCGCTATGATCGCGCGTCGCGACCGGCTCGATGACCCGCGTGATCCCCGGCGTGTTGAGCCCCGCCAGCAGGATCGCCGACTTCACCTGTGCCGACGCGACCGGCAGCGTGTATTCGATCGGCACCGCCGGGCAGATCCCGCGCACCATCAACGGAAGCCGCCCGCCCGGCGAGGACGTGATGTCCGCTCCCATCTGCGACAGCGGCTCGATCACCCGCCCCATCGGTCGCCCCGACAGCGACGCGTCGCCGGTAAAGGTGCAGGTGATCGGATGGCTCGACACCAGCCCCATCAGCAACCGCGTCGACGTCCCCGAATTGCCCATCTCCAGTGCGGTCTCGGGCTGGAGCAATCCGCCCACGCCGACACCGTCGACCGTCCAGATGCCGTCCTCGCCACGCTCGATCGTAGCCCCCATCGCCCGCATTGCCGCCGCGGTGGCGAGCACGTCCTCGCCCTCCAGCAGCCCTTCGATCCGGCTGGTGCCGACCGCGAGGCTCGCAAACATCAAGGCGCGGTGGCTGATCGACTTGTCGCCGGGGACCGCGATCGAACCGGTCAGAGGACCGCGTGCGACGACGTCCATCGAAGTGGGAAGGGGGTGTGCCATGGGGCCGGGCTTTTGACAGTGGCCTTGCGCTATGGCAAGGCGCGCCCACTTTGCGAGGGTATCCCCCCGCAATCCATTCATCCGAAAGGTTCTATCGGCATGATCAAGCCGGAATGGGGCACGAAGCGTTCGTGCCCGAAATGCGCGACGCGTTTCTACGACCTCGAAAAAGCCGACCCCGTGACCTGCATCGAATGTGGGTATGCGTGGGAGCCCGAGCCCATCCTGAAGTCGAAGCAGCCGCTGCCGTTCGAGGTCGCCAAGCCCGACACCAAGAAGCCGGACGCGGATCTCGAGGATGACGAGGAAGAGGACATCGCCTCGATCACCGGCGAGGACGAAGAGCCGTCGGCGGACGACGAAGTCGATCTCGGTGGCGACGACGACCTCGGCGTCGAGACGCCGCAGGACGAGCACGAGCGCTAATTAGAATAAATTTGGCAGGCGGCATTTACGCCGCTTGCCAACCCGGGCGGGTCCGGTTAGTGACCCGCCTCCCAACGGGAATGGGGCCGTAGCTCAGCTGGGAGAGCGTTCGCATGGCATGCGAAAGGTCAGGGGTTCGATCCCCCTCGGCTCCACCATTTCCGTTGATGACCGGCACGCCGGGACAGCTTTTCAGATAGTTTCAGATGATACCGTCGGCGCCGATATGCGCCGCGTGCAGGTCGCTGAAAGTCTCCTCGATCGCCGCAACCATGACGCTTCCTGCGATCCGCGAGGCGGAATCGTTCGCCACCAGCAGGCCGACGCGGCGCGTGGGGTCGAAGCCGGTCAGCGGGATCATCGCGATGCCCTCGCTCGCAAAGCTCAGCGGCATGACCGTCATCCCAAGCCCGGCGCGGACATAGGTCAGCGCGCGGTCGTCGCTGACGGTGCGGGCGGCCATGAACGGGCGCACGCCGCGGGCGGTAAAGAAGCGGCTGGTCTCGGCCAGTGCTTCGCAGTGGCGGCGGACGATCATCGTTTCCTCCGCGACGTCGGCGACCGCGAGCGTGGCGCGTCCTGCGAGGCGGTGGTCTTTCGCTACCGCGACCGCGAAACCCTCCTCGAACAGCACGCGTCCCCGCGCATCGTCACCGATCGCGCCGAGCATCACGTCGATCCGCCCGCGGTCGAGCAACGCGACGAGTTCGCTGCTGCGTCCTTCGACCACTTCGAGGCGTTCGGTGGTGGAGGCGCGTCGCGCTCGGCCCAGCGAGGCTGCGATCCAGGACGGCGGCAGCGTCGTCGCGATCCCGAGCCGCACCAGTTTGGTCGGAACACTGTCCTGCAAATCCCGCTCGGCGGCGGCGAATTCGGCTTCGATCCGGCGCGCATGCACCGCGAACCGCGTGCCCGAGGGGGTAAGTTCGATCCTCCGATTGGTCCGCAGGAACAGCGTCTGGCCGAGCGCAGCCTCCAGCTTGGCGATGCCGACCGACAGCGTCGGCTGCGAAATCCGGCACTGGGCGGCGGCACGCGTGAAATTGCCCTGGTCGACGACTGCCAGGAAATAGCGCAACACATACCGTTCGATCATGGACGTTCCATCATGGACGTTCGATCATAGCAGGGCGACCATAGACACGATCTATCGCATATGTTCGGTCGTATCAATTTCTCTTGGGGCCCGCGACCGCGTATCATGGTCGCAACACAAGGTCTGGAGAGGCTGCATGATACCCGATTTCGATTTCGCACTCGGCGAATCCGCGGACATGATCCGCGAGAGCACGCACCGCTTCGCCACCGACAAGATCGCGCCCTTGGCCGCGAAGATCGACGCCGACGACTGGTTCCCGCGCGAACTGTGGCCGGCGATGGGCGAACTCGGGCTGCACGGTATCACCGTCGAGGAGGAGTTTGGCGGCCTCGGCCTCGGCTATCTCGAACACGTCGTCGCGGTTGAGGAAGTCAGCCGCGCGTCCGCCTCGATCGGACTCAGCTACGGCGCGCATTCGAACCTGTGCGTCAACCAGATCCGCCGCTGGGGCAACCCCGAGCAGAAGGCGAAATACCTCCCCAAGCTCGTGTCGGGCGAGCATGTCGGCAGCCTCGCCATGTCCGAAGCCGGCGCGGGCTCCGACGTCGTCTCGATGAAGCTCAAGGCCGTCAAGACCGACGCCGGCTACGTCCTCAACGGCACGAAGTTCTGGATCACCAACGCGACCTACGCCGATACCCTGGTCGTCTATGCGAAGACCGGCGAGGGCTCGCGCGGGATCACCGCCTTCCTGATCGAGAAGGACATGCCGGGCTTCTCGATCGGTCAGAAGATCGACAAGATGGGGATGCGCGGGTCGCCTACGGCGGAACTCGTGTTCAGCGATTGCCTGGTTCCGGTCGAGAACGTCATGGGTCCTGAAAATGGCGGCGTCGGCGTGCTGATGTCGGGTCTCGACTATGAGCGCGCGGTGCTCGCCGGGATCCAGCTCGGCATCATGCAGGCGTGCCTCGACGTCGTGATCCCCTATGTGCGCGAGCGGAAGCAGTTCGGGACGGCGATCGGCCAGTTCCAGCTGATTCAGGCCAAGGTCGCCGACATGTACGTCGCGCTGAGTTCGGCGCGCGCGTACGTCTATGCGGTGGCGAAGTCGTGCGATGCGGGCAAGACGACGCGGTTCGACGCGGCGGGCGCGATCCTGCTGGCGAGCGAGAGCGCGGTGAAGGTGTCGCTCGAGTCGATCCAGGCGCTGGGTGGGGCAGGGTACACGAAGGACTGGCCGGTCGAGCGGTTCATGCGGGATGCGAAGTTGCTCGACATCGGCGCCGGGACGAACGAGATTCGCCGGATGCTGATCGGGCGTGAATTGATAGGTGCCGCCCCGAAGGTGGCGCAGTGATGCGCCTACTGCTCCCCTCCCGCTTGCGGGAGGGGTCGGGGGAGGGCCTGCCACAAGCGTCCTTCCTGGCCGCATTCCCTCCCCTAACCCCTCCCGTGAGCGGGAGGGGAATCAAGTGACCGCGCCCGTCCTGACCTCCGCGCTGTCCCCCGACAGCGAAACCTTCCGCGCGAATGCGACCCACAACCGCGCGCTTGCCGAAGTCCTCCGCGAAGACGTCGCCCGAACCGCGCTAGGCGGCAACGCCAAGTCCCGCGAGCGGCACACGTCCCGCGGCAAGCTCCTCCCCCGCGACCGCGTCGAACGCCTGCTCGACCCCGGCTCGCCCTTCCTCGAAATCGGCCAGCTCGTCGCGAACGGCCTCTACGATAACGAAGTCCCCGGCGCCGGCCTGATTGTCGGCATCGGCCGCGTGTCCGGTCGCCAGTGCATGATCGTCTGCAACGACGCGACGGTGAAGGGCGGCACCTACTACCCGCTCACCGTCAAGAAACACCTCCGCGCGCAGGAAATCGCGCAGGAGAACCGGCTCCCCTGCATCTACCTCGTCGACAGCGGTGGCGCCAACCTGCCGCATCAGGCTGAGGTCTTTCCCGACCGCGATCACTTCGGTCGCATCTTCTTCAACCAGGCGCAGATGTCCGCGCTCGGCATCCCGCAGATCGCCTGCGTCATGGGAAGCTGCACCGCCGGCGGCGCGTACGTCCCCGCAATGTCCGACGAGACGATCATCGTCCGCGGGCAGGGGACGATCTTTCTCGCCGGCCCACCTCTGGTGAAAGCCGCGACCGGCGAGGTCATTTCGGCCGAGGAACTGGGCGGTGCCGACACGCATGGCCGCCGCTCGGGCGTGGTCGATCACGTCGCCGAGAACGACGAACACGCGCTGACGATCGTCCGCGACATCGTCTCGACGCTGCAACCGCAGGCGCAGACCGCGGTGAACCTCCAGCAGCCCAGGCCGCCGAAGTTCGCGCCCGAAGAGCTGTACGGCATCGTCCCGAGCGACGTCCGCGCGCCCTACGACGTCCACGAAGTCATCGCGCGGCTGGTCGACGGCAGTGAGTTCCACGAGTTCAAGGCGCTCTACGGCACCTCGCTCGTCTGCGGGTTCGCGCATATCTGGGGCATCCCGGTCGCGATCCTCGCCAACAACGGCGTGCTCTTCAGCGAAAGCGCACAGAAGGGCGCGCATTTCATCGAACTCGCCTGCCAGCGGAAGATCCCGCTACTGTTCCTCCAGAACATCTCCGGCTTCATGGTCGGCGGCAAGTACGAGGCGGAGGGCATCGCCAAGCACGGCGCCAAGCTCGTCACGGCCGTCGCCACCGCGACCGTCCCGAAGATCACGGTGCTGATCGGCGGCAGCTTTGGCGCTGGCAATTACGGGATGTGCGGCCGCGCTTATTCCCCACGCTTCCTCTTCACCTGGCCCAACAGCCGGATCAGCGTGATGGGCGGCGAGCAGGCGGCCTCCGTCCTCGCCACCGTCCACCGCGACGCGGAAAGCTGGACGCCCGAACAGGCCGAAGCCTTCAAGGCGCCGGTCCGCCAGAAATACGAGGACGAGGGCAACCCCTGGTACGCGACCGCGCGGCTGTGGGACGACGGCATCATCGATCCCGCGCAGACCCGTGATGTGCTCGGCCTGGCCTTTGCCGCGACGCTCAACGCTCCCATCCCCGAACGCCCCGCGTTCGGCGTGTTCAGGATGTAACCCGATGATCCTGCTGTCACTTCTTCTCGCCGCCGGACAGATCACGCCGGTCCAGCCGATCGTCAAAGGCACCGGCCTGCCGCCCGCCGTCGCTACCGAAGAGGCCGGCGTCATGGTCCCGATCGACGCGCTCTTCGCTGCGCTGGCCGCGCGCGACGGGCAGGCCATCCTCGCCCAGGTCCGCGCCGACGGCGGCGCCACCGTCGCCGAGGAAAAGCCCGACGGCACGCGGAGCATCCGCCGCATGGCCTGGCCGGCGTTCGCCGCCATGATCAAGCCCGGCCCCGAACGCTACGCCGAACGCCTCACCGATCCCGCGGTCGACATCGACGGCGACATCGCGATGGTCTGGTCGCCCTACGTCTTCACGATCGACGGCAAGGTCGCGCATTGCGGCACCGATCATTTCGACATGGTGCGGGAGGCGGGCCGCTGGAAGATCGCCAACATCACTTGGTCTTCGCGGACCACTGGCTGCGCTGTGCAATGATCACATCCCTCCTGATCGCCAACCGCGGCGAGATCGCCTGCCGTATCATCCGCACCGCAAGGGCGCTCGGCATCCGCACGATCGCGGTCTATTCGGACGCCGACGCCAACGCGCTCCATCTCCGTCAAGCCGACGAAGCCGTGCACATCGGCGCGTCCCCAGCGCGCGAAAGCTACCTAGTCGGCGAGCGCATCATCGCCGCGGCGAAGCAGACCGGTGCCGAAGCGATCCACCCCGGCTACGGTTTCCTCTCGGAGAATGCCGACTTCGCCCAAGCCGTGCTCGACGCCGGGCTGATCTGGGTCGGCCCCAACCCCGACAGCATCCGCGCGATGGGCCTCAAGGACGCCGCGAAACAGCGCATGATCGCCGCCGACGTACCCGTCACGCCCGGCTATCTCGGCGAGGACCAGTCTCCCGAACGTCTGAAGGTGGAGGCCGACGCGATCGGCTACCCGGTCCTCATCAAAGCGGTCGCCGGCGGTGGCGGCAAGGGCATGCGCCGCGTCGATACCGCCGCCGACTTCGCCGACGCGCTTGTCTCGTGCCAGCGCGAGGCTGCCTCGTCGTTCGGCAATACCGACGTCCTGATCGAGAAATACATCCTCTCGCCGCGCCATATCGAGGTGCAGGTCTTCGGCGACAGCCACGGCAACGTCGTCCATTTGTTCGAGCGCGACTGCTCGCTCCAGCGCCGCCACCAGAAGGTGATCGAGGAAGCCCCCGCACCGGGCATGGACGCCGCCACCCGCGAAGCGATCTGTGCCGCCGCGGTTAAGGCCGCCAAGGCGGTCGACTACGTTGGCGCCGGTACGATCGAGTTCATCGCCGACGCCAGCGAAGGCCTCCGCGCCGACCGCATCTGGTTCATGGAAATGAACACGCGGCTCCAGGTCGAGCATCCGGTCACCGAAGAGATCACCGGGCAGGATCTGGTCGAATGGCAACTCCGCGTTGCGAGCGGCGAGCCTTTGCCGAAACGTCAGGATGAGCTGGCGATCGACGGCTGGGCGATGGAAGCACGGCTCTATGCCGAGGATCCCGCCAAGGGTTTCCTGCCCTCCATCGGCACGCTCGAACGCTTCGATCTCGGCACCACCGCCCGCGTCGATACCGGGGTCGAGCAGGGCGCGGAAATCTCGCCTTTCTACGACCCGATGATCGCCAAGGTGATCGCCTGGGGCGAGGACCGCGAGACCGCGCGCGAAGCCTTGGCGGACGCGCTCGACGGCGCAGTCGTCTGGCCGGTACGCTCTAACGCCGGGTTCCTCGTCGAGGCGCTCGACCATCCCGACTTCGTTACGGGCACGCTCGACACCGGCCTGATCGCCCGCGAAGGCGACGCGCTCATGCCGCCGACGCACCCGACCGAAGAGGCTCTCACCGAGGCCGCCGGCGCGCTGGTATCCGCCGATCCGATCGCGGGCTTCCGCCTCAACGCCGCCGCCCGCCGCAGCGCGACGTTCCTGCTCGACGGCGAACCAGTCGAGGTCGAACTCGACGGACACGCCGGGAAGATGCCCGCGTTCGAAGACGTGCTGATCTCCGAAGCCGGCCAGACCTGGCAGCTGAAGCCGTGGCGTGCATCGGGCGTGGCGGCGGGCGGGGCAGCGGACGGCGCGATCCTGTCGCCTATGCCCGGGCGCATCATCGCGGTCGACGTCGCGGCGGGCGATACGGTCACCAAGGGCCAGAAGCTCGTCACGCTGGAGGCGATGAAGATGGAGCACTCCCTCACCGCACCGTTCGACGGCATTGTTGCGGACCTCAACGCAATCGAGGGCGGGCAGGTGACCGAGGGCACCATGCTCGTCCGCATCGAAAAGGACGCCTGATGGCAGGCCGCTATTACGACGACTGGAGCATCGGCGACCGGATCGAGCACGAGATCCGCCGCACGGTGACCGAGACGGACAACCTCCTGTTCTCGACCATGACCCACAACCCGCAACCGCTCCACCTCGACATCGAGGCGGCGAAGGCGAGCGAGTTCGGCCAAATCCTCGTCAACGGCACCTTCACCTTCGCGCTGATGGTCGGTTTGTCGGTCGGCGAGACGACGCTTGGCACGCTCGTCGCCAATCTCGGCTACGACAAGCTGGTGCATCCGAAACCCGTGTTCATCGGCGACACGATGCGCTGCCAGACCGAGGTGACCGACCTCAAGCCCAGCAAGTCGCGCCCGAACGCAGGCATCGTCACCTTCACGCACCGGCTGATCAACCAGCGCGACGAGATCGTTTGCCAATGCCTGCGCACCGCCCTGATCGAGCGGCGCGCTGGCGTGCCTCAGTGATTGTCGCGCGGTAGGCCCATCGTCTGCGCGATCCGCTGATACTTCTCGGCGCCCTCCAGGATCGCACCCGTTTCCATCTGACCGACAGTCGCGCGCTGAATTTCCTGCCACGGCGTCTGCGAGCGCGGGAAGGCATAGCCACCGTCTGCGGTCAGCGCACGGCGGCGCTCGGCGAGCTCCTCGTCGGAGATCAGCACGTTGGCGCTGCCCTTGGCGAGATCGATGCGAACCCGGTCGCCGGTCCGGATCAGCGCAAGCCCACCCATCGCCGCCGCCTCAGGCGAGGCGTTGAGGATCGACGGCGACCCCGACGTCCCCGACTGACGACCGTCACCGATGCAGGGGAGAGCATGGACCCCCTCCCGGATCAGATACGCCGGCGGCCGCATATTCACGACCTCGGCCGCACCCGGATAGCCGATCGGGCCGGCGCCACGCATGAACAGCAACGTGTCGGTCGTGATCCCGAGCGAGGGATCGTCGATCCGATGGTGATAATCCTCCGGCCCGTCGAACACGACCGCGGGGCCCTCGAATGCCTCGAGATCGTCCGGGTTGCTCAAATACCGGTCACGGAACTCGGGCGAAATCACGCTGGTCTTCATGATCGCCGAGTCGAACAGATTGCCGCGCAGCACGATGAAGCCGGCATCCTCCAGCAACGGCGTCGCGAACGGGCGGATGACGCGCTCGTCCTCGATCGTCGCGGTCCGGCAATTGTCGCCGATCGACTTGCCGTTGGCGGTCATCGCGTCCTCGTGGATCAGGCCCTGCTTCATCAGCTCGGCAACCACCGCGGGGACGCCGCCGGCATGATAATAATCCTCGCCAAGATATTCGCCCGCTGGCTGAAGGTTGACCATCAGCGGCACCTTGTGGCCGTGCGTCTGCCAGTCGTCGATCGGCAGGTCGACGCCGATGTGACGCGCAATCGCGGCCAAGTGGATCGGTGCGTTGGTCGAGCCGCCGATCGCCGAATTGACGACGATCGCGTTGTGGAACGCCTCCTTGGTCAGGATGTCCGAAGGCTTCAGGTCCTCGGCGACCATGTCGACGATGCGCTTGCCGGTCTTGTACGCGACCTCCTGGCGGTCACGATACGGCGCGGGGATCGCGGCCGAGCCGGGCAGCTGCATGCCGAGCGCTTCGGCAAGGCTGTTCATCGTCGTCGCGGTGCCCATCGTGTTGCAATAGCCGGTCGAGGGCGCGGACGACGCGACGAGCTTGATGAAGCCCTCGTCGTCGATCGCGCCGGTCGCGAGCAGCTCGCGCGCCTTCCACACGATCGTCCCCGACCCGGTCCGCTCGCCCTTGTGCCAGCCGTTGAGCATCGGCCCCACCGACAACGCGATCGCCGGGATGTTGACGGTCGCCGCCGCCATCAGGCACGCGGGCGTGGTCTTGTCGCAGCCGATCGTCAGGACCACGCCGTCGAGCGGATAGCCGTAGAGCACCTCGACCAGTGCCAGATAGGCGAGGTTGCGGTCGAGCCCGGCGGTCGGGCGCTTGCCGGTTTCCTGGATCGGGTGGACGGGGAATTCGAGCGCGATCCCGCCGGCTTCACGGATGCCTTCGCGCAGGCGTTCGGCCAGCACGAGATGGTGGCGGTTGCACGGGCTCAGGTCGCTGCCGGTCTGCGCGATGCCGATGATCGGCTTGCCCGAGCGCAATTCCTCCAGGCTCAGCCCGAAGTTCAGATACCGCTCGAGATAGAGCGCGGTCATGTCGATATTCTCGGGGTTGTCGAACCACGCGCGGCTGCGGAGCTTGCTGGAAGCGGGGGGCATGTCGGTCATCGGGTCGGTCATCGGGAGGCTTTCTGGAAGATCGGGATCGGTAGGATCAACGCGCGACGGAGACGCGGTAGATCATGCGATGATGATAGGGCTTGCCGGGATCGACGCGCGCAGAGCCGAACGCGGGCTGGTTGGGCGTGTCCGGAAACTTCTGCGGTTCGAGCGCCAGGCCGTCGCCCATCCGGTAGACATGGCCCGACTTGCCGATCAACGACCCGTCGAGGAAATTGCCCGAATAGAACTGTACGCCGGGCTCGGTGGTCAGCACTTCGAGCACGCGGCCCGACGCTGGATCTTCCACGCGGGCGGCGAGGCCGGGCTCGGGCGTCGCGCCCTTGTCGAGCACGAAGTTGTGATCCCAGCCATGGCCGATCACGATCTGCGGATCGCGGCCGTCGCGAATGCCGTCGGACAGAGCGCGACCCTTGGTGAAGTCGAACACCGTGCCCGCAACGGGCTTCATCTCGCCGGTCGGAATCAGCGTGGCGTTCACTGGGGTGTAGCGCCGCGCCGGGATCGTCAGCCGCTGGCCGTAGATCCCGGTCGCCGAGCCTTCGCCGGCCAGATCGAACAGCGCGTGGTTGGTCATGTTGACGATCGTCGGCGCATCGGTGGTCGCGTCGAAATCGATCGTCAGCGCGCCCTTGTCGTCGAGCGAATAGGTGACCTTGGCCATCAACGTGCCGGGATAGCCCTGGTCGCCCGCCGGGCTGGTCATCGTCATCA
This sequence comes from Sphingomonas albertensis, assembly GCF_014358075.1. GTDB lineage: Bacteria > Pseudomonadota > Alphaproteobacteria > Sphingomonadales > Sphingomonadaceae > Sphingomonas > Sphingomonas albertensis. Next base: position 97,785 of record NZ_JACONT010000006.1, on the reverse strand, counting down.
CGACCTTTGCCTGCGCGCCGTTGGTGACCGAGACGATTTTCCACACCAGCTTGTCGAACCCGACGGTGCCGCCGTGCAGCGTGTTGGTCTTGTCGTTGAGCGGCAATTGATACGCTTTGCCGTCGAGCGTGAAGCGGCCGCCGGCGATGCGGTTGGCATAGCGGCCGATCGTCTGGCCCCAGAAATTGGGCGCGCTGGCGTAGCTCGCGGCATCGTCATAGCCGAGCGTGATGTCCGCCACCTTGCCGTTGCGGTCGGGCGCGTTCAACGACTGGAGCGTCGCGCCGAGGGTCATGATTCGCGCGCTCACACCATTGGTGCCGGTCAGCGTGACGGCTTCGATTGCGGTGCCGTCGGGCAATTTGCCGAACGACTCGCGCTTGGCCGACGCGGCCGACGCAGCCTGCGTCGATACCGCCGTCAGCACGGCCGCCATGATGATCCCCGTTTTTCCGATTGCGCGCATTTCGGTTCCCGTCCTTAATCGCTCGACGCCGTTGACGCGCCTTGTGAGGCTATATAGTCGGACAATATATTTCTGAGCAAGCCATGCGGGAAAAGACTGTCGTTCAGTCGCCGACATGGCACGGAGGGTGAGCGATTATGGCGATGCCGATACAGATGCAACGACCCGTCGAGGGCGCAGCGACACAGGGTCCGCCGGGGGGCAGTCCCAGTTACCGCTCCGCGCTGACCCTGCTCGCCAGCCTGTTCTTCATGTGGGGCTTCATCACGGTCATCAACAACACCTTGCTGCCGCATCTGCGCAGCGTGTTCGACCTGAGTTACACGCAGACCACGCTGATCGAGAGCGTCTGGTTCATCGCCTATTTCTTCGCGTCGATCCCGTCCGCCAAGCTGATCGAGCGGGTCGGCTATCAGCGCGCGATGGTGTTCGGGCTCGGCCTGATGGCGGTCGGCGCGCTGATGATGGTGCCCGCCGCGCGACTGCCCAGCTACGGCGTCACGCTGGTCGCGCTGTTCGTGATCGCGAGCGGCATCACGCTGCTCCAGGTCGCGGCCAATCCGTACGTCGCCGTCGTCGGTCCGCCCGAGACCGCGTCGTCGCGATTGAACCTGGTCCAGGCGTTCAACTCGGCCGGCGCGACGCTGGCGCCGTTGTTCGGCGGCTATCTGATCCTCGGCCGCTCGACCTCGGGCACCGCCGTCGCCGGGTCGACCGCGGTGCTGACCCCGGCCGAGCGGCTTGCCGACGCACAGTCGGTGGTGCTGCCGTATCTGATCGTCGCGGGCGTGCTGGTGGTGCTCGCGATCGTCATCGCGCGCTTCCCGCTGCCGGCGATGGGCGCAGCCACTCAGCGCTCGGCCAAGGCGGATCGGAAGGGGCTGTCGCTCTGGTCGCACCGCAACCTGGTGCTCGGCATCCCGGCGATCTTCATTTATCTGATAGCCGAGATCGGTGTCGCCAATCTGTTTATCAACTTCGTCAGCCAGCCGCAGATCGGCAATCTGACGCACGAACAGGCCTCGCATTATCTGTTCATCCTGTGGGGCGGGATGATGGTCGGCCGGCTGGTCGGCAGCGTCGTGATGCGGACGATCCCCGCCGAGCGCGTGCTGGCGGTGGCGAGCATCGGCGCATTCGTCGTCATGCTGATCGCGACTTTCACCACCGGCCATGTCGCGATGTGGGCGCTGATCTCGGTCGGGCTGTTCCACTCGATCATGTTCCCGACGATCTTCACGCTCGGCATCCGCGGCCTCGGTCCGCTGACCGAGGAAGGGTCGGGGCTGCTGATCATGGCGATCGCGGGCGGTGCGCTGGTGATCGTTCAGGGTTGGCTCGCCGATACCTACGGGTTGCAGATCTCGTTCCTGCTGACCGCGGCGTGCGAACTCTACATCCTGTTCTACGCGGTCTGGGGCTCGCGCGTGACCGACGCGCTGCCAGATCCTGTCGCCGTTTCCTGAAGTGCGGCGCCCCTTGACCGGGGCGCCGATTTAGCGCTGATTTAGCGGGCAGCGACGAAACGGCGGTGGCGTGCGATCAGCGCGCCATCGCCAGTTTCGTATCCTCCAGCGCCAGGTCGACCAGCGTCCGCATCGCCGCGCTGGCGCCGTTCGCATCGCCCGCGGCGATCGCGTCATAGACCAGCATGTGATCGGGAATCGGATTGCGGGGCAGGGCACGGGCGCGCTGCTTGAACTGCGTCGTCCAGTTGACCGCCGCACCGATGCTCGCACTCAGCACGATCAGCGCATCGTTGCCCGTCGCGGTCAGCACCGCGTCGTGAAACTCGCGATCCGCGGCGCGCCCCGCTTCGGTAGCCAGCGTATGTCGCCGCATTGCCGCCAGCGCATCCTTCATGATCTTTAGGTCGGTTCGTTCGCGCCGTTCCGCGGCAAGCGCCGCCGCCGCCGGCTCGACGATCGCGCGCAATTCGAACAACCCCCGGACGAAGGTGATGTCGGGCTCGCCCGCAAACGCCCAGGCGAGCACGTCGGGATCGAGCAGGTTCCACCGACTGCGCGGCAGGACGCGCGTACCGATCTTCGGTCGACTTTCGACCAGTCCCTTGGCGGTCAGGACCTGGACCGCCTCGCGGTAGGCGCTGCGCGACACGTCGAGCGTTTTCGAGAACTCGACCTCGCCGGACAGCGTGTCGCCGGGTGCATACTCCCCCGACAATATCGCGGTGCCCAGCTTGTGCGCCACCGCACCGTGAAGGCGCCGACCCGTGCCGCGCGGAACGCGGGCGACCGGCGTTTCGTCTCCACTGCCAACCTCCACGGGATCCTCGATATGATCCCCGATATGATCCCCAATATGATCGGTGTCCGTCATAACGCTTGCTCCCTGAACACGGCGTAACAGTCCCTGCGCGATCAAGGAACGACAAAGATTGCCAAAGCCCGGCGCCGCTTATATGTCGGAGTATAGGGAGTGGATACTATGTCAGACACAAGCACGAGCCAGACCGAGCGTTCGGCGTTTCGATCCATCGATGCCGCCACCGGACTTGCGGTGGGTAATCCGATCGCGGTCCATGGTCCAGCCGACGTCGAGGCCGCCTGCGTTGCCGCCGACGCCGCCTTCGATGCGTATCGCGCGACCGGCAACGACGCGCGGGCCGATTTCCTCGAGCGGATTGGCGACGAGATCGTCGCGCTCGGTGACGACCTGATCGTCACCGCGATGCGCGAAAGCGGCCTGCCGCGCGCGCGGCTCGAGGGCGAGCGCGGTCGTACCGTCGGCCAGTTGAAGCTGTTCGCGGGCGTCGTCCGTCGCGGCGGCTGGATGGGGCTGCGGATCGAGCCCGCGCTCCCCGATCGCGCACCGCTGCCGCGTCCCGATCTGCGGCTGCGGATGATCCCGCTCGGCCCGGTCGCGGTGTTCGGCGCGAGCAATTTCCCGCTCGCCTTCTCGACCGCCGGCGGCGACACCGCGTCGGCGCTGGCGGCCGGTTGCCCGGTCGTCGTCAAGGGTCACCCGGCGCATCCCGCGACCGGCGCGATGGTCGCCGGCGCGATCGACGCCGCGGTTGCAGCCTGTGGTTTGCCGAAGGGCGTGTTCTCGCATCTGGTCGGCCCCGGCAACGATCTCGGTAGCGCGCTGGTGCAGGATCCGCGCATCGCCGCGGTCGGCTTCACCGGATCGCGTGCCGGCGGCCTGGCGCTCGTCAAGCTCGCGCAGGGTCGTGAGGTCCCCATTCCGGTCTATGCCGAGATGTCGAGCATCAACCCGGTCGTGCTGCTGCCCGAAGCCCTGAAGGCTCGCGGCGCGGCGCTCGGGACGGCGTTCGTCGGGTCGCTGACGATGGGGGCGGGGCAGTTCTGCACCAACCCCGGTCTCGTGCTCGCGGTCGAAGGCGATGGGCTCGACGCGTTCGTCTCCGCCGCGGCCACCGCGCTGCCCGAGGCGCCGGCTGCGACGATGCTCACCGGCGGTATCCATGCCGCGTATGAGCAGGGCATCGCCGCGCTTGCGAGCCATGCGGCGGTGAAGGAGATTTCGCGCGGCAAGGTCGGCGAAGGCGTCGCACAGGGGCAGGCGGCGTTCTTCGAGACGACCGCGGCGCAGTTCCTGAGCGACAAGGCGCTGGGTCATGAAGTGTTCGGTGCGTCGTCGCTGCTGGTCCGCTGCACGAGCGAGGACGAGCTCCACGCCGTGCTGCGCGCCGCCGAGGGCCAGCTGACCGCGACGATCCAGATGGACGCGGGCGATGCCGACATGGCGTCGCGGCTGATCCCGCTGCTCGAGCGCAAGGCCGGACGGATTCTCGCGAACGGCTGGCCGACCGGTGTCGAGGTCGCGCATGCGATGGTGCATGGCGGTCCGTTCCCGGCGACGTCGGACGGCCGCACGACCTCGGTCGGCAGCCTCGCGATCGATCGCTTCCTGCGGCCGGTGTCGTACCAGAATTTGCTGCCCGAACTGCTGCCGGAGGTGCTGCGTGACGGCACGACGGCGCCGCGGCTGATCGACGGCGTTCCTGCCAACTAATCGAAATATCGGGGGACGAACCGTAACAGCGGCGTCCCGACTAGGAGAGAGACTGATGACTTTGCGCCTGTTGCAGCATGTTGGCGTCGACGGCACGCGATCGGTGATCGCGGCCACTCATGAGGGGGCGGCGTTCGTTACCGGTGTCGACAGCGTCCGCGCGCTGGCCGAACGCGCGATCGCCGACGGCACCGATCTCGCCGCCGCGGTAGCGGCCTGCGGAACGGGCGACAGCGTCGATATCGCCGCCGAACTCGCCGCCGGTCGCCTGACTTCGCCGATCGATCATGTCGATCCCGCGCACCTGATCATGACCGGCACCGGCCTGACGCATCTCGGCTCGGCCGAGGGCCGCGACAAGATGCACCGCGCCGCCGCGGATGCCGAGAAGCAGACCGATTCGATGCGGATGTTCCTCGAAGGCGTCGAGGGCGGCAAGCCCGCCGCGGGGACGCGCGGGCAGCAGCCCGAATGGTTCTACAAGGGCGATGGCTCGGGACTCGTCGCACCCGGTGCTGCGCTGACGATGCCCGACTTCGCCGAGGATGGCGGCGAGGAGCCCGAGCTTGCCGGGATCTACCTGATCGGTCCCGACGGCACGCCGTTCCGCCTCGGCCTGTGCCTCGCCAACGAGTTCAGCGATCACATCACCGAGCGCCACAACTACCTGTGGCTCGCGCATTCGAAGCTGCGCCAGGCGTCGCTCGGCCCCGAATTGCTGGTCGGCACGCCGCCCCAGCATATCGAGGGGGCGAGCCGCATTCACCGCGACGGCGCCCTGCTGTGGGAAAAGCCGTTCCTGTCGGGCGAGGCGAACATGTCGCACAGCATCGCCAACCTCGAAGCGCATCATTTCAAGTACGACCTGTTCCGCCGTCCGGGCGACGTGCACGTCCATTTCTTCGGCACCGCGACGCTGTCGTTCGCCGATGGCGTGGCGACGCGCGAAGGTGATGTGTTCGAGATCGAGGCGGCGCCGTTCACATTGCCCTTGCGCAACACGCTGACCAAGGCCGCACCGCAGCCCGTCGTCGTGAAGGCGCTCTGAGAATGGCCGCCATCCGCGTCGCCGTCGTCGGCATGGGCAAGATCGCCCGCGACCAGCATCTCCCCTCGATCGCCGGTAATCCAGACTTCGATTTCGTGGCCAGCGTCAGTCCGCGCGATCCCGGCGTCGAAGGAGTCGCCAACTACACGTCGCTGGAGGCGTTGCTCGCCGACGGTCCGACGATCGACGCGATCGCGCTCTGCACCCCGCCGCAGGTGCGCTACGAGCTGGCGTCGATGGCGCTCGCCAAGCGCGTGCACGTGTTCCTCGAAAAGCCGCCTGGCGCGACGCTGGCCGAGGTCGATGCGCTCGAAGCCCAGGCAGCCGAGACCGGTACGACGCTGTTCGCCGGCTGGCATTCGCGGTTCGCGGCGGGGGTCGCGCCGGCCAAGGCGTGGCTCGCCGACCGGCAGATCCAGCGCGTGTCGATCGTCTGGCGCGAGGATGTCCGCGTCTGGCATCCGGGGCAGGCGTGGATCTGGGAGCCGGGTGGTCTCGGCGTGTTCGATCCCGGGATCAACGCGCTGTCGATCGCGACCGAGATCCTGCCGCAGCCCTTCTTCCTGACCGCCGCGACGCTGTCGACGCCCGCCAACCGCGCGGCGCCGATCGCTGCCGACCTGACCTTCCGCAGCGCCGCGGGCACGCCGATCAGCATGGATCTCGACTGGCGCCAGACCGGCCCGCAGAGCTGGGACATCACCGTCGAGACCGATGCCGGTACGCTCAGCCTCGCCAAGGGCGGCGCGGTGCTCACTTTGCCGAGCGGCACGGTGCATAACGACGACGAGGAATATCCCGGCCTCTACACCCGCTTCGCCGCGCTGATCCGCGGCGGCCAAAGCGAAGTCGACACGACCCCGTTCACACTCGTCGCCGACGCATTCCTGCGCGGCACCCGCAAAACCGTGGAGGCTTTCGATGATTGAGGCAAAAATGACCCGCACGCTGAAGGGCCTCGCCGCCGCACTGCTGCTCTCGACCGCCGGCATCGGCACCGCGCAGACCGACGCGCCCGCCTCCGCGCCCACTTCGACTGCGGCAACCGTGACGGTCCACGCCGACACGCCCGGCCCGACCTATGATCGCCGCATCTTCACGCAGTTCGCGGAACACCTCGGTACCGGCATCTATGGTGGCCTGTGGGTCGGCGAAAAGTCGAAGATCCCCAACGTCCGCGGCTTCCGCACCGACGTCGTCACCGCGCTGCGCGGGATCGGCGTGCCGGTCGTGCGCTGGCCCGGCGGCTGCTTCGCCGACGAATATCACTGGCGCGAGGGGATCGGTCCCAAGGCCAAGCGCCCGGTCAAGATCAACACGCATTGGGGCGGCGTGACCGAGCCCAACACGGTCGGCACGCACGAGTTCATGGATCTCGCCGGACAGCTCGGCGCCGAGGCCTATATCGCCGGCAACGTCGGCAACGGCACGCCGCAGGAAATGGCCGAGTGGGTCGAATACATGACCTCGCCCTCGGGAACGCTCGCCGACGAGCGCGCCAAGAACGGCCACAAGGCGCCGTGGGCCGTCCCGTATTTCGGCGTCGGCAACGAGCTGTGGGGCTGTGGCGGCAACATGCGCGCCGAATATGCCGCCGACGTGACGCGGCGCTACGCCACCTTCATCAAGGCGCCCAAGGACACGCGCGTGATGAAGATCGCGAGCGGCGCCAACGTCGACGACTATAACTGGACCGAGACGATGGCGCGCGAGCTGGTCGGCAAGGTCGATGCGCTGTCGCTGCATTACTACACCGTCCCCGGCGGCTGGCCGCCGCGTGCGTCGGCGACCGTGTTCGACGAGCGCGGCTGGGCCGAGACGCTGTCCGAGACGCTTCGGATGGACGAGCTGATCACCAAGCATGCGGCGATCATGGACAAGGTCGATCCGAAGAAGACGATGTGGCTCGCGGTCGACGAGTGGGGCACGTGGTATGCCGGCGATCCGGGCACCAACCCGGGCTTCCTCCGTCAGCAGAACACGCTCCGTGATGCGCTGGTCACGGCGATCAACCTCAACATCTTCGCCAAGCATGCCGACCGCGTGAAGATGACCGCGATCGCACAGATGGTGAACGTCTTGCAGGCGATGATCCTGACCGACGGCAGCAAGATGGTGCTGACGCCGACCTATCACGTGTTCGCGATGTACAAGCCGTACATGGACGGCACGGTCCTGCCGATCGACATCAAGTCGCCCTGGTACAACAAGGACCAGTGGACGATGCCGTCGGTCAGCGCCTCCGCCGTGCGCGGCAAGGACGGCGTGGTACGGATCGCGCTCTCGAACCTCGATCCGAACAAGCCGACCAGCGTCTCCGCGGCGCTGCCGGGCGTGACCGCGCAAACCGTCACCGGGCAGGTGCTGACCGCGCCGACGATGACTGCGCTCAACACCTTCGAGGCGCCCAATGCGGTCGCACCGACGGCGTTCAACGGCGCCAGCCTCAGCGGCGGCACCTTGTCGGTGACGCTGCCGCCGATGTCGGTGGTGATGCTCGAACTGAAATGACCGTGACGCCCGCCGGAGCAACCGGCGGGCGCACAGACCGGGAGAGAGACGATGGCCGCACCACGATGGGTGACCGGACTGATCGCGCTTACGCTCGCGACTGGCGTGACGGCGCAGACCGCGGAAGCACCGCCGACACGCGGGGCACTCAACGCCAGCCTGACGGGAGACATCGCGCCGGTCCACGACCCGGTGATGATCCGCGCGGGCAATACCTATTACGTCTACGGCACCGGGCTCGACGGCCAGATGCTGAGCGCACGCACCTCGCCCGATCTGGTCCACTGGACCGCGGGCACGCCGCCGCTGACGCGCCTGCCCGACTGGGCGACGAAGGCGGTGCCGGGCACCAAGGGGATGTGGGCGCCCGACATTTCGCGCGGCACCGATGGGCGCTACCGGCTCTATTACTCGGTCTCGACGTTCGGCTCGAACCGCTCGGCGATCGGCCTTGCGACCAGCCCGACGCTCGATCCCAAGGCGCCCGGCTATGGCTGGCGCGACGAGGGGCTGGTGGTGATGTCCACGGCCAAGGACGATTTCAACGCGATCGATCCCAACCACGTCGTCGATGCGCAGGGCCGCGAATGGCTGTCGCTCGGCAGCTTCTGGACCGGCATCAAGCTGTTCGCGCTGAACCCCACGACCGGCAAGCTGCTCGCCCCGAATGAGAAGCCCCACGCGATCGCCCGCCGTCCCGCACCCGCCGGCGGACCCGCTCCGGTCGAGGCGCCGTTCATCATCGGCCATGGCGGCTATTACTGGCTGCTCGCGAGCTACGACTATTGCTGCAAGGGCGTGAACAGCACCTATTACACCGTCGTCGGCCGATCGAAGGCGATCACCGGACCGTATCTCGGCAAGGACGGCAGTGCGATGATGCAGGGCGGGGGCACGATCTTCCTGCGTGCCGATCTCCAGGAGCAGCAACGCTTTCGCGGGCCCGGCCATCCCGGCGTCATGCACGACACCGACGGCAAGGATTACGTCGTCTACCACGCGTACGACCGGACCAAGAATGGCGCGCCGACGCTGCGGATCGCGCCGATCAACTGGGGCGCCGATGGCTGGCCCGTAGCGGAGTATTGACGATGACGGATCTGAACCGCCGCCTGTTCCTCGCCGGCGCCACTGCGGCATCGGCGAGCGGCGCGATCGCGCGACTGCCCGGCGGCACCCCCGCTGTGGCTCCGGTGCCGAACAACCCCGTCGTCCGCCAGCGCGCGGATGCGCAGGTGTTCCGCCACACCGACGGCTATTATTACCTGACCGGGTCGGTGCCCGAATACGACCGGCTGGTGCTGCGGCGTTCGCGCACGCTCGCCGGGCTGACCACCGCGCGCGAGCAGATCCTCTGGCGCCATCTCGCCAGCGGCCCGCTGTCGGGCTTCATCTGGGCGCCCGAGCTGCACCTGATCGACGGCCGCTGGATCATGTATTTCGCGGCCGGCCCGAGCGGCGGCGGCGAGGACGTGTTCCGCATCCGCACCTATGCGCTGGTCGCCGACGGTCCCGATCCGATGACCGCGCGCTGGTCGGTGCTGGGCCAGCTCAAGACGCCGTGGGACAGCTTCAATCTCGATTCGACCTCGTTCGTCCACCGCGGCACGCGTTATCTGTGCTGGGCGCAGCGCGAGCCGGGGATCGAGACCAACAGCAACCTGTATCTGGCGCCGCTCGCCACGCCGATCACGCTCGCCAAGCCGCCGATCCGGATCGCGGTACCGACGCTCGACTGGGAAATCCAGGGCTACAAGGTCGCCGAAGCGCCGTCGCTGCTGGCGCGCAACGGCAAGCTGTTCATCACCTATTCGGCGAGCGCGACCGACGCACGCTACTGCCTCGGGCTGATCACCGCAGACGCCAATGCGGACATCATGAAGGCGGATTCCTGGACGAAGTCACCCAAGCCGGTGTTCGTCTCGTCGTCGGTGACGGGCGTGTATGGCCCCGGCCACAACAGCTTCACGGTCGACGAACAGGGTCGCGACGTCCTGGTTTATCATGGCCGCGATTATGCCGCGATCAAGGGCGATCCGCTGTTGGATCCGAACCGTCACACGCGGATGCAGCGGCTGTATTACACCGCCGACGGCACACCCGATTTCGGCATCCCGGTCGGTAACGGACCGGTGCCCGACCGGTTCTCGCCGGCCAGCGACAGGACGACCTTCCTCCGTCACGACGGCGATAGGGTCTCGGTCGGGCGTGGCGACATTCCCTCCAGCCAGTTCCGGCAGATGCCGGGGCTCGCGGGCAGGGGGAGCGTCTCGCTCGTGCCGATCGATGCGCCCGATCGCTATCTCGTCGCGCAGGCCGACGGACGGATCGGTCTCGCCACGAAGGATGCGAGCCGCGCCTTTGCGGAACGTGCGAGCTTCCTGCCGCAGCCGGGTTTGAGCAACGCTAAAGGCGTGACCTTCGCCGCGCTCGGCAAGCCCGGCATGGTCCTGCGTCATACCGCGGGTGGCGTGGCGTTGGGGACCGCGACGCGCCCCGCCGACCGTGCCTCCGCCACGTTCCTGGTGAGCTGAGGATGACGCTGTCGCTCGACCGCCGCACGCTGCTCACCGGCACGTTGGCGGCCACCGCGATCGGCGCCGCAGGTCCGGCGCGCGCGAAGGACGCGCCGCGCCTGCTCGCGCCGACCCCGCCGATGGGCTGGAACAGCTGGAACAGTTTCGCGACGACGATCACCGAGGCGCAGGCGATCGAGACCGCGACGATCATGGCGGAAAAGCTGCTGCCGTCGGGCTATGATATCTTCACCGTCGATATCCAGTGGTACGAGCCGGGGGCAAGCAGCTACACCTACGCGACCAAGCCGAAGCCGGTGATGGACGATTATGGCCGGTTGCTGCCCGCGCCGAACCGGTTCCCGTCAAGCGCCGGCGGCAAGGGATTCCGTCCGCTCGCCGACCGCGTCCACGCGCTCGGCCTGCGGTTCGGCATCCACCTGATGCGCGGCATTCCGCGGCTCGCGGTGGAGCGCAACCTGCCGGTGTTCGGGACGAAATACCGCGCGCGCGACATCGCCGACACCGCCAGCATCTGTGCCTGGAACCCGGACATGTACGGCGTCGACATGCGCAAGCCCGGCGCGCAGGCCTATTACGACAGCGTGTTCGCGCTCTACGCATCTTGGGGCGTCGACCTGGTCAAGATGGACGACATGAGCCGTCCCTATGACGCGCATGCCCCCGAGATCGAGGGCGCGCATGCCGCGATCGTCGCGACCGGGCGCCCGATCATCCTCAGCCTCTCGCCCGGGGAAACGCCAGTCCCCCGCGCCGATCACGTCCGCCATTTCGCACAGATGTGGCGGATCAGCGACGATTTCTGGGACGAATGGCCGCTGCTCGAAGCGCAGTTCACCCGGCTGGAGAACTGGAACGCGCACCGCGTGCCGGGCGGCTGGCCCGACGCGGACATGCTGCCGCTCGGGCGCCTCGCGCTCGGTGCGCGCGATACCAAGTTCACGCCCGACGAACAGCGCACCCTGATGACCCTCTGGTCAATCGCGCGTTCGCCGCTGATCATGGGCGGCGACCTGCGTCATCTCGACCGCCCGACGCTCGACCTGCTGACCAATCCCGAGTTGATCGCGGTCAACCAGTCGAGCTACGACAACCAGCCGCACTTCGTCGCCGATGGCATTCGCGTCTGGTCGGCGCGCGTGCCGGGTTCGAAGGACCGCTATCTCGCACTCTTTAACACAGACAAAAGCGAGCGTTCCGTGCAGCTTCGCCTCGCCATGATCGCCCTCAACGGGCCGGTCGGCGTCCGTGATCTCTGGGCTCGGCGCGATCTGGAGCGGGCCTCTGGTACGCTGACGAAGAGCCTGCCGTCACATGGTGCAGCGCTGTATCGGCTTACCCCCGGCTGACCGTTCTGCGGGCTTTATCCGGCACATTGCCTGGCAAATTAACGCTTGCATCAATGCCCGCGTTCTCATAGCGAATGTCCGAGTAATACCGACTGCGGATAAGGTCGGATGGATATGTCAGGGAGAGGCCAAATGGCGATGAAATCGTTGATTCTGTGTTCCGCATCGATCGCAGCCCTGGTGCTGGCCGCGCCCGCCAACGCGCAGGCCGTGCCGACCACGCCGCAGGATCAGACCGACCTGCCAGCGACCGGCACGCCCGCGCGCGTCGATGGCGACACCGTCCAGACGCCGCCCGCACCCGGCCAGCCCGCCACCGACCAAGTAGCAACCGACCAGACCGACGAGGATATCGTCGTCACCGGCGTCCGCGCCTCGATCGTCGGCGCGCTGAACGTCCGCAAGGCCTCGACGCAGATCGTCGACTCGATCGTCTCGGAAGACGTCGGCAAGCTGCCCGACAACAACGTCGTCGAGGCGCTCCAGCGCGTCACCGGCGTCCAGGTGACCAACCGTACCGGTGGCGAAGCCGCGGCGATCTCGATCCGCGGTCTTCCCGATGCGCTGACCACGCTGAACGGCCGCAACATCTTCACCGCGGCGGGGCAGGCGTTCGCGTTGCAGGATATCTCCGCCAACCTCGTCAAGCAGGTCGACGTCTACAAGACGCGCGCCGCCGAGCAGATCGAGACGGGCCTCGCCGGCCAGATCGACGTCGCCACGCGCCGCCCGTTCGATTTCGACGGGTTCGCGATTTCCGGCCTCGCGCGCGGCATCTACAACGAGCAGGCGGACACCTATAATCCGAATGCCGCTCTGCTGGTCAGCAATCGGTGGGAGACGGGGATCGGCGACATCGGCGTCCTGGTGAACGGGAGTTACACGCGCACCAAGTACCGCGATCAGACGATTACCGCAGGCGCATTGGTGCCGTTTGCAACCGAGACACCGGCCGCGGGCTCCGGCCTCGTGCCGCTCCAGCGGATCTTCCCGGGCGACAACAACGCGAACTGGACGCCGGGGCTTGATCGCGGGCTGTCCACGGCGCCGGGTTCGACGCTCAACATCAATGGGGTCGATACCCCCTATTATCTGTCGCGCGATGCGATCTTCAGTTCCGATCTGTACGGCAAGCGCGAGCGGCCCTCGGCCAACATCGCGTTGCAATGGGCGCCGAACAGCAGCTCGGTCTACACCGCCGAAGTGTTCTACGCCGGCTTCCGCGGCGAGACGTTCAACAGCCTGCAATTCAGCTTCGTCGATCAGCCGACCAACCAGCCCGTCGGGCTTTACGACGGTACCAACATCGTCAAGACGCGCTCCTCGAGCAACGTCTACGGCTTCAACAGCGGCGACTATAACCGGTCGAAGACCGACGCCTTCGTCTATGCCCTGAACGGCAAATGGGACGTCGGCGAGCACGGCAAGATCATCGGCGACGTCGCCTATCAGACCAGCAAGGTCACCAGTTCGTTCACCGCGATGCGGACCGAACGTACGGCCAAACAGATCGATGTCGACTTCAACGCGGGCGGTGGCATCCCGTCCTATCATTTCGACAATGACGCACTCCTGACCGATCCGACGCAGTGGAACATCGGGCAGTTCTACGACAATGCCAACCGCGACAAGGGCAGCGCGCTGACCGGCACGCTCGACGGCTATTATGGCTGGGACGAGGGCTTCCTTCGCCAGATCAAGGCGGGCTTCCGCTATGACAACCGCAAGGCATCGACGTCGGTCCGGACACAGGATGCCGGCGTCCTGGGGCGCAACCTGTCGACGCTGCCGTCGGAAGCGCTGTTCACCAATTCCGACTTCTTCGACGGCAAGAGCGATTCCCCGAGCAGTTGGGTGCTGCCGAACGGCTATTGGCTGAACGCCAACGCCGACACCGTGCGCGGTCTCTACGGGCTGAAGACGTCCGACCAGCTGTCGCTGCAACGCGTGTTCGACATCGATGAGACGACGCTCGCCGCCTATATCCAGGCCGATGGCGAGGTCTCGATCTTCGGGCGGCCGCTGAAGCTTCAGGCCGGCGTGCGGCACATCACCGTCGATACCGACTATAATTTCTTCGATCGCTACAATAACGGCGCGCAGACCTTCGTGTCGACCGGGTCGGAGCGCTGGTTGCCGAGCTTCACGGCGCGGTACGAGCTGACCGACACGCTGCGCGTCCGGTTCAACTACGGCCAGACGCTGCGCCGGCCGAACTTCACCGACATCAACCCGAACTTCAACCTGGTCGGCGATCTGACCAATGTCGGCTATGGCAGCGGCACCGCCGGCACCGCGACGCTGAAGCCGACGCATTCGAAGAACTACGACGTCGCGGTCGAATGGTATTTCGACCGGAACAGCGCGATCTTCGTGACCGGGTTCCGCCGCGAGGTCGACGGGCTGGTCGTGCCGCTGACCATCCGCGAGACCATCCTGAACAACGGGATCGTCGCCGGCGCCACCAACTCGTTCGCGATCACGCGGCCCGTCAACGCCTCGAACGGCGTGCTCAAGGGCGTCGAGCTCGGCCTGACCTATTTCCCCGATTACCTGCCGGGGCCGCTCAAGGGCCTGGGCTTCCAGGGCAGCCTCACGGTGCTCGATTCGAAGCAGAATATCCCGCTGTCGGATGCCGCGGGCAACATCACGGGCCAGGCGTCGTCGCCGTTCTTTGGTGTGTCGGACCTGTCGTACAATGCGACGCTGGCCTATGATCGCGGTCCGGTCGGTGCGCGCCTGTCGTATATCTGGCGCAAGGCGTTCCTCGCCAACAACGAGGCACGGCTATTCGCCAATCCGATTGGCGTCTGGCGCAACCCGGAGAAGAGCCTCGATCTCCAACTCACCCTGAACGCGACCGACCGCCTCGGCTTCACCTTCGACGCGGTGAACCTCCTCAAGGCGAAGCAGCAGACCTATTACAAGTTCGAGGACGTCGGCGGTCCCGAGCAGTTCAATCTCGGAACGACGCTGCTCAGCCGTACCTTTGCGATCGGTGCGCGCTATACGTTCAAGTAATTCGGCCACATAAGTACGGTCAAAAGGAGAGGCGGAATGTTCGGACGTGTCATGAGGCCGATCCTTCGTCTCTCCCTGCTGCTCGGCGCGGCCGTCCCGGTCGTCGCCGCGCCGGCGGTGACCGCACCGCCGCTCGACACCCACCGCATCGCCCGCGACCGGTTCGGCAACGACGCGCCCTGGTACGAAAACCGTATCCCGTTCTTCGCATCCGCCGATCCCAAGCTCGACGCGGTCTATTATTACCGCTGGTCGCTGTTCCGCGCGCATCAGCGCGATCTCGGCGCCGACGGGTATATCTCGACCGAGTTCCTCGATGACGTCGGCTGGCAGCTCGAACCCTATGCCAGCCTGAACGACGCCACCGGCTTCCACCTCGGGGAGGGGCGCTGGCTGCGCGACCGGCGCTTCGCCGACGATTATATCGATTTCATGTACCGGCGCGGCAACGACCGCCACTTCACCGATTACATGGCGGACTCGGTCTATGGCCGTTTCCTCGTCGACGGCGACAAGGCAGGCGCGATCCGCCACCTGACGGCAATGCGGCGGCTGTACGCCGCGTGGAACGACCATTTCGACACGAGCAAGGGGCTGTACTGGGTCGAGCCGCTGCTCGACGCGACCGAATACACGATCTCCTCGATCGACGCGTCGGGCGGCAAGGACGGCTTCCGCGGCGGCGATTCCTTCCGCCCGTCGATCAACGCGTACATGTACGCCAACGCCCGCGCGATCGCCCGGCTGTCGACCCTGACCGGCGACACGGCCGGCGCCGCCGAATACGACGCGCGTGCCGCCGCGATAAAGGCGCGCGTCCAAGCCAGCTTGTGGAGCGAACCGCTCGGCCACTTCATCGATCGCTACAAGGTCGACAACGCGTTCGTGAAATACTGGGCGCCGATCCGCGGACGCGAACTCGTCGGGTATCTGCCCTGGACGTTCGACCTCGCCGACGACGATGCGAAGTTCGCGGCAGCCTGGACGCATCTGCTCGCCAGGGACGGGCTGGGCGGCCCCGCCGGCATGCGGACGGTCGAGCCGAGCTACGAACATTACATGCGGCAATATCGCTACGAAGGCACCGCGCCCGAATGCCAGTGGAACGGCCCGATCTGGCCGTTCCAGACCACGCAGGTGCTGGCCGGCATCGCCAACCTGCTCGATCATTATCACCAGTCGACCGTGACGCGCGGCGATTACATGCGGTTGCTGCGGCAATATGCGGCGCTGCATTACCAGGGCGACCGGCTCGACCTTGAGGAGGATTACCACCCCGACACCGGCCGTCCGATCGTCGGGCTGGCGCGCAGCCATCATTATTTCCACTCGGGGTTCGCCGACCTGATCCTGACCGGGCTGGTCGGGATACGCCCGCGCGCGGACGACATGCTCGAGGTCAATCCGCTGCTGCCCGGCGCTGCCGACCCGCAAGGGCTGGCGTGGTTCCGGATGCAGGACGTGCCCTATCACGGCCACAACATCGCGGTGACGTGGGATGTCGACGGCCGGCATTATGGCGGCACGCCGGGCCTGACGATTGAGATCGACGGCCGGCGCGTCGCGCACAGCCCCACGCTGTCGCGCCTCGTCGTGCCGGTTGCGCGCGCGGCCGTTCCCCGACGCGACCGACCGATCGACCGCCCCATCGACCGGGCGGTGCAGCTCGTCCGCGGTGCCTTCCCCAAGGGTAGCGCGTCGGGCGCCACCGACGCGGAAAACGTCCATGACGCGATCGACGGTCGTGTCTGGTTCTTCCCCGAACTCGCCAACGGATGGTCGTCCGCCAAGGTGCCAGCCGCATCTTCGTCCAAGCCGTCGCCCCAGTCGTCACCCAAGCCGTCGGCCCCGCAGTGGTATGCGGTCGACTTCGGCAAACCGGTCACGGTGTCGCGCGCGGAACTGGCGTTCTTCGCCGACGGCAAGGACTTCGTCGCCCCGCGCTCGCTCCGGATCCAGATCTGGGATGGCACGCGCTGGACGCCGCTCGGTGCGCCGGCCACGCCCGTCGCGAACGGCATTACGGCGGTCGGATGGACGCCCGTCTCGACCAGCAAGATCCGGGTCAGCTTCCCGCAGGCACCGGCGAAGCGCACCCGGTTGGTCGAATTCAAGGTCTTCTGACCGCCGCCATTCGCCGGACCGGCGGCGCGTGCGTGCGGCCCCGCTTCGTCAGCCGAACCGTATTCATCAGCCGAACCGTACCCGGTTCACGCACACCCGAGGTGTCCGGAGCGGTCCCGAAACCATGCCGCCGCCGGACATGCGGACCGGTACGACGATCCGCCCGAACGCGACACGCTGCGTGATCGATGCATAATCGGCGGCCTCCTGCCGAACCGCGCTCATTGAAACGTCGCCCCGGCCGCCATCGCTTTAGACGGGCTCAGACCCTGTTGTTCGAGGAACTGGTTGAGCCCGGCCACGAGTTCCTGCGCGGCGGCGCTGGTCAGCGCGATCCGGCCGACGACGACGCGGTCGACGCCCGGCGGTTGCCGCGTGTGATCGCAGCGTGCGCTCTCCAGCGTCAGCACGATCACGCCGTTCAAATTGGCGAGCCCGGTGAACCCGGTTGCGAAGATTTCCGGCGCGAACGGATTGTCGACGATCGGGGGCGACGCCGCGGGGCGGATGGGTTCCGGTGCCGAGACACCCTTGATGGCAACGCGCATACTGGACCTTTCACGAAGCGGACGAGGCTGCTGCCCGCGACGTCCCGCTAGGATCGGCGGGTGTCCCGCGAATGTCGCGCGCCGCATCGTGTGACATGATTGCGACATACCCGGACACGACCGGGCCGATCGCCGGGTGCGCGCAGCGGTTGGACGGGCCATGTTACAGGCTTGCCATCGCCCGACACGGCGGAACATTTTGGGGAAACATCCCCCCCATAGCGCCGCGGTTCACCCCCCGGAGACGCAGGCATGAAGTTCGATTTTGGCGCCGGTTCCCTGGCCTTGGTCATGGCAGGGACGCTGGGAACGCCCGCGCGTGCGCAGACGGCTCCCCCGACAACCCCTGCAGCTCCGGCGCCCCCTGCAAGCCCGTCGACGGCCAAGCCTGTTCCGGCACCCGCTGGCATCACGGTGTCGCCGACCATCAAGACCCTGCGCGTCGAGGGCTCGCAGCGAATCGAGCCCGAGACCGTCCTCAGCTACACCAAGCTGCGCGTCGGCAAGCCCTACACCACCGAGACGCTCGACCAGGCGCTGAAGGATCTTCAGGCCAGCGACCTGTTCGCCGATTACTCGATCGCCGGCGTCGCCGATGGCAATATCGTGCTGCGGGTGCGCGAGAACCCGATCGTCAACCGCATCGTGATCGAGGGTAACAAGGCGCTGAAAAGCGACAAGATCACCAAGGAGATCAAGCTCGCGCCGCGCCAGATCTTCACGCGCACCGCGGTCCGCCAGGATATCGCCCGGATCATCGAACTTTATCGCCGCCAGGGCCGGTTCGGAGCGGTCATCGACCCCAAGATGGTCAACCTCGACCAGAACCGCGTCGATGTCGTGTTTGAGATCAGCGAGGGCCCCAAGTCGAAGGTCCGCCAGATCAACATCCTCGGCAACACCGTCTTCTCGCAGGATCAGATCCGCGCGCAGATGGCGACCAAGCAGGCGCGCTTCAAACGTCTGCTCTCGTCGGCGACCAGCTACGACCAGGATCGCCTCAGCTACGACCAGCAGAAGCTCCGCCAGTTCTATCTGACGCAGGGCTATGCCGATTTTCGCGTGACCTCGGCCGTGGCGGAACTGACGCCCGACAAGAAGGACTTCATCATCACGTACGTGGTGGAGGAGGGGAAACGCTACAAATTCGGCGACGTCACCGTCGACAGCCAGATCCGCGACTTCGACAGCAAGAAACTCGCCGCCACGCTGCCGCTCAAGAAAGGCGACTGGTACAACGCCAAGCTCGTCGAGGATTCGGTCGATAACCTCAGCCAGACCGCAGGCCTGTTCGGCTACGCCTTCTCCGAAGTGAACCCGGAGTTCGCGAAGGACGCCGACACGCTGACGATGGGGATCAACTTCAACATCGCCGAGGCCAAGCGCACGTACGTCGAGCGCATCGAGATCAACGGCAACACACAGACCAAGGACAAGGTCGTCCGCCGCGAAATCCGCCTTGCGGAGGGCGACGCGTTCAACAGCTTCCAGGTCAAGCGCTCGGAGGACCGGATCAACTCGCTCGGCTATTTCCAGGACAAGATGACGATCAAGCAGCTGCCGGGCTCCGCGCCCGACCGCGTGATTCTGGAAACCAACCTCGAGGAGAAATCGAGCGGCGAGCTGCAACTCTCCGCCGGGTATTCGAGCCTCGAAAGCTTCATCGCCTCGGCCAGCATCACGCAGCGCAACTTCCGCGGCATGGGCCAGGAACTGCGCGCCAATGCCAGCCTGTCGAGCTATTCGAAATCGGTCAGCCTGGGCTTTACCGAACCGTATATGTTCGACACCAACGTGGCGCTCGGCGGCGACATCTTCCGCCGCGACTACAGCTCGTACAGCACGACCGGCGACAGCAACGACACCACCTACGAACAGGTCTCGACCGGCTTCCAGATCCGCGCGGCCGTTCCGCTCACCGAATATTGGTCCGCCACCGCGCGCTACGGGCTGTCCTACGATCAGGTCACGCTCGACGAGGACACCTATTACACCAACGGCGCGTGCGATCCGGCGATCGCCGGCGCGTATCTGTGCGACGCGGTCGGCAATCGCTGGACCTCGTCGGTCGGCTATTCGCTGGTGTTCGACAATACCAACAGCCGCGTCCGCCCGACAAAGGGCAGCAAGCTCAGCATCAGCCAGGATTTCGCGGGCCTCGGCGGCGATACCAAATATATCCGGAGTACCGCCAACTACACCAAGTACATGAACCTCGGATCGAGCTTCATCCTGTCGGCGCATGCCGAGGGCGGCTACATCAAGGGGCTGGGACAGGACGTCCGGCTTACCGACCGCTTCTATCTCGGCGATCCGCAGATGCGCGGCTTCGACATCCGCGGCGTCGGCCCCCGCGTGACGCGCACCTATTACGACACCTCGACCGTCCCCGCGACGCTGTCGACCAGCGACAGCTCGAACACCCAGACCGCGCTCGGCGGCACGACCTATTACCAGGCGCGCCTCGAACTCGAACTGCCGATGGGGTCGGGCGCGCGCGAGCTTGGCCTGCGTCCGTCGATCTACATGGACGTCGGCGCGGTGTTCGGCGGCAAGAAGCCCACGCTGACCGAAACCTGCGCCGCCGCCAACGCCGCCTCGGTCGCGTGCGTCGCGGGCACCCGCCAATATACCGATGGCTCGGGCAATCTCCTGTACCTCGACACCGCCGGCGCCAGCACCACCACCAACACCGGCACGCCGTACACCTATTCGCTCGGCACCTATAAGGAGACCTATTCGGGCAATACCGCCAGCCCGCGCCTGTCGGTCGGCGTCGGCGTCAACTGGACCTCGCCGTTCGGCCCGCTGCGCATCGATCTGGCGAAAGCACTGCTCAAGGCCCCCGGCGACGACGACAAGCTCATCACCTTCAACATCGGCGGCCAGTTCTAGACGGACGTGGTGCGGTTGATCCTGGAGCGGTGTGCGAAGGGATACCCGAATTGCCGGAGGATCGCCGCCAGTCATCCGTGAGATAGGACATAGTTGGGTAGGCCGATCACGCAGGCGAGTGTTATTTTCGTCCAATAGAGTCGTTGCTGATCTAAAACAGTTTGACCTCGGGCCGACGATACGTGTTCTGAACCTACTCGGTCTGGGGAGGCCGTGGGCGTGTCTTACACCGCAGTGCTAGGGTGAAACCCGGAGAGTAAGTGTCGAACTATGTCGACCACTCTCCGTGGCTTAGCAGGTGTCGACGCGGTATTTGGTTCAAGCGCTATCCGGGGGGATTACGTCAGTGAGAGCAGGGGTTTTGACCGTCTTCCATCGCATATGGGGGGCGCTTCGGGAGGCTTTGCGGGTGCCGCCGCTCGTTACGCTTGCCCGGACACAGTTTTCTGGCGGCGGTCGCTGTCATTCGTGCGGGGACGAAGTGGCGATTAGCGAAACCGAATGCACCGGTTGCTGGTCCGAACGCCACGTCTGACGACGCTGCTTTTTCGATAAAGAGAATTTGATCATGACAACTGCTGGTTCGCGGGGGCGAGGTCGTTCGACCTGGCTCTATCTCCTCGCGGTGGTGTTGGCGGCCTCCGCCGGATTCTGGGTTGCTGCGATCTCGTTTCAGTACAAGCTGAAGCCGTATTTCTATGCAGTGAAGATCATCAACAAGCTGTCGGCATTCGATCCGAACAAGGACTTCGTGTACCGGACCCTGTCGACGCTGTTCATCGAGCAGCCGTATCGAAAGGACGTCACGTTCCTGGGGGATTCGATCGTCGCGTTCGGCAAATGGGATGTGCTGCTGAAGGGGGTCGACGTCGACAACCACGGTATTCCGGGCGATACGACGCAGGGGCTCCTGCTGCGCCTGGGCCGGAACGAGGTCGTCGGGCGGACCGCGATCGTCATGCTGGGCGTCAACGACCTCAAGATGGAATTGCCGCGCGCGGAGACCGAGGCGAACCTTCGGGGCATCTTGCAGGCGCTTCGCGGCAAGCGCGTGATCCTGGTCGCGACGCTGAAGACCGGCATCCCCTCGACCAATGCGAAGCTCGCCCCGATCATCGAATTTGAGCGAAAACTCTGTATGGCCCCAACCTGCACCTACCTAAACCCCAATCGCGCTCTGGCGCCGATGGGGTATTTGAAGCCCGAATACACAGTGGACGGCGTGCATCTCAACTGGCGTGGTTATCGTACGCTCGCCAATCAGATAGCAGTCGCCGAGTTCTGATCGGCCCAACGCGCGCTAGGTGCGAACCACCTGCGAGAAGTCGGCTCGAGGCCCATCACTGCGACCCAATCCTCAGCGCGCCGAACTCCGTGGCGGGGGCTTGGGCCGAGGAATTGATGTCCAGCCAATTCCCATACAAAGCCCTTGAGCGCCTGTCTGCAAGCAATGCCGTTACGGACTAGGATTGCCTCTCGGCCAAAGTCGCCGGCGCTGGATCGAGAATTTCGAGAAACGGACGAAGTTTGGTGCACCCGACTGGTCTCCGTTAATCGCGCCAGCTCAATATGTTGGCTTGGCTAACCGGCAAGCCGCCGGCCACGGAATCCTGCGGCTCTCCGCCAAACTGGCTAACCGGGCGTGAGCACTCTCGCGCGCTCTTTCAGCGAGGTCACGACAGGCATCCGTGACCGCGCACGCTCGAACTCCCCTGTGCGCCGCAACAGCCACAATGCTGGCGGTTCCGAGGTGTCCCTATGGCGCACGCACAACACGTTTCCGAAAACCGAGCACAACGCGCGGATGCGTGCGGCCGAGGCGTTCGAGCATGAAACAAAGCTGCCGGGGAAGCGCAACGGTGCCCTCGGTTCGATCGGCCTCGACGTCCTGCGCTGCCTGCTGCGCCTGCGAGGGCGTAAGGACGGCCGGCTCGATCCGACCTATCAGTGGATCGCTGACAAGATACACAAGTCGCGTAGCGCCGTTGTCGAGGCCGTCGCACGCCTGAAGGCATGCGGCTTCCTCGACTGGATCCGGCGGTGCGTACCGATCGAGGACGCACTGCCCGATGAGCAGCAGAGCGAGCAAATCTCGAACGCGTTCATCCTGCTACAGCCGCCAACGGTGCGCGAGTGCGTTCGCCGTATGCTTCGTAAGCCTAGCGAGTTCGTCCGCGCGGTTGCTGAGAAGCTGGCACGACAGAAGAAGCTGGACACGGCCACAGTCGACGACGTGATCGCCGAAGTCCAGAGCCCCGAACTGCGCGCCATCCTCGCCCGGGTGCGCGCTTTTGTTGATAGTGCAAATCCGCCGAGCGGTCACACAGAGGCCCTGTAAGATCTAAATATAGGAGGAACGCCTTTGGCGTGCGCAGTTTGAAGCTCCACCAAGCCCCCGAGGCCCCGAACCCAACGGGTTCAGCATCCAGCGACGGCGGGTGAGCGTGCCGGCTTGCGCCGTCCCGTGCATCCTGGGGAGGATGGGCAAATTCGGTGCCATTTCAATCATTCACTTCGCTCTGCTGCCAAACCGTGTGCCCGATGGCTCAAACGAAAGGGAAGCGAAGCCCTCGCTTTCCAGCACTGGGAGGCAGAAACCTGTCGCTCCGTATGCATGGCCTTCTGTACGGTCTACACACAACGCGAAATTTATCGGTAACATCAGTTCGACGACAAAACGCGGACACTCAGGGACGACCTTGCAGTTCGCCCCTCGGCAGCCTTCCGCTCCCTTGCCTGAGGACGCACTTTACCGATTGTCCCGCGCCCTTCTTTCGCCGAAAGCTATCAACCTCTCATTCCGTCCAGCCTGATATTCTGCGGCTGTTATAGGCTCGCAATTTCGGTCGTTCATTGCGATAGTCGCGGCGCAGTGGGGCGATCCGCCCGTTAAGCCGAGGTAGACGGTCTAGGATGAGTAACGTGCCAGACGCAGACGAGTTAAATGTACGAATAATTCAGGGCGATGCTCTCGATGCGTTGGATACGGTTGTAGACGGTAGCGTTCAACTCGTTGTCACCTCTCCGCCCTATAATATCGGTAAGGCGTACGAGAGGGACAGTAAAATGTCGCTCGATGAATACTTTGAATGGTTGAATCCGATTATAGAAAAAATCTGTTCAAAGGTTTCAAGTACTGGCAGCATATGTTGGCAAACCGGAAATTTTGTACGAGGCGGCGAAATAGTGCCACTCGACGCTTTTTTTTATCACGTTTTTGTAAAGGCCGGATTTAAGCTTAGGAATCGGATAATATGGCGGTTCAATTTTGGATTACACGCAAATAAGCGGTTTTCTGGGCGATATGAGACGTTACTTTGGTTCACCAAAGGTGATAGCTACACATTCAACCTAGACCCCGTTAGGGTCCCGCAAATTTATCCCGGAAAGCGTCATTCTGCAGCGAAGGACGAGGGCCGGGCAGGTAAGCCAAGCGGGAATCCCAAAGGCAAAAACCCGGCAGATTTTTGGACTTTCTCAGCTTCTGACGCCTTTCATGACGACCCGGTCTGGGAGATCCCGAACGTCAAGGCTGCGCATCCGGAAAAGACCATCCATCCTTGTCAGTTTCCACATGAACTCGTCGAACGGTGCATTCTGGCCCTGTCCGCACCCGGTGACCTTGTCATGGATCCTTTCTTGGGGGCTGGTACCACGGCAATTGCCGCCGTTAAGTCTGACAGACGGGTAGTGGGCATCGACAAAAGTGAAGCTTATGTCGCGCTAACCATTGATCGACTAGCTAAGCTTCAAGTCGGCGATCTAAATCTGCGACCCTCGGCCAAAGCGATAAGAGTTCCCAGGGCGGGGGAGCGAGTTTCGAAAATACCAGACGAATGGGTTAAGGGGGCGGTATAATGGCGAAAGCACCGGTCGGGAAAAAGATTAAAAAGAAGGTTCTTTCAGCCAAAGAGAAAGCTGACGCAAAGCTGCAAGGCGACCACCGTAAATTTGTCAGGTCTGTGATCCAGGGGGTTGGTTTTAACCGCGCCACTGGTTTATCTGATAAAGAGTTTACGTTCGATAATCAGACGTCAGACTTTGATGATATATTTGTCTATGAGAATCTGATTCTTTTGGCAGAGTATACTACTTCGCAAAGTTCGGCTGTCGGTGGACACCTCAAAAATAAAAAGATCATTTATGATAAGATCATTGCTAACCCAGTTGGATTTATAGACTTTTTAAAGGAAAAATTTCCAAAATCAGTCGACCAATTTCCCAAAGGCTATCACAAGACAAAATTAGTCGTTAAGATTCTTTATTGTTCAAGATTCGATTTCGATGGGCATCATCGCGAAAACATCAACCAGATCAGCTATCTCAACTACTCAGAGCTTCGATACTTTGTATCGGTAGTAGCCGCTATAAAACGCTCTGCTAGGTTCGAGTTCATCCACTTCTTGGGACTTGATCTCAAGCAAATAGGCGAGAATGGTTCGCTTGATATAAGTTCTTCATCTAAGGATTACCACGGATCCATTCTGCCAGAAGCTCATTCGAATTTCGACGATGGATACAAGGTTGTATCTTTTTATGCAGACCCGGACGTACTTTTGCGAACGTCGTATGTTCTTCGAGCTGACGGCTGGCGAGATTCTTTGAACGTTTATCAAAGAATGATATCACGCGCAAAAGTTGAGGGAATTCGCGCCTATCTTAAAAAAGAAAAGCGCGTTTTCATCAACAATATTATTGTTACTCTTCCTTCGGACGTAAAGCCTTTGGATGTGGATAACAATACCATCGACGCTAAAGGTTTGATAGATACAGCGCCGGTAAAAATAAAGCTTCCGAGTAAGCCGAATTCCGTTGGGTTGATTGATGGACAGCACCGGGTTTTCGCATATTACGAGTCGGAAAAGGATGATGTTGAGATTGCTGCGCTTAGGAAGCAGCAGAATCTCCTTGTGACTGGAATTATCTATCCCGTTGGAATGCAGGCTATCGCTCGAGAGAAATTCGAGGCGAAGCTTTTTCTAGAAATCAACTCAAATCAAACAAGTGCTAATTCGACGTTGAAGCAGGCGATTGGAATGGTCCTAGATCCATTTTCTAACGAGTCTATCGCTGCGAGAACTCTAGCAGGGCTCGCGAGAACAGGGCCGCTCGCGGGGTATATCCAACAGTACTTTTATGACACTGACAAGCTGAAGACGACTTCGATCGTTAGTTACGGGCTAAGGCCACTGGTCAAAACAAAGGGTCAAGACTCTATCTTCAAAATATGGAGCCATGCTTCGAAAGAGGATGTCAGCAGCCAGTCCAATGATGAAGCATTGGAGGAGTATGTAAAGTATTGCGTTTCTGTAATTAATATCATGCTGGGTGCTGTTAAAAGTCGCGTGGGTTCCGCGCGATGGGTCACCGACAAAAAAGTCGACGGATACATACTAACGACCACATATATTAATAGCATCTTAATAGTGTTAAGAATGTTGATTGAAAATGACAAAGATATATCATTTGATGCATTGTCAAAAAATCTTGTAGGTCTAGAGAAGTTTGACTTTAGCCAGTATAGGTCAAGTCAGTACAATGCTATGGCGATAAAAATCGTCGAGACATACTTCAAATGAATATAATCAATATTGCGTGATTTCGTTTAAGTATTGTGAGGTTAATATTTAGCAGGCGCCACGGTTTGTTGTATCGGTTGCGGGGGCGTGAGACGAACTACGCCCCCGCTGAAACTGCACCTAAACGCAACGTGATAAGCTCCTCCCTGCGAGCGTGCCTATAGGAGCTAGGCGGGATGAGCCCGATTTCAAACGCACCTTTTCCGACACGATAAGAACCGCTGGCGAGGCGGGGGAATTACGTGTTTCGTGGGGTCGCGGATGGCAATAGGGAGCGGACGGTCGACGATGCAATATCCTTGCGACCAACTTTCTCTGATCGCCGGCATACGTGAATTCGGTGCAGCAGCTAAAACACACGTCTGCCTTTCTCATGCGATTTAGGTGCGGCAATCTGCATCCGACCGATGCGCTCGAAACCGCCCCTAAAGGCTAGGCTTTCGGCTCCTCTGCAGCACATCCGCAAACTGCATCCAAAGCCATCAAAAAAGCTCGCGGGCGAGGCGGGGGTTCTTGCGCGATATTTGGGGTCGGCGGGCTGAGGGCGGCGCCCCGTGCTGGTCACCGGCGTGCGATGGTGCCGCTTCGGTCCGTCCAATCGGGCCGCGTCGAGCGCGCGCGTGATCCGCATGCCGTGCAGCGAAAGCGCTGCGCCAGAGGCGGTATCGCCAGATGATCGGGCAGCTGATCCACGTTCACCGATGCGTGATGCCCGCACGCACAGTCTGCCTCGATCGCGCGAACGCCATTGCTCCGCATATTGGCGAGCGTCATCGGCCCTGGCGCTGTCACCCCCGTGCGATCCGGATCAGCCGCTTCCGCTCGCGATCGTCGGCACGCAGGAAGTCGATGACTGGCACACCCTTCGGTACTGGCGGGTCGATGACAACCGCGACGCGGGCACCCTTCCTCCCACACCGGCAGAGCAGCACGGAAGAGAGATGACTGATCTCCATGTAACCTCGTACCTTTGGGTGTCCGGGCGGCGGTTGAATGAACTCGCCGGGCAGCTTCCAAACCTGACGTCCGCACCCGCATGTGATCTGGAGTATGGCCCCGTGTTTCCGGCAATCGAAAAGGGTACGGAGGCTCTTATAGCCCACAGCCGGGCAATCAGGGATCGCGCGTCATCAGGCGCACAACCAATCAAGTTCAGCGTCGTCGACCGCGTCGAACATATCGCCGTCCGCCTGCATCGCTGTGAGATGCTTTCGAACCGCCTCCGGATCGCCGGTCCTCGGGAATCGTCGATCAGCTTGCGCACCTGTCGCCAACTGCCCCACCAGGCCGGTTCTGTCTTTCTGGGTCATCAGCCATTGACCAAACGGCGTTTCGGGCATGGTCGCATCCTCGCATCGAATCGATGCGATAGGCTTTAGTCCGTTCCGTTTATGTTCTCAATCGATGTTCGTGGCCTTCGCATTTTTGCGCGTCGGGAAGACCGGTCCGCGCACTGACAACTGATCCGCCGGGTAGGGCCGCTGAAGCGCAACGACGTCCTCGTAGCTCCCATTCAACCACCGCGCGTGATCGGCTGTGCCCAGCACGGTGATCATGGCCTTCGGATGTATCGGTGCGACCAGTTCATTCGGATCGCACGTGACCATCGCGAAGTATCGCTCTCCACCGATCTGCCGCCAAAACCCGGCGACTGCGAACACGTCCTGGTCGAGGACGTCGAACCACATCTCGCCTTTGATCGGCTTCGTCCCGTCGCCTTGGTCGATCGGCTTGGGCGTCCATTCGCAAAACTCGGTCAGCGGCACCAGGCAGCGGTTCTCCGGCTTCGCGGCGAGGGCCTTCCACTGCGGCAGTCCAAGGTTGCGCACGTTCGTCATTGGCCATGGCGCCTGGCCGGCCGTGACGTCCCAATGCATTACGTCGAGGCCGCGAGTGCCGTCCTGCTCGCGAACGACATATGCCCGGCTCTTGGGATAAAGCTCCTTCGGGTTGAAGCGGTTATCCATCGGCTTCGGCGTCAGCCATTCCCCACCGAGTCGCTCGACGATTGTGTCGGGTTCGCCGCTGAACCTCGCACGATTGCACATCAAATGAACTCCGCGACTGAGGCGACGATAAACGCGATCGTGAGTATCACGAGGCCGGTCACCTCAAAAGCCAACCACGCAGAGTTTTTGCCAATTCGTGAAGGACGCCGTGCTCAATCCGGATCCGAAGCGAGGTTGACAACGGATTGTAAGAAAGTTCTCCTGCATGAACCACGAATCGGGAGACAGTTATGCTCAAGAAAATGTTGTCGTCCATCGCACTCGCATCATTCTTTGCAGTCGGGGTAACCGCTCCCGTTCAAGCGCAAGGCAAGAAGCAGGAATATGTGATTGTCTGGTATACGGATGAATCCCAAACAGCGATCTCCGGACAGCGCATCGGCTTCTGTGATGGCACGACTTTCAGAAGTGGCGTGCCAACCTTGTTCGAAGAAGAGACCTACTACGGCTGCTAAAACACGGGCTCAGGTGCGCCCTCCAGAGAATAGCGAGGGGAGGCCAGCTCGGGCCTCCCCACATTGTGACGCAGCCAGCTTT
Organism: Sphingomonas albertensis; assembly: GCF_014358075.1. Taxonomy (GTDB): domain Bacteria; phylum Pseudomonadota; class Alphaproteobacteria; order Sphingomonadales; family Sphingomonadaceae; genus Sphingomonas; species Sphingomonas albertensis. The sequence continues at coordinate 69,162 of NZ_JACONT010000006.1, read as the reverse complement.
ACTGGCGGCGGAGGATACTGCGAAAGGCGAGCGAACCCATTCGGCGTGATGCGCGCGTAGCTAATGATCGTTTCCGATCCTTACGCCCGGTGAACGGTCGTCGTCTTGTGCTCTGCAGAAACTCGGGGCGTATGCCAAACGTGAAAGCTATTTGGCGGGCGCTATCGCGCGCGGCGTGAACCGGACGGCTTCGAAACCGACGCGATCGTTGATCTCCATGAACGCCATCTGCAGCGGCAGGATCTCTAGCTCGAAGAACATGTCGACGGCTTCGCTGATCTTGCCGAGCTGCGAGCCCTGCGCCGGCACGATCCCCAGCACGGACGGCGGGGTGCGGTGTGCCGCCAGCACGTCGTCCCGCGTCGCGTTCTTGATCCCGAGGAACTCGTCCTTGGCACCCACCTCGGCGATCGGCAGGATCTTGATGCTACCCTCCTTGCCGCCGGGCGCGTGGACGAACAGGTTCTTGAAGTTGCCCGGGCCCTTCGAGTTCTTCAGCGCGTCGCGCAGCTCGTCGGTGTCGTTCTCGTCGATGTCGCCGGTAGCGTAGAGGATATACCCGGCGTGGCTGCCGTTCAGGTAGTAGCGACGCCGGAACAGCGTCGCCGCCTCGTTCAACAGCGCCGACTGCAGGGCGCTGAGATATTCGGGCACCCCGTAGATCTCCTGATTGATGTCGGGTTGCATGATCTGGATGACGCTGCCCGGCTTGAACGCGGTCGCTGCGGCAAGCCCCGGCGACCAGAAGAACTCGCCGTCCACGATCCCGCGGCGCGTATATTTAGCGAGGCTATGATCGAGTCGAAGGACCCCACCGATCACGTTGTCGCGCCGCTCGACATAGGCGTTACCGAACACGAGATAGTCCTGCACTGCGCGACCAAACGCCGATCGCGACAGGACCGGCACCGTCGACGCGCCGCGCGTCACCGGATCGAACGACGCGACCAGCAGGTTGCGCTTGAGCATGATCGCCGAGCTGTGATGCGGCGATACGCGGAAAGCGCGCGCGAGGCCGTCCAGCGACAAGGGCGGCTCGTACCAGCGGTCGGTCTTGTAGCATTCGACCATGTCCATGATCTCGCGGCGGTTCAGTACCGGCTCGGGATCGCCGAACGAGAACGCGGTTGTCTGACTGGTTCGCGCAGGGATGTTCGCGCCGAAGGCGGGCAGCTGGTCCATTAAAATAGCTCCATTCGCGTCTTCGGCCGCACCTGACCGTCGAGGGGTTCGTTGATGAAAATGTGCATCGCCGCCCAGGCGAGATCGCCGTGGCCGACCGCCTCGGTGCGGCTCGTTCTGAAGGTGACGCTCTTGCCGCTCTGGGTGAGGGCCTTCTTGATCGACAGGAATGCCGACTGCAGGTCGATCCACCCGGCGTCGTATTCGACGCGCTGGCGGGCGAAGGTGTGCTGTGCCTTCATGACCAGGCCGGTCTTCACCTCGAGCGAATATTCGATCGCGACGACGCCGCGGACCTTGGCGTCGCGCAGGATCTGATAGACCGCCGCGCCGATGCCCTTCTTGTCGATGCCGAGATAGGTGCAATTGTAGCGCGCCAGGCGTGCACGAACGAACTCGGCCTGCGCCTGAAAGTCGCCCTTGATCTGATGGCGTTCGAGCAGCTTGAACTTCCCGCCGGGGCCGTCGGGCGGCAGCGCGATCACCAGCGCGGCGTTGTCACCGTCCTCGCTCTCTTGCGGATCGTAGCCGGCCCAGACCTCGCGGTTGCCGACCGGCCGTTTCGCCAGCATGTCGACGTCGGTCCAGTCGACCATGGCATCGACCGCGCACCGCTGCAGCTCGTTGAACTTGAACGCCGACAGGCTGTCGTCGACGAACTGGCACATGAGCAGGTTGGCAAATTCGTCGGGCGCATATTCGATGCGCAACTCGTCGAGGTTGAACAGGTCGCAGCCGCGCGCCGCGGCGTCCTCGATCGTGACGATCTGTCGCCAGACCTGATCCTCGCACAACACGCCCGCCTGTAGCCGGGCGTGCGAAACGTCGATCTCGATCCGGTCGGCTTTCTTGACCCGCCGGTTGCGCCGCTCGCCCGTCCAGTACGGATGGCCCTGATGCGCGATCGTCGAAGGCGTCGAAAAGTAGGTGCGGCGCCAGCGCTTATGCATCGCCATCGCGCTGGCGACCTTGTTGAGTTCCTCGAACCCGTAGGTCCAGAAGAACTCGTCGAAGTAGAAATTGCCGTGATAGCCCTGCGCGGTGCGGGCGTTCGTGCCGAGGAAGATCAGCTCAGCCGCGGGCTCGCCTTCGGGGATCGTGTCGGCGGTCAGCACGATCGGGTCGCCCTGCAGCTTCACGCCGACGCGGGCCGCGAACTGGACGATGTAGTTGCGGAAAATGTGCGCCTGGTTCTTCGACGCCGACAGGAAGATCTGGTTGCCGCCTCCGCGTAGCGCGTCGAGCAGCGCCTCGCGGGCGAAATACCACGTCGCGCCGATCTGGCGTGACTTCAGGATCATGCGGGAGCGCTGATCCTTCGCGCCCCACCAATCCTCCTGATACCCGAACAGCTCGTCATGGAAGATCTGCTCGAGCTGCTCGACCTGCTCGGTCGTGAAGTGGTTCTTCGGCTTGCCCGCCTTGCGCTCGCCGGCATTGCGGTTGGCGACCTTCTCGTTGAGATCGCCCTCGTGACCGCCGGGCGCTTCGAACCGGCGGACGCGCGCGGCGCTGACGACGCCGCGCATGAGCAGGTCGATCTCTTTCAGATCGCCCCCGGTCTTCCTGTCCTTCGCGATCAACCCGCAAAGCCGCGCCTCCAGGTGGTCCTCGATCTTGGCGATGCAGGGCGCATCGTCCCATCTGTCGCGATCTTTCCAGCTTTGGACCGTCTTCGGATTGAGGTGCAGTTCCTCGGCGATCTGCGGGATACCCCAGCGCTGCCAATACAGGCTGCGCGCCTGTCGACGCACGTCCACGGGAATCGGGAACGTCGAGGACGGCAACGGCATGCCGGTATCTGCGGGGAGCTTGTCCATGTCGCGGCGGACCTTGCCGCGCGATTGGCGGCATCTGCACCGTGTCTAGGGTGTGGAATGCGATCCCACACCTGCGCACGCTTGAGAGACGCGGCACTTTCGGTCCCTTTGCGGCCTCCAGATGCCGCCTGACGCGGCCCACCGATTTCGAACCCCGAGGGACCGACCGCCATGGGCACCAAGAGCAAGTTCTTCCGCGCATTCGTCGCCGGCCAGACGATCAGCGACGGGCGCGTCATCACCGACGAGATGATCGACGAGGTCTTCTCGACGTTCAACGCCGAGACCTACAGCCCGCGCATCAATATCGAGCATCTGTCGGGCTACAGCCCCGAACCCCCGTTCAACGGTTACGGCGATGTCGTCGCCGTGAAGGTGCAGAACGATGAGTTCACGATCGGCGGGAAGGTCGAGACGCGCAAGGCGCTCTACTGCCAGGTCGATGCCAACGATCAGCTCGTCGCCCTCGTCAACGCCGACCAGAAACCATACCCCTCGGTCGAGCTGACGCCGAGCTATGCTGGCACCGACAAGATCGGCTTGATCGGTCTCGCCTTCACCGACACGCCCGCGTCGATCGGCACGCAGCGTCTACAATTCTCGCGCACCGCACCCGGCACCGTGTTCGCCGCATCGCCTGATGCAGTCACGCTGGAGTTCGAAGCCAAGCCGGTCGAGCCGACCGGTATCGCCGACGCGATCAAGGCTGGCTTTGCCGGTGTCGCCGCCATGTTCAAGGCCAGCGAGCCTGAGAAGCCGAAGACCGAGCCGAAGCAGAAGCCGGCGAACGACAACGATCTCGCCACCTTTGCGGTCGCCATGGGCGACACGATGGCAACCACGCTCGCCGCTGCGCTCAAGCCGATCACGGACGCGCAGACGTCGCTGCAGGGCGAGTTCGCGACGCTGCAGGCCAAGCTCGAAGCCACGCCCGAACAGGGTTTCAGCCGCCCGCCCGCCAATGGCGGCACCGGCGAGCCCGCCACGGACTGCTGACGCCGCCACCCCTTCGACCCGACCGACATTCGCCCAGGAGCCGCCCCCATGCGCAACGAAACCCGTCTCAAGTACAACGCCTTCACGCTGCAGATTGGCAAGCTGAACGGCATCGAGGATCCCAGCCGCTCGTTCACGGTCGCGCCCGCCGTCGCCCAGACGCTGCGCGGCAAGATCCAGCAGTCGAGCGCGTTCCTGACGAGCATCAACATCATTCCGGTCGTCGCGCAGGAAGGCGACAAGGTCGGCGTCGGTGTGAAGGGCACGATCGCCAGCCGCACCGATACCCGGATCCACGACCGCCAGCCGCGCTATCCCGGCGATCTCGACGAGACGAACTACCGTTGTGAGAAGACCGACTTCGATACGCTCGTTCGGTACGAGACGCTCGACGCCTGGGCACATCAGCCAAACTTCCAGATCCTGCTGCGCGATGCGATCGTCAAGGCGAAGGCGCTCGACATCATCACGATCGGCTTCAACGGCACGCACGTCGCGGTCGAGACGAACCCGACCACGTATCCGCTGCTGCAGGACGTCAACATCGGCTGGCTCCAGCACATTCGCCTCGATGCGCCTGCCCGCGTGCTGGCCGAGGGCGAACTGAAGCCTGCCACCCGCGTGAACAACGTCGTGACGGTTGCCGGCGCGATTTATGTCGGCGCGGGCGAGGTCGGCAAGGACGTGGACTACGTCAACATCGACGCGCTGATCTATGACGCGATCGAGCTGCTCGACGAGAACTACCGCGACGATACCGACCTGGTCGTGATCGTCGGCCGTGACCTCGTTCACGACAAGTATTTCTCGATCGTCAACGCAGCCGGCGACAAGGCGACCGAAACGCTGGCGCGCGACGTCCTGCTCTCCGACAAGAAGCTGGGCGGCCTGCAGGCGGTCCGGGTGCCGAAGTTCCCCAAGAACGCGCTGCTGATCACCACGCTCGCGAACCTGTCGGTCTACGAGCAGATCGGCACCGAGCGTCGCAAGATCGAGGACAACGCCAAGCGCGACCAGATCGAAAACTACGAGAGCGTCAATCAGGCTTTCGTCGTCGAGGACATGGGCAAGGTCGCGCTCGTCGAGAACATCGTCATGGGCAAGAAGCCGGCCTGATCAGGCTGCCCTGCCCCTACCAGTTAGCCCGCTCTCCACAGGACATGCCATGAGCCTTGCTCGCAAACATCGGGATCGAATCCTTGCATCCCAGATGGCATCTGCTCCCGTCATGGAGAGCGGGTTATCCCAACCTGCGTCGGCGCCAGCGTCCGACGCGGGCACTCCCGCCGAACGCGCAGCCGCATCGATCGCGATGCGGCTGCAGCACGATCTGCGCCGGCTGAAAGAGATCCACTCGATCCAGCGCAAGATTGAAACCAAGCGCGAGCTGTTGCCAGCTTATGCCGACTGGGTTGCCGGGCTGCTCGAGGGCGGGCGGAATGCCGGCATCGGCGTTGCCGAGGACGTCCTGCCGACGATCATGGTCTGGCTGATCGACACCGGCGATTACGTGCGCGCGCTCGAACTCGCTGAACATGTCGTCGCCTATGACGTGCCGCTGCCATCGCGTTACGAACGATCCGCGCCGACGCTGATCGTCGAGGAAATCGCCGACGCCGCCATTCGCGCGCAGACCGCCAAGCAGCCGTTCCCGCTCGACGTGCTGGAGCATGTCGAAGAACTGACAGCCGACGCGGACATGCACGATCAGGTTCGCGCCAAACTGCACAAGGCGATCGGCACGGAACTGGCGCGCGCGGCCGACGCGATGGATCCGACTAAACCGGAATTCGCCGAAGTTGCGCACCGTGCGCTTGCTCCTCTGCGTCGCGCCGTTGCGCTGCACGACCGGGTCGGCGTTGCCGGACAAATCAAACGGCTCGAGCGCGCGCTTGCGCCGCCAAAGCCCACCACGAAATCCGCCGGCACGTCGCCGGCCAAATAAGCTCGCCCCCGGCGCTCGGGGGCGGATCACGCGGGATGGGAGGGCGCTTCGGCGCTGAGGGCCATCGACCGATCCTGATCCCCACCCCCGAAAACACGAAGGATCGCGCCCAATGCTCGTCACAATCGCCATCGTCGCATGAGTGGGTTCGGCTGCGCGCCCCTCATCGTCATCCCGCCGGAGCTGGCCGAAATGCCGGTCACGAACGACGGATGGTTTCCCGACATCGACGCCACGCGGATCCGCGACGAATGGCGCGTGCGCGATGTCGTGACGCCGGACCGACTGAAGCGCGCGATCGTCGGCGCGATCATGACCATCGGCAACCAGCTTGCCGCCTGGCAGGTCGCCCACGTCCTCGCCGGGCACGCGTCGCTTGCCGCTGTTCCATCGCCGAAGATCGACGGCACGAGCCGCCTCGTCCTGCTCTACGCGCGCGCGATCGGCGCCAGCGCCAAGGCCGAGCTGGTCGAAACGTACCGCGATATGGATCTGACCGGCGCGGGGCAGCGGCAGGTTGACGACATGGAACCGTCGATCGTCGAGCTGCGCCGCGATGCGCTCCACGCGGTGCGCGACATGCTCGGCCGGACGCGCCTGCGCGTCGAGCTGATCTGATGGCCGACGTCCTCACCGCGAAACAGGGCGACACGCTCGACGAACTCATCTGGCGCGAACGCGGCCTGGGCGCGGCCGACATTGGCCGCGTGCTCGATCTCAACCGCGGCATTGCCGACGCCGGCGCCGTGCTGCCGCTCGGCGCACAGATCGCGATGCCCACCAGCATGGCGCCCGCCGCGCGCACCCTCCCGCTCATCCAGCTTTGGGACTGACCGTATGAAGGATCTTCTCCACGAATTCGGCGTGTCGCTGCTGGCATTCGCGTTCGGACTGACGCCGGCCGCGCTCGGTGCTGCGGTCAGCCTCGCCTACGAAACCGGCCTGACCTGGTCGCGCCGCTTTCTGCAAATGTCGGTCGGCATCGTCGTCAGCTATTTCGCGACCGGCGTCATCCGCGTGCTGTGGCCGTGGGGCCAGCCCGACCCGTTCGTCATCCAGGCGGTCGGGTTCGTCGTCGGCATGATCGCTTTCAAGGCGACGCCCAAGTTCATCGCCGGCCTCAGCGAGCGTGTCACCGATATCCCCGCGGCCTTTTTCGACCGCTTCTTTCCGCGAAAGGATCGCCTGTGACCGTTGCCCCGCCTGCGCCGAAGCTCGCGCCCCAGCCTGCCAAATCGCCGAATACCAAGGTCCCGGCAAAGACCCTCGCTGGTGTTCTCGGCAGCGTCGGTGCAGCGCTCGCGCTGTTCGTGATGACCCCGGCCGAAGAGAGCGGCCGCAAGGTCACCGCGACCGTCGCGCCGAGCGGCGCGATCACCATCAAGCACGTCTCGGGAAAGCAATATCTGAAGGCGTATCTCGACGCGGTCGGCGTCGCGACCGCCTGCGACGGTATCGCGACGAAGGATATCCGGCTCGGCCAGACCTACACCGAGGCGCAGTGCGCGACGATGCTCGAGCGCGAGCTGATCGTGCACGCTGAGGGCGTCATCAAGTGCATCCCAGGCGTCTACGGGCGCACCAACCAGGCCATCGCGATCGTGTCGCTCGCCTACAATGTCGGCGTTTCGATGGTCTGCAAATCGAGCATCGCCCGGTTCTGGAACGCCGGCCAGTGGCGCGCCGGCTGCGATTTCTTCCCGCGCTACAAGTTTGCCGGCGGACGCGTCCTGCCCGGCCTGGTCGCCCGCCGCGCACGCGAGCGCGCCATCTGCCTGAAGGAGCTTCCGCGATGATCCGCACCCTGTTCACCAAGCTGCGCGGCGACTTCGCGTTCGTCGTCCTCGTAATCGTCGCCGCGGTCGGCGCCTGGCAATATGTCGAGGCTCGCCAGGCGCGCGCCGATCGCGACGATCTCCAGCACGCGGCACAGGTCATATGTGCCGGATCCGGCACCGACTTTGCCGCGGCCGGCAAGACGCCGCGCGGGGAAGCCTGCGCCGCCACGGTCGCCGGCCTCGTCCGGTTCAAGGCCAGCAGCGACCAGCTCGCCGCGGCGACGCTCGCGCAGGCGATGGCCGACCATGACGCCCGACAGAATGAAGACACCCGCGCCGCGCGTGCTGCTGCCGAGGCAGCAAGCTCGGCTGCTCAACGAATGGAGATGGCAGATGCGAAAGCTGAACGGACGAACCTTGTCGATAGCGATTGGTTTCGCGCTGTTAACGGCGTTGCCGGCCTGCGCCCGGCACGCTGACGTACCGCCCGCGGTCGTCTCAACGCCGATCGTCGTGAAAGTGAAGGCCACGCCCCCCGCCGAGCTGCTGCACTGCGCCGATCGCCCCGCGGGGCTCCCTGAGGATCCCGCGCTGATCGCGCAGATCCCGACCGCCATCCGCGCCGGCATCATCCGCCTCGCGCGCGCCTTCGCCGGCAACGCCGATCGCGGCGACCGCCTCGTCAACTGGAATGCGCCGGGCTCGTGCCCGGTCGCCAACGCAAAGTGAAAGGAGCCGCGGTGAAACTCCGTCTACTCGCCCTGCTGGCAGGGCCTGCGCTGCTGGCATCCGTCAGCGCGCACGGCCAGGCCAAGCCGATCTACAACGACCAGAGCATCACCGTGCTGCAGGGCCTCGCCTTCGGCCCGCTGCGTAGCGAAGCGATCCCCGTCGACGACGCACACGGTTTGCCCGTCCGCTGCATGTCGGGCTGTAGCGCCAGTGGCGGCGATGGCACGCCGACCGGCGTGGCCGGCACGCCGAACGCTAAGGTCGTGACGATTCAGGGCATCCCCGGCGCGGCCGCCATTCCCGTTTCCGGCACGCTGAACCCGGTCACCCTCGCGGCGACGTCGACGGCCATTGCCGGCACGTCGTCGGTCGCACAGGTCGTCGGCCCGTTCGTGCCCCAGCTCGGCCGCGCGATCACCGTCGCCCTGTCCGCTGCGGCATGGCCGGGCGGCACGGCGCAGCTGCTGCGCTCGACCGATGGCGGCACGACCAGGCTACCGCTGATGCCGGCCGGCGTCGTTCTAGGCACGTACACCCGCCAGGGCGTCGACCAGCCGTGGCTGGAGACGGAAGCCGGCGCGACCTTCTACCTGTCCCTCCCGAACGCCGGCATCGGCTACCGGGTATCGCAGTGATGCGCGCGATGATGGCGCGCCTGATCGCGTTCTTCCTGCTGCTGACGTTCGCGGCCTCGCCGATCGCCGCGCAGATCGACCCGTCGGCGCGCGGCCTGGCGGTGCAGGCACAGGCTCTGGCCATTGGTCGCGATGCGCGCATCGCTACGGTGATCGCCGATAGCCGCGGTGACGCGGTCTATATCGATCCCGCGCAATACGCGCTGAACATGCGCAGCGCTCTGGTATGGGCAAAGCAGCTGTCCGGGGGGCGGTTCTCGATCGGCCCGACCTTCGGAAAGTCGGGCGATCGTACCGACCAGATGATGGCTCGCATGCCGCAGGCGCTCGCGACGCGCGCAGGCCTCCTTTACATCATCGCCGGGGTGAACGACCTCGCACAGAACTATCCGACCGCGACGACCAGCGGCGCGACCGCAGCGGGGAACATCATCGCGATGGCGGAGATGGGGCGGCTTGCCGGGATCAAGGTCATCCTCGAGGCGGAAGTCGGCGCGAACGGTTTGACCGCCGCGCAGGTCAGCCAGATGAACGAACTCAACATCCGGCTCGCCGACTATGTCGAGGGCACCCCGAACGTCTATCTGAACGATGCGCGATCGGCGGTGATGAACCCGACCGCGGGCGCGACGACCGTGACGTTCAAACCCGGCTTCTCGCTCGACGGGACGCACGAGGTAAGCCGCGGCTCGTATTACCATGCCCTCACGCTGCTGCCGCTGATCAACCAGATCGTTCCGCCCCGCAGCGTCCTGACCCGTACCGGTACCGAACTTCCCGGCAATGGCCGCTGGCAGCTCCTCGCGAACCCGATCTTCGCGACCGCGACGGGCGGCACGCTGAGCGGCACGGCAACCGGAACCGTCCCCTCTGGTTGGACCGCGTTCGGCTCGGCGGGCACGACAGCGACGTTCGGCACGCAGGCCGATCCCGAAGGCGTCGGCAACAACGTCACCGTGACGTGCCAGTGGGTCGCGGCCGGCGATAGCTGCCGGTTGTTTCAGACCGTGGGGTCGGCGAACTGGCTGCCGGGCGACATCGTCCAGGCGGTGACGCAGATTCAGATCACCGCGGCATCGCCATGCCTTGCGGCAACCCGCCTCGAGCTGGTCACGGTCGGGACGCTGAACGGGTCGGCGACGGGCTTCAACTACATGGACGGCTACACCGCCACCACGACCGGCAGTTTGGGCGCTGATCAGCCCTATACGGCCACGTTGATGACGCGGCCCTTCACCGTCCCGGCCTACACCGCGAAGAGCTATATGGCGGCGTACGTCCACCTTGAAGGGTCGTGCGCGGGCACCGCCAGCTTCGTGATCCGGCAGATGCCGATCCGTCGCCGGCTGTCGGCGCCGAACGGCTGAACCTGTCAACGGTAGCGGCCCTCATTCGGCCGCTACCGCCCCCGCATTTCCGCAGGATCCTGAAATGAAAAAGCCCGAAACCCTTCGATCGCTGCTGCTCGCCGCGGTGCCGGGCTTGAAGACCAAGCCCGAGAATTTGGCGATGTTCGTCGACAAGGGGCGGATCGCCGCGCGCGCCGGGGGCACGCTGTCGCTCGAATACCGCTACACGCTCAACATCGTCGTGCAGGATTACGCCGGCGCCGTGAACGATATTATGATCCCGATCCTCGCATGGATCGCCGACCAGCAGCCGGACCTGTTGCAGGGGAATGATCCCGAGCCGTTCGGTTTCGAGTCCGAGCTGCTCGACGCCGACACCGCCGACGTCTCGATCACGATCGAACTGAGCGAGGCGGTCCGCGTCACGGCGAAGGATGGCGGCGGCTATGACGCGACGCACCTTGCCGAACTCCACGACGGCGGCGGGTTCGATGGCGTGTGCTGCGTGAACCTGTGGCAACTGTTCCTGCGCGATGACCTGGTCGCGCAGACCAGCGATCCTGCATTCGTGTCAACGGCATGACCGACGATCTTGCCCAGATCGAGCAGCTTGCGGGCGCGCTTCTTCGCAAGGTCGATGCGGGCGAGCGCCGGAAGGTCCTCCACCTCATGGTGCGCTCGCTACAGCGCAGCCAAGCGGCCCGTATCGCACGCCAGCAGGATCCGGACGGCCAGCCTTATGCCGCTCGAAAACCCCAACCCGCAGGGCGGCTGCGGCGTAAGGGGACGATCAAGCGACAGGCGATGTTCCGCAAGCTGCGCAACGCGTCGAACCTCAAGGCAGGCGCGACCGACACCGAGGCATGGGTCGGCTTCAGCGGCCGAGCTGCGCAGATCGCGCGCGTTCACCAGGAGGGACTTAATGATGTTCCCTCGAAGGGGCGAAAGCCTGTACGCTATGCGCGCCGTGTATTGCTTGGGGACACCGAACCGGAACGGCAGGCGCTACTCGACATCGCGCTCGACCATTTCAATGTGCCAGGATTTTGACGCCAACACCGGATGGCGGACGTTGATAAAGCGAGGTAATTAACGCCAACGTATTGAGCGAACCGATGGCCCGCCGAACTAGAACGCTAGAATGTGGGGCGTGGACGCACCTCCGGGAATGCGACCTCTGCAGCGAATATGCCGGTTCGCGCTGCCCGCAAGCTTCTACGTTACCGAACGCACGCTCTTTTCCGCAGTGCGCTGATCATCATGCTGGCCATGCAACGTGATTTGCGAGTTTATCACCGCTGACATCGCCGCGTTCATTTCGTCAACGCCTTGCGCAGATAAAGAGGGCGTTGGATTGTCAGCCGTCTCATCATTGATCGAAACAGTTCCGGCGTATTCGAGCACCTTGAGCCAGCGAAGAGCTACCGATCGCGAAACGTTGGTGCGTTCCGATAACTGACTAAGAGATAGATACTGATCGCCTGAACTCGCAACAAAGAGCTGCAGCAGAATTCCCAATGCAGGATCGTGTAATATTTCGGATGGTAAGGGACCGTGTAGCGCGTTACGTGCTGCTATCATGCTTACTGCACAAGATAATCGCTCAGCGTCGCCGATCGCATCGGGAGCCGTCCAAATTTTTGCTACGCCTTGACCCATCGCCGGGGTTCCTCGTTATGCAAGCCGTTCTATGAACCCGACTTTATAGAATCGATGACTATGCTGCTTTTATGGACAGTCTTTTATGTTAGCGCTAGTGCTGGCAGAAATTGTAAAAATCTGACGGCCAATGGCCTGGTGGGCATTGGTTAAAACGGTTGCGTCTGCCATTGGATGTATACTGGATATATTGATCTCGAGCTAGGCTGGCTGATGCGTAATGACCCCGACCCGATCGCCAAGCTGACGTACATCGCCGGAATGGTGCAACAGGCGCTGGCCCTTGCTGACGAACAAGGGGAGTTCATGATTGCCGCGAAGCTAGACGAGAGCCTGCACTGCGTTCGGGAACGGATCGACGCTATAAAGGGCAAGAAGCCTTGAAGGGATTTTGAGCGTGGCGTCGCGGCACTGCAATTCCGCGACGCTAGGATGAGTCAAAGCGGAGGGCGAACAGCCGTCCTCCGCCAATGTGAGGTATGAGGGTGAAACGCGATCTCACTCGCTAATGTGAAGATACCTCGCGTTGAATCCAGCCTCGTCTTTAAGGCGATTCCAATTCGGAAGCCCAATCCCTCGTTTATTCATGGTAATAAGACCATCCTGAGCCAATGACTTTAAAGTGCGACTCACATGGACAGCCGAGAGGCCGACCGCATCACCAATCTGCTCTTGAGTCATAGGTAGGTCGTAAGACTGGCCGGGACCAATACCCAAGGTATCAAGTTTGACTGCAAATTCACATAGTAAATGAGAAACGCGTCCACGAGCGTCCCGTCTTCCAAGATTTAGCATCCACTCCCTGTATGAGGATGCCTCTACTAAACTAATTGTAAAAAATGCCGCACTAATCGCGGAATTATCTATCAACAATTCCTGCAAATCTTTAACCGGTATCGTTACCGCAGTGCAACTTGTGACTGCCTGTACATTGTAGTCCGATAGGCCAATGTGGATATTATTAAGATTAATTATATCGCCCGGCATGTGGATTGAAACGATTTGGCGACCACCATGCCTAGTTATTTTATGCCTAAAGGCAAAACCCGAAATTAGAACTATGCAACGAACCGCGATGTCGCCATCACGAATGATGTAACTTCCGGGGTCATAAGATGCTATAGAATGTGGCAATGAAATTAGGGCAGCGCGATCACCGTCAAGTAACGAAGATCGCATTGCTAGCTTTTCTATCATTTTCTCGAGCGGAGCAGCGGCATTATACGGCAACTCATTTCTCCTGCAAAAAAATGCAGAGCAAAATTGCGCGCACTTTACGCGACGCTGAAATATAAGCCGCAGTTCGGATATAGTGCTTAAAATACTATAAACAAATGCGATGTTTAAAATTGAATTATAATCCAATCATAATAGACACTTGTGCAGAATGGCGGGATTAATTTATCGATTTACGGCGATCTCAAGATAATATCCTGTACGCATTAGGAATGCGGTTTCCGTTTCTGGCTTCTTTTCAAACTACGGTTGTTGGCGTCCATCTCGAAGCCGCTGTTCCGCGGCGCCGAAGGCGCGACACAAACGCGAGTGTGAAAAGCTATCTCACACCCCAGCATGATGGCGCTGCCCTGACCTAACCGACGACATGGCCCGATGGCCGAGCCGTCCACCTTCACCGCTGTCGATCTGTCCCGCCTGCCGGCGCCGACGATCGTCGAGACCCTCGATTTCGACACGATCTACGGTCAGATGCTGGCGCAACTCGTCGCGCTGCTCCCCGACTTCGATGCTACCGTCGAATCCGATCCCGCCGTCAAACTGCTGCAGGTCGCAGCTTACCGTGAGATGCTGCTGCGCGCCCGCGTGAACGACGCCGCCCGCGCCGTCATGCCTGCCTATGCGATTGGCGCGGATCTCGACAACCTTGCCGCCCTCATGGGCGTGGTTCGCCTGGTCATCACGCCGGCTGATGCACAGACCGGCGCCGCTGCGGTCCTCGAAAGCGACGAGGACTTCCGGCGACGCCTGGTCCTCGCACCAGAGGGCTATTCGGTTGCCGGCCCCGAGGGCGCGTACATCTTCCACGCACTGTCGGCATCGCCGGACGTTCTCGACGCCAGCGCGACCAGCCCGACGACCGGCGAGGTCCGCGTCACCGTCCTCGCGCGCGCCGGCACTGGCGTCGCATCGGCAGCGCTGCTCGCCGCCGTTCTCGCTTATGTCTCGGCCGAAACCCGCCGCCCGCTGACAGACTACGTGACGATCCAGTCGGCGCAGATCGTGCCATACGCGGTCGCCGCCTCGATCACGACGTTCGCCGGTCCTGATGGCTCGATCGTCATCGCGGAGGCGCGTGCGCGTCTCTCCGCCTACATTGCCAACTCACACCGCCTCGGCCGCGACATCACCCGGTCGGGGATCTTCGCCGCGCTCCACGTCGAGGGCGTGCAGAATGTCGTCCTCACCAGTCCCGCGTCGGACGTCGTTCTCGATCGCACGCAGGCCGGCTGGTGCACCGCGTCCAACGTCGTCCACGCCGGGCTCGGCGAGTGACGCTGCTCCCGCCCAACGCTACCGCGCTCGAGCGCGCGGTCGAGGCCAGCATGGCGCGCCTCGCGGACGTGCCAGTGCCGCTGCGCTCGCTCTGGAACCCCGATACGTGCCCGGTCGACCTGTTGCCCTACCTCGCATGGGCGCTGTCGCTGGACAGCTGGTCGAGCGCTTGGCCGGAAACGATCAAGCGCGCACGCGTGCGCCAGGCGCTGGCGATCCAGCGCCGCAAGGGCACGGCATCGTCCGTCCGCGACGTCGTCGCCTCGTTCGGTGGATCGGTTGCTCTGCGCGAATGGTGGCAGATGGCGCCGCCCGGTGATCCGCACACCTTCAACCTCCTGCTGAACATCACCGACGACGCCGGCGCGCCCGTCGATGCCGCGTTCGTCGATGCCGTCATCGCCGAGGTCTACCGCACCAAGCCGGTCCGCTCGCACTTCACCTTCAGCCAGGCGCTCAACGCCACCGCCGGCTTCGTGCCGGTCGGCGCCGCGCGCCCCGCTGTTTTTACCCGCCTCACCATGACCGCCCCCGCGGCCTGACCCGGAGAGACCATGTCGCTCGTCTTACGCATCACCGACGCCGGCCGCGCCGCCCTCGTCAACGCCGCCCGCGACGGCACCAACGCCGTCCGGATCGCGAGCGTCGGCGTATCCCCGACCGCGATCGTCGCTGCGGCGAATACCGCTGCGCTGCCCGGCGAGGTAAAGCGCATCGCGACGATCTCGGGCGCAGGTGTCGCGGCCGACGTCATCCACCTGGTCGTGCGCGACGAGACCGCCGACACCTACACGGTCCGCAGCCTTGCGCTCTACCTGACCGATGGCACGCTGTTCGGCGCCTATGGGCAGGCCGCGCCGATCATCGAGAAGTCGGCCGGCGCGCTGCTGCTGCTCGCGATCGACGCCACGCTGCTCGACGTCGCCGCCAGCCAGATCACGTTCGGCAACGCCAACTTCCTCAATCCACCTGCCACTACGGCGACCCCCGGCGTGGTCGAGCTGGCGACCGATGCCGAAGCCACCGCGCTGGCCGACGCGGTCCGCGCGCTCACCCCGAAGAACATGGCGGCGATCTTCACCGCGGCGAACGTCCTGTCGCGCCTGCTCTCGGTCGATGGCGCAGGTTCGGGCCTCGACGCGGATCTGCTCGATGGCCGCCAGGGCGCGGAGTTCGCCCTGTGGTCCGGTGGCAACTTTACGGGGCCGGTCGGCATCCGTCATGCCGGACTGGCCGCGGGCCTGCGCATATCGGACGGCACGAACGGTTACGGCTTCCTGCAGTTCGGCGAAGCGTCCGATGCCAACGTATCGCTCAACTGGTACATGGGTTCGTCCGCCGACAACGCGCTGAGCATCTACCAGGGCCAGTTCGGTGCGGGCGCGCTGCGCCTCCGCATCACGCAGACGACGGTCGCGTTTAACGGATCGCTGATGTGGAACGCCGCGAACGATGGCGCGGGATCCGGCCTCGACGCGGATCTGCTCGATGGCCAGCAAGGTGCCTGGTACACCGACATCGTTGCCCGGCTGGGATACACGCCGGTCAACGTCACAACCTTTACCGGCGCCAACATCATATCGCGGCTCTTGACGGTCGATGGCGCCGGGTCAGGGCTCGATGCCGATCTGCTCGACGGTCGCCAGGGTGCCGAGTTCGCGCTGCTCGCAGGCGCGGCTTTCACCGGGGCGGTTTCGGCACCTACGGGGACGATCGGCAGCGTCACCGGTGACGCCAACGCCAATCTGCTTGTCGGCGTCACCACCGGCAGCGCGCATATCCTCGCCAAGGGCGGTGCGGAGAACGCGCAACATACGGGCTTCCTCGGACCGAACGGCTATGTCGCGACCTTCAACATCGCGAATGCATCGGGGCAGAGTTCGGCTGCGTCGGCCTTCTACCTGTCGAAGAACAGCAGCACGGGACGGTCGATCAACGCGGCCGGTACGATCAACGCCAGCGGCGCCGACTATGCCGAGTATATGCAGAAGGCAGACGGCTGCGGCCCGATCGCGGCCGGCGACGTGTGCGGCGTCGATATCAACGGCGAGCTGGTGACGCGCTGGGCGGATGCCCGGAGCTTCGTCGTGAAGTCGGACCAGCCGGGGTTCGTCGGCAACGACACCTACGGGGCGCACCTGGGCGAACGACCGATCGAGCCTACCGACGAAACCGCTGACGATTGGGACACCGCGCACGCCGCGTACGTGGCGGATCTAGCGACGTTTGAAGACGCCCTCGAGGCGGCCCGCGCCAATGTCGACCGGATCGCCTTTTGCGGCCAGGTCCCGGTGGCGGTCAGCGGCGCGTTCGCTGTCGGAGATTACATCGTCGCCGCCCCGGACGGCGACGGAATCACGGCGGTCGCCATCGATGCCGCGACGATCGGCTTCGACCAGTACCGGGCGCGCATCGGCAAGG
This sequence comes from Sphingomonas albertensis, assembly GCF_014358075.1. Taxonomy (GTDB): domain Bacteria; phylum Pseudomonadota; class Alphaproteobacteria; order Sphingomonadales; family Sphingomonadaceae; genus Sphingomonas; species Sphingomonas albertensis. Next base: position 52,134 of record NZ_JACONT010000006.1, on the reverse strand, counting down.
TCTGGGCGGTGCGCGACGGCCGCGCATGGGTCGACGTCCAGCACGGCTGACGCCCGCATTCACATCCACCAACCGGAAGGACCATACGCAATGAAGATCACCATCGGCGACCACGATCCGACGACGCGCACCGTCGCCGCCACCTTCACCAGCGGCGACGTCGTGCACGAGCGCAGCGTCAACGCCTGCTACGACGCGAGCGGCGACTACGATGCAATCGCCACCGCGGAACGTGTCGAAGAAGTCGGCCGCGGCGTCGCGGTGAAGATCGGCCTCGGCGTGATCGCCAACGCTCCCGACCCCGAGCCGAACCCCGCCTGATCCCTTCGGGTGTGGGATCGCATTCCACACCCGCACGACCGCGCACGAGCCGGATCGCCGCGCCAATGTCCCGCGTCATGAACGCGCTCCCTGATCCTCGCCGCATTATCGGCAACATCGTCCGCATCGGCACGATCGAATCCGTCGATCTTGCCGATGCGACGTGCCGCGTACGCGTCGGCGAGATCGTGACCGGTGACGTCTGCTGGATCGTCCAGCGCGCCGGCAACACGCGGATCTGGTCGCCGCCCACGATCGGCGAGCAATGCCTCCTGATCTGCCCCGAAGGCGATACCGATGGCGGCGTCGCGATCCTCGGCCTGTTCTCCGATGCGATGCCCGCCCCGTCGAGCGACGACATCGACCTGATCCGCTTCGGCGACGGCGCGATCCTCTCCTATGACGCGACCGCGCACCTGCTCGTCGCGCAGCTCCCCGCGGGCGGCAAGGTGCAGATCGATGCGCCGGGCGGCGTTACCATCACCGGTCCGGTTTCGATCACCGGTGCCGTCACGATCACCGGCGACGTCGATATCGCGGGCAAGGCGACCGCCAGCGACGACGTCGTCGGCGGGGGCAAGAGTCTCAAGAGCCACAAGCATCTCGGCGTCACCGCCGGTGGCGGCGTGTCGGGGTTGCCGCAGTGAACGGCATGAACGCCAGAACCGGCGCGCCGCTCGATGGCGTCGACCATCTCACCCAGTCGATCGCCGATATCCTGTCGACGCCGATCGGCTCGCGCATCGCTCGGCGTGATTACGGCTCGCTGCTGCCCGACCTTATCGATCAGGCGATGAACCCCGCCGGCCGCATGCGCCTGCTCGCCGCGACCGCGCTCGCGCTGCTGCGCTGGGAACCGCGCATCACGCTGACCAACGTCGCGCTGGGGCAGATCGGCCCAGCCAGCTTCGCGCTCATCCTCGACGGCAAGCGCACCGATGTCCCGGCGCTCGCCGCCCGCACCCGTCTCTCCATCCCGCTTGCCGGCGCGCTGCCCGCATAGTCCTGAAAGGATCTGTTTCGATGGCCTACCAGCACGGAATCACCGTCACCGAAGTTACCGCGGGCGCCCGCACGCTCGTCGACGTCGCCACCGCCGTCATCGGCCTGGTCGCAACCGCGACCGCGCCCGCGGGTGCCGCGACCGCCGCGCTCGATGCGGCGTTCCCGCTCAACCGGCCGGCGCTGGTGACCGACATTGCGGCCGCGATCGGCGTCGCCGGCACGACCGGCACGCTGCGTCTCGCGCTGCAGGCGATCGCCGACCAGGCGCGCGCACCCGTCGTCGTCGTTCGCGTCGCTGCAGGGGCAGATGCTGCCGCCACCAACACCGCCGTGATCGGCGGGACGGTCAACGGGCTAAAGACCGGCATGCAGGCGCTGCTCGCAGCCGAAGCGCAGCTCGGGATCAAACCGCGGATCCTCGGCTGCCCTGGCCTGGACACGCAGGCGGTCACTACCGCACTCGTCGTCGTCGCGCAGAAGCTGCGCGGCATGGCCTATGCTTCCGCGATCGGCGCCGACATCGCTGCCGCGACGGCCTACCGGGGAAGCTTCAGCGCACGCGAGCTGATGCTGATCTGCCCCGACTTCATCGCCTTCGACACCGTCGCGAGCGCCAACGCCACCAGCTTTGCGGTTGCCCGCGCACTCGGCATGCGCGCCCGCATCGATTCCGACGAGGGCTGGCACAAGACGCTGTCGAATGTCCCCGTCGTCGGCGTCGTCGGCCTGACCAAGGACATCCAGTTCGACGTGCAGGATCCGAACTGCGAGGCGAACCTGCTCAACGCGCAGCAGGTAACGGCGCTGATCCGCAGCGGCGGGGGCTTTCGGTTCTGGGGCTCGCGCACGACGATCGACCCGACCTCGCCGTTCACTTTCGAGTCCGCGACCCGCACCGCGCAGGTCCTCATGGATACGATCGCGGGCGGCATGACGTGGGCGATCGACAAGCCGCTGCGCCCAAGTCTGGTGAAGGACATCGTCGAGACGATCAACGGCACGCTGCGCGGGATGAAGACCTCCGGCCAGATCATCGACGGCAACGCGTGGTTCGACGCGGCCAAGAACACCGCGGCGACGCTCAAGACCGGCAAGGTGACGATCGATTACGATTACACGCCGGTCCCGCCGCTCGAAAACCTGATGCTCAACCAGCGCATCACCGACAGCTATCTCGCCGACTTCTCCGTCGCCTGATCGCCCCCGCTCACCCGACCCGAAATCTAGGAGCCGATCATGGCATTGCCGCGCAAACTGAAGAACATGAACCTGTTCAACGAAGGCCAGAGCTATCTGGCCGAGGTCCCCTCGGTCACGCTGCCCAAGCTCACCCGCAAGCTCGAGGAGTATCGCGGCGGGGGCATGGACGGCACTGTCAAGCTCGACATGGGCGCCGAAGCCATGGAGCTGGAATTCACCGCCGGCGGTCCGCTGCGCGACGTCCTGCTGCAGGCCACCGCGCCGACGATCGGCGGGATCTTCCTGCGCTTCGCCGGTCAGTATCAGAACGATTCGGCCGGCACGTCCGATGCTGTCGAGGTGACCGTGCGCGGCCGTCACGAAGAGATCGACATGGGCGAGCAGAAGGTCGGCGAGGGCGGCGAGTTCAAGGTCAAGATGGCGCTCGTCTACTACCGCCTCGAGTGGAACGGCGCCGTCCTGATCGAGATCGACGTCCTCAACATGGTCCACATCGTCGGTGGCGTCGATCGGCTCGCGGACATGCGCGACATCATCCTGTGAGGACGCCCCGGCGCCAGCGCCGGCTCCATGACCATCCCCGCCTCGATCCAAGGAATTTCGCATGACCGACACCAAGACCGAACTCGCCACCGTCAAGCTCGACTTCCCGTTCGCCCGCGGCGACCAGACCATCGAGAAGGTTCAGGTCCGCCGCCCGCGCTCGGGCGAGCTGCGCGGCCTCAACATCGCCGACCTGGTGCAGATGAATGTTGCCGCGACCGCCAAGCTGCTGCCGCGCATCACCATGCCGCCCCTGACCGATGCCGAGATCAACAATCTCGATCCCGCCGACCTGACGCAGTTCGGTATGGAAATTCAGGATTTTTTGTTGCCGAAAGCAGCGAAGGAACAGGACTCCCAGGGCTAGTCGACGACGCGATGGCGGATCTCGCGATCGTCTTCCATTGGCCCCCCGCCGCCATGGACGAGATGACGATCGCCGACCTGATGCGCTGGCGCATGCGTGCAGCCGAGCGACACAACCCGGAAAGCTGACGCCATGGACCGCAACCTCCGGATCCGCATGCTGCTCGAGGCGAGCGACAAGGTCACCAAGCCCTTGCGCGATATCGTCGGCGGATCCGCGAAGGCGGCAGCGGCGCTGAAGGTCACCCGGCAGGGGCTCAAGGATCTGAGCGCGCAGGCACGCGCGATCGGCGAATTTCGGATCGGCCAGGCCAAGGGCGGGGAGATGTTCGGGAAGATCGACGATGCCCGTCGCCGCATTCGGGCCTTGCGCGACGATATCGCCCGCACGGATGCGCCAACCAAACGCATGACCAACGCCCTCGCGTCGGCGGAGGCGGCGGAACGTAAGCTCGTTCACGCCAGCGAGGAGCATAGCGCGGAGCTGACGCGCATGCGGTCGGCGCTGACGTCGGCGGGCGTCGATGTCCGCAACCTCGGCGCCCATGAGCAGCGGCTGCGCGACAACATCGCCGCGACGACCGCCACGATGGGTCAGCAGCGCGCGGAGTTCGACCGCCTCGACGAGCGCCAGACTCGTTTTGCGAGGGCGCGCGCGGGGTTCGCGCGGACGCAGAACATGGCGACCGGCATTGCCGCAGGCGGCGCGGCCGGCATCGCGACGGGCCGGACGCTCGCACGTCCGATCCTCGGAGCGGTCGAGGACGCGCAGGCATATCAGTCGGTCATGACCGACATCGCCCAGAAGGCGGATCTCGGCCGCGATCGTGCTGACCGCATGGGGCGCAACCTTCTCGCGGCTGCGCGCGCCGCAAACCAGATGCCCGACGAACTGCAAAAGGGCGTCGACACGCTGGCGGGGTTCGGCCTCGATCCGACCAAGGCGGTCGCGATGATGAAGCCGATCGGGCGCGCGGCGACTGCGTACAAGGCGGAGATCGCCGACCTGTCCGCCGCGGCGTTTGCCGCCAACGACAATCTGAAGGTGCCGATCGAGCAGACCGGGCGCGTCATCGATATCATGGCGCAGGCCGGCAAAAGCGGTGCGTTCGAGATCAAGGACATGGCGGGCGCGTTCCCGGCGCTGACCGCCGGCTATCAGGCGCTTGGCCAGACCGGTACCGGCGCGGTCGCGGATCTCGCCGCAGCGCTGCAGATCGCACGCAAGGGTGCCGGCGACTCCTCGACCGCGGCGTCGAATGTCGCGAACATCATTCAGAAGATCGCCTCGCCGGCCACGATCAAGGCGTTCTCGAAGTTCGGCATCGATCTGCCGAACGCGCTGAAGAAGGCCTACGCGGACGGCAAGACGCCGCTCGAGGCGATTGCCGAACTAACGAAGAAGGCGACGGGCGGTGATCTCGGCAAGATCGGCTTCCTGTTCGAGGACGCCCAGGTGCAGCAGGGTCTGCGTCCGCTGATTCAGAATATGGAGGAATATCGGCGCATCCGCGCGACCGCGGCCGGCGCGAAGGGCACGACCGACACCGATTTCGCCGAGCGCATGAAGGACTCGGCCGAGCAGACCAAGCAGTTGAAGATCAACGCGCAGGTGCTATCGGTGTCGCTGGGCTCCATGCTCTTGCCGGCGGTCAACGCGATCACGAAACGTGCCTCGGCTCTTGCCAGCGGTCTCGCGCGATGGACCGAACGCCATCCAGTGCTGGCGAAGGCGATCGCGATCAGCGCAGCGGTGCTCGCCCTGCTTTTCATCGTCCTCGGGGGTGCGGCGATCGTCATCGCCGCGATCATGGGGCCGATCGCCATCCTCAACGCCGGCCTGATCGCCATGGGCGTCGCGGGCGGCACCGCGTCTATTGGGCTGCTGCCGATCCTCGGCACCGTTCTCGCGATCGTCGCGGTGATCGCGCTACTCGCGGGCGCGGTGTACCTGATCTACGCGAACTGGGGTCCGATCACCGCGTGGTTCGGCTCGCTGTGGCAGGGGATCGTCGGCGTCGTCACCGGCGTCCTCGGCTGGTTCGGCGCTCTCCCGGCGCGCTTCGGTGAGTTCGGCCGCAACATGATCAGCGGAATGATCAACGGCATCACCGGCATGCTGGGAGCGCTGAAGGCGACGATCGTCGGGGCGGCGTCGTCGGCCGCGAACTGGTTCAAGCAGAAACTCGGCATCCGCTCGCCGTCGCGGGTGTTCGCGGGCTTTGGCGGGTTCATGATGCAGGGCCTCAGCAACGGCATCGCTGGCGGCGCGCGCGAACCGGTACGTCGGATCGACCGCCTGTCGCGCAACCTGACCGGTGCCATGTCCGCCGCCTCGCTACGTCCGCCCGGTATGATGACCGACGAGGATGCGCCGGTGCGCCGGGTTGATAGCCTGTCGCGCCGTCTCACCGCCGCGCTTGCGATCGGCTCGGCGCTGCCGGCGCTGACGCCCGCAACCGCGGCCACGCCTGGCGGATCCGCAGCCTATGGTCGCCCGGCCCCCGCGCCGGCACCGATCACGATGAACATTTACGGGGCGCCAGGCCAAAGCGAGCAGGCTCTTGCCGAGAAGATCGAGCGTGCACTGGAACGCCTACTGAACCGCCAGCGCGCCATGTCGCGATCGTCCTTTTCTGACACGCCTGATGGAGCCGACCTGTGAACATGATGGCCCTCGGCATGTTCGTCTTCTCGCTGCCGACGCTGGCATATCAGGAGATGCAGCGCAAAAGCGCCTGGCGGCACGCGAGGAGCGGCCGGATCGGCGCGATCGACGCGACGCAGTTCGTCGGCCGCGAGAACGATACGATTGGCTTGTCGGGCACGGCCTATGCCGAACTCATGGCGGGGCGCGCTTCGCTTGACGATCTGCGCGACATGGCGGCCAAGGGCGAGGCGTGGCCGCTGATCGACGGCACCGGGCGGGTCTACGGCGCCTTTGTCATCACCGGCATCGACGAAGGCATGAAGGAGTTCTTTGCGGACGGCACGCCGCGGAAGGTCGACTTCACCGTCGAGCTGCTCGAGATCGCCGATAGCGCGGCGGGTGCGGCATGACGGCGGTCAACAACGTCCCCGACTTCAAGGTCACGCTCGATGGCACCGATCTGACCGATCGCATTCGTCCGCGCCTGATCTCGCTGCGCTTGAGCGAGAAACGAGGCGGCGACGCCGACCAGCTCGAGATCACGATCGACGATTCGGATGGCAAGCTCGCGGTGCCGCGTGCTGGCGCGACGCTGACGGTACAGCTCGGCTGGTCCGCCGGCGCCGACGTGACGGTCGGCCTGGTCGACAAGGGCAAATTTACCGTCGACGAGATCGAGCATAGCGGCCCGCCCGACCAGATCACGATCCGCGCACGCGCGGCGGACTTCACCAGCGCCATCGCCATCCGGCGCGAGAAGAGCTGGCACGACACGACGCTGGGCGCGATCGTCAGGGAGATCGCCGGCCGTAACAAGCTGACGCCCCGCTGCGCGCCCGCACTGGCGTCGATTGCAGTCAAGGCGATGGCACAGACCCGGGAAAGCGACATTGCGCTCCTGCGCCGGCTGGGGCGGGAGAACGACGCCACGGCGACGGTGAAGGCCGGCGTGCTGATCCTCGCGCCCACCGGCGCCGCCACGACCGCGACCGGCGCGGCGATCCCCGCGCTCACTATCCGGCGCGGCGATGGCGATCGTCATAGCTTTCGGATCAAGAAGCGCGACGAGGCCGGCAGCGTCTCGGCCGACTGGCACGACCGCAAGGGTGCGAAGAAGAAAACGGTAACGGTCGGCAGCGGTACCGGCGAGACTAAGCGGCTCACGCGCACCTACTCGTCCGAGGATGCCGCCCGCCGCGCCGCGACTGCCGAGCAGGGCCGTGCCGCACGCGAGCCGCGCACGCTGGATCTGGGGCTCGCCCTCGGCCGGTTGGAAATTTACCCTGACCGCCCGGTGACGGTTGCGGGGTTCAAGGCTGAGATTGATGCGGTGAAGTGGCTGGTTTCCGATGTCTCTCACGAACTGATCGCCGATCGCGGTTTCACGACGGCCCTAACGCTGGAGAGCGCAGCGTAGCCGACATTGATTTAATGACGGCTTTCGCCCACATTCGGACGCCCCTGTGGGTAATCCCTAATTCCGAAAGCGGACATCCGCTCAGCAAAATGATCTCCGATGCTCGAGTTTAGAGAGGGAATTTCGAGAAAGCGGCAAAGCTGACGGCTGTCAGCCCCATCGGGCAAAACCGCTGTCCCGCCCGACGATCGTTGCGAGAATTCTAATCTGCCGCGAGCGGCTAAACCTATACCTGAACCGTAGCTCGAAACCCTGCTATCACGAGACGGTGTTAACATGGCACTATCCCAGTCAAGCAACGGTGCATCGGAAGCGACCGTATTCAAACGCCTAACTTGGATGAATCATACACAGCGAATTAGCGGGAGATGGGGCGGGCGCTTGTATCAGAATAAGGATCATGTACGGTTACGCCGTGCGGGCATGATGCGACATTCGTCGCATCAGCTCTTACGGGCTATTCTTATCGACCAAGGGAAACCTTAGCTCGTGCTGCCTTCGAAAGAGGGCGTAGTTGCTTTCATTTACTTATGCCCGCACACCCGGAGTCGCGATGAGTGATAGTAATGAACTAGCTCCCTTATGGCTTACCGCTAAGGCTAGAATAAATTCAGAGCGACGATTGAGAGCGTATGCGCTAATAAGTCACCTTTTGCTAACGTGGTATGCTTTCTGGTCTATCGTTTTTAGTGTTTATCAGTCTAAAATTGGTGGTGCCATCGGCGACGTTGATGCTGCTAATCTCGGTATTATTTTATCGGTGCTGACGTTCGGCTTGTCGCTCGTTATTTCAGGGTTCAAGTTTGAGGAGCGAGCGAGTACGTACCGCGAATGTTACCTAAAATTACAATCGTTGTATCGGAATAAGGACGCAGCAAACCGATTGTCTACTTACCATGATTTGTTAGATCACTATCCGAATCATTCGACTAGCGATAACGATCGCGTTATTTTCGATGGATGGCTACGAAATCAGCGCGTGAGCAATTCCAACGGTTTGATACCCGTTACCGTCCTCCTCGTTGCGACGCAGATCGCTAGAAGACTGGCGGCCTGGATCATTACCGCTGCGCTTTTCTTAGCGCCACCCGTAGCGTTTATGTGCACCTAACGGCTGTGGATCAGCGTATATTTTTTACCGCCGATGCGCTCAAGGCAACATTCGATGGGCATGTTACGAAATCACGCGCGGTTGGACTGGACGGCGTAAGGCTTAATCACTTTAGTAAATCAATAGATGCAGAAGTATCCATCATCGAGCAGAAGGTTTTCTCATCGCTATATGGTTTTACTGGATACCGAGAGAAGCTTATCTCACGGGGTGCATCAAAACTGCCACGGCAGCTTTCGATTCCTACGGTACGCGATCGACTAACCCTAAGATCAATTTGTAACTGTTTGTCAGTGCTTGCTCCTCATGCGCACGCCATGCCGCCTCATGCGCATGTGAAGGCTATTGCAAAACATGTCAGGGGATCGGACGAGCCACTATCATTTTTACGCATGGATGTTCGAGACTTTTTCCCGACTATAAATCACGAACTGCTTACCAATGCCCTTGTAAAAGCGGGCGCTGAACCATTTTTGGTCACGTTGATATTATCTGCGATCCGAAATCCTACGGCTATACGGCGATCCGGTAAAATTAATACGATTGGCGTGCCGCAGGGCCTTAGTATCTCGAATATTCTATCCGCAATATATTTGTCCGAGTTCGATGCCGAACAACGTAAGCAAGGTATCTACCATCGATATGTCGACGACATATTAGTCGTCGCCCCTTCGCAAGAAATAAATAAACGCTATATAAGCCTGTTTACGCAATTAAATGCTCTTTTGCTTAAGCCACATCCATTAGGTGTGCCTGGTAAGACCGAAGAGAAACGAATATCGGAAGGCGTTGATTATCTCGGTTACCGAATAAGCAAGGATGACATTGGAATACGGGCGTCTTCCTATAAAAAGATGTTTGGCAACCTATTGAAGGTTCTAACATCTTTTCGATTTTCTAAATCTATGGAAAAGACGCTATTCAAACTTAACCTTAGGATAACCGGCTGCTTCATTGATGGGCGCAGGCGTGGATGGCTAATGTTTTTCTCCCAGACAGAGAATTTAGGGCAACTAGCCCGGTTGGATAAGTTTGTTGTACAACAGATGACTCGGTTGAAGCTCAGATCTGTATTAGGTGGTCAAGCTACCTTCCTAAGAAGTTATCATGAAATTCGCTATTTCGGAGAGGCCTCGCGCTATATTCCTAACTTCGACACCTACACCCGGTCGGAAAAGGCGCAAACGATCGCATTGCTAACCGATAAGACTCTAGCGGAAGTCGAAGCAAGGAATGCGGAATTTATCGACGAACAGTTCGATAAGCTCATCGCCCGAGAGGTGTCAGACCTTGAGGCAGACGTGTTGGCTGCGCTGTCTTGAGCTGCGACCGACGATAAGCAAGGAACTCTCCCGACAGCTAAAACCGGTGCCGTGCGCTGCGAGCGGAGACGGAGGTAGCCGTTGGAAAAAAGGACAACCTCGCAGTGTCGGTTATTGTCCTCCGCATTCCCGAAAGCCGCCGTTCCGCTTTCCTTCCCATCCCGGCCATTCCGCTAATGCCCGCTAGTATCCCATCGCCTCATCCCACGGCATCACCCGATGGACAGACGACACCTGCTCATTCGGGACTTCGAACTCTGCGGCAGGGTTGAACTGTCGAAGAATCACAACGGTTGGGCGCCGCCGCACCAACTGCTTAATTAGGACGTGACGGATCTCTTCGCCGTCAAATGTTGGACCGCGCAACTGCACCACCACGTCATCACCAACGCCGGGCGACCGCTTAGGATCGACGAGAACACGGCTTCCCGCATCAAATCGCGGCTCCATCGAGTGCCCCGATACCGAGACGACGTAGAGGTCGGGCCTGCCGGTGACGCCGATCGGCCGAGTCATAAAATCAAGGGGTGCGGACATATGCACCTCTGTTTGCTCGACAGTTACTACGATCCCGTTGCAACCGTCGAATTCCAGGTCGGCACCGAGCGCTGTGCCATAGATGGGCAACGTCTTGGGAAGCCGTCGAAGCGCTTCTAGAGTTGTATGGCCGTCCGCCGGGATCGTGCGTTCAATACCCTGATCGCGTCCGAGCAGCCAATCGGAAGTTGTGTCGAGGATATCTGCAATCGCATCGAGCCGGTCGAGCCCCGGCATATGGCCAGCCAGGATCGCGCGAATAGCGTCTGGCTTGTTCAAGGCCGCAATCGACACCTCACGAGCTGACATATTCTTCTCGGCAATCTTCGCCGAGAGTCGCTCTTTCAACACGTCAGGTACGTTCTTTCTCATGCTGCACTCATGACGCATGAAGTGACGCATGGCATGCGGAATATTTACGTTGACGGGTGCCGCAAATGTGACGTAAATATGCGTCATGAGCGCTGCATACCAGAACGCATTGCGAACGATCGCCGACTCGTACGATGCCGAAGTCGCCCGCTGGGGTGGCAAATCGCTGTCGCGAGTTGCAACGATTGTCGTGAGCAGCGGCGCATTTTTCACCCGGTTGCGCGACGGAAAGACCTTCTCCGTCACCAATCTGGAAAAGTTCGCTTCGTGGTTTCGGGTACCTGCGAATTGGCCTGATCATACAATACCCCGTGACGCGGTTGCCGCATTAATCAGCATCGGTCGCCCACCTCTCCCTGCTAACGCCATGCCGCATCTATACGGCGCGACTCACGCATCCGTCGCTTTCGATCGATTGCCGGTTTTGAAGCGGGCAGGAGCATGACGATCGCGCGCCCGCCTAAAACGTTCGCGCAGGCAACGACGACGATCGCTGGTTTGCTGAGCTGGGAGGCCATGAGGAAGATCGTCAAGCGGTCGACGCGTACGATCCGGTACTGGAGCCAGCCGAACTGCAAGACGACGCCGATGCTGCACCAAGCGGCTGCGCTCGATGCCGCGTATCTCGCAGCCGGCGGTGAATATGCACCCTATGCCCAGGCACTCGCGTTCGCGGTCGACGTCGAATATTCCAGCGAGATTGCCTGTTACCGGGCGCTCGCTGCCGACACCGCCAAGTTCGTTCGCGAAGCCGGCGAACTCAGTGCAGCCCTTATTGAAGCCGGTCAACCCGGTGCCTCCCCGCACGCCCATAGTCGTGCGCTGGTCGAGGCGCAGGACGTTGAGACGGCACTTGGCGCGCTCATGCGACGCCTACCCAAATTCTTCCGGTTCGGCGCGGGGTCGCACTCGGGGAACACCGGGGGGACCCAATGACTATTTCGAAGCCTACCAAGCACAGAATTCCCGGGCTTTCCTGTCCGCATTGCGACGGTCCGGCTGGCATCCGTAACAGCGCAGCACTGACTACGACGGTTCGTCACATTCGCTATCGCTGTGAGAATGACGAGTGCGGTCATGTGTTCGTCGCCGAGCTGCAGGTCATCCGCACGATCGTGCCGAGCGCCCGTCCGAACCCGGAGGTCCGCCTCCCTTTTTCGAACCCGAACGTCGGTCGGACCCGACCGGTACCGGCGAATGACGACACCCGCACACCGGCCAACGACGACGTCGCGACGTCGCCGGCCGTGATCGGACCCGCGCCCAGCTGAACCCGCGGGGTACGCCGCGCCCGTCATCCCCGCTGACTGAACACCCGGCCGCAAGCTCCCCGCTTTCGGCGACGCCACACCTTTGCCTGAAGAGGATTGAACCATGCTTCATGTATCATCGTCGACCCACCGCTGTTTGGCGCTCAAGACTGCGCCGATCGCGCCGGTCACCCCGGCAGGGTACCTTCGTCTCCGCCGAAACGCCGCTGGCGTTTCGGTAGCAGACGCCGCCAAAGTCATCGCACCGAATAATCGGGCTAAAGGCGCTGCGTTAATCCGCCTGCTTGAAACCGACGGTGCCGCTGCCCGGTATGTCGAAACGATCCACGCACTCCGCGACGCATACCCTGTCGACGCCGATGTCTACCTCCAGCTGCGCGACGGCCCAGCCGCTACGCATCCGCGAATTTGCGCCGGTTGCGGATGCAGTCATTGGGATCCGTGCGTCGCGCCCGATGACGTCGGCACTTGCACGTTCGCGGACGAAAAGACCTGCACGCGCTGCAGCGGTGCGGCCTTTCCGCTCACGGTGTACCAGTGAACGTCGCCACCGCTTCGACGGCGCCGCGCCAGGTCGAACGTTGCATGCGTCGCCGCCGCACCGCAAAGGTGGTCCTGCTGATTGCGTTCGCTTTCGTGTGGATCCCGGTCGCCATCATGATGGTCGTCGCGGGCATGCCGGATCGGCGCGCGTAATGTCGGTTGCTCTGTTTCACGACATCGGTGTCGGACTGTTCGTCGCCTCCGGTGCGACCGCGGCTGGCGCCATTGCCAACAGCCTAATTCCGCAGTGGCCGCGCATCGTCAGGCTTGCCCTCGGTGAGATCGAACTGCCGCTGCAAGTGTCGGACGGCATTTCACACCCTTCGACGAATGGCAGTCGTCATCAACGCATCCAAAAGCAGGGTCATTCATGATGATCAGCGCTTCGCACAATGATGCTCGCGAGGCCCCGGTGTTTTCACAGTCAATCAACTGTTCCCCAATGCGGGAACAGCGGGGCTATCCGATCGAGATATGGCGGATGGTGGGCATGCAAACCGCGTTCGAAATCCTCGGCGGTAAGGGCAGGCTGGCGAGCGCTCTAGGCATCACCGTTCGCTCGCTGAACTACAAGTTAAACGCTGAGCGTGGCGTGTCAAACTTGGACCTGACGTTGGCGGCAAGCACGCTCGAAACACGCGGCAAGAAGATGCTCGATCATGCCCGCAAGCTACGTGATGGGATCGAACCTCAAGCCAAATGCATGGGAACTGCTGAATGAGCGCGCGCGCCCTGATCCGACAAGCTGATCTTGCGCGTGTTCTTCGCGCTGCGGAGAAAGTCGGCATCCCCGTTCGGGTTGAGATCGAGCCCGGCCGGATCGTTGTCACGACGGGCAGGGATATCGTGCCCGCAGGCGCCAACAGCTTAGACGAGATGTTTGCATGAAGCGGCGTTGGCTACCGAAGCATGTCAGCACGTTTCGTGATCGGCACGGTAAGGCTCATTACCGGTATCGTCGCACCGGCTTCGTCACCTACTATTTCAAGAACGAGCCCGGGACCGAGGCGTTTCTCGCAGAGCTGCGTGCGTGCAACGACGGCGTTAGCGCCCCGGAGATCGAAGTCGGCGCCAACCGTGCTGCCGTCGGGACGTTCGACGACCTGCTTTCCCGCTATTATCGCTCGCCGGATTTCCTCGATCCAGGCGAGCGTACGCGCGTTGTCTATCGGGGAACGCTCGAGCGCTGGCGTTCGCGGACGCGCAAGGGGCGGCGTTACGGCGAGATCATGGTGCGTGAGCTGCAGCCGCGTCATGTCGAGGCGATGCTTGCGGAACTCCTGCCGCACCGGACGTCTGCGAACATGCTCCGCAAACGGCTCTCTGCGCTGATGAAGTTCGCCATGCGCATCGGCATGGCCGGCACGAACCCGGTCATCGTCACGCGTCCCTTCAAGGTTAGCGGCGGAGGGTTCCACAGTTGGACCGAGGAAGAGATCGCGGCTTACGAACGGCGCCATCCGATCGGTACGGTCGCGCGCCTTGCGTTCGACCTGATGATCTGGACGGGCCAGCGCGGCGGTGACGCTCGCAAGATGGGTCCGGCCAGCGTCCATGACACCCGGCTCGAACTGACTCAGGAAAAGACGAAAGTCTTCGTGTCGCTGCCGATCATGCCCGGCTTGGCGGAATCGATCCTCGCAACGCCGACGGTAGGCGCGTTCTTTGTCGTCACCGAATTCGGCAAGCAATTCTCGGTAAAGGGTTTCGGCAACAAATTTCGCCAATGGTGTGACGAGGCCGGCTTGCCGAACTGCTCGGCTCACGGCCTTCGCAAGGCCGCCGCGCGGCGATTCGCCGAGGCAGGTTGCTCGAACCAAGAGATCAAGGCCTGGACCGGTCACACGACCGACAGCGAGGTCGCGCGCTACACCGCAGCAGCCGACCAGCGCACGCTTTCAGACACCGCCGCCGACAAGCTTCTGGCTAACCTTGCGGAAAGGTTAGCCAAAGATGCCGCTAAGGCGTTGAAATTAGGGGAAAATAAGTGAAGTTTGGTGCACCCGACTGGATTCGAACCAGTGGCCTCTGCCTTCGGAGGGCAGCGCTCTATCCAGCTGAGCTACGGGTGCCGGATGGCTCGCCTAGCAAAGCGAAACGGGGTGCGCCAGACGTTTTCGTGTTCAGGGCTCCCCGGGTGTCGGATCGGCGAGCGCTTCCGGTGATACAGGCGTCGCCGATTTGCTCTTCGGTGGCGGCGTCTTCGGCTTGTACGCGCAGAGATCGCTGACGATGCAGCGCCAGCATTCGGGCGTCCGCGCCTTGCAGACATAGCGGCCGTGCAGGATCAGCCAGTGATGCGCGTGCAGGCGGAACGGTTGCGGCGTGGCCTTGTCGAGTTTCAGTTCGACCGCGAGCGGAGTCTTGCCGCGGGCGAGGCCGGTGCGGTTGCCGACGCGGAAGATGTGCGTGTCGACCGCGAAGGTCTCCGCGCCGAACGCGACGTTCAGTACCACGTTCGCGGTCTTGCGTCCGACGCCGGGCAGGCGCTCCAAGGCGGCGCGGTCGTTCGGGACTTCGCCGCCGTAATCGTCGATCAGCATCTGCGAGAGCGCGATGACGTTCTTCGCCTTGGTGTTGAACAGCCCGATCGTCTTGATGTGGCGCTTCAGCTCGTCGAGCCCGAGCGCGACCATCTTCTTGGGCGTGTCGACCTCGCGGAACAGCGCGCGCGTCGCCTTGTTGACGCCGATGTCGGTGGCTTGTGCAGACAAGGCCACCGCGACGACGAGCGTGTACGGATTGACGAATTCGAGTTCGGTCTCGGGGTGCGGGTCGGCTTCGGCCAGGCGCGCGTAGAACTCGATGACGTCGGCCCTCTTCACTGCCTTACAGTCCGAGCACGTCGCCCATCCGGTAGCGGCCGGCAGGTTGTCCCGCGAGCCAGATCGCCGCACGGACCGCGCCGCGTGCGAAGATCGAGCGATCGTCGCCGCGGTGGTTGAGTTCGATCCGCTCGCCTTCGCCTGCGAAGATCACGCTATGGTCGCCGATCACCGATCCGCCGCGCAAGCTGGCGAAGCCGATCGTGCCTTCGGTGCGTGCGCCGACCAGGCCGGCGCGGCTGTCGACCCGGAGTTCGGCGAGCGACGAGCCGCGGCCCTTGGCTGCGGCGTCGCCCAGCAGCAGCGCGGTGCCCGACGGCGCATCGACCTTGTGCTTGTGATGCATCTCGACGATCTCGACGTCCCAGTCGGCGCCAAGCCGCGCGGCGGCCTCGCGGACCAGGATGCCGAGCAGGGTCACGCCGAGCGAGGTGTTGCCGGTCTGGAGGATCGCGATGTCGGCGGCGGCGGCGTCGATCATCGACTGGTGCTGCGGCGACAGGCCGGTCGTGCCGATCACGATAGCGGTACCAGCGGCGCGCGCGGCGGCGAGATGTGCTTCGACCGCGGAGGGGGTCGAGAAATCGACCAGCACGTTGGCGGTCCGTGCGAGCGGGGCGGGGTCTTCGCCGGCATCGACGCCGCCGGCGAGCGACGCGCCCGCCGCTTCGATCGCATCGACGATCGCGCGGCCCATGCGTCCGGCGCTGCCGTAGATGCCGATCGCGGGCGAACTGGTGGCGGTCGGGGCGGGGTGGGGCGCGAGCGTCTGCATGCGTCGCGCTTTGCACCAAGCGGCGGTTCGGGGACAGGGGGGAGCGGTAGCCTGAGGTAATTTCTCCGCGAAAGATGACGTGGTCGGTGGTGCGGTACCGGCCGTGCGCTGTCGGCCTCAGGGGCGGGCGATCAGGTCTCGCACGAGGTCAAGGTCGGCTGGCTTGTCGACATCGACCGCCGCGAGGCCGAACGGGGTCGCCACCGCGGCGGCATGGAGACCGGCGAGACGTCCGAGATGCGCGAGTGCGGCGACCAGCGTCAGGCGACCGGACATGTACCGGACCAGCGTGCCGATCCCGAGCCGGCGGACGATCCGCCATGGCCGCTTTCGATCCGCCTCGACCTGCGCCCACAGATCGAGTGCGGCGACCGACCGGGGCGTGGCGAAGTGGAACAGGTTGCAGCCCGACCACGCGCCATCGGCGAAGCGGAGATAGGTGCGGCGCGTGCCGGGCGCGGCGGCCTCGATCACGTCCTGGCGGGCGAGCAGCGCGGCGACGTCGGCGTGCGCGGGTGCATCGGCAAGGAAGCGCGTGATCCATTCGGGTCGGAGCAGCGCGTGATCCGCAGTGGTGACGAGCAGCGGCGTGCCGAGTGTCTCGATGCCGTCGCGGACGCTGCAGCTGGGGCCGGATGCGGCGGTCAGGACGGTGAGGTCTAGCGCGGTGGCGGCAGCGCGGACGGTGTCGTCGGATACCGAGACTGCGATCTGCGTTGCACCGGCCTCGCGCAACGCCTTGGCGACGCGGGCGAGCAGGGTCTGGCCGTCGAGTTCGATCAGCGCCTTGTGCGAGACGCCGGCATAGGCCGCGACGGGGTCGACGCCGCCGCGCGATCCGGCGAGGATCAGCGCGCTGAAACCTTGGCCAGCAGAGGCGCTCATACCGCTTTGGGGCCGGTACGCGCGCGCCAGACCCGCCAGAACACGCCGGGCGCCGCGAGGATCGGATGTTTCTCGCGCCACGGGGTCAGCGGCACGGCGACGCCGGTGTGGCGTTCGACCTTCCAGATGCCGTAGCGGGCGGCGCCCTCGAAGGTGAAGGCGGCGCGTACCAGGCGGGCGACGTTGATCGGTTTGCCGGCGCGGCGGCGGTGGGCCCAGGCCTGGAGCAGTGCGCGACGTCGTGCCGGCGCCAGGTCGGGCTTCAACACGCCGGCCTCGTCGCGGAAGGCGATGCCGTCGGCGGTCCAGGCGAGCGGGAGGAGTTCGGCATAGCGCGCGGGGTCGAAGCCGAGGATCTGCCCCTCACGGCCCTTGCGTTCGACGCGGAGTTCGGCGGCGTAGGTCTGGCGGAACAGAGCGCGCCAATACTCGTCGGCGGTGCCCGTCTCGGGGCCGAGCGCGGCGGCAAAGCGCGCGGCGGACTTGGCCGCGTCGGCGATGGCCTCGGCAACCTGCGTCGCGGTCTCCGGATCGCGCACCCAGACGAGCGCGGAGGGTTGCACGAAGCGGGTCCAGATCGTCGTGTCGAGCGTCCGCGCCGCCGCCGCCTTGGCAAAGGTCGCGAGGCGCATGGTCGCGATCTTGGCGCGCAACGTCTCGCCGCGCAGGTCGAATTCGCGGTAGCTGACGGTCGGCCACATGCCGCGCTCGGGGGGGCCTGCGGTCAGCACGTAGAAATCGAGCACGCCCTCGGTCGCGCCGGTGCGCAGGTTCGAGCCGTAGAACAGCACCGCCACGGTCCCGGGCGCGCTCTCGGCGAGTATCGCAGAGACGTCGCGGACCGCGGGGATGGTGGGGACGTGCAACTGGCGGCGGACGACGTCGCCGAGCGTGATCACGGGACGACGAAACTGAGCGCGCGCGCTTCGCGGACGGTCAGGTCGCCGCCGGGATAGACTTCGCCGTCGAGGATGAAGCCCGAGTCGATCGACAGGTCGAAGCTCGGTGTATCGATCCGGTGATAGCCCGCGCGATCGAGCCAGGCGGCGGGCGAGCCGGCGACGATCAGCGGCGTCGCGGCGGCAAGCCAGCGCGGCGGCGCATCGACCACCAGCGTCTTCAGCCCGGCGCGTGGTACGCCGAATGGACGGATACCGATCGGCATGCGCTTCAGCGTCGAGGCGAGCAGGATGTAGCGCGCGCGATCGGTGTCGGCATGCTTGCCCGCGGCGTGCGCGCCCTCGTCGCCGCGCGACTGGAAGCGGATCCGCATCCGGTTGCCGGCGCGCCATGCGCTGTTGGCGCCGCCGAACAGCGTCTGCAGGATCGCCCAGCACAGCGCGAGCCCGACCGCGACGCCGTTGAAGGCGCCAGCGCGGTGGGTGCGCTGCGCGAGCGCGGTGGCATCGACGAACGCGCCTGCGCCGAACAGGAAGCCGCACAGTTTCGCGCCGCTGTCCTTGCGGATCACCTCGACCGGGCTGCGCAGCTTGACGCGACCATGCCGCGCCGCGGTCAGCGCCTGATCGAGCGTCCAGGTATCGGGGATGCCGAGATCGAGTGCGAGCGCGTTGGTCTTGCCCGAGGGAACGATCGCGACGCGCGGTGCGGCACCGGTCCAGATGCGCGCGGCGGCGGTCATCACGTCGCGGATCGTGCCGTCGCCACCGTCGATCACGAGCAGTTCGATGCCGTGGCGCGCGAAATCGGTCAGCACCTCGGCCAGTTCGGCCTGGGTGCGCGGCGTGACGGCCAGCACCGTGCCCGACAGGAACGGCTTGGTCGCCTCGACGCTGCTGCGGTTGCGATGGCTCTTCGGGTTGCAGATGATGCCGGTGCGAATCTTCGCGGCTGCCTCGCGCGGGTTCACGCTGGCGCGTTCGGACGCAGCCGAATCGAACATCCCCTCAGGCAGCCACGCGGGTGCGACTGGAGGGGAGAGCGATTGCCTGCCAAAGGCGTCGAAGTTCGAAACAGCATCAGCCACGATATAGAGATACCCGTCACGGTACAGAACCGCTACAAATTTGTGTCAGCAAGATTTCCGTTCCGCGTCAGCCGCAGTCCGGACGCATATTATCGGCGATACCGCATCTTCATCCGTACGACGGTGCCGGAGGCGGGCAGGGCCGTACGAGCCGATTCGAAGGACGGCAGCCCGATCGAGGTCGGGGCGTCGTTGGAGAAGCCGAAGCCCTCCTTCGGCATGAACAGCGTCCGGTTGAAATCATGATCGCTGTTCTCGTCGTGATATTGCGCGATCGCGTAATAGCCGGGCTTGAGCCAGAAACAGGCGCGCGGGTTCGCCGCCGAAACGCGCGCGCGCGCCAGCTTCGCGCCCTTTGCCAGGAACCGCTTCTTGTCGTCCGGATAGATCGTGAAGGCGACTTCACCGACGGTGTTGTGCATCGTCGTCGCCTCGAGGATCAGCTTGGCGTTGCCATTGCCCGGCGTGCCCTCGCAGGTCTCGACGGCATGCGCCTGGACCGGCGCGAGCACGGCGGCCGCACCCAGCGCCATAAGAATTACATGGTTCATCGGCAGACTAAGACCCGAAAATAGTGGCGATAGAGCGGCGCGCAGATGACATTTGCGACGTGAACGAGGCGTTTATCGCCAACGCCCGGAGCTTGCCGGGGGCTCTATGCGGGCTGCGCTTCGTCCGGCGTGCGGGTCATCCGGGCCGCTGCGAACCCCAGCAGGATCGCCACCGCGACCGATCCGGTGGCGACCGCCGCGGCGATACCCGCCGATCCATAAGCGGGCATCAGCACGAATGCCGCGACGAACAGCAGGCCGACACCGACCGCACGGATCGCGAACACCGTGCCGGCGCGGTGCAGCGCGGTCATCACCGTGTCGAGGCTGACCGTGGCGAGGTCGAAACAGCCGGCGGCAGCGAGCCACAACAGCACCGGATACGCGCCGACGAACGACTTGCCGCCGACCAGTTTCAGGATCGGTTCGCCGACCAGCGCGACGATCGCGAGGATCACGAGCGCGGCCGCCGTGCTCGCAAGCATCGTTCGCACGAGGATGCGGCGCAGGCGCGAGGGCTCGGCGGTACGGACCGCGCGGACGATCTCCGGGAAGGCGGCGCGCGACAGCATCTGCGACAGTTTCGCCAGCGCCTGTGCCAGCTGAGTCGCCAGCCGAAACGCACCCGCCGCCGCCGGACCGATCGACGCGCCGACCAGCAGCAGCGGGATCTGCTTGCTCGACAGGCCGAGCGTCGCGCTGGCGTTGGTGCTCAGCGAGAAGCGGACGATGCCGGGGTTCTCGTCGCGGACCTGCTGCCAGCTGCCCCGGCCGCTCGCGAGCAGGCGCAGGTCGCCACTGCGCGCGACCATGATCCAATAGGTTGCGGCTGTGACGATCTCGGCGATCGCCCAGGCGAGCATGAAGCCGCGGATCGTCGGTTCGAAGATCATCGCCGCGCCCGCGCCGACGAAGCGCATGATCGGCGTCATGCTGTCCGCCACCGCCGACAACGAGAATTTGTCGCGCAGCCGCAGGATGCCGAGCGGCGTCGAGCGGATCGTAATCAGCTGCACCACCGCGAACATCAGCGTGTCGCGCATCAGGTCGGGCGGGATGCCGAACCCATCGCTCCACGCGAACAGGATCGCCACGGTCAGCACGGCGCCGACCAGCGCGCTGCAGATGTCGAGGATCGCCGACAGTCGGAGCAGGCGCGCGAGCCGCGGCGTATCGCCCTGCTGGATCGGCTCGACGCCGTATTGGACGATGATCTGCCACGTCTGGAAGCCGACGAAGGTCGCCAGCGCCTGCGCCGCCCCCGAGATCAGCGCGAACCGGCCGAAATCGACCACGCCCAGCGTGCGCGTCGCAAAGCCGAGATAGAAGAGCGACAGGATCGCCAGCACGCTGCGACTGGCGAGCAGCCAGCCGAGGTTGCGCGCCGCCGCCCGGAAAATCCCGGTCGTGCCGGCACGTGCCGGCGCATCCGCCGGGGCCGGAGAAGGAGCGGGGTCCTGAACCATCTGCGACCGGCTCCTAGAGCGCGACGGCGGGTGCGGCAAGGTTTCGGGGGCCGTGAGGTGTGAAGAAGGGGCCGGGGCGCCCAAAGGTGACAAAGCGCCGGCCGGCTCCTAGACCGCGCGCGTTCGGGCGGCGGTGCCGCCGTCATGCGAGGGATCGTTCGTCATCTGCGGAATTGCCGGCCTTTACGCGCGAGGTGGCGCTGCGGTCTCGCCCCGCCTCGTGACCGCGCCTCTCATTACTGCGCAGTGCGACGCGATCCTCCACCGCGGGCCCGACGATCAGGGCGTGATGACCGATGGCGATTTCGGCTTCGGGATGCGCCGGCTGAGCATCATCGACATCGAGGGCGGGCATCAGCCGTTCCATTCGCCCGACGGCCGCTATGCACTCGTCTTCAACGGCGAAATCTACAATTTCCGCGAGTTGCGGCGCGAGTTGCAGGCGTTGGGGCGCATCTTCGAGAGCGCGGGCGATACCGAGGTCATCCTGGCGGGCTACGAACGCTGGGGCGACGACGTCTGGGCGCGGCTCGACGGGATGTTCGCGGTCGCGGTGTGGGATATTCGCGAACGACGCCTGACGCTGGCGCGCGATCCGGTGGGTATCAAGCCACTCTATTACACCGACCAGGCCGCCGGGTTCGCGTTCGGCTCCGAACTGAAGACGCTCACACTGTTGCCCGGGATGGCGTTCGCCGTCGATCGCCGTGCGCTCCACGATTATTTCAGCTTCGGCCATATTCGCACCCCGCGCTCGATCTATGCGCAGGTCCGCACGCTGCCGCCGGGCCATGTGATGACGATCGAGGCGAGCGGTCCGCCGACGATGCGCGCCTATTGGACGCCGGCCTATCATCCCTCTGAAACCAGGTCCGAGGCGGCATGGATCGAGCGCTTCCGCGACGAGTGGCTGGACACGATCGGCAAGCAGATGGTCGCGGATGTCGATGTCGGCGCATTCCTGTCCGGCGGTGTCGACTCGTCCGCGGTGGTCGCGGCGATGGCGCAGGTCTCGGATCGGCCGGTACGCACCTTCACGATCGGCTTCCCCGACCCCCGCTTCGACGAATCGCCGCATGCCGAGGCGATCGCGCGGCATCTCGGCTGCCACCACGTCACGCGCACGCTGGAGTTGGCGGATGCGCAGGCGATGCTGCCCGAGGTCCAGCATTGCTATGACGAGCCGTTCGCCGATCCCTCCGCGGTGCCGACCTGGTACGTCAGCCAGATCGCCGCGCAGGAGGTCAAGGTTGCGCTGTCGGGTGACGGCGGCGACGAACTGTTTTTCGGGTATAAACGCCACGCGACGGAGCGGCGGATCAGTTCGCTGCCGGCGCCGTTGCGCCGCCTCGCCCGCGCGCTCGACGCGGTGCCGACGCTGCCATCACGCCATGCGAACGCGGTGTTGCAACGCTGGCGCAAGACGACCGGCAGCGCCGCGCTTCCGAACGGCGTCGCGCGGTTCTTCGCCAAGACGCAGATCACGAACGAAGCCTTCCGTCGCGAGATATTCTCGGCCGAGTTCATCGCCGAGGAGGAAGGCGGGATCGCCGCGCTGGTCGCGGAATATTTCCCCGATCCCGACGCGATCTCGACCGACACGCTTGAGCAGTTCGGGCTCGCCGACTTGGCGCTCAACCTGCCGGGCGCGATGCTGACCAAGGTCGACCGCGCGAGCATGGCGCATTCGCTCGAAGTGCGCGTCCCGATGCTGGGGCAGGGGATGGTCGACCTCGCGCTGTCGATGCCCGCCGACATGAAGCTGCACGGCAAGGTCGGCAAATACGTCATCCGCCAAGCCATCGCGCCGTGGTTGCCGGAGGGAATTCTCGACCGGCGGAAACAGGGCTTCCAGATGCCGCTGGCGGCGTGGTTCGCGGGCGATTTCGGGGCGTATGCCGAACAGCTGTGGCGCGACAGCGGCGTGCGGGAGCAGGGGATGTGGCGTACGGGCGCGGTCGACAAGGTGTTCGCCGATCACCGCGCGGGGAAACGCGATTATAGCCGCTTCCTGTACGCGCTGGCGATCTACTGTCTGTGGTGGATCGGCCGGCCGAAAACGCTGGTCGAGGGATAGGGCTCGCCGCATCCCCCTTTTCCGTTCGTGCTGAGTAGAGACCGAGTAGCTCCGTCAGGAGCGTATCGAGGGCGCGTATCGAAGCATGGGTTCCGCGCGGCAACCTGTCCTTCGATACGCCCTCTCGATACGCTGCAAGAGCAGCTACTCGATGGCTACTCAGGACGAACGGAAGGGAGGGAGGTCGGCGTTAGCAGGTAGCGACTCCGCGAAGCCTCAAGCCAGCCAACTCACCAACGTCTCGCCCCGGGCCTTGCGCGCCATCGCCTGGACCAGGCGCACAAGATGCACCACCAACGAGATCGCGGTCCACGCTGCCACCCCGATGATCCCCCAGTCCGGCCGCGTCACCAGCAACCCCGCGAACAAGATCACCATGTTCGGGTTACGCCGCGCGGTGATCAGCCGGAACCAGCTGTCGAACCGCTCCCACACATGGATATGCATACCGAATCGGACGATGAACGCCCCCTCGATCAGGCGCTGCGCAACATAGCCGAACAGCATCGTCCCGATCACCGCCCAGAACACGCCGTCCTCGAGCGGCCGTCCGTACGGCGCGCAACCGGCCGCCCAGGCCCACCACCAGAACGGCGGATGCACCAGGTCGACGCCGTGATCCCACGCGTTGCCCAGCTTCGACGAGGTAATCGTGCACCGCGCGAGCTTCCCGTCGACGGTATCGAGCACCATGAAGAACAGCCCCGTGGCGAGCCCCGTCCAGAACCAGCCATACCAGAACGCCACGGTCGCGACGATGCACAGCACCGAGCCGAGCGCGGTCACCTGGTTCGGCGTGATCCCGGCACGTGCGCAGACCCGCGTGATCGCCAGCGCCCATTCGGGCCACAGATATTTGGTCAGCAGGTCGGTGACGCCCTTGTACGCGCCGACATAGCTCGCGCGCTCGATCGCCGGCACCGCAGCGGGGGTCAGCAGTTCGGCGAACGGCCGCTCGCGTTTCCGGAGCGCTTCGTTGAGGATGCCTTCCTCGGCCTCGGCGGCGATCACCGTCAGCCCGGTCACCAGCGGCGCCTCGCCGAGCATCGCTGCGGTCATCCGCTCGCGTTCGCCTGCGTCGCGGACATGCGCCAGCACGGGAACGCCGGTGCGCGTGACGACGGTCCCGGGGCGCGACTTCAGATGCCCGATCCAGACCGGATCGAAGGCGTAGGCGAGGTTGGCGAGGATGACGGGGCCGGTGCTGTCGTCGGTATCCGGGGCCAACCCCTGCGCGACGCCGATCCGCCGGATCCGCTCGGCATTGGTCATGCCCCAGAGCAGCGTGTCGTTCGCCCGGACGGTCCGGAGCGCTGGCGTAGGGGCTGTCGAATCTACCATCCCGCACCCGTTACCCGATCTGGTCGTGAAAGCGAGGGGGGAGGAGTTAGGTGGCGGGGTGAAGTGTGCGCATTCCCGTCCACGTGCACCTCCCCGGCGGAGGCCGGGGCCCAGTTGGGGAACGTTGCTAACCCAGGGACCGCGTGATGCCATTATGGTCATGCCACCTGGGCCCCGGCCTCCGCCGGGGTGCTAGCGGGTTGTGGAACGCATTACGCGTCGATCAGCTTGACGATTTCCCCCGCCGCCCTGGCCGCACCCCCTTCGACCGACCCCAGCGACCGCGCGGCGAAGTTCGCCTGCACCGCGGCATACTCCCCATGCGACAGCGCGGCGCGATTGACCGCCGCCACTACATCCGCAACGTCCTCGACCACCTCACCGCAAACCCACATCGCGTAGTTCGGATCGCCCTCCCAGGCGACACCCCCCGCATTGAGAAACACGCAGGGCCGCGGGCGCATCAGGAACTCGATCACCTGGCTCGACGTATCGCCGAGATACACGTCCGCCACGCCGGTATAACTCCCGTCGACCATCGCGAACCCGTCGATGTCGCAGTGCACATGCGGCAAATCGCCGACCTCACGCATCAAGTCCGCGACTTCCGGAGCTTTCTCGATTAGCCGCTGATGCGGCGCGAAGATCAGGTTGTAGCGCCCGTCCGCGACGATCCGCCGCACCACCTCCGCGCCCCAGCGCCACCAAGACGAGCGATGCTGCTGCCAATGCGGCGCGTACAGCACCACCGGCCGCGTATCCGCGAACGGCGGCGCGGCATGCGTCCGGTGCGCGAAATCGGCCTTCACATAGCCGGTCGCGACGAACTTATCGGGAGCGAACCCGCGGTCGAGATACGTCCGCCGCTCAAGCTCGCTCGGCACTAGCGTCAACGCCGCCGCACGCCGCCGCGGATCGTCACGCGCGCTCATCGACCCAACGCCGTGCGAGGTCTTCAAGAACTTCGCGCGCATCGGAAACAGCCGCGGGAGCCACAAGCTTGTCTGCTCGGCACACACCACGATGCTTGCGCTGCGCAGATAAGGGAGCAGGCGGAGGAGCATCGGGATCTTGGCGGGCAGCACGGGGTTGCGCCCGCTGCCATCGTCGGCAACCGCGCGAAACCCCGGCGCGCGGCGGATACGAACGGTCGGGAAGGGCGCGGTCCAGCGCGCCAGCAACGCCTCGTGCACCGACGTGCTCACCCAGAGCTCGATCGGCACGTCGGACGTCGCGGCCAGCGCCTCGACGATCGGATAGAGATGCGGGATCAGCAGCGTCTCGCCGAGAAACAGGAACGCGACCTTCCGCGTCATGCGCCCGACCCATCTCCGGCGAGCGCATCATGGTCGTGCTGCCACAGCGCGATGTCCTCCGGGCGGTCGATCTCCTGCCAGCGGACATCGCCCG
This sequence comes from Sphingomonas albertensis, assembly GCF_014358075.1. Lineage (GTDB taxonomy): Bacteria > Pseudomonadota > Alphaproteobacteria > Sphingomonadales > Sphingomonadaceae > Sphingomonas > Sphingomonas albertensis. The sequence goes on along the minus strand of NZ_JACONT010000006.1, from coordinate 26,159 downwards.
CGATCCGCACCGCGCGGACACCGACGGTTTCCGCGGCGCGGCGGACGACGGCGTGGTGATAGGCATGGATGCCGTCCTCCTCGCCGATCACCGCGCGCAGTGCGTCGGCGTAAGTCGTCCCGCCGGTGGATACGATCAGTCCGAGCGAGCGCGCGGTCGCCTCGTGCCCGACCAGATGCTTGCCGACCGCGACGATCCGGTCGCCGTCCGCCTCGACCAGCATGTCGTCGAGACCGGGTTCGGCGAGCGGCTCGATCACCAGCTTTACGCCCGCGACCGGATCGGACACTGCAGCGCGCAGGATCGGTGCATCGAACACCGTGTCGCCGTTCATCAGCGCGAACGGCGCGTCGAGATACGCGCGCGCCGCCCAGACGCTGCCGATGCTGTTCGCGATTCCCCAGAACGGGTTGAAGACGAGCTCGGTCGGCAGACCACCGTCGCGCGCGCTCAGATGCGCGGCGATCTGGTCGATCCGGTAGCCGCCAACCACCACCGCACCCTCGAACCCCGCCGCGGCGACCGCGTCGAGCTGGTGATCGAGGATCGCGCGACCGCCGACTTCGACCAGGCATTTCGGCGTGGTGAGCGTCAACGGCAGCAACCGCGATCCGTGACCCGCGGCAAGGATGATGGCCTTCATGGAGTGCGGCTGTACGGGCGAAGTGTGGCAGGAAAATGCATCGATGGGGTGAGGGCATAAGCCATTTCCAGTTCTCCCGCGGAGGCGGGAGCCCAGGACCACGAACGCAGCGCTGCTTGATCCTGGGCCCCCGCCTTCGCGGGGGAACACTATCGCTGCACCACTTCGGCATCAGCACGAGACCAGCCCCCGCCCATCGCCTGGTACAGCGTCACATACGCCGTCAGCCGATCCGCGCGCGCCTGCACCAGCGACAGCTCCGCGGTCAGCAACCCGCGTTGCGCATCGAGCTGGTCGATATACGCCGAATACCCCGCGCGGTACCGGTTCGAGGCATTGCGCAACGCCCCCGCCAGCGCATCGCGTTGGCCGGCGAGCGCGACCGCCTGCTGGCCAGAGCGCTGCACTCCCGCCAGGCTGTCGTCGACCTCGCGGAACGCCTGCAACGCGGTCCGGCGATACGCGAACGCCGCCTGATCGCGCCGCGCGGTCGCGGCATCGGCCTGTGCGCCGAGCCGCCCGCCGTCGAAGATCGGGCTGAGCACGCTCGCGCCGATCGAGAATACCGCGATCGGGTTTGCCAGAGCCGTCGACAGCACCACCCCCGCCGAGCCGGTCAGGGCAAGGTTCGGCAGCATCGCCGCACGCGCGCTGTCGAGCGAGCGGTCGGTCGCGACGAGTGTCTGCTCGGCCTGATAGAGATCGGGTCGGCGGCGGAGCAGGTCGGCGGGCAGGCCGTCGGGGATCGCGGGGGCCGCCAACTGGTCGAGGGTGCGTCCGCGCGGGATCGGACCCGGGTTGTCGCCGAGCAGCAGGCTCAGCGCATTCTCCTGCCGGCTGATCGCGAGCTGGGCGGCGGGGACGAGCTGTTCGGTGGCGTGGAATTCCGCCTCCGACTGCCGCAGTTCGAGGTTCGAGGTGTAGCCGGCCTCGGCGCGTCGCCGCGCGATACGCAGGCCTTCCGCGCGGGCCGCCAGCGTCTGGCGCGCGACGGCGAGACGCTGGTCGAGCGCGCGGAGCGTGATGTAGCCGGTCGCGACGCTGCTCGCGATGCCGAGCCTTACCGTGTCGCGCGCCGCCTCGCTTGCGAGCAACTGCGCACGGGCGGCTTGGCTTGCGAGGCGGAGGCGGCCGAACAGGTCGAGGTCGTAGCTGATCGACACCGCCGGCTGCGCGCCGATCGCGTCGGAGGGTGTTCCGAACGGGCTGACGGTCTGGCCGGTAGTGCCGGGAGCCGCGCCGCTGACGAGGGGCGTCTGTTGCGCGCGGGCGAGGCGCGCCGCGGCGCGCGCTTCGTCGATGCGCGCGGCGGCTGAGCCGAGGTCCGGGCTGTTGGCGAGTGCCCGCGCGACGAGGCCGGTGAGCACCGGATCGCCGAACGCGCTCCACCAGTCGGCCCGGATTGGCGCGCCGGTGCCGAGCGCCGTGCGCCAGGCCGGGGGCGGGGCGACGGCGGTTGTCGCGGGGGGCTCGGGGCGGGGGCCGATACAAGCTGTGGCGAGGAGGGCGAGGGTGAGGGCACCTACGCTTTTACTGCGCCGCCATCTTGGTGCGCGATGCCACACTGCAACGCTACGCCACCCCGGCGAAGGCCGGGGCCCAGTTGGAGAGGTCGAGGTAATAGCGGACTGCGCTTCGTTACAGCCGTCCCCCAACTGGGCCCCGGCCTTCGCCGGGGTGGTGGCCTTTGTTGGCGTGGTGACATGCGTCAGGGTGCCGGCTCTCACCACCAGAATAGTGTGCGGTATCGTCACCGCGTCTCCCATCCCTGAAAGGGAGGGGTTTGGGGTGGGTAGGCCTGGGGCAGGAGACGGCGTTCCCTCGAGAGCGACCCACCCCCAACCCCTCCCTTCCAGGCAGGGGGGAAGTCCGCGGTGACGGTGGCCCATCACCGCACCCCCGGCCCGCCGGCCGTGTCCACCCGCGCCTGCACCGACATCCCCGGCCGCAGTCGTGCGCTGAGCGGCTGCCCCGCATCCACCCGAATCCGCACCGCGATACGCTGCGGCACCTTGGTGAAGTTGCCCGTCGCATTATCCGCCTTCAGCACCGCGAATTCGGACCCAGCCGCCGGCGAGATACGCTCGACCCGCCCGGTCAGCCGCGCGTTCGCCAACCCATCGACGGTGAACGACGCAGGCTGGCCGACCACCATCCGCGCGGTCTGCGCTTCCTTGAAGTTCGCGATCACCCATGTCTCCGGCGGCACCAGGAACATCAGCTGCGACCCCGCCGTCACATATTGGCCCAGTCGTACGCCGACCTCGCTCAACCGTCCCGTCTCCGGCGCGCGGATCACGGTGTTGGCGAGATCGATCTGTGCGAGCCGACGCGCCGCCTCCGCGCCCGAGACGCCCGCCTTCTGACCGCCACGCCCGACTTCGACCGTGCGGATATCCTGCCGCGCAATCTCCCGCGCGGCCTTCGCCTGCTGGACCTGCGCCTGCGCCTGCCGCAACGCCGCCAGCGTCTGGTCGCGTTCGCGCAGCGACACCGAGCCGTCCGTCACCAAGTCGTTGACGCGCGCCATGTCCGCCTGCGCGCGCATCAACTGCGCCGAGGCATTCGCGACCGCGGCGTCCTGTGCCGCGAACGTCGCCTCGCGGCTGGCCGCCGTCTGCCGGCTGTTGGCGAGCGTCGCAGCCTGCGCATCGACCTGCGCCTGCGCCTGATCGACGCGCTGGCGATAGATGCGGTCGTCGATCTTCACCAGCGGATCGCCCTGCTTCACATCGGCGAAATCGCGCACGAGCACCTGCGTCACATAGCCGCTGACCTGCGGGCTGATCACCGTCGTCCGCCCGCGCACATAGGCGTTGTCGGTCGACTGATAGCTCGTCGCGAACGGGGGCAGGCGCCACGCCGCCAGCACCGCGCACACGCCGGCGACCGCGAGCAGCACGATGACGATGATGACGGTGCGGCTCGGCGGTTGTGGACGCCAGCCAGACCCGACGGGCGTGACCGGGGCGGCCGGTGCAGCCGCCTCTGCCTGCTTTTCTTCGGTCGCCGGCCCCTCGGCCACCGGGCTGCGTGCGTCGCTCATGTCGTCCCCTTAACCGGGCCCTCAAGCCGCGCCCGTCGTTCGCGTCGCGCGCGTCTCGCCAGCAGGAACAGCAGATACCCGAACGTTCCGCCGGCGAGGACCGCGATCAACCGGAAGACGTCGTCATACGCAAGCACGTTCGCCTCCCGCGTCGTGGTTTGCGACAGGATCGCGGCGCCCTCGGCATTGCGCAGCGTCGGGTCGACGATCACTCGCCCGACTGCGGCACCGCCGGCGGCGATACGCTGCGTCACGATCGGGTCGGTCGGCGAGATCTGCTGGACGAGCGCCGCGCTGTTCGCCTTCTCGCGGATCACCTGATAGCTGCCGAGCAACGCCGTGCCGCCGAGCCCGCCGAGCGAGTTGATGATCCCGAACAGCGCGATGAAGCTGATGATGTGGCCCGCGCCTTCCTTCAACGCGCGGGTCATCCCGAACAGCAGTGCCGGCCCAAGGAAGAACGTCGCGGAGAAGCCGATGATCGCCTGCGTCACGTACATCTGCGGCGCGCGCGTCAGGCTGGTCGCGTAGGAATCGAACCATGCCGCCACCGCGACCAGACCGATCGCCAGCATGATCGGATGGCCGAGCCGCTCGACGTCCAAGGTCACCGCGCTCGCGATCACGCCCGCTACCGACGCGACGAAGATGATCAGGAAGAACGGCACGAGCTGGTCGTTGTTCTGGCCCAGCACGGTCAGCAGCCCGACCGAGGCATAGGTCTGCTCCGAAAGCACGATCCGCGCCATGACGATGACGATCGTGAACCGGACGATGTCGGCGCTGCCCAGCCAGCGTGTGTTGAGCAGCGGGTTGGCGCGGTGATGCTCGACGACGATCGCGGCGGCGAACATCGGGATCGCCACTATGAGCGCCCAGCCGATCCACGGCGCGTTGGTCCACCACACGATCCGGCCGAGGCCGAGCACCGCGGCGAACAGCGCGGTCGATCCGGCGAACAGTACGAAGGTCAGGAAGTCGAGCGGCTCGAACGCCTTGCTCCGCGTCGTCGGCGGAAGGCGAAGGGCGGCGACCGCGGCGAGCGACAGCAGCGCGAGCCCGAGTTCGAACAGGTACAAAGTCCGCCACTGCGACATCGCCAGCAGGTCGGGCGAGAACAGCCGCGCAAGCGGCGTCGCGCATTGCGGTATGCCGATGCCGAGCACGACCGCCTTCAACCGCCATTTTGCGGGGAGCGACTGCATCACGTAATAGAGGCACAGGCTGCTCAGCGCGGCGCCCGCCATCCCGCTGATCGCGCGGACGGCGATCGCGGTCGCGAACCCGTGGACGAACAGATGCGCGAGCGTGATCAGCACGTAGAGGATCAGGAAGATCATCGCGAACGGCCGCAGCCCGAACTGCGCACGGAACTTGATCATCAGCAGGTTTATGCTGACGTTGGTCATGACGTACACCGTCGGCAGCCACGCGATCTCCGCCGGATCGAGCCCGAGCGCGCCCTGGAGCGTGTAGGTATTGGCGCTGATCAATGCGTTGCCGAATCCTACCGTCAGCCCGAGCAATATGCCGATCAGCGCATAGGCGATCTGGCGGTGTCTGGGGTGGAGCGGCGAGCCTGGGGAGCCGGGGAGTACGGGGCGTTCGTGTTCGGCGAACTGCCAGTCCTCTTCGCTCAGGAAGTGTCTGATTCTCTGGGCGATCATGGTCGGGTGGTTCTGGCATGATCGGGGCGGTGCGTCATTGGGTATCGTTTGGGGCGGTGCGTGATTTACTCCCGGGGGAAGCGCTGCGCCGTCAACGATTACCACCCCGGCGAAGGCCGGGGTCCAATTGGAAAGATCGCAGTAATGGCGGACGGCGCATCGTTACAGCCGTCCCCCAATTGGGCCCCGGCCTTCGCCGGGGTGGTTGTCGCCGGGTGTGGCCTTCCGGGAATCGATCCTAGATTCAACCGTAACCAAAATGCTGCACTGCAGCGGAACATCCCGCTACCCCCAACCGTTGCGCTAAAATGCGCATGTTCAGATCGCTCCACATACCCCCCGAATGGGTCTGGCTGGAGAGCGTCGCCGTCGTCTCCGCGGCCGTCCTCGTCGCGCTGGTCGCGCATTGGCTGACGATGCGGATCGGCGGCCATGCGCAGCGGCGTTCGACCGCCAAGACCGACGGCCTCGTCCTCGCTCGCGTCCGCCGCCCGCTGCGCGCGGTGTTCGTCTCGGTGTCGGTCGCATTCGTCGCGCGGATCCTGCCGATGGACAACGACATCGAGGATCTGTGGAAGCAACTGCTCGGCTTCCTCGTCCCTGCGCTGCTTGGCTGGCTCGCGGTCGCGGCCCTTCGTGCGTTCCAGGACGTCATCGAGATCCGCGCCGACATCTCGGTCGAGGACAATCTCCGCGCCCGCCGCAAGCGCACGCGCGCCGCGATCCTGGGACGCATCGGGACGTTCTTCATCATCTTCATCAGCGTCTGCCTGATGCTGCTGAGCGTTCCCGGCATCCGCTCGATCGGCGTCACGTTGATGGCGTCGGCGGGTATCGCCGGCCTGGTCGTCGGTGCCGCCGCGCAGCCCGCGCTGAAGAACCTGATCGCCGGCGTGCAGATGGCCTTCACCGAGCCGATCAGGATCGACGACGTGTTGATCGTCGACGGCGAATGGGGGCGTGTCGAGCAGATCAACCTGACGTTCGTGGTCATTAAGATCTGGGACGAACGCCGCCTTGTCGTGCCGGTGTCGAAGTTTCTCGAGCAGAGTTTCCAGAACTGGACGCGCGAGACCAGCCAGCTGATGGGGTCGGTGTTCTGGTATCTCGATCCGTCCGCGGACGTGCCACGGCTGCGCGAGAAACTGGGGGAGATCGTCACGTCCAACCCGCGCTGGGACAAGCGGTTCTACAACCTTCAGGTCACCGACGTTAAGACGGACTGCATCGAATTGCGTGGGCTGATGACCGCCAAGGACGCGGCGATCGCGTTCGACCTGCGCTGTGATGTCCGTGAGGCGTTGCTGAAGTATATCCGCGAGGAAATGCCGGAAGCGATCCCGCGCAACCGCCTGCTGATGGCGCCGGACCCGGTGGGTCGAGCCTAACTTCCCCCCTCCCAGGAAGGGAGGGGCCGGGGGTGGGTCGGCTTCCGCATAGTCCCAGGCGTATGGGGTAAAACTGGCAGACCCACCCCCAACCCCTCCCTTTCAGGGAGGGGGGCAAGAAATTAGGCCCCCTCCTGTTCAGAGGGCCAAGAAATCAGGCCTCGACGTGCTCCGGCACCGCCTCGAGCGCCGTGATGAACAGCTCGCACCACCACATCACGTCCTCCTTGCGGACGTTGTCGATGAGCTTCTCCCACCGCGCCTTCCGCTCGGCGAGCGGCATCTTCAGCGCCCGGTCGATCGCGTCGGACATTTCCTCGGGGCTGTACGGATTGACCAGCACCGCGTCCTTCAACTGCGTCGCCGCACCCGCGAAGTGCGACAGCACCAGTACGCCCGGATCCTCGGGATCCTGCGCCGCGACATATTCCTTCGCGACTAGGTTCATCCCGTCGCGCAAAGGCGTCACCAACCCGACGCGAGCCGCGCGATAAATCCCCGCCAACACGTCGCGCGGGAAGCCCTGGTTGACGTACCGGATCGGCGTCCAGTCGATGTCCGAATATTCGCCGTTGATCCGCCCCGACATCGAATCGAGGTTCGCGCGAATCTCCTGGTACGTATCGACTTTCTCGCGCGAGGGCGGCGCGATCTGAAGCATGTAGACCAGCCCGCGCCGATCCGGATGCGACCCGAGAAAGCGCTCATAGCCCGCGAACCGCTCGGCCAGACCCTTCGAATAATCGAGCCGGTCTACGCCCACGATCAGGCTGCGACCGGTCGCGGACATATACATGCGCTCCTTCGAATGCCGTGCCGCGTCGCTGTTCGCCGACTTCTCGAAGTCCGCGGTTTCGATCCCGATCGGCGTGGTGATCGCCTTGATCGTGCGGTCGCCGACCGTTACCCAGCCATCCTCGCCGACCACGCCGTCGAGCTGGCTCGTGACATAATGCAGGAAGCTGTCGAGCCAGTCCTGCGTCTGGAACCCGACCACGTCGTACGCGAACATCGATTCGACCAGCGCACGGTGGCTGGGCAGCGACAGCAGCATCGCCATCGGCGGCCACGGGATGTGGAGGAAGAAGCCGATCTTGTTCTCGACGCCCAGCTTGCGCAGTTCGCGACCGAGCGGGACGTGGTGGTAATCATGCACCCACACCAGATCGTCGGGCTCGATCAGCGGCAGCACCGTCTCCGCGAACCGCTTGTTCACGCGAGCATAGCCGCTGGAGAAATCGCGCTCGAACTCGGTCAGGTCGATCCGGTAATGGAACAGCGGCCACAAGGTCCGGTTCGCATAGCCGTTATAATATTCGTCGAAGTCCTGCTCTTCGAGGTCGATCGTTGCGGTGGTGACGCCCTTGCCCTGCTGGAAATTGATGTGCCCGGTGAAGGTCTCGGTGGTCTCGCCCGACCAGCCGAACCACACCCCGCCCTTTTCGCGCAATGCGGCAAGCAGCGCGACGGCAAGGCCGCCCTGGTTGCCCGAAGGCGCATCGACCGACTGGACGCGGTTCGAGATGACGACGAGGCGGCTCATCGGACGGCACTCCACGGCTTGCTAAGCAAGACCGCGCAATTGATCAGCCCGACCAGCGAATAGGTCTGTGGATAATTGCCCCACAGCTCGCCGGTGTTCGGATCGATATCCTCCGACAGCAGCCCGGCCGGCGTACGTCGCGCGACCATCTCGTCGAACAACTCGCGCGCATCGGCGGTCCGGCCGGTCGCGTGCAGCGCCTCGATGAGCCAGAAGGTGCATACGTTGAACGCGGTGTGCGGCAGGCCGAAATCGTCCTCGGTCGCATAGCGCAGCATATGACTGCCGCGACGCAGCCCTTCCTCGACCGCCTTCAGCGTCGACTGGAACCGCGGATCGTCGGGCGCGAAGAAGCGCAGGTCGAGCAGCTGGATCAGGCTTGCGTCGAGGTCGTCACCACCGAATGTCGCCGAGATACGCTGCGTGTCCTCACGCCACGCCGACGTCTCGATCGTGGTACGGATCGTGTCCGCGCGTGCGTTCCAAAAGGTGCGGCGATCCTCGAGCCCGAGAACTCCGGCGGCATTGGCCAACCGATCGCACGCCGCCCAGCACATGGCGGCGGAATAGGTATGGACGTGCGCCTTGGTGCGCAGCTCCCAAAGCCCGGCGTCGGGTTTGTCGTACGTCTCCCAAGCACGGTCACCGACCAATTCGAGGCTCTTGAAATCCTCTTCGCTCGACATCCGGAACAGCCGCTTGTCGAAGAACGCCTGGACGTCGGACAGGATGATCTGGCCGTACGCGTCGTGCTGGATCTGCTCGTACGCCTGGTTGCCGACACGCACCGGACCCATCCCGCGATAGCCCGGCAGGTCGCTCTCGATCCGCTCGATCAAGATGGCTTCGCCGCCAACACCGTAGAGCGGCTGGACATGGCCGCCCTTCGATGCATCGACGATGTTGCGCAGATATTCGAGATAGCCCTCCAGCACGTCGAGCGCGCCCAGCCGGTTCAGCGCCTGCACCGTATAATAGGCGTCGCGAATCCAGCAGTAGCGATAGTCCCAGTTGCGCTCAGAACCCTCATGCTCGGGGATCGACGTTGTGAGCGCAGCGACGATCGCGCCGGTTTCCTCGTGCTGGCACAGCTTCAGCGTGATAGCGGCGCGGATGACGACGTCCTGCCACTCGACCGGCGTCGCGAGCCCGCGCACCCAGTGGCGCCACTCGTCCTTGGTCCGCGACAGCATCGCCTCCGCCGCCTCGTGCAGCACACCCGCGAAACTCTCGTCGGGGCCGAGGAACAGGTGCATCTGGCGTTCGAGCCGGAACCAGTTCTCGCCGACGATATGCCCGACCGGCGCATCCGTCGTCAGCCGCAAGGTCTGGTCGTCCATCAGAAAACGGATGTGGTTCGACCCCTGCGTATGCTCGGTGGGCTTGCCCCAGTTGGTCGCGACGCGCATCCGGATGCGGATCCGCGGCGAGCCGGCGACCGGCTTGACGATCCGCACGAAGCTGGTTGGGCGATAGGTGCGGCCTTCGCGGACGAAGCGCGGGCAGAAATCGATCACCTCGACCGCGTTGCCAGCCTCGTCCTCGTGACGCGTCACCAGGATCGGCGTGTTGCGGATATAGGCCTGCGTGGTCTTCGCGCCGCCTTCGAGTTCGATCGCCCAGAACCCGGTCTTGGGCGCATCGCCCCCGAGCAGGGCGCAGAATGCCGGGTCGCCATCGACGCGCGGTACGCAGCCCCAGACGAACGTGCCGGTCTTGTCGATCAGCGCGGAGACCTGACAATTGCCGATCGGCCAAAGGTTCATGTCGGCTTTTTGGGTAGGTGCGGTCATCGTGTTTCCAATATGGCGGCAATCCAGTCACGGAGCGCGGCAACGTCGTTCAGGCGGTAGGCGGCTGCGGTCGGGCGCGGCTCGCCGATGAGAATGCCCGCACCACCAAGGGCACGCGCGGCCTCGAAGCCGTCTTCGTCGGTGACATCGTCGCCAAAGAAGTACGGCATGCTTCCTGCCATTGTCGGCGCTGCGATCAATGCGCGCAAGGCCGCACCCTTGTCGCCGGGGGTCCGCAGCTCGACCATCATCTTGCCGCGCTGGAGCGTGAGGCCGTGGGTGGCGGCGAGATCCTCGGCGAGGCGGACGGCGTCGGGTTCGAACGCGGGCGACATCCGGTAATGCAGCCCGGCGCCGAGGCTCTTGGCTTCGTAGACGAGCCCGTTGGCATCGGCGAAGGCGCGCAACACCGCGGCGGCGGCCTCGAGCGAGGCGGGGCGTTCGGCTGCGATATGGCCGTCTTCGGGAGTGCGACGTTCCGCGCCGTGGCTGCCCGCAACCGCGAACAGCTGCGCGTGGCGACCGAGCATCGCATCGAGCTGCGTGATCGAGCGCCCGCTGATGATCGCGACGCGTCCGGGGAAGCGCTCGGCGAGCGTATCGAGCCGGTCGAGCAGGCGCTGGTCGACCAGGACGGCATCGGGGGTCGGCGCGAGATCGACGAGCGTCCCGTCGAAATCGAAGAACAGACTGACATTGTCGAGGGCCAAAGGTGGCGGATCGAGCACGGCAAGCGGCGGCGCGAGGACATCAGTCGCGGGCTGGCGTTCGGCTAGCATGATCCCCCAACCCGCAGAGGTGCCGCTACGTTCCGCTGCACTGCAAAATTGGAACGGAGCCGGTTCGATTATTTTTCGGTGCGGTTTTGGGGAGGGGGAAGGGGCGTGGCTCGCACCTCTACCGTTCTCCCGCCAAAGCGGGAGCCCAGGATCAAGCAGCGATACGCTCGTAACCCTGGGCTCCCGCTTTCGCGGGAGAACGGCGTAGGGGATCAACGGCATGATAACCCCACTGAGATTCCGCGGACCTCACCAACCCCGCTGGCACCACCCCGGCGAAGGCCGGGGCCCAGTTGGGGGACGGTGATGATACGCGCTGCGCTCCATGACCTCCGACGTTCCAATTGGACCCCGGTCTCCGCCGGGGTGGCTGTAGCCGGGATGACTGGGGCGGAGCGACATCCGGCGCCGGCCCACCTTCGGGAATCTTCTCCCCTCCCTGGAAGGGAGGGGTAGGGGGTGGGTCGGCTTCCGCATCACGCGACGCCAGTGGCACGAGCGGACCGACCCACCCCCAGCCCCTCCCTTCCAGGGAGGGGAGAAAGACAGGCCTCGTCTTCCCCCGATCCCGTCTTCCAACCCCAGAGATAGGATAGTAACCGACGACGCCGACGCATCGCTTGGCGTCCCACACCCCCTCCAATCCACCCCGCCTGCGACACCTCGCGACACAAAACCGCTGGACTAGCAAACGCCCGTTGGTCATGCCTGCCGCCCATGTCCCGCGTCAGCGCCTTCCTTCTCGCACCCGTCCTATCGGCAGGCGTCCTGCTCGCCGGCTGCACCGTCGGGCCGGACTATCGCCCAAAGGCGGCGGCCGAACTCGGCGTCCCCGACGCATACTCGGTCACCCCCGAAACCAAGCCCGAAGACCTGACCCGCTGGTGGCAGAAGTTCGACGACCCCGTCCTCGGCCAGCTCGTCGAGCAGGCCGCCGGCGCCAATCTCGACATCGCACAGTCGGTATCCCGCCTCCGCCAGGCCCGCGAAAGCCTGCTCCAGAACCGCGCTTCGCTGCTCCCCACGGTCAACGGCTCGGCCGGCTACCAGCGCAACGAGAATGTCCGCGGCGGCGGGCGCTCGTTCACGCTGCCCGACGGCACCGTCGTCGACACCGGCGGCGGCGGCGCGAACAGCTTCACGCTCGGCGCCAGCGCCAGCTACCAGGTCGGCGTCTTCGGCGAGATCCGCCGCACCGTCGAGGCCAGCCGCGCCGAATACGCCGCGTCCGGCTACGACTACGCCACCGTCCTGATCTCGGTCGAAAGCGAGGTCGCGCGCAACTACGTACTCGCACGGCTGTATCAACAGCAGCTCGCCAACGCCCGCGCCTCGCTCGCGATCCAGGACGACAATCTCGAAATCGCCGGCTTCCGCGTCCAGGCCGGCCTAGTCTCCAGCGTCGACGCCGAACAGGCGCGTGCCCAGCGAGCCCAGACCGCCGCGACGATCCCCAGCCTCGATCAGCAATACGCCGCCGCCGTCGCGCGCATCGGCGTGCTGACCGGCCAAGCCCCCGGCACGCTCCGCACGATGATGGCACCCGCCAAGGCGATCCCGACCGGCCCCGCCGCGGTCGGCGTCGGCATCCCCGGCGACACGCTGCGCCAGCGCCCCGACATCCGATCCGCCGAACGCGCGCTTGCCGCCGCCACCGCGCGGATTGGCGTCGCCAAGGCACAGCTCTATCCCGCGCTCGCGATCACCGGCAATCTGAATACCAACGCGACGTCGATCGGCAACATCGGCGACGCGATCACCGGCAGCCTGTTCGCCGGCCTGACGCAGGCGATCTTCAACGGCGGGCGTCTGCGAAGCCAGGTCCGCACCAGCGAAGCCGCCGCCGACGGTGCGCTGGCGCTTTACAAGTCGACGGTGCTGACCGCGCTGGAGGACGTCGAGAACGCCGTCGTCGCGCTCCAGACTGCGCAGGAACGCGAGCGCCAATTCGCGATCGCGCTCGATGCGTCGAACAATTCCGCGATCCTCAGCCGCAGCCAATACCGCACCGGCCTCACCGATTTCACCACGCTCAACCAGCAGGAAACCGCGCTCCTGTCCGCACGCAACGGCGCGACGCAAGCGCGCGCCGATGCCGCGACCGCGTTGATCGCACTCTATGCCGCACTCGGCGGCGGCTGGGACTCCACCGTGATCCCTGAAGCGCCCCAATCCAATCCAGAGGCACGCTGATGGCCGACGCATCGATCGACGACTTCCTCGGCGTAAAACCGCAGGCCCCCTGGAAACGCTACATAAAGTGGGTGGTGATCGCGGTCGGCGTGATCCTGCTCTGCCTGCTGCTCGCCAAGTGCTTCGGCGCGAAGGAGCAGACGCAATATTCGACGCAGGCCGCCCAGCGCGGCAACCTGACGGTCACGGTCTCGGCCACCGGCAAGCTCGCGCCGACGACGCAGGTCACGGTCGGTTCGCAGCTGTCAGGCCTCGTCACCAAGGTCGTCGTCGACGTCAACGATCGTGTCGTCGCCGGCCAGCCGCTCGCGTTGATCGATCCAGAGCAGCTCGACGACCAGATCCGCCAGACCAGCGCTCAGCTCGCCGCGAATCAGGCGCAGGTCGCCCAGGCGCAGGCCACCGTCGCCGAAGCCCGCGCGCAGTTGAACCGCCTCGAAGAAGTCTCGCGCCTGTCGGGTGGCCGCGTTCCGTCGAAGACCGAGCTCCAGACCGGTCGCGCCGACTACGCGCGCGCCGTCGCGGCGCAAAAGGTCGCCGAAGCGAACGTCGCCGCCAGCCGCGCGCTCCTCGCGCAGAACCAGACGCAGCGTGCGCGCGCGATCATCCGTTCGCCGGTTACCGGCGTGGTGCTCGCGCGCCAGATCGACCCTGGCCAGACGGTCGCCTCGTCGTTCAACACGCCGACTTTGTTCGTGATCGCCGAGGATCTCACCAAGATGAAGCTCGAGGTTGCGATCGACGAGGCGGACGTCGGCGAGGTCAAGATCGGCCAAAAGGCCAGCTTCACGGTCGACGCGTTCCCCGGCCAGACCTTCCCCGCGACGATCAGCCGCGTCGATCTCGGCTCGAACCTGACGGTCAGCTCGGCGACCTCGTCGAGCACCACGACCACGACGTCGACCACCGGCCAGGTCGTGTCCTACGCGGCCGACCTCACCGTCGCGAACCCGTCGCTGACGCTGCGTCCCGGCATGACGGCGACCGCGGACATCGTCACCTCGGACAAGCGCAACGTGATGCTCGTCCCCAACGCCGCGCTGCGCTTCAAGCCGACCGCGGCGACGGGCGATGCAGGTGGCGGCATCGCCGGCTCGCTGACCTTCCGGCCGCGTCGTGGCGGCGGCGGGGCCGAGCGGACCGCGACGCTCGGCCGCGGCGCGCAGCAGACGATCTACGTCAAGGGTGCGGACGGCACGCCGCAAGCCGTGCAGATCACTACCGGCGACACCAACGGCACGATGACCGAAGTCCTGTCGGGTAATCTTCAGCCCGGCGCGCAGGTCATCACCGGACAGTTGGCCAGTGGGTCGGATGACACCAAGCGCAGCGGCGGCGGCGCCCGTCGCTCGGGCGGCGCGAGCAAGGGTGGGGGCGGTGGCCAGTAATCCGCCCTCGCTGATCAGTCTGCGCGGCGTCACCAAGACGTACGGGCAGGGCGCGACGATGTTCCAGGCGCTCAAGGGCGTCGACCTCGATATCGCGGCGGGCGATTTCGTCGCGGTGATGGGGCCGTCGGGATCGGGCAAGTCGACGACGATGAACATCCTCGGCTGCCTCGACGTGCCGACCGACGGGACCTTCCTGTTCCGCGGGTATCATGTGGAAACGCTAGACCGCGACCAGCGCGCGCTGCTCCGTCGGAAGTATCTCGGCTTCGTGTTCCAGGGCTTCAACCTCCTCTCGCGCACCTCCGCGCTGGAGAATGTCGAATTGCCGCTGCTCTACCGCGGCGACGAGAAGCGAACGCGACGGGACGCGGCGATGGCGAGCCTCGAGACGGTCGGCCTCGCGGACTGGTGGGACCACACCCCGGCGGAACTGTCCGGCGGCCAGCAACAGCGCGTCGCGATCGCCCGCGCGCTGGTGACCAGCCCCGACGTGCTGCTCGCCGACGAGCCGACCGGCAACCTCGACAGCGAACGCTCGGTCGAGATCATGCAGTTGCTGACGCGCCTCAACGCGGAGAAGAACATCACCGTGCTGATGGTCACCCACGAACCTGACATGGCGGCGTTCGCGCGTACCGTTGTCCACTTCAAGGACGGCTTGGTAGAACGAATCGAAAGCCAGCACCGCCAAGGCGAAAGCGTAGAATCGTGAGCGGCACCACTTCTTCTCCCCTCCCGCAAGCGGGAGGGGCCGGGGGTGGGCATGCGCTCACGCCGAACGCGACGGCAGCGATGGTGGTCCCGCGCACTTCGACCGTTGCGCTTGCCGTTAACGCGAGCCCACCCCCCAACCCCCTCCCGCAAGCGGGCGGGGGAGCAGAAGCCTCGCGCGGGGAACCAGTCTAATGTTCGGCACCACCCTATCCCTCGCACTCCGCTCGATCCGCCGCCACCTCCTGCGGTCGTTCCTGACCATCCTCGGCATCGTCATCGGCGTCGGTGCGGTCGTGACGATGGTCACGCTCGGCAAGGCGACGACGGCGGCGGTCCAGCAGTCGATCTCCGCACTCGGCACCAACATCCTCCAGATCCGCCCCGGCCAAGGCTTCGGCCGCGGCGGCGGCGGGCCACGTCCGCCGGACTTCAAGCCCGAGGACGTTGACGCGATCGCCAAGCAGACCGCCGGCGTCACCGCGGTCGCGCCGCAAGCGCAGGCCACCGCCACCGCGATCTACGAGGGCGCGAACTGGTCGACCACGATCAACGGCACCACCTCCGCCTATTTCCAGGTCCAGCCCTGGCCGCTCGCCGCAGGGCGCATCTTCTCGCCCGTCGAGGAAGCCGCGGGCAAGGCCGTCTGCATCATCGGCAACACGGTCCGCACCAACCTCTTCCGCGGCGGCGACGCAGTCGGCCTGCGTATGAGGATCGGCGCGATCAGCTGCGACGTGGTCGGCGTATTGTCAGCCCGCGGCCAGGCCGGGTTCGGCGGCGATCAGGACGATGTCGTCATCATGCCTATCAAGGCGGTCCAAAGGCGCTTCACCGGCAGCCGCGATATCCGCCTGATGCTGGTCGGCGTCGATCAGAAATTCTCGACCGCGACCGTCCAGGCCTCGATCACCGACCTGCTCCGCGAACGCCGCACGATCACCGCGGGCAAGGAAGACGACTTCAACATCTTCGACACGAAGCAGATTTCGGACACGCTGACCGGCACCACGACGTTGCTCACTGGCATCGTCGCCGCGGTCGCCGGGATCAGCCTGGTGGTCGGCGGGATCGGAATCATGAACATCATGCTGGTGTCGGTGACCGAGCGCACGCGCGAGATCGGCATCCGTTTAGCTATCGGCGCGGTCGCGCGCGAGGTGCTGATGCAGTTCCTCGTCGAGGCGATCGCGCTGTCGTGCCTCGGCGGCGTCATCGGCCTCGTCATCGCGCAGCTGGCGATCGCGATCATCGCACCGTTGATCAAGGTCCAGTGGATCTTCGTGCCCGAGATCAATATATTCGCGTTCGTCATCTCGGCGGTGATTGGCGTGGTGTTCGGCTATTTCCCGGCCCGGCGCGCGGCGGCGATGAACCCTATCGACGCGTTAAGGCACGAGTGATCGCCGCCTTGGGATCGTGGACCAGCGCCTGCAGCCGGTCGAGATCCTCGGGCGTATCGATATCGATCAGCTCGGCGGGCGCGGTCACGACGTGCCGCCCCGCCTTCACCAGGTCGCGCGCACCCGCATCGCCGTCCAGCGTCAGCAGGAAATCGAACCGATCGCGCCCGAACAGGGCGGGGGGGCTCGGCTTCTCGCCATCGCTCGACGCGACAACGGCGTCCGCGCTGTCGGCGGCATCAAGCATCCGGTAGATATGCGCCGCGGTCACGCGCGGCATGTCGGCGAGCGCGATCAGCACCGCCTCCGCGCCTTCGTCCTTGGCGCACTGCACGCCGAGCTTCACCGACTGCGACATGCCCGACGACGGATCGTCGTTATGCACGACTTCGAAATGATGGCTGATGAAGTCGAGCTTGCAGCCGTCGGTGACGACTAGCCGGCGCTTGAACGGAATGTTCTCGAACGCGGTGACGACATGCATCCCGAGCGGCTTGTTGAGGAACGGCACCTCGAGCTTGTTGGGGATGCCGAACCGCTCCGAGCGGCCCGCGGCGAGGAGTATGAGGAAGACGTTTTCAGCGGCGATCATTGAACGCTCCTATCATCGCCGCCGCGACCGACAGCGCGATTTCCGATGGTCCGATCGCGCCGATGTCGAGCCCGACCGGCGCATCGATCCGGTCGATGTTCTCCGCCGTAACGCCTTCCGAGGCAAGCCGCTCGCGCCGCGCCGCATGGCTCTTGCGGCTGCCGAGCGCACCGACATACGCGGCATCGGACGCGAGCGCCGCGATCAGCGCGGGGTCGTCGATCTTGATGTCGTGACTGAGCGTCACGACCGCGGTCGAGGGGCCGGGACGGAGCGCGGCGATCGCCTCGTCGGGCCAGCGATCGTCGAGCGTCACGCCCGGAAACCGCTCCTCGGTCAGGAAGCGCGCACGCGGATCGATCACCACCGTCTCGATCCCGAGTTCGCGCGCGAGCCCGGCCAGAGCCTGCGCGATCTGCACCGCGCCAACGATCAGCAGCCGGCGCGGCGGATCGTAGCGGTTTACGAACACCTCGCCCGTTTCCAACGGCCGCGCGTCACTGTGCCCGGTCGCGAGGTCGGTCGTCACCGTCAGCGCATCGCCCTGGTCGCGCGCATCGGCGATCCGGTCGAACAGCTCTGGATCGAACCCTTCGGCCGACACCGGCTGCACCATCACCGCGATCTCGCCGCCGCACGGCAACCCGACTTCCCACGCCGCCGCATCCGCAACGCCGTAGTTGCGCACCTGGAACGGCGCGCCCGCGATCACCTCGGCAGCGGTGGCCAGGATATCGCTCTCGACGCACCCGCCGGAGACCGATCCCTCGAACCGCCCATCGGCATGGACGAGCATATGGCTCCCCTTGGGTCGCGGCGCCGAGCCCCAGGTCGAGACGACCGTGGCGATCGCCATCCTCTCGCCCTTCCAGGTCTTTGCAGCAGCGAGCACGCTATCGTTTTCGGCCATGTCTCGTTCTCTTTCTATTCCTCCCCGCACACGGGGAGGGGGACCAGCGCAGCTGGTGGAGGGGGCCAGCCGCAGACGTTACGCTTGGGGTCGCCCCCCTCCACCACGCCAAGAGGCGCGGTCCCCCTCCATGTGCCGGGGAGGATCAGATGGCGGGCAACCCCTCGAGAAGCTTGTCGAGCGTCACCGGAAAGTCGCGAACCCGCACCCCCGTCGCGTTATAGATGCCATTCGCCACCGCAGCCCCCGCGCCGGAAATCCCGAGCTCCCCAACGCCCTTCGCCCCAACCGGGTTCGCGGAGTCGTCGATCTCCTCGATGAAATGCACCTCCAGCTGCGGAATGTCGGCATTCACCGCGACATGATATTCGCCGAAATCGGGGTTCACGAACGCCCCCGTCCGCGTATCGACGATGCCCTCTTCGCTCAGCGCATAGGCGATCCCCCACGCCATCCCGCCGGTGATCTGGCTCGTCGCGGTCTTGCGATTGAGGACCCGCCCGACGTCGAACACGCCGAGCATCCGCCGCACGCGCGTCTCGCCCGTCACCGCGTTCACCGCGACCTCGACGAAATGCGCGCCGTGGCTCGCCTGGCTCGTCCGCTTGCTCTCGGCACCCGGCCCGGTCTTGCCCATCGCCACGATCGGTTCGCCGCGCACCAGATCGGCAAGCTTCACCGATCGCCCGCCAGCACTCACGCAGCCGTTGTGCAAGCTCAGATCCTCGGGCGCGGCATTCATCCGCAACGCCAATTCGCCAAGGATATCCTCGCACGCCAGCACCACCGCCGAACACGCGCTGCCAGCGCCGAACGACCCGCCCGACCCCGCGCTCGGCGGGAAGTCGGTATCGCCCAGTCGCACATTGACCTCGGCCACCGGCAGCCCGAGCATCTCGCCCGCGGTCTGCGCAAGGATGGTGTACGTCCCCGTGCCGATATCGGTCATGTCGCACTCGACCGTCGCGCGGCCATCCGCCTCCAGCCGTACGCGCGCCTGCGCCTCGACGGTGAAGTTGCCGCGCAGGCTCGCCGCCATGCCGATCCCGACCAGCCACTCGCCGTCGCGCACCGATCCCGGCGCCGGCACCTTCGCCGGCCAGCCGAACCGCTCGGCGCCTTGCGTATAGCAATCGAGCATCCGCCGCGTGGAGAACGGCTTGCCGCTCACCGGATCGGTCTCGGGCTCGTTGCGCCGCCGCAGTTCGATCGGGTCGATCCCGAGCTGCTCGGCCAGTTCGTCCATCGCGCACTCGACGCCGAACGTCCCAACCGCCTCGCCCGGCGCCCGCACCGCGCCGCTCGCAGGCAGGTCGACACGCACGAGGTCGGTCTTGAACCGCCGCGCGTCGCCCCGGTACAGCGGCAGCGTCCCGAACGGCACCGGCTCGAGAAACTCGCCATCGTCGTTCTGCGCGACGACACTTTCATGCCCCATGCCGAGGATCACGCCGTGCTCGTCGGCGGCGATCCGGATCCGCTGCGTCGTGTGCGAACGATGATGCACCATGTATGCAGTCTGGCGACGGGGCAGGGCGACCTTGACCGGCCGCCCGACGACCTCCGCCGCGATCGCTGCGAGGATCGCCTCTGGTCCGACCCCGGTCTTGCCCCCGAACCCGCCGCCGACATACGGGGCTAGGACACGCACCTTGTCCGCATCGATCTTCAGCGCTTTCGCGATAGTCTTCCGCGCGCCGCCGATCACCTGGTTGCTCGATCGCACGGTAAGCTTGTCGCCCTCCCACCACGCGGTGGTCGCATGCGGCTCTAGCGCGGCGGGGAAATGGACGGGCGTCGTGTAGGTCCGGTCGAACGTCACCGCCGCGTCCGCCATCACCGCGTCGAGATCACCATTGTCGATCGGCGGCAGGAAGCCGATCTTCGGCGCGGTGTCGATCGGCTGCGCCTCGACGTCGAACCGGTTCTCGCCCGCCTCGGTACGGACCACGACCAGCGCCGCGGCATCGCGCGCGATCGCCTGGTCCTCCGCTACGACGATCGCGACCGGCTGGCCGAGGTGAAGGATGACATCGGTATCGAACTTCGGCATCGCCCGCGAATTGGCTTCGCCCGCTGGCATGCGAGCGTCGTTATGGATGATGGCGATGACGCCGGGCAATGCCTCGGCGGCACTCACGTCGATACCGAGGATGCGCCCGCTGCCTACGGGCGTACCGACGATCGCCGCATAGGCAATGCCCTCGGGCGTGCCTTCATACGCATAGTCCGCCACGCCGGTGACTTTCGCCGGCCCCTCGATCCGGTCGAGCCCGAGCCCGAGAACGCCCTGCTTCGCGCGGTCGAGACCACCCGGCCGAAACGCCGCATCCATTACGTGTTCGTTCATTCTGCGGTCCTCGGGTGGAGGGATGGATATGGGTGTCAGAGGAGGATTTGCTAACCACCCTCCGTCACCCCGGACTAGTTCCGGGGTCCACCGTTCCGCGAACTCGCCGTTGATGAGTGTGCGGAACGGTGGATGCCGGAACGAGCCCGGCATGACGGAAGAGGGGATAATCGGCCTCGCCCCAACGTTTCCCCGCGAAGGCGGGGATCCAGGGTTACGGGCGATACCGCTTTTGGCTCCTGGGCCCCCGCTTTCGCGGGGGAACTAGAAGGAGGCAGGGTACTTTCCCCTCAAACAGCCGGCAACTGATCCAGCAGCTTGTCGAGCGTAATCGGGAATTCCCGCACCCTAATCCCCGTCGCATTATACACTGCGTTCGCCACCGCAGCACCAGCACCCGAGATGCCCAACTCGCCGATCCCCTTCGCGTGGATCGGGTTCGCATGCACATCGCGCTCGTCGACGAAGTGGACGTCCATCTGCGGCACGTCCGCATTGGCCGGCACGTGGTATTCGCCGAGATCGTGGTTCACCAGCTTGCCGGTCCGTGTGTCATGCACGAGGTCCTCGGTCAGCGCCGTGCCGATCCCGAACGTCATCCCGCCCAGGCACTGCGACCGGGCGGTTTTCGCGTTGAGCACGCGCCCCGCCGCGAATGACCCGAGCATCCGCCGCACCCGCGTCTCGCCGGTGATCACGTTGACCGCGACCTCGGCGAAATGCGCACCGAACCCGGCCTGCGACGTCTCCTTCTCCTGCTTGCCCGGCTTGATGTGCCCGGTAGCCTCGAGACCCTTGCCGACCAGCTCGCCGATCGGCGTCGAGCGATTGTCGCCGATCGCCTTGCCGTCCTTGAGCGTCAGGCCGTCCTCGTCGACTCCCGCCGCCTTGGCCAGCTTCCCGCGCAGCATCTCGCACGCCAGATACACGGCAGTACCCGAAGACGCCGCACCCCACGAACCGCCCGAACCAGCGGCCGGAGGATCGTTGGTATCGCCCAGCGACATCGTGATGTTCTCGACCGGAATCCCGAGGATCTCCGACGCGATCTGCGCCAGGATCGTGTAGCTGCCGGTGCCGATATCGGTCATCGCCGACGACACGGTAGCCGAGCCATCCGGATGGATCTCGACCTTGGCGGACGATTCCATCATCATGTTGCCGCGCACCGCCGAGGCGACGCCCATGCCGATCAGCCACTCGCCCTCACGGCGCGTGCCGGCCTTCTGGCGCTTGTCCCACCCGAACTTCTTCGCACCCTCGTCGAGCGCACGCGTCAGGTTGCGCGACGAATACGGCACCTCCTTCTCAGGATCGATCTTCGGATCGTTGCGCTTGCGCAGCTCGATCGGATCCATCTGGAGCTTCTCGGCCAGCTCGTCCATCGCGCCTTCCAGCGCGAGCATCCCGACCGCCTCGCCCGGCGCACGCATCGAGCCCGACAGCACGAAGTTCACATCGACCACCTCATGCGTGATCAGCCTGTTCTCACCGCCGTACAGCAGGTGCGTGCCGATGCCCGCCGGCTCGAAATAATCCTCGGTCGGCTGGTTCGACGTCAGCGTCTCGTGACCGATCGCCAGCAACTTGCCATCGGCATCCGCCGCGAGCCGCACATGCTGCTCGGTATTCGACCGCCGCACCGTCGCCTCGAACACCTGCGGCCGCGACATCACCGCCTTGACCGGACGGCCAAGCTGCTTCGCCGCGATCGCCGCCGCGACGCTCTCGGGTGCGATGCCGAGCTTCGACCCGAACCCGCCGCCGATATAGCGCGCGATGATCCGTACCTTCTTCTCCGACAGCCCCAGCGACTTCGCCAGCTGCTGCGCATCCGACGTCGGCATCTGGTAGGCGCCGTACAGCGACAGCGAGCCGTCCTCTTCCCACACCGCGGTCGAGGCATGCGGCTCCATCGCCGCCGAATTCTGGCTCGGCGTGGCAAAGGTCGAATCGATCGTCACCGCGGCCTCGGACATCGCCTTGTCGACGTCGCCCTGCTTGAAATGCGCGGGCGTCGCGTCGTCCGGCGGCGTCCGCGTCTCATCGCGGTGCGCGGCGAAGTCGTACTGTCCCTCGGCCTGGTCATATTCGATCGGCAGGCGCGCCGCCGCATCGCGCGCGACCTCGAAGCTCTCGGCGAGCACGATCGCAACGATCTGGCCGAAGAACGCGATGTCCTTCACGCCCTGCGTCGGTGCATCGGTCGCGCCGCCCTGCGCCGAGACGCGGATGAACTGGTCGAAATCGGTGACGACGTCGATCACGCCGGGGATCGCCTTGACCGCATCGACGTCGATCGAAACGACCTTGCCCGCCGAGATCTTCGTCCCAACCAGCACGCCATACGCCATGTTCGCGAACTGGTATTCCGCGGCATAGGTCGCCGTGCCCGTGACCTTCAGCGGACCGTCGATCCGGTCGAGCGGCTTGCCGATGACGCCCTGGACGCCCGTATCCAGAAGACTGTCCGGATGCGGCTTGTCCATCGTCAGGCTATTCGTGGTGCCAAGACCAAACATGCTTATGCTCCCGTGACGTTGCGCAGCGTCGCGATCAGCGTGCGACGGGCGAGGGGGATCTTGAAGTCGTTCGAGCCATAGCCCTTGGCATCGGCCAGCAACGCGGTCGCCGCCGCCTCGAATACGGCATCGGACGGCGCCTTGCCGACCAGCGCCGCCTCGACCGCCGGGTTGCGCCACGGCATCGGCCCGAGCCCGCCGAACGCGAGCGAGGCCGATGCGATCACGCCGTCCTGCACGTCGACGATCGCCGCCACCGAGACGAGCGCGAACGCATACGATGCACGGTCGCGCACCTTGCGATATTCCTGCTTGCCCTTGACCGGCGCCGGCAGCTCGATGTGCGTGATCAGCTCACCCGCTTCGAGCGCGTTCTCGATATGCGGCGTATCGCCCGGCAGGCGATAGAAATCGTGGATCGAGATCCGCCGACGATCGCCATCCGCCTTCAGCGTCACGATCGTCGCGTCGAGCGCGCGCATCGCCACCGCCATGTCGCTCGGGTGCGTCGCGATGCAGTGCTCGCTCGTCCCCAGCACGGCGAGGATGCGGTTGAAGCCGCCGATCGCCGAACAGCCGCTGCCCGGCTCGCGCTTGTTGCACGCCGCCGCAGTGTCGTAGAAGTAATAGCACCGCGTCCGCTGGAGCAGATTGCCCCCGGTCGACGCCTTGTTGCGCAACTGCCCCGAGGCGCCCGCCAGCAACGCGCGGCTCAGCACCTCGTACTTGGCGACGACACGACGGTCGGCAGCAAGATCGCTGTTCGGCACCAATGCACCGATCGTCAGCCCGCCATCCTCACGCTCCTCGATCTTCGCGAGATCGAGCCGCGAGATGTCGACCAGCTTGTCCGGCGTCTCGACCTGCAACTTCATCAGGTCGAGCAGGTTGGTACCGCCCGCGATGAACTTTGCGCCGCTCGTGTCGATATCCTTGACCGCAGCCTCGGGCGTCGCGGGCTTCTCGTACGTGAAGGTCTTCATGCCACCAGCTCCCCGCGCGCGTTGGCTTCCATCGCGGCGTCCTTCTCGTCTGCGGTCCGGCCTGCGGGCTCGGCACCACCGACTTCGCGGATCGCATCGACGATGTTCGGGTAGGCGGCGCAACGGCACAGATTGCCGCTCATCCGCTCGGAAATCTCGGCATCGTCGAACTTCGGATCGGTCAGGTCGCCCGATGCATGGCTGGCCCAGCCCTTCTTGACCTCGTCGAGCATGCCGACCGCCGAACAGATCTGCCCCGGCGTGCAATATCCGCACTGATAGCCGTCGTGCCGCACGAATGCGTCCTGCAGCGCGTGCAGGTTGCCCGGCTGGCCGATCCCCTCGATCGTCGTGATCTCGTCGTCCTGGTGCATCACCGCGAGCGTCAGGCAGGAATTGACGCGGCGCCCGTTGATCAGCACGGTGCACGCGCCGCACTGGCCATGGTCGCAGCCCTTCTTCGAGCCCGTCAGCCCGAGATGCTCGCGGCAAAGGTCGAGCACCGACGTGCGAATATCGGGCTCGGCGTCATATGATTGACCATTGATCGTGAAATGCATGGCGGTGCCCCTGGTTGAATGTGCCGGGAATGTACGGATTTCGAGGACTTAACGCCGATGCGCCCGATCGTTTCCTATTGCGACAAGCTCTCACATATCGGTGCGCTGGCGCTCGTCGCGGCAAGCGGGCAAGCTGCCGCGATGATGCCAGTTTCCATGCCTTTGTCGCCCCCAGCCCCCTCCGCTATAATCGTGATCGCGCACCGCGGTGCGAGCGGGCTCCGGCCCGAGCACACGCTGGCGGCGTACTCGCTGGCGATCGACCAGGGCGCGGACTTCATCGAGCCCGATCTGGTGCCGACCAAGGACGACGTCCTCGTCGCGCGCCACGAGAACGACATCGCCGAGACGACCAACGTCGCCGACCATCCCGAGTTCGCCAGCCGGAAAACCACCAAGACGATCGACGGCGAGACCATGACCGGCTGGTTCGTTGAGGATTTCACGCTCGCCGAACTGAAGACGCTGCGTGCGAAGGAACGCCTGCCCAAGCTGCGCCCCGCGAACACCGCCTATGACGGCCAATTCGCAATCCCGACGCTCGCTGAGATCATCGCGCTCGCCAAGCGCCGCACGGCCGATACGGGCCGGACGATCGGCATCTATCCCGAGACCAAGCATCCGACCTATTTCGCGAAGATCGGCCACCCGACCGACGCGAAACTGGTCGCCGAACTGCGCGAGGCCGGCTGGGACTCGGCCAAAGCGCCGGTGTTCATCCAGTCGTTCGAGGTCGCCAACCTCCAGCGCCTCCACAAGATGACGAAAGTCCGCCTGATCCAGCTTATGGACGGGGAGGGCGGTCCTGCCGACGGCGCACAGCCGAGCTACAAGGCGATGATCACGCCCGAAGGCCTGAAAGCTGTCGCCAGCTACGCCTACGGAATCGGCCCGAACAAGAGCATGCTCTGGACCGACGCGACGCCGACCACGCTGGTCGCCGACGCGCACGCCGCGGGGCTACGCGTCCACCCCTGGACCTACCGCGCCGAAAACTACTTCGAACCGACCCGCTTCCGCCGCGGCACCGACCCCGCAGCCCACGGCGACATCGCCGCGGAGATCGACGCCGGCCTTGCACAAGGTATCGACGGTTTCTTCACCGACTTTCCGCTATACGGGGCTCAGGCGCGCGACCGGGCGCGTGCAGGAGTAAAGTAAATGCGTAAGGTTCTTCCCGTACTCGCGGTGCTGCCGTTCCTCGTAAGTGGCTGCATCAGCACCGCAACCTCGATCGTGAAGGCACCATTCCAGGTCGCCGGCAAGGCGGTCGACTGGACGACGACCAGCCAGGAAGAATCGGACCGCAACTACGGCAAGAAGATGCGCAAGCAGGAAGCCGAAGAGGGCAAGCAGCGCAAGGAACTGGCGAAGCGCTGCAATAAGGACCCGCAGCGTTCGGAGTGCGGCCAGTACCAAGGCTACCGCGCCGGGAATTAATCCCGACCCCAACCCCCAAACACCACCCCGGCGAAGGCCGGGGCCCAATTGGGGGACGTTGCTGACGACGGACTGCGCACTGTTACCGCTGCTTCCCAATTGGGCCCCGGCCTCCGCCGGGGTGGTGGCGTGGGGATTTGGGATACCGCATCCTGCCCCCAACTTGTTCTCCCGCGAAGGCGGGAGCCCAGTCAGGGTCCCCGCCTTCGCGGGGGCAAAACAAACAAAACACCCCCCACACCGAA